>NZ_JAPCKL010000001.1:0-125007 GCF_025942345.1 Pseudoalteromonas sp. A3
TGTATGTGCGAATATGAGAAAGCTCATCCATATATGTTTTGGTGTAATAAAAAACCAAGAAGCGTTTAAGCTCCAAGTAAGTTAAGTACGACCTTGAAGCTTAAAATGAGAGATGGTATCTACAGATAAAATAAAGCCTAGCGTTTACAGGTAAGCTGAACAGATGTTTCGTAGACGTGCAGCTTGCTGACGTGATGAGCGCAGCTCATAATTATTTAAATCTGAAGTCCCAAAAATAAACACCTACAAAAAAAGCTCACATACTGTGAGCTTTTTAAAACTTACATAGCGCTAATTTTAACTTACTGCTGCTTTTGCGGCGGGAAGTTGCTTAAAATATTAGCGACTGTTTCTTTAATTGATGCTTCGCGTTGCTCAGGCGATTGTTTTTTCTTTAAACGACCTTCTTTTGCGCCGCGCCATACAAGTTGGTTTGATTCGCGGTCAATAATATCAATTACTAACGTACCCACTTCGTATTCGCGGGCGCTAATGTCGCGTTGAAAACCCGTACCCCAGTATCCCCAACGTGCGCCGTAGCCTACGTTAAAGCTGTCTACTTCTAGCTCTTTATCTACCGATGCATGGTAGTTAACTAGTACGTCAGCTTGGGTTGGGTCTACTAAGCTCATACCTAATGTTTGGCTAAGCTCTTTATTAACGGCAGTACGTACACGTTTTTCCATTAAGCCGTTAATTTGGTAGTTTGTGGTGTCTTTGGTTAGGCTCGCGTTTTCTACCCAAGCAAATGTTTTAAAATTACTAAAGTTGGCTGATTTGTCGTAATCCCAGTCTGGGGTTTGCGTACAGGCTGTAAGTAATGTCAGCGCTGCAACAATAAGTATATTTTTCATTACCTTTGCTCCAATAAAATGCGTTAATTTAAAATAACACACATCGTTTAAATGTGTATTAGTTTAACGTCCTATATTTTAGTTTAGTTGGTTTGCCTTAACGGCCAATTAATTGTGTTCAACTTCAATCCAGTCTTTTTCGTCTACCCAGTTTTGGGCGCCATCTTTTACTGAACGAATAGGTACAATGTAATCACAGCTTACCTGCGGCTTAACCGAGGCAAAAATTGGCACAAAGCCAAAGCTTAGTGCCGTTTCTATGATTGCTTTTTGGTTTTGGGGGTCAATGTCTGCCGCTTCATCAATATAAATAGGTATACGGTAAAGGTTTTGTTCCTGATCGCTTAATAAGTAACGAATAAACAACATGCCACATAATAACTTAATAGTAATACGGGTCCCGTTTGAGCCAGCTGAATCGATTTTTTCAAAGTGTTCTGTTTCGCCAGCGCGGTTAACCACTTCAAAACGAATATCAAATAAGTCAGTTAATGTAAGGCCCGCTTTGTCGGAGGCAAGTTTTATTAGGTGATCTTTTGCTTCGTTTACCGCGCTTTCGCTGTAAGGTTCTTGGCTTAATAAATCAAGGGTGTCGCCTTGTTCAAACTGATGCGACGTGCTGATAATGGTATCAATACTATCAACCAGCATTTTGCGCGGTATTACGTTAATTTTAAACGCTTGAAGGTTAGAAATACGGTGCTGGCTTATGCCTTTATTAAAGCTGTTCATTTCGCGGCGAAGGCGGTCTAGGTCTTCACGCAAGCCTTTAATTGTGGCGGCTACTTCGGTTAGGGCTACGCGGCCCTGGCGCTCAACGGCATCGCGTTCGTTATCAAGGTTATGAAACGCGCTAATCAACTTTTGGTATTTAGTAAATTCGTCGTTTTCGTTATCGAACTTAGTAATACCCGCGTTATATACATGCAAATAGGTATTACGTACGTTTATGTCAAAGTTGCGCAGCTCTTGGCAGTCTTTATTAAAGTGATGTACTAAGTCGCTTAAGTTATCAAAATCGACTTTTATATCAATCATATACGGGGTTACTTTACCGCTGTATAAATCAAGCGTGTGGTCAATTCGCTCGCTTTTAACTTGGCGTAGGCGCTCGGTTTGGCGATTAATTTGCTCTTGCTTAGATTTAATTAACGAGCGCCTGTCTGCAATTGAGCCACTATTTTTTTGAATGTCTTGTAGGTAGTCGTCAACTTGTTCGCGCTCTGCTAATAACTGCTCTTTTAGCATGGATTGCGCTTCTACCGATTGCTGCATTACCTCAAATTGCTCTAAGCGTTTAAGGGCGCTCTCTGCGCTCATTAGCTCATCGTAAAGTGCATCTTTTTCTTTTTGTTTATCGGCCACGTTAGCGGCTACTTCGCGCTGTTGTTTAAACTCTTTTAACGAGCGTTCCAGCGCGTCTAGCTGAGCGCTAAGCTGGGCTTTGTTTTCGCCGCTTTGCATTTGCACTGGCGAAAGTTTTTTAAGTTTAATGCTTGCCCCTGGAAGCGTTAGTACACCGCCTTTAACGTTTTCGCTTAATAGCGATAAAAATTCCCCAAAGGCGTTTTCATCATCAATGGTTATATCGCCATTGCTGGTGGTGGCAAACGAGAGTATATCGGGGTTTAATACGCGTGATATTTCTTCGACCTCTTTAAGTGATAGGTCTTCGCGCATTCGAGTAAACAAATTAAACTCAAGGTTTTTAAGCTGCAGTTTTAAGCTTTTAATTTGCTTTTGAGTTTCGCTAATGCGGTAATCAAGCGTGTGTAGGCTTTGCCCTTGTGCGCTGGTAATAGAGTGCGAAAGCGACTCGTAGTCTTGCTTAAGTTGGCCAAGGGTGGTTTTAAGGGTGGCTTTATTTACCAGTTCAAATTCGCTTTTAAGAGCGCTGTAATCTAAAAACCATTGCTCTATTTGGGTTTGCCTGCGCTCTATATCGCGCGATTGCTGTACGTATAAGCTTTGCTTTTGCTCAAACTCGTGTTTTTCGTGCTCTATGTCTTCAAGGGCAATGGCTAGTTCGCTTAGTTGCTCTTCTTGGTAGGTATCAAAGTCTATTAATGCTTGATCAATTTTAGGCGCGTAGGCTGCTAACTTACCTTTAAGCACGGTTTGGTTCTCAAGCATTGATTCAAGCGCTGTTATTGGCTCTTGCATTGATTCAAGCGCTTTTAATTCGCGTTTAGCCCGATTTACTTTATCAAACGAGCGACGCCATACCTCGTAAAAGTCCACTTTAGAGTTAGACATATGGCGTTCAAACACACGTAGCATAAAGCGTTTAACATCGCTTGCACCCAATTTGTGTAAGTTAAGAATACGCCTAAAAATTTCTTTATAAATGGCGGAGTCTTGCACGTTATTAAGCGGGATCATTTTTAAATTAATGTCGCCGTCAAAAGGGGTTGCGCCGCCGGTAAGCAGGGCGTTTAGCTCTTGTGCTTTAAGCTCTATAGGGTTGTAACCTTGCGTTTTTAAATGATTAAACAGCTTGGTAAACTTAATAATGGTATTACCTTGCGTGTACTGCGCTAAATCAAGTTTGCCCTGATAACAAAAGTACTGATGCGCGTAACCGGCTATTTTACCAAGGCCTGCTACACCAATAACCACCGAGCCATGGGGGAGGTTGGCTTCGAGCAAAATGTACGACTGATCCGATGAAAAATAAAATTTACGGGTTTCATCTAAATCGTGCCCGTCCCATTCGGTTAGGCGCAAATCGTTTATTAGCGGAAATTGTAGGGCGTTAATAACCGAGCTTTTACCGGTATTGTTTGGTGCACAAATAGAGCTGCTTTTATCAAGCGGAATAACACACTTTGCATAGCCTGCGGTATTAAGTAGGGCGAGTTTACTTAGTCCGTATAAGTTTTTCATTGCTCGTCCTCTGTAATGTAGGTTTCTTCGTTTACTTCCATAAGTGCATCTATATAGCGGTGTATAGGCGCTTGTAGCATAAAGCCGCCTTCTACTTCGCGGGCAAGGCCTAAACGTACCATGCGCAGGTATACGTCTTTACGTAAATCTGAGCCAGAAAATATCTCAAGTTGATCAAACAAGTGTTTATTAATTTGCACTAAGGTTTGCATCAGTTCTAAATCGTTTACTTCATCAAATAGGGCACGCATTGGGTCTTTACCCGTATTGGCAAAATGCTCAATTAAAATGTAAATAGTCAGTGCTATAGCACGGGATATTTTCCCCATGTTTGGCGTGCTTTCGTCGCTGGCAAAGTAGTAAAAGCCGCGGCTATCGTGTTTTAAATCGTGGCCAAGGGCGCTAAATAAGGCGCTATAAGATTCTATGTGCTGGTCAAGCTCTTGCCACATTACGTTGTCTTGTTCGCAAATATGGTAACCCGCACCTAATTTTTTATTAATGGCTTGTAGGTGCGTAAGCTCGTCTAAGTTTATATGTGTCATGTGTTACTCGTCTGCCTGTGTATCTGGCTGAGGCGCAGAATTAAATGGGTATAACGAAAAATGCTGGCCGGCAATTTTTACGCGTGTTTTTTCATCGCTTTGGCTAATGTGAATTTCACTGTCGCTGACTAGTTTTTGATATAAAAATAGCATTTCGTCGGCGTCTAATTCTGGGTAGCTTTCATCTAAAAATTGCAGTAATGGCTGGGGCTTTTTACGTTTTTTATTAAAGCGTTTTGCAAAGCTTGTTTTAACATCGTGGTAATCAGGAATGTTTGGCGTAACAAATGCCGGCACGTCTTGTTGCTCTGGGAGCTGGTATTCTTCGTGTTCAAATTCTACCAAGCTTGCCATATAGGCAACTATATGACGCTGCTGGCCAAGCGAATAACGCTGCGCATCGCTTACAAAATTTGGTTGTACCGCGCTTAGCATGTTGTCTACGCCATTTTTACGCACAAGGCCAAGCACTTTTGCTGCCTGGCGGGTAATTAGGTTATTACGGCGTAGCTCTTCGCGCAGTGGCATAAGCATATCGGCACTTTTGCGTAAGCTTTCTCGGCCAACTAAATGCATTTCGAGTATACGAGTACGCAATTGCTCAAGCATACGTTTGTCGCTGTAGGCTTTGCCTGAGCGTTCAATGTGCTCTATTTGCTTACTTATTTGTTGCTCAATAAGTGTAAAACAGGCATGAAAGTCACCGCGAATATCGACCATTTCAAGCATCGGCTCTATGTATTCATCAAAGGCTTCTATTACCGCTTTGTAGCGCTTTTGCAAAGATTGCACCGCGTGATCAGATTTAGCTTGCTCAACAATGTTTAAAATAGCGTTTTCGTTGTGCGCGTAAAGCTTCATTATTTTACGTACCCGATCATCCATAATGCGGCTGTAGCGGCGTAAATCGTCAAAGTCTTCTATTTCGCCGGCATTATCTAATCGGTTTCCTAGGCGTGCTAAATCATCAACCAAAACGCTAATTTCTTGTGCTAAACCTAGGTGTTCTTCTTGTAATAAAAAGGTCGCAAAATCGGCAATGGCGCGGTTTATTTCAAGCTGGGATGATTTAGCCAATGGAATAAGTATATCTTGATTGAGCAAACGATTTGTTTCTTTGTATATGCGCTCGTTTGTCCACGTGGGCTGTTTTTGCTTAATGGCGTTTTGCACGTCTTTGAGGCTAAAGTCGGCCATTTTAAAACGTTTAAATAATAGCTCTAAAACACCCCAGTGTTCGCTAAGGGTATTAAGCAGCTTTTTAGCTGGGATCATAATGCGGTGATACATCCTAGTAATGAGTTAACTACACTTAAAGCAGAGCGTAGTTTTTATATTTTTATAATAAAAAGTACTCGTTATTAACTGGCTTAATTTACACATTTTTTTAGCTGGCGTACAGGCGAGTTACATTAAGCGCTGTAAAAGTAGCCAGCAATGTAAACCCGGGCTAAATTATTCGCGTTATATTAACTAAAACACCTTGACAGCTAGACGTCTAAACGATAACTTTCAAAGCCCCGCTACACAGTGGGGTTTTGTTTTATTAGCCACAGGTTAATACAACATTCAGAAGAGGTGCGATACTTAGGTATTTAATGGTAGGTGACGAACGCCCATAACCATTAAAGAGGGAAGTACTCGCCGAGGAAAACAAGGTTACGTCAACCGTGTTTTTCGGTTTATGGGGCTGAATCCCCAAAACTGTCACCAACTTAGGTGGAGAGCTTCTGGCAGTGGACACATCTTATTTGCATTCCTTTGCCAAGTTCTTCTTGTTTTTTAGCGGTTTGGATACCGCGAAAGGAGACGAAATGACTACCCAATCAGTGCCACAAACAGTATCAGGCGCAAAATCAGATTACATCGTTGCCAAATTTGGCGGAACCAGTGTTGCAAACTTTGAAGCGATGAGTCGCTGCAGCGAAATTATTGTTGCAGATAAAAGCGTACGTATTGTAGCTGTGAGCGCCAGTGCCGGCGTAACTAACCACTTAGTTGCACTGTGCAAACCCGACCTTAGTAAAGAGCAGCGCCAAGCACACATAGATGGCGTATTGGCTATTCAACAGGCTATTTTAGATGAGCTGTCGCTTGATGCCGATTTAGCGGTGGGTTTTAACGAGACGTTAAAAGCGTTTCAAACGTTAGCCCTTGAAACACTCACCACTGATCAACAACACGATGAGCTGCTTAGCTTTGGCGAACGTTTATCGTCTTATTTATTTGCTCAAGTGCTGCGCTTAAAAGGCTTAAATGCAGATAGGTTTGATGTACGCAAAGTGCTTAAAACCGACAGCCAATTTGGTAAAGCAACGCCCGATGTTGCGGCCACTGCACAAGCGGCTAAAAATCTGTTAATTCCGTTATTAGATGAGCAAGTAATAGTTACACAAGGGTTTATTGGTAGTGATGAATTTGGCCAAACCACAACGCTTGGCCGTGGTGGCTCTGACTACAGCGCTGCGTTATTAGCAGAGGCTATTAACGCTAAAAGTGTACACATTTGGACCGATGTAGTGGGTATTTTTAGCACCGACCCACGTTTATGCGCTAAGGCAACGCCAATTGCTCGTTTAAGCTTTGATGAAGCCGCAGAAATGGCGACATTTGGCGCAAAAGTATTGCACCCTGCAACTATTTTACCAGCAAGCCGTAGCCATATTAATGTATTTGTAGGCTCTAGCCGCGAGCCAGAGCGCGGAGGAACGTGGATTGAGCGTGAAAAATCGCAGCAGCCAGGTATTCGTGCCGTTACGCAGCGTAAAAACCAAATATTGCTAACCCTTAAAAGCCCAGAAATGTTATTAGCAAGTGGCTTTTTGGCCCGTGTATTTACCATTTTGAGTGAATTTAATATATCGGTAGACTTAGTTACTACCTCAGAAATTAGTGTTGCCATTACGCTCGATAACGCGCCTAATGCCTCGCGACCTGAGCTTGAGCAAGCGTGTTTAGATAAATTGGCCGAATTTTGTCATGTATCGGTTGAAAACAACTTAACCTTAGTGGCGCTTATAGGCTCTGAAATACAGCTACGCCAGCACGAAATGAACCTAATGAACGTATTAAAAGAGTTTAATATTCGATTAATTTGTCATGGTGCAAGCAAGCACAACTTATGCTTTTTAGTAGAGCAAAGCGAGTCAGATACCGTGGTACAAGCAATACACAGCCGCTTATTAGAAAGCGCTGCTTAAGCTTTTAAAGCCAAGTTATTAAGTATCCAAGTTATTAAGTATAAAGCACCGCCAGTCGGTGCTTTTTTTATGCGCCACGCTTATATCAAACTCCTCATTGGCAACCGTTATGGTGTTACTCGATGCTGTAAGGTTTAACAAAGAAAATTCATCAAATACATTTGGGCTAAGCAATTGCGCTATTGGGCGGCTAGTTGCTTTAGCGAGTGCCTCTTTTAAGGTCCAAATTCTAAAAAAGCTCTGAGCTTGCTCTTTTATAGCCAAAGGGGCGGTAATTAAGGCAATTTCAGCCTTATGATAAAAATGCTTAGCGAGTTTTTCGAATGGGCGTTTTAAGTTTATTTTTTCAATATCAAAGCCAAACTCCGCCTTAGTAACATTAAGTGCAACGCCAACTAAGCCATGCGAGTGCGAAATACAGGTATTTATAACGGTGTGGTTTATATGGAGCTGCAGTTTTGAGCATTTTTCATTAAAGTGGGTGCTCATTTTATTAAGCGGTATGTGTGCGTATTGGGGCTGAGTATGCTTTGCAAGTTGCTTTAGTAATATGCGCGATGCTACATATTCTTGCTTTGCTTGCATGCGTTTACGGCGATTTATAACGCTTAGCTCAAATGGGCTTAGGTATTGGGTTAAATCAAGGTGTTCTACATTTAGTGTGTTGGCATTAAACACTAAAATAGTATTGTTGCTAGGGGATAAATCGCTATAAAAAGAGGGAGCAATACTTAGGGTGTTTTTAAAAAAGTGGTTAGTCATACGCGCTTAAAATAAGTGAGTGCTGTAATTATGAGCGGTTAACAGCGCTTATTTATGCCAAAAGCAATTTTATTACTCAGTTGGCATTAAATATGGTTTAATTCACAATAATCAAAGAATAACAGAATTTGTAGATGTATGGCACAAGTGCGTGATGGATTTCAAAGCCGTTTTGGTTTTGTTTTAGCCGCTGCAGGCGCAGCAGTGGGTTTAGGTAATATTTGGGGTTTTCCTACGCAGGCGGCCAACCATGGTGGCGGTGCATTTTTATTGGTTTACTTTGTAGTTATATTTTTACTTGCGCTACCTGCGCTTTATACCGAACTTTATTTAGGCCACCAAGCGCAAGCAAACCCAGTAAAAGCATTGGGTAATGCGTGGCAAAATACCAACAAAAAAGTAGGGGCTGCCGCAGGATATATTGGCCTTGCGGGCGCTGTGGTTATGCTTAGCTTTTATTCTATTGTAGCTGGGTGGATGCTCTCTTACGCGATAGAGCCTATTACTACATTTTTTGGTTTTACCGCAGCAAGCGAATTTTTGCACAGCGACTCTATGGTGCGTAATTTTATATTTACGCCGCTTATGCTTATTTTAACCGCCAGTATTATTTTAAAAGGGGTTAAATCTGGGATTGAAACCTGGTCACGCCGTTTAATGCCATTGTTATTGGTGCTACTAATAGGCTTAATTTTTTATATAGCCAGTTTAGAAGGCGCCAGCGAAGGGTTTGCTGCTTATTTAATTCCTAATTTTAGCCAAGTGCTTGACCCAAATTTAATTATTGCTGCAATGGGGCAGGCGTTTTTTTCGCTCTCATTAGGGGTTGGCTGCATGATGATTTATGGCTCGTACCTGCAGCCAGATGCAAATCTGCCAAAACTAACTGCAAGCGTTGCACTACTTGATACCAGTGTGGCATTTTTAGCAGGTTTACTGATAGTGCCTGCAATTTATGTAGCGCAGCATAACGGGGTAGAGGTGTTTAGCGGCGGAAAACTTATAGGTGAAGGGCAGCTTATATTTGCTATTTTGCCAGAGCTTTTTAGTACCATGGGCGAAATTGGTTTACTAATTGGGTTACTGTTTTTTGTACTTATGTCGATTGCATCGGTTACATCTACTATCTCTACCACAGAAATACCAGTAGCGTTTTTAGTAGAAAACCACCGCGTAGACCGTACTAAAGCAACGTGGGCCGTTAGCCTAGTGGTGTTAATATGCGCTAGTGCAATAATATTAAATTTTGAGTGGTTATTTGGTTTAGTAATCATGCTATTTACTCAGTACCAACTTCCACTTATGGGGCTATTTTATTTTATAACCGCAGGTTGGATGTGGAAACGCGGTAATAAGCTTCATAAAGCCAGCACCGGCACGCATTACTGGTTTGCTCAATACATTCGTTTTGTGTGCCCAGTATTAATGACTCTTGTTTTTGCAAACGTTGCGTTTGGCTAAAGTATTTTAAGCTTTACCCGTTATGTAAATAGCAAAACGGGTAAAGCTAAATTAATGGGCCGCGGCTTTATAAAACCTCATTGGTTAAAGGTCTTTGTTCATTAATTTCCATAGCGTTTTGTATGGTGGTATTGGCAATTTCGCTAAGGGCTTCTTGAGTAAAAAAGCCTTGGTGGCCAGTTATTAATACGTTTTTAAAACTAACTAAGCGCGAGAATATATCGTCTTGGTTTATCTCGTCGCTATGGTTTTTAAAAAATAGCTCCGACTCCTGCTCGTACACATCAAGCCCTAAATACCCTAGCTTTTTAGTTTTAAGCGCATTTATACACGCTTTGCTATTAAGTAGCGCACCGCGCGAAGTGTTAATTAGCATTACCCCAGGTTTCATTTTATTAAATGCATCGTCGTTTATTAAATGGTGTGTTTGCTCATTCAGTGGGCAGTGCAGTGAAACTATATCGCTTTGAGTAAGCAGCGAATCTAAATCGGTAATGGTGTAATTGCCAGGTGTTGCATAAGGGTCGCACACTAAAACATGCGCGCCAAAGCCATTTAAAATATTACAAAGGGCAAGGCCAATTTTGCCACAGCCTATAATTCCAACTGTTTTGCCGTGTAAGTTAAAGCCTAATAAACCGTTTAAATCAAAGTTGTCTTCGCGTACGCGGTTATAGGCTTTATGTGTTTTACGGCTAAGGGTAAGCATAAGTGCAACACAGTGCTCAGCTACGGCTTCTGGGCTGTATGCGGGTACTCGTAATACCTTAATGTTGTGTGCTTTGGCGGCCACTAAATCAACATTATTAAACCCTGCGCAGCGAAGTAAAATAGTATTAATTCCTTGCTCAGCAAGGTGCTCAATAACGAGGGCGTTAACTGTGTCGTTTACAAATACACACACAGCATCAAACCCTTTAGCAAGCAGTGCTGTTTGCTCGTTCAGTGCTTGCTCAAAGTAACAAATCTCTATTTGTGGGTGTTTGTTAATACTGCGCTCAAAAAAAGGCTGCTCGTATTTTTGCGTACTAAAAAAAGCAATGTTCATGTTATTTACTCCAAAGCCTAGCTGTTATACCAATGCGCATAATCAAGTGATCTATTTTGAGGATGTAAAAACGCGTTGATAGCAAGGCAAAAAATTCGCTATTTAGTTGTTCTCGGCAATTGCTCCTGCATTGCTCTACCTTCTGCATCCATGCAGTCGTAAATGAGAGTTTTTTAACACAGATAGCGACACGTTTAGCCCCTAAAAATGATTAAGTATTATTGCTGATTGGTATTATACGTAACCTTAAACTAGTTTAATAAAGCATGCTTGAGTAACCACCCGTTTATTGATTTAGAATAATTAAGCGCCTTTTAATGCATTAAAGTTGGGTATTATTTTTGCGTTATTTAAGTTATTAGCGTTTAGTGCGCTAGGTAAGTTTGCCTCAATGACCTGTTTAAGCGTTTCGGGCTTGGTGCGCGGCGCATAACGTGCAACGAGCTGACCTTGTGGGTTAATTAAAAACTTGGTGAAGTTCCACTTTACTGCGCGGTTTTGCGAAATACCACGGGTATGCGACTTTAAATAATTAAACAGCGGATGCGCCTCTGGCCCATTTACCATTACCTTACCAAACACTTTGAACGACACGTCAAATTGCCCTTGATAAAAGTCTTTAATCGCGAGGTTATCAAGCGGCTCGTTTTGGCCAAATTGATGACACGGAAACGCTAAAATAGTGAAACCGCTATTTTTATATTCCTGATAGAGCTTTTCTAGCGAACTTAATTGCACCGAAAAATTACATTTACTTGCTGTATTAACAATAAGTACTGTTTTGCCTTTTAGCTGGCTAAGCGCATAGCTTTCGCTGTTGTACAAAGGGGCACTAAATTGATAAATACTATCCATGGTTACCTACTTATTTCCTTACGTTGGAAATTTATAAAGACTTAATTCGCTTTTTAAGCAGCCGATTGACATAATCGGGCATAGTTTCTAAGTTAGCAGGAAAATAAGGCACTTTTATGTCAATCAATGTTGCATTTATAGGTTTAGGGGTAATGGGTTACCCAATGGCAGGGCATTTAGCAAAAGCGGGCTTTAATGTGTGTGTATATAACCGCACTCAAGCAAAGGCGCAAAGCTGGGTAGATGAGTATGCAGGAAGCTTTGCTACCACGCCGCGAGAAGCTGCTAATAATGCTGATATTGTATTTATGTGTGTAGGTAATGATGATGACTTACGTGCGGTTGTTTACGGCGAAAATGGTGTTTTAGCGGGGATGGCCGTTAATAGCATTTTGGTTGACCATACTACTACATCGGCCGAAGTAGCCCGTGAAGTAGCAGAAAAAGCAGCCCTGCAAAATATAGATTTTATAGACGCGCCCGTATCTGGCGGACAAGCAGGTGCTGAAAACGGCGTGCTTACAGTCATGGCTGGCGGTAACGAAGCTATTTTCACTAAAGTGCAACCCGTAATGGCAGCATATAGCCGTTTTAGCCAGTTATTAGGCGATGTGGGCGCAGGGCAGTTATGTAAAATGGTTAATCAAATTTGTATTGCCGGCGTAGTGCAAGGCTTAGCCGAGGGCTTACATTTTGCCAAACAAGCAGGGCTTGATGGTGAAAAAGTAATTGAAACCATTTCAAAAGGGGCTGCGGGTTCGTGGCAAATGGAAAACCGCTACAAAACAATGTGGGCAGGTGAGTACGAGTTTGGTTTTGCCGTAGATTGGATGCGCAAAGATTTAGGCATCGCGCTTGATGAAGCTAAAAACAACGGCGCTACGTTACCGATGACCGCAACGGTCGATCAATATTACGCCGACGTACAAGCGCTTGGTGGCGGCCGATACGATACATCAAGCTTACTAGCACGCATTGAAGCACTGCACAAAAAATAACGTTTTGACTATGCCTAGTTAAATGCGAAGCTTGCTGGCGTGATGGGCAAAGCCCATAATAATTTAAACAAAAACGCGACGCTTTAGTAATTAAAGCGTCGCGTTTTTATATGCGCTATACAAATAAACTAAAAGAAAATTACATGCTTTGCGCGTAGTTATATAAAGCTTTTAAAATGGTTAGGTTTTTTTCGCTGTCGTCGTGCTCATGGGCCAAGTTTTCAAGGGTGATCATAAAGTCTTGTGCGCTAATTGAGGGTTGATCTTCTCCGTGCATTAACTTGTTTTGGCAATACTGACGCCATTGGTCAAGCTCTTGCTGGTTTAGCGTTTCTGGCCAGTTTCGTGCACGATATCTAAACAGTAATGTATTGAATTTTTTATCTTCAAAATCTAAATTTAAGCCCGCTAGCTCGTCTGGTTTAGCATCGCGAATAATCGCAAATTTAGCTTTGTCGGCGTGGCTTGTAAAGCCATCGTAAAGTAAGTAATCAACGTTAGTGGTCGCGCTGTAATCACCTTTTTCGTTAAACACTTCAGTTACTTTATCGCGAAGCTCGGTATTGGCTTTTAAAATAGCTAAATTAGCGAGGCATTGCTCGCGGTTAATGCCTAAACGGGCTGCATTTTCAGGTAATAACGTTTTAGCAGGCGCTAAAATAGGGCACTTGTTTAAATGCACCAGTTTTAAACCAACAGGTAAATCACCCTCGGCTAAATCAACACGTTTGGTGTATAAACGTTTACGTAGTTCTTCTACGTTTAAATCAAGCAATACTTGCGGGTTTTGGGTTAAATCAAAACATATAACGGCGTTTTTATTTACCGGATGAAAGCTCATAGGCGCCACCCACGTAGTACAGCCCTGCGTTGCAGGAATGCGTGACGAGGTATGTACCAGCGGCGTCATGTTAAATACATCAACTAACTCACCAAGCGCTTTTTTATTACGCAGCCCAAAAAAGAAGTTATAAAGCTTTGGTTGTTTTTCTTTTATAAGTTTAGCCAATGCAATAGTGGCAGTTACATCGCTTAGCGCATCGTGCGCAGCGGCGTGTTCAATGCCATTAGCTACCGTTAAATGTTCAAGCTTAAAGCTCGGGCTGCCGTCTTCTTTTAACGGCCATTCAATGCCCTCAGGGCGCAGCGCATAACATGCACGTACTAAATCAATAATATCCCAGCGGCTGTTATTGTTTTTATATTCGCGCTCGTACGGGTCGTAAAAGTTACGGTAAAAGCTATAACGGCTTACTTCGTCATCAAAGCGAATACTGTTATAACCAGCAACACAGGTGTTTGGCGCACTAAATTCAGCGTGAATTTTGGCTATAAACTCAGCCTCAACCAAACCTTTTTGCATCGCCACTTGTGGCGTAATACCGGTAATTAAACATGCCTCAGGGTGAGGCAAGTAATCCGCTTGCGGCTTACAATATTCAATAAGCGGCTCGCCAATTATATTTAAATCAAGATCGGTACGAATTCCCGCAAACTGGCTCGGCTTATCTTTTTGAGGGCTCGCCCCCCAGGTCTCATAATCGTGCCAGTAGATTGTTGCTTGATTTTGCTCTTGATATGCCATGCTAAAAACCCTGAGAAGTTAACTTAAAAACGCCTAAATGCACGCCAAGTTACTAAAATAATGAATTATTTAGATTATGGCATATGGGCGAGGGAGTTTATAGGTTTGCGATTGATAAGGGAGTTAAATTAGGTGGTGTTTACTAATTATAATTAAAGCACTTGCTATGAATTGCTTACTAGTTTGGCATTAGACTAAAGTCTATAAGTTAATTTTCTTCACTTATTGGTTTTGTTTTAATCGTTTGTCGGTTTTGTGTTAATTCTCTAAAGTTGAATTGTCGGCAACAAGCACGACTAACTCAACAGGAATATAATCATGAAAAGCTCACTTATCAAAACCATCGCTCTTGGCTCTTTATTAACTTGCTCAGCTGCTGTAATGGCTGATACAAGTGACTACAAATTAATGGTTATCGAACAAGCGACTGCACCGCAGCCAATTGAGCAGTCATTTAATAGTTGCGCACTGAATGTTAAGTCAAAAAACTATGCAGAGGCTGAAGCAATTTGTACAAAAGCAATTGCACTTTTAAAAGATGCAGACGGCCCTAAATTTAAAGTACGCCAACTTACGTCATTCGCGTTAAGTAACCGAGGTGTTGCGCGCTTAAAATCAAATAATGACACCGCAGCCATTGCTGATTTGTACGAGGCAGCGCAAATGTCTAACAGTACAATGGTATCGCATAATTTAACACTTGCTAAAGAAGAGCTTGCGCTATAAAAAAGCACTAAACATGCTTTAATTAAGCCAGTGTATAAAAAGCCCATGTTAGGTTTATTCTTAACATGGGCTTTTTGCGTTGCACGGTTAAAAAGTGCAAATCATAAAAGTGGAAACTACCTATTAGGCTTTAAATTTAAGAGAGCTAGATTATGGATGTCACGAGTACGTTGAGTATATTTGAAATTAGCGCGATTTTTTTATCTATAACCGCATTACTTGCTTATATAAATCATCGGTTTATTGGCCTGCCAACCACCATTGGAGTGATGGTTATTTCGCTTTTAGTGTCTATTGCGGCCATATTTTTGGGCTTTTTAGGGTTTGATGAACTTATTGATTACGAAGTAAGCCTACTTGATCAACTCAATTTTACTCATGTATTGCTCGATGGCATGCTCTCAATGCTGCTTTTTGCTGGGGCGCTGCACGTTAATGTACGTGACTTAAGACGTTATAAATTACCCATAGGTATTTTAGCGTGTGTGGGTACGTTAATTTCAACAGTGATTATTGCTACAGCGTTATATGTAGTAGTGCCTTTATTGGGATTTAATTTATCGTTTATATGGTGTTTATTATTTGGTGCGTTGATTTCGCCAACCGATCCGATAGCGGTAATGGGTATTTTACGCTCTGCTGGCGCGCCTAAAAGTATTGAAACCGTAATAGCGGGGGAGTCGCTATTTAATGATGGTATAGGCGTGGTGGTATTTGCGCTTTTATTAGGAATTTTAACCAGTGGTGATATGCCAACTACATACTCAGTGGCTCATACACTCGCTGTTGAAGCGGGGGGCGGTATAATATTTGGTTTAATATTGGGTGGTGCTTTAAATTATTTATTAAAGGCAATAGATAGCTACCAAGAAGAAGTATTACTTACGCTAGCGGGTGTTATAGGCGGTTATGCATTGGCGAGTCACTGGCACTTATCGGGGCCACTTGCGATGGTTATGGTGGGATTAATGGTGGGTAATCATGGCCGTAATTTAGCCATGAGTGATAAAACACGCCACTATGTTGATTTGTTTTGGGAGCTAATTGATGAAATTTTAAATGCCATTTTATTTGTGCTAATTGGCCTTGAAGTGGTAATGATTGTGTACTCAGCTAATTTGCTGGTGGCGGGCGTTTTAACCATTTTAATTGCGCTATGCGCACGTCTTATTGTGGTTGGCCTAACAACAACTATTTTTAATAAACAGCTCGAGCTGCCCAGCGGTGCATGGAAAGTGTTAACCTGGGGAGGGTTACGTGGCGGTATTTCGGTGGCCCTGGTGTTGCAGCTACCTGATGGATCGCAGCGTAATATATTATTGGCTTTAACTTATGCGGTGGTGGTTTTTTCAATTTTAGTGCAGGGCTTGAGCGTAGGAAAAGTCGCCAAAAGCATAAAAACAAAATAAATTTTAAAGACTGATTTTTGTACAGCTCATAGGCTTGTTTGCGTAGCTACAGCATAAGATTCGTTTTAAAACCTTTTTCAAAACAAGCAGTAATTACGCTGGTTTACACGCTGTTAAACATTTAAATTTGTACGTATATTAGACTAAAGTCTATAGGTTAATTTTCTTCACTTATTGAGTTTGTTTTTCTCGTTTGTCGGCGCTGAGCTATTACTCTAAAGTTCAGTTGTCGGCAACAAGCGCGACTAACTTAATTAGGAAAGACAAACCATGAAACGTACACTTTTAAAAACCATCGCTCTTGGCTCATTACTAACTTGCTCAGCAGCTGTAATGGCTGATTCAAGTGACTACAAACTAATGGTTATCAAAACCGCTACTGCACCATTGCCACTTGAAGAGTCATTCAATAGCTGTGCACTTAACGTTAAATCTAAAAATTACGCTCAAGCTGAAGAAATTTGTACTAAAGCCATTGCACTATTAAAAGATGCACAAGGCCCTAAATTTAAAGTACGCCAGCTTACATCGTACGCTTTAAGCAACCGTGGCGTTGCACGTTTAAAAGCGCATAACGATACAGCAGCATTAGCTGATTTATACGAAGCAGTACAAATCTCTGAAAACACATTAGTGTCTCATAACTTAACTCGCGCTAAAGAAGAGCTTGCCTTATAAAGCAATTTAATTAGCGAGAGTCACAAAAAAGTCCCTACCGATTTATATTTGGTAGGGGCTTTTTTGTGCGTGTAATAAAATTTTTTTATAAAACTCACATGTAAATTTAAAAGCGAGAAAGCCCGTTTTAGAGAGCTTTATTTTTGGAACTATTACTTTTACCTGTTTTTTATACGAGGTTTCTGTAAAATTAATGAGTTAACATTTGTTATTGATTTATAACACCTGTTATTGACGTAATCATTCAACTAAATATAAGCAGGTTATATGATTTTCTATATTGTTGGGTTGAGTACATTGGTTATTATTTTGTGTTTAGCTATTTATGTTATTTATAGCAATATACGCAAAAATCGAGTAAGAAAAACTAAGGAATACAATGTGCTGTTTGATAAAGACACCATTGTAGATGAGCTTATTACTCAACTTACGGATAAAAACCAAGCCCAAGCAGATAAACATAAAAAAATAAAAGGCAAAGAAGAGATCCTTGCAACATTTATAGAATTGCATCGCTCAGGTAGTTTTTGTGCGCATTTAAGCGAGCAAGAAATTATTTACTTTGTTAAGAAAAAACTAAACATGGAGAGTAATGAAAATGGATAGCGATAAAAAAGCGGTTCCAGAAGAAAAGTCACAATCATTTATAGGTCGTTTTGGCCGCCGAAATGTCATTTTAGTAACATCAATAGTGGTTGTGTTGGCTGTTATAGCAACGCTTACTTCACAAGTTATTTCTTGGAACGAAGCTGACGAGCGTTTAGTTCATCAATCGGCGTTTACAGGAAAGTTAACGGTTATTAACCAAGCTGGCCCATACTTAAAAGCATTTGGCACTACATCTGCTTATAAAAAGGTTATATCGATTAACTTTACGGGTGACGAAAACGCGACTGCGAGTGCAATTGTACCTCTTATTCCAATACGCTTTTTGGATACAACAACCGGTGGTGCACGTGGTGTATCGCGCTTTAGGTTGCCAGGCAATGTACCAGCCACTGAAAAAGGTGAATTACGTGGATTACTAAAAATACACGAAGAGTTTGGTTCGCAAGATACGCTTATATCTAATTTACTTATGCGTGCTACTACAGAAAACGTTAAAGCGTCGGCGCGTATGATGTCGGTTGAGCAGCATTATTCTGGTGGAAACGGGCAACTTAGCCAAGACTTCTCTGATCAGCTTACTAATGGTATTTTTGTTACTGAGCAAATAATCAGCAGCGGTGAGCGGGATAAAAGCGATGAACTAGGTAGCTTAAGTAAACAGCAGCGTGTAACGGTAAATATTAAATCTGATAAAGAGGGTAAACCGCTGCGTAATGCGCCGATTTTAGGTGCGTATGGTATTACTGTTGTAGATGCAAGTATTATTGATATTGACTACGAAAGTAAAGTAAACGCGCGCTTAGAAGCGCAAAAGCAAGCGGCTGCAGATGAAGCCTTGGCACGTCAAAATCTTAAAAAAGCAGAGCAACAAGCGCGTACAGAAGTTGCCTTAGGCGAACAAGCAATAGCAAAGCAGCGGGCAGAGTCTGAAAAGCTTAAAATTAAAGAGCAAATCGATGCCGAGCGTATTAAAGCGAATGCTATTATTTCTGCGCAGCAACGTGTAGCTGTAAAAGCTGAGTTGGCTAAAGAGCAAGAAGAGATATTAAAGCAACAGCGTTTAGAAGCACTAGGCATGGATGTGTTAGCTGAGGCACGCTTACGTGCTAAATCAGCAGCGCTTGATCCTAAATATGTGTTTGATGAAACATTAAAAGCTGAGGTGAAAATTCAAACTGCTTTATTCAATAGTTTAGGAAAAAGCCGTTTAGTGCCTGAAATTGTAATAGGTGCAGGGCAGGGCGAACAAAGCAATGGTTCTGAATTTATGCGATTATTAGCGGCAGATGCGGCTTTAAGTCTTAAAAAACGTTTAGAAAAAGACCAAAAATAAACAATTAAATATACAAGCAATAGTGAGTTTTTAGTTATAAAGACTCTACACCAATAAAAACGCTGGCTGATATATCAGGCAGCGTTTTTTATTGTGTGTTTTTTGCTATTGTATTATGCAGATAAGCCTATACCAATTCGCAATAATACTTAATTAAGCGAATTGGTATTAGATGCTAGTGAAAACAGTTTTTTTAATTACACAGTAAAAAGAGTGAGTAGTATTGATGGGCTCCAGCAAAAATCAGCTTAATTTAGACTTAGGACAAGAGCATATTACTATCCAACGCCGTTATGAAGCATTAGGCGCAGTTAATGATTTTTTAATTGCGGTGTGGTTTTTAATTGGTAGCTTTTTCTTTTTAAATGAGTCATTAGTTGAAAGCGGTACCTGGCTTTTTATAGCTGGCAGTGCGCAATTAATAATAAAACCTGTATTAAAATTAATGAGTTTAGTTCACGTTAAAAAAGTGTTTCGTTCTAACAATACTCACTAGGCGTTCAGGTATTGTAATTAATAATTTAATGAATATTCACAGCAAAGGTAATGCATTGAAACTACTAAAGTGGACTTTGGGCGCAGTTATAATTTTATTAATAGTGGGTTTACTCATTCCTGAGAAGCTAGTAGTTCCTGTGCAAGGCGCTACAAGTAAGGATTGGAACCACAATACGTTTTGGTATGAGCCGTGGGGGCGCTCGGGTGTGCATAAAGGAATTGATATTTTTGGCGCTAAAAACACCCCTGTGGTTGCTGCAACAAGCGGTATTGTTATTTTTTCAGGTGAACTAAACCGAGGTGGCAAAGTGGTTGCGGTATTAGGTGCAAAATGGCGAGTGCATTATTTTGCACATTTAAATGACTACAATGTAAGTGCAGGGGATGTAGTTAGCATAAACAGCCAAATTGGCTTACTGGGTGATACCGGTAATGCTGCAGGAAAGCAACCTCATGTGCATTATTCTATATTATCGCTTATGCCTATGCCGTGGCTTTTTACAACACAAAGACAAGGGTGGAAAAAGATGTTTTTTTTAAACCCACATAAAAAGTTAACTGCTAACTAACTCAGTTTTATGTATGGATGGGCCTTTACTGATTAGCTGCCAACGTTGTTAACTTACTTGTTTTTGCTGTATTTTTTTGAGAGTGAAAGAAACGCTATTTAAAGCAGGCATTAGACTAAAATCTATAAGTTAGATTTTCTCACTTATTAGGTTTGTTTTTATCGTTTGTCGGGGGGAGAGGATTTATCTAAAGTTAAGTTGTCGGCAACAAGCACGACTAACCAAACAGGAAGATAATCATGAAACGTACACTTTTAAAAACCATCGCTCTTGGCTCATTATTAACTTGCTCAGCTGCTGCAATGGCTGATCAAAGTGACTACAAATTAATGGTTATTGAAGATTCTGTAACAGCCGCACCAGAGTTTGAACAGCCATTTAATAGCTGTGCACTTAATGTAGAATCTAAAAACTACACAGAAGCTGAAGCCATTTGTACACAAGCAATTGCCTTATTAAAAGAAAGTCGTGGCCCACGTTTAAAAGTACGCGAACTTACATCGTTTGCATTAAGTAACCGTGGTGTAGCCCGCATGATGGCCAAAAAAGACACAGCAGGCCTTTCAGATTTATACGAAGCGTATCAAATCTCTAAAAACTCACTGGTATCTCATAATTTAACGCGTGCTAAAGAAGAGCTTTCTTTATAAGCGAAAATTATTAAAGCCCCAGTTTGGTAGCTACTTAACTGGGGTTTTTTGTATTATAAGTGAAAATATTGACCATGCTTTTAAATTGTTTATTTGGCAGTAATCTTCACTTTATATGTTAATTAGTTGCGTTCCTTTATCTACCCGTTCTTACGGCCTCTTTGTAACCCATTGAATAATAATACTTTAAGTCACTCATTAATATTGTTAGTTCCCCATCATTTTTTTAAAAATATCCAATCGCAATTTTGAACTGTCGTTTATATCTAAAAACGGGACTATGCCATTTATAAGCTCTTGTAAAATAAACCTTATTATCATCATAAAGCTTTATGTTTAGGCCTTTTTTATTTAAAGTTGTAAGGATATTTCTGATTCAGTTAGTATTAATGTTTATTTAATCTACTCTTGATTAATTTGAGCAGGTTGTTTTTACGCGTTAGTTACTATTTCTAATTAAAAAATTATATAAGTAACAGCGCTTTTAGGGAGCTACGCAATTTTTGCGTAGGTAAAAGGATTTAAAATGAAATTCAAATTCAATAGCGTAGTTGCGTCTTTTATTGCTGCAACTATTAGCCTTTCTGTTACCGCCGAAGATATAGAGCTTTACGTAAACCACAATGTAGAAACCGATGAAAAGCCTCGAGTTTTAATTGTATTTGATACATCTGGGAGTATGGGAAGTAAACTTCCTAATAATGGGCCAAGAAAAATTGATGCTGCTAAAGATGCAATGACCGACTTGGTTAATAATAATGAGTCTATTGATTTTGGTCTTATGCGCTTTCAAAATAACTACGGCGGTTATGTTATGGCTGAAATTGGCTCTTCAAGAGCTACGGTTAAAAATCAGATAAAGAGCCTACCTGCTAGTGGCAGTACACCAGTTACTGAAACATTATGGGAAGCTTATTTATACTTAACTGGGCAACAAGTTTTATATGGGTATGAAGAATATTCAGGAGATGAAGATTTTTTAAGTAAGGCTGTTACTTATGAAAAAAATTATCATAACAAAAATAAAAAAGTAACTACTCTTACATATATTTCGCCATTCGAAACTGATTTAGATAGCGATGAGCGCTGTGATAATTCTATTAACCTTATTTTAATGACGGATGGCGATCCGCAAAGTGACACTGAAAGTAATAATGAAATATACCATCTTTATAAATCTAAGTTTGGTTCATACCCAGGTACAACAAGTGGGAGTTATTTGGCTGCACTAGCACAAATAATTCATGGAACAAGTGACGTAGAAATTGATTTGTACGATAGCACACCTGAAATTGCCGATACTGGACGAGTATTTACCATAGGTTTTGGCAGTGGAATGAGTCTTAACGGTAAGAATCTACTAGAACAAACAGCTCAAGTAGGTGGTGGAGAGTATTTACATGCAAATACTTCTGCGGAGCTTTCAGAGAAATTAAATAGCACCATTTCTAAAATAAGAGAAGTAAACGATACTTTTTCCTCCCCAACTGTTGCCAGTAATAACGTTGATCAAACTCGTAGCCGTGAAGCTATTTACTTTACAATGTTTTACCCAGAAAGCGGTGCACGCTGGAAAGGGAACTTAAAAAAATTAGCTATGTCTGGTTCTTCCATAGTTGATTCTGATGGCAATCAAGCTATAGGTGCTGACGGTTTAATTAAAGAAGAGGCTCGCACGTTTTGGCTACCTTCAGATAAATCGGCGGACGGTAATTTAGTAGCACAAGGTGGAGTGAACTCTTTTCTTTCTACTTTAGATGGACAAGGTCGTAAACTATATATAGATTCAGGCGGTAAAATTGTTGATTTTACCTTCGATAAAGTAAAAGAAACTTTAAATATAGTGTCAGATACTATGGGTGGTTTGATCCCTGGTTCAGATGTGTCGATTTCGCTTAAAGATATTAATTGGGCAAGAGGCATAGACGTTGACGATGAGGATTCAGATGGCTCATATGTTGATCAGCGTTCTGATATTTTTGGAGACCCACTTCATTCTAAGCCGGTATCTATTGATTATGGTGATGGCAACATACGTATTTTAGTGGGCACTAATGCTGGCTTTTTGCACATGTTTAACGATAAAGGTGACAGCATTGAAGAGGAGTGGGCATTTATGCCTGCTGAGCTGTTACAAAACATACCTGCGCTTCGTACAAATCAAGCCAATACTAAAGTGTATGGTATGGATGGGCCTATTAGTGTGTTTTTTAACAATAAAAGTTTAAACAGTGACGGCTTAAATGACGGAGTAGTAGATGCCACTAAAGGTGATGAAGTATGGGCATTTGCTGGTATGCGCCGTGGGGGTAAAAACTATTACGCAATTGATATTAGCTCACCAGATAAGCCAAAACAGTTATGGAGTAAGCCTATTGTAGGCGGCTCGGATGGGTTTGAATACCTAGCTCAAACCTGGTCAAAACCACAAATAGCCTATATTAAAGCGTTTGGAGATGAGCCTTTACTGGTATTTGGTGGCGGATACGATACAAACAAAGACAACGCGATTCGTAGCGAGGATGAATCAGGCACGGGAATTTACATTGTTAAGGCTAAAACTGGCGAAAGAGTATGGGCGTTAACGCCTGATGATAATAATTTCCAAGGTAAGCACAGTATAGCTGCTGATATAGCAACGCTTGACTCAGATTATGATGGTTACATTGACCGTTTATATGCCACCGATACGGGGGGTAATATTTGGCGTGTGGATATGCCAGGCTCTGACAAAAATAGTTTTTCTCATTACAAATTAGCAGAGCTTGGCAGTTCATTAGCAACGCAAGACAGACGCTTTTTTTACAAGCCACTAGTGGCACGTACTATGTTTAGTAAAGTGAGCAAAACGAGCTATGGCGGTGAAGAAATAACCACACGATTAGATACGCCTTACGATGCCATCGTGATAGGCAGTGGTAATCGCTCAAATCCGCTTGCAACCAATGAGCAAGATCACCTTTACATGATTCGCGATGAACAAACCGTAACTAAAACCTTCGATTCACAAAATACGCCAGAGCCCATAGTGCCAAGTGATTTAATGCTTATGAATGATGACCCATTCGGCAATGCACTAGATAATGTAGATGAGTTTGTAGAACTTGAAGCTGATTTAGCAGGCTTTAAAGGGTGGCGATATGAGCTAAGTAATGGTGAAAAATCATTGGCTGCAGCCACCGTGGTAGGAGGCGTAGCTTATTATACATCGTTTACACCTGCACTAGAGTCTGATAAAAATCAGTGCTCTTTAACAGGGGGCGGTGGTGCAATGTATGCTTTTCATTTGCACTATGGCACAAAAGTGTACGACCAACTTAAATTTACTACCAGCTACGATGTACCCGACACCGCTCAGTTGTATTTTGGTGAAGGCGACTCATGTATAGATGCTAATAATAATGGGTTATGTGATGTGCCAACACCTGATGATGGTACCCCTGGTGATGGCTACGAGTACGAAGAAACAATACCTGTTAGCCAAGTAAGCCAGTTTTATTTAATCGGCCCGAGCCTTACTGGTGAAGGCGCAGTAAACCCAATCAAACCGGCTGAAATTAACGGACCAGGGCTAACTGTTGTTGATGGTAAAGTTAAACTTGTAAATGACAGTGATACATTAGGCTTTGGCTTTAAAACGCAGCAAACCTACATATATAAGCGTGAAGAAAACGATTCTTCATCTGATTAGGTTAGCCTTAGCTCAGGCGTCACAACGCTTTATTATTTACCGCGCATGCCTTTAAAAGGCATGCGCTAACTTTTCTAGCTAATACTAAAGAGCCCAAAGCAAACCTTGCTACGTTAAAGTGTTCTGCTTAAGAAAGCTCAACAATGAAATTTTTGCCTAAAATTCAACACGCCTCCTATCTAAAATAGATTACCTAACCAAGCGAATTTGTATTAATAAAAGCCAACATTGTTTTACGCTAAGCCAACATTTATTCGCAATTTCTGTGTTTAAGTATTATAAAAAGAGGGCTTATTGTCCCTATATTGAAAATAGACATACGGGTATTAATTGGTTTATGAATTGTTCGTAAATAAACCAATTAATGTGTAAATAAATATTAAATAAGTCACTAAATAGTAAAGCAATATTTGCATAACATGGTTAAAAAAAAGATTTATAAAACTTACCATTTTTAATGGTTGCTAGTGCTTAATTTTGCCGCTATTTTAAGGTTAAGTTGTATTAGATGGAATTAGTATGAGTTTCAAATTGATCTCTTTTTGCTATTGTATTCCCGTACTCTTTTTAAATGGTTGCGATGAGGAAGTGAGTTTATTTAGTAGCAGTAAAACGCCGTTAGTGGCTAAAAACGAAAACGCTAATTTACCGGCTACTGCTATTAAGCAAAAGCACCTTGTTGTTGAAGGCCTAATAGAGGGAATTGTACCAAGTCACTGTAAACGTGGTGAAACAGCGTATATAAATGCAAAAATGAAAAAGGTTATACGCAACCCAACCGCAAAAGTGACTTATACACTAAAACCCACTGATAATATTTTGTCTGTGTGTGTGGCCAATGATAACTCAGCTATTACTTATCGTTATGGCACTGAGCAAAAAATTGGCCTAGAGTATACGGCCACTGCCGCGCAGCCATTTGGTAGCTACTATCGTCAAATAGGGAAAGTAGGCGAAAGTATTTTGTTTTTTAACAAAGGCGATTACTATTACTACATTATTAATGCTGGTGGTATGGGCAGTGGTGTTTCAGTGAACGTATATAAAAATAAAACGCTTATTGCGGAGTTTTTCTCTGGTAATGAGGCGTATAACGACTTTGTTATTGCCAGTAATTTAGACTTGCCTAAGTCGTTGGCGATAGAGCTTCAACCACATATAAACACAATGCAATGAATGGATTAAGTAAAGCACATTGTAACATTATTGAACAAGGGCAGTGGTTTTCTAAGCGTGATGCACACTTAAAACAGTTTTTACTAAGCCACGCAAAAACTTTAAGCCTTAGCGCGCACCAATCTCTTTTTTTACGAGGTGATAAACACGACGGTATTTATGCTGTATTAAGTGGTGTGGTGCGTATTAGTGGGGTAAGTAATAATGGTAAAGAAGCTGTTTTAAGCTTTGTTGACGCCTCGCTGTGGTTTGGCGAAGTCACTTTATTTGACCGCGGAATGCGCACCCACGATGTTTATGCGCAAACCGATGTAACACTGTGTTTTATTGGGCAACATACACTTGAGCAATTGTTAAAACAATACCCGCATTATTGGCAAGACTTTGGGTTACTCCTTGCCCAAAAATTGCGAGTTATGTTTACTAGCATGGAAGATCACGCACTATTAAGTGCCGAGCAGCGCGTTGCAAAACGCTTACTTATATTGTGCGCGCATTTAGCGCATAGTAATGGCCATACGTTTACTTTGTCTCAGCAACAATTGGCTGATATGACTTACCTTACACGGCAAACCGCCAATCAAATTCTAAAAAAATTAGCAAAGCAGCAACTCATTGAGGTCGGCTATAACAAAGTGACCATTTTAAACCAATCTGCTTTAGAGCTACTTTGTAATCAGTAAATGTCGGTTACCCGACAGAGTGATATTTTAAAAGCCTGATATAGTGTAAAAAATCACAATAAAAGGCACACACATGAAAACTCTACAGCAACAGCTTGGTACATACGGTTTGTACCATCGCTCTAAACGCAATGTTTTAACTCATTTTTTTGGCATTCCGCTTATTGTATTTGCGGTGCTGTGCTTGTTAGCGCGTATTCAAATACCCATTGGTAGCCTGCTTATTGATGGCGCGCAGCTTTTTGTTTTTGCAAGCGTGGTGTATTACTTAATGCTGAGCGTGTCACTTGGCTTAATAATGGGTGTACTGTTTACCTTATTGCTTTTAGCAGCCCAGCCAATCGCTGCTATGGCTTTTTGGCCTTGGTTAAGTATTGGTGTGGGCGTGTTTGTATTTGGATGGGTGCTGCAGTTTATTGGCCATTACTATGAGGGTAAAAAGCCTGCGTTTGTAGATGATTTAATTGGCTTAATTATTGGCCCGTTGTATGTAACCGTTGAGTTTTTATTTTTAATGGGGCTTTATAAATCGCTAGAGCATGAAGTTAACGCCATAGCAGGCCCTACCAAAGCATAACGCTAAGCGGCTTAAATATTTAGTTATTCGAGTGTACTAAATAAAGCGTTAACCGCGTTATAAATCATATATATGTCGTTATAAACGTATAAAAATTAACACGATTGCTATTAGCAGCGGATAAAATAATAAAGGCAAATAACCCATGCAATACAACAATAAAACCGTATGGATCACCGGCGCATCATCAGGTATTGGAAAAGAGCTCGCAATACAGTTTGCAGCACTGGGTGCCAAGGTTATTTTATCAGCCAGAAGCGTTGATAAACTTAACGAACTAAAACAAAGCTTACATGGGGATGGCCACGTAATTGTGCCTCTTGATTTGTCAGCGCCTGAAGCTGTTTTAGCTCAGGTTACTGATTTAATGAGTACATTACCTGCTATCGATATTTTAATTAATAACGGTGGGGTATCGCAGCGCAGCTTATTTTTAGAAAACGAATTTAATGTTTACCGCCAGTTGATGGAAGTTAACTATTTTGGCCTCATTGCACTTACCAAAGCGGTAGCGCCTACTATGGTTGCTAGGCGCAGAGGCTCAATAGTCTCAATTAGTAGCGTTGCGGGTAAAGTAGGCTCTAAATTTAGAACGGGCTATTCAGGCTCTAAATATGCAGTAGTGGGTTTTATGGATTGCCTGCGTGCAGAGCTTGCAGAGCATAATATTCATTGCTTAACTATTTGCCCCGGCTCTATTAAAACCGCCATTGCACATAATTCGTTAAACGAGCAAGGCATAGCACAAAACAAGCCAGAGCACTCAATAGAAAATGGCATGGATGTAAGCCTAGCTGCTAAAAAAATGATCCTCGCAATTTATAATCAAAAAGACGAAGTGATTGTTGGCAAAGGCCTAAGTGGCTGGGCACCGACCATTAAACGGTTTTTTCCTCGCGTATTTAATCGATTAACCGCTAAAACAAACTATCGGTAGCATCGGGCGATTTAGAGATATAAAATGCTGTAAATTCAATCAATTTAGACAAGGATTCTAAATGAAGTATTTATGGCTTGGCCTGTTTTTTATTGTATTAACTTGGTCCGGAATTAACCCAAAAGATCAGTTTACTTGGCTGCTTGAAGTTATCCCCGCAATAATTGGTTTAGTGCTTATGGCAAGCAGCTATAAGCATTTTAAACTCACCCCCATTTTATATGGCTTTATATTAGCGCATTGTATTGTGCTAATGGTTGGCGGGCATTACACCTACGCCGAAGTCCCTTGGTTTGATAACTTATTTGGCAGTGAGCGTAACAACTACGACAAAGTAGGGCACTTTTTTCAAGGGTTTGTGCCTGCATTATTAGCGCGTGAAATATTACTACGTAAAAACGTAGTCAATGGTAAAGGCTGGCTAAATGTGTTTGTTGTATCGATATGTTTAGCGTTTAGTGCTTTTTACGAACTAATAGAGTGGTGGGTTGCAGTGTTAAGCGGTGAAAACGCAGAAGCATTTTTAGGTACGCAAGGGTACGTATGGGATACTCAATCTGATATGGGAATTGCATTACTTGGGGCTATTTGCTCGATATTGCTGCTTTCAAAAGTACATGATAAACAGTTAAAAAATGTTAAAGATTATTGATTCAAATTTTGTTACTAAAAGACAATAAATTATGACTGTAAATACCCATAATTTCACGATAAGCACAGATAAAAGCAAGCTTAACTTTAACGTTATTTATAACTTTATTGTTAATAGCTATTGGGCTAAAGGAATACCTAAAAGCGTTATGCAAAAAGCGATTGATAACTCAATGTGCTTTGGTGTTTACAGCGCTGATAACGAGCAAGTGGGTTTTGCCCGCGTAGTAACCGACAACGCCACTTTTGCCTATTTGGCTGATGTATTTGTTACCCCAGATTTGCGAGGTAATGGTCTGAGCAAGTTACTTATTAAAACGATAGTAGAGCACCCTGAGCTGCAAGGGCTCAGGCGCTTTTTATTAGCCACTTCTGATGCCCATGGCCTTTATGCGCAATACGGGTTTAAACCGATAGATCCAGCACTGCTAATGCAAATAAATCCTGCAAATGTGTATGAGGAAAGTAATCGAGAGGTATAGTAAACGAGGGAAGAGCAATGCCTATGTAAGCAACTTTTTAGCCATTTTATGGACCCCAGTAATCAAAATAATAAGTAGTGCCTTTTTGGATGCTAATTCCCCTCCATCCGCCACACTCAATTCTATGCTCCCCAGGTTTCACTTCTCCTTTAGCGTTCAGACCATATGGCCACTCTTTTTTATCTACGAGTAAAGGCCCACAATTGCCACCATTATTATCTTCAATTACCAAATAGGTTTTACCGTCTAGTGAAGTTTTATATCGGCCTCTAAGCTCGTAGGTAGCGTCATCATCACCGTTTAAAATATGTATGGTAAAAAGAGTTATAACTGCAAGAAGCATTATAAGAAATATTATTAGCAGATACTTTATTAATTTAATCATCCTTGGTGCCTAACGCTTTAATCAGCCGACACGTTAGCGGTCGGCTGGATTGACTTTTTAGCATCTTTCTCTATCAATATTGATGAAGTAACTATGTTTTTGTATTCATAAATGGCTTTTGCTCTTTTCACTAGTCTCTTATCCTCTGACAAGATTGCAGAGCAGTATGCTCCCATTCCAATATGACCAGCATCACTTCTCACATTTTGGATTTTACTAATTTTTCTGCACTTCTTTTCCGCTTGGAATCCCAAAATATCCATAACTGCATTGCATCCAACTATGCCAAGATACACTGGCCATAACTCATAACCTTGATTATCAATGGGATCAAACCCAAAGAATTGATCGCAGTTCATGCCAGAGTCTTCCATTGTTGGAGATATTATCTCCCAAATTTGGGCAATCTGATGTTCTTCAGAGACAGTGCCAAGAGTGCCTTTTTTATCACCAAGTGCAGCTCTAGTCTTTTTTATGTCATTTCCGTTCGAAATCATATCGTCAACCATCGAATCAAGTTCAGGTTTGATGGCGCCGATTTTGTTAGGCATTCCTGTTGTGTTATATGGTAAATCTGATGTTAGTTGCAAAACTTGATTCGCTAAATTATCTGAAAGTTCTTTTAAGGGACCCTCATCTCCACCACCGTTCATCCACACTTGAAATGGATCAAAAATGGTTTCATCGAATTCTACGTTCCCTATTGCTTCAATATAGTTCTGATAATTCTCAAATGGAGTAAGATCTTCGATCAATCTTGCTTCACCGGTAATTTTCCAGTTTTCGTCAAGTATAAGGTCCAACATTTTTGCGCCAATCTCATTTAGCACATTTAAATATTTTTCTGGGTCATCAGCTCGCTTGATTTCCGCATAATGTTCCTTCGAATAAACCCATTTCATGTCATCTCTTTTGCTAAGATTTATATGTCCTAACAACTGGAGGCCAATGATATTTTGATCAATGTAGACTAAGGGAATGCTCATAAATCTCCAGGCGGGCTAACGTCCATTTAAGAGGCTAAATTCAGATGGCTAAAATACATGACGTAGTGAATAAAAAGCCCACTGTATTTTGTTCCACTTGAAACTCTTGTTAGCATAAAGTTACTGTAATCTAATAGGTTTATCAACTGCTACTATAGATGCCACAATAAAAGCAGGAATAAACTGATACAGCCAATCAGCGAAATGCTCTGCGAATAAAAAGCTGAGGGATGCGCTAGCTAAAGATGTAATTAAAACAGCTGAAACGGATTGGAACTTATATATTTTTCCGTCACATTGTGCGCGTATTTCATGCCTTGAAGCAAAACGAATTAGCAACGCATAAATGATCAAAATAAAATAGAGGAAAAATAATGCTTCCAAACGCTGACTCCTTTCATGCTAATGCCCCTGTCCATTGGCTAAGCTTGTTTTGGTCCGATGCAACGGCTTTTTTAAAACAGTACAGACACGTTTAATACGAATTTACTTAGCTTTTTTTGCTTCAAGCGCTTCTATTTCACTCCAGATTTTTTCGGCTTCTGCGCTTAACATGGCGTAGCTTTTAATGTCGCCTTTACGCTGTGCTTGCATGCCTTGCTCAAGCTTTGCGTCGTACTCTTTGCGTAGTTTTTTTGTCGGGTCTGATTTAAATAGTGAAAACATGGGGCTCCTTAGTTTTATAAAAGTATTAGGGCGTGTTGATCTTTGCGGATTGAAACTTGTTCAATCTAGGGGCGATTAAATCGCGGCGCGAGGTTTGTAACCTAGTGGGCTAAGTAAAAACCGAGTAAAGCTTCCGCGTCCTGCTCACGCCCCTTACCTACATCCATGTAGGCAACAAAGAGTTTATCGCCCCTAGGCAGAACCCGAAGGGCAGCGCATGTTTGGCATTTATGCTGCGTTATCGCCTATTTATAGGGAGTAACCACACTTCATAGGCTTTGCCTTGCCTAAAAACCAAACATACTGCTGCAAATTCAACCATCAAAGATCAACACGCCCTAGCATTACCATACGCTACAAAGAGCTAAATAGTTCTTTTAGCTGAAGGGCGTTTACCTTGTTATATAAAAACAAGGTAAACGCATTATTTGCTATGCTGCGGTTACTAACGGTTTTATTGCTCAGGCTCAAGGCGTTTAATTCCTTGTCCGTCAATGCCTAAGTAAATATAGCCATCACTGCCTTGTGCTAAGCTGCGGACGCGGCCTATTCCTTCTAAAATTTTATATTGCTTTGAAACACCTTTGTTAGATATTTCCAGTGCACTTAAAAACGAAAACTTCATAGACGATAGCAAAAGCTTGCCTTTTAAATGCGGGTACTTATCGCTGCTAACCAATAACATGTCAGAAGGGGCTATGGAGGGGGTCCAATGCAGTACGGGCGATTGCATGCCGTCTTTTTCTTGTATGTCGGTAAACGAAGTACCGCTGTAATTAATCCCATAACTAACCACAGGCCAGCCATAATTAGCGCCCGCTTTAATTATGTTTAGCTCATCGCCGCCACGTGGGCCGTGCTCATGAGACCATAACGTTTGTGTTGTTTTATCAAACCACATGCCTTGAGGGTTACGGTGTCCGTATGACCATATAGCGTGTTTAGCGCTTTTTTGATTTACAAACGGGTTATCTTTAGGAATACGGCCATCAGTGTGTAAGCGATAAATTTTACCGCCATCACGGGTTAAGTCTTGCGGGTTTTTATCGCGCGAGCCGCGATCGCCAATCGAAAAGTAAACATACCCTTGGTTATCAAACACAATACGGCTTCCGTAGTGCTGGCCTTTTGTGCTGTTATGCTCACCTTTGTATAGTAATTGTGTGTTTAAAAGCTCAGTGCGATCGTCACTAAGCTTGGCGCGCATTAGGGCTGTATTACTGCCACTTTTAGCGCCTTGGGTACTTGAGTAAGTTATGTAAAGCCATTGGCTATCGTCTGGTCCGCTATGTAGGGCTAAATCTAGTAAACCGCCTTGCCCATTAGCATCAATTTGTGGCAAACCCGAGAGCTTAGTTAAGTTAGCTGAGTTTTTAGGCAGTAAATAAAGTGTGCCGCTTCGCTCGGTTATAAGTAAATCACCGTTACTTAACGGCCCAATAGCCCAGGGGATAGTTACCCCTTTAGCCACACTGACGGCCTTTACATTGAGCGGTAACACATCAAGGGTTTTGTAATCTACAGCTGCCACTGGCGTTGAAACGAGTACAGCTATAAACGCCGTTGATAATGTTTTAGCAATCGTTTTTGTAGGTATAAACGCAGTCATATCCCTGTCCAATAAATAAGCAAGTAATACCTACATTAGCATGCTGCTGCAGATTTTGCTAAATGTAGCGCTTTAATAAAAACTATATATATTTCAATCATAAAGAGTTTACCCGCAGTGTTGTATGGCTGGTTTTAATATTTTAAACAGCTATTTATTACACCTTAATTGAGGCTTTAGTACAGCACTTTAAATTAGTGAGCTGCGTAAAAACTGTGCTAAAAAACTGAATATTTACTCTAATACTATTGAAATTAATTTTTTTGGGCGTACACTTGTGCGCTGAAGTTTGAGCGTACACATGTAAGTTCAAATTCAATATTTAATATCCAAGAGATTAATAGTGATGATTACTAAAGTATTAGACCAATTTTCGAAGTGGTTTTTACACCATCAAAGCTTTGCAGGCTACATTGAGCCCATTATGCAAATGGTTAAGCCTGCGTGGCGTGCTGGTCTTTATAGAGCAAAAATAGAAGAGCTGACGCAGCACAATGGTGATTTTTTAAGTATTACCTTAAAGCCTACTCAGCACTGGCAGGCACACATTGCTGGCCAACATATTAGTTTAACGGTAGAAATAAACGGGCGTTTATTAACTCGTGTTTTTACGGTTGCCTCAAGCCCTGAGCAATTTAAAACTACGGGCTTGGTGCGTTTATTAATTAAAACTAATGAGCAAGGGCGTTTTACAAGCCTTTTAAGCAGTGCTTTACGAGTCGGTGAGTGGTGCAATATTTCAGCGCCTAGTGGCGACTTTGTTTATAAAAACACCCAAAACAATGCAACGTTTATAGCTGGCGGCTCAGGTATTACACCTATGCTTGCCATGATTAGTGAGCATTTAAAACATACCACACAAAAAGTATCGCTGATTTATTATGCCAAAGCCGCAGCGCACCAATGTGTAGACGAGCTAAGCGCATTAGCAAACCAGTTTTCGCATTTTTCGTTTTTACTGCTCACACGCGAGCAATCAGATGATATTACTCGCCATGTAAATGTATGGGAAAACCCTGACATATACTGCTGTGGGCCTGCAAACTTTATGAAAACGGTGTGTGACTTTGCTAAAAAACATCATTTAAATTACTACCAAGAGGCATTTGGTTTAACGCTGCCAAGCCAAAATGACGACAGCCTGTTTAACGTACAGATTAATAGCAGCGCTCATGTCGTAAATGCTAACAATGCATTGTTAGCACAGTTTGAGGAAAAACAATTACCGGTTAAACGCGGGTGTGGCATTGGTATTTGCCACCAGTGCCAGTGCATTAAAAAGTCTGGCGTGGTGCGTAATTTAAAAACTGGTGAGTTGAGTGATAACGGCGAGCAGTTAATTCAACTGTGTGTAAGTCAACCTGTTAGCGACTTGGAGTTACAACTATGAAAAACATAAACTTTGATCAGTTAGCCCACGATTTAGATAGCATAAAATTGGATACGCTAGGCAAAGTAGGGCAACAAGATGCAAACTACATTCGCTCGGTTGTTAAAAAGCAGCGGCTATGTGAGTGGAGTGGCCGTTTTTTACTTATGCTGGGCTTTATTCAGCCACTTTTATGGGTTGCGGGTGTACTGTTATTAGCGCTGGCAAAAATTTTAGACAACATGGAAATTGGCCACAATGTTATGCACGGCCAATACGATTGGATGAACGACAAGCAGCTTAACTCGCAACATTTTGAGTGGGATATTGCTTGCGATGGGCAAAGCTGGCATCGCGTTCATAACTTTGAGCACCACACCTACACTAATATTATTGGTAAAGACCGCGACTTTGGTTATGGTTTATTACGTTTAAGCAATGATTTTAAATGGCGCTTAAAAAATGTGTGGCAGTTTATTACATATATAAATTTAAGTGTGCTGTTTCAGTGGGGTGTGTCGTATCACGAGCTGGCAGCGGAACGTGTGTTTATAGGTAAAAAGAAAGAAAACCGCGAAGGGGGTGTATCGCATTCTACCCTAAAACAGCGCTTTTTTAGTAAAGGTGCGCGCCAATTAATAAAAGATTATGTGATATTTCCTTTACTGGCAGGCCCTTTGTTTTTATGGGTATTAGCAGGCAACTTACTGGCAAATTTAATCCGTAATTTATGGACCTCAACCATTATTTTTTGTGGCCACTTTACCGAGGACACCGAAACCTTTAAACAAGAAGACTGCATAAACGAAACGCAAGGGAAGTGGTACTATCGCCAAGTTTTAGGCTCATCAAATATTAAAGGCCCGCACTGGTTTCATGTTTTAACTGGGCATTTAAGTTGCCAAATTGAGCATCACTTATTTCCAGATATGCCGTCCTCTCGCTATCAAGAAGTGGCCCCGCAAGTGCAAGCCGTTATGCAAAAACACGGTATTGATTATCATACAGGTGGTTTTTTTAAACAGTATAGCTCGGTATTAAAACGTATTATCCGGTACTCGTTTAAATAAATAATGTGCCTTGAAAAAGCCGATTACTGAAGATGCATTAATCGGCTTTTGTGTATGTGCTTAGCAATATGGACAATTTATAAACAGCAGTTGCAAAAAATTCTTTTTGATAATTAAAAAAGCCTCAGTTTTGCTATGGTTAAATGATGCATGAATGTCATACAATGGAGAAAAATAGACCACACAAGAGAGATTAAAATGGCCGCATTCGGTACCGTGTTTATGCCGCAGATGATTCAAGCTCGTTTTTCTGATAACCAATGGAGCGAAAGCTCAATCGTCCCTTCCGATAAACTTGAACTTCATGCGGGCGCGCACGTCCTTCATTATTCAAGCACGTGTTTTGAAGGCTTGAAAGCTTTTCGCCACGAAGATGGCTCTATTTATATTTTTAGAATAGATGCAAACATTGCGCGTATGCAGCAAAGCTCTGCGTTATTAAGCTTACCAAGCTTTGACGGTCAAATGCTAAAAGACATGATTATCGAGATTGTTAAAGAGTATGCTGATGAAACGCCCTTACCACCAGGCTCTATGTACATTCGCCCAACTCATATAGGGACAGAGGCTGCGATTGGTAAAGCGGCTGCGCCGTCAATGAGCTCGTTGTTATATACACTTTTATCGCCAGTTGGCGATTACTTTACCGGCGGCGCTACTGCACTGCGTGTATTACTTGAAGAAGATGGCATGCGCTGTGCCCCGCACATGGGCATGGTAAAAAGTGGCGGTAACTACGCCAGTGCACTTGCACCAATTAGCGCAGCGCGCGAAAAATACCAAGCCGATCAAATCTTGTTTTGCCCAGGTGGAGACGTACAAGAAACAGGTGCTGCTAACTTTATTCTTATTGATGGTAACGAAATTATTACCAAAGCGCTTGATAGCACGTTTTTACATGGCGTAACCCGTAATAGCATTTTAACCATTGCAAAAGATTTAGGCATGACGGTAAGCGAGCGTAACTTTAGCGTTACTGAGCTTTTAGAGCGTGCTGCAAAGCCAGGCACAGAAGCTGCACTTTCAGGCACTGCTGCGGTATTAACACCGGTAGGCACGTTTATTCATAACGATAAAGAATACAAAGTAGGCAGTGGCGAGCCAGGCCCTACAACAGCGCGATTACGCCAAGCATTGAACGATATTCAATGGGGTAAAAGTGAAGACAAACACGGCTGGTTAACTAAAATCTAATTGATTTGAGCAGTTCGCAGTAAAAAGCCACCGACTAGGTGGCTTTTGTGTTTTTGAGTACTTTTTGAAATGTTTAGCGCTTAAAACTTCATTTCTATTTTGCCGTACACGTAACGGCCATTAAATCCGTAGGGCGAAAAGCTCGAATAAGCAAACAAGCGAGAAAAAGTAGAAACTTCTTCTACATTTTCGCGGGTAGGATCTGGGTATACATCAAAAATGTCATTGGCACCTAAACTAAGCGTTAGGTTATCGGTAGCGGCATAGGCTACATCTAAATCAGTGATCCACTTAGGCTTTAATATCTCGTTTAGTTCAGGCGTTGATGAAGGGTCTTGGGTTTCACCATAACGCGTAGTTCTTAGTGTGGTACGCAGCGCATCATGGGTCCATGTAGCACTTAAATTATATTTATTGCGCGGGGTGCTTACTTCAAAGCGGCGCAGCTCTGTACCTGAGAACAAGTTGTCTTGATCAAACCCAGCACCTTGTAGTTCAGCGGGCGGGTCAATAATATCAGTGACTTCATTTTTGCCGTAGTTATACCCTAAGTTAAAGGCAATATCGCCATAGCCATCGGTAATTAAGTTGTACGAGGCAACCACATCAACACCACGCGTTTTACTATCTATAGCGTTTAAGAAAAAGCGGCCTTGGTTAGCGCCTGTGCCTGCTAGTAGCTCTTCTATTGCTGCGCCCGATAAATTGTTAGATAAAACAATACGGTCATCAATTAGTATTTGATAGTAATCAACCGATAAGCTGAAATTAAAGTCGGTAGACCAAGTAAAGCCAACCCCGTAGTTAGTGGCTTCTTCGGCATCAAGGCCCGGTGAGCCAAGCGCTTTGGCTACATCGCTGCTTGGTGCAAAGGTGCCGGTTTCGGTCGGAACGCTATCAACAAATACGGTAGCAACCGAGGTAAAATATTGCTGTTGTAATGAAGGCGCTCTAAACCCTGTTGAGGCTGAAGCGCGTATGGCTAAATCTTCAGTTAACGAATAGCGCGTTGCAATTTTGCCGTTAAGTGTATCGCCAAAATCTGAGTAATCCTCGTAACGGGCTGCCACAGCTATATTCCAATCATCTGTCAGGTAGGTTTCTAAGTCTATGTAAAAGCTTACATTATGGCGGCTGTTGTCACCTTCTGATTCGGGGGTAAAGCCTGGAAATACTTGCGCACCTGCTGCACCAAATGGGCCATCTTCGCCTGTGACTACGCCACCTGGGCCAAATGAGCCTTGTGCGTATGAGGCTTCTTCGCCAGCTTCTATTTGATAGCCTTCTGTGCGGTACTCAGCCCCAATGGCAACACTTACTGCGCTTTCTAAAAAGCTGACATCCACTTCGCGGCTTAAATCAACATTTAAAGTAAGTTGATCGTATGTCAGCGTACCTGCATCAAAGCGTGTTTGGCTTGTTGGGCCGTATGAGGTATTTAAACTATTGGTTACACCAAATTCAAATGCATCTTCACCATACACAGCCGATACATCGTAGTTCCAATCACTTATAAAGCCTTTAACACCTAACGCGAGTGAGTAGTCGTTTATATCTGAGGTGATCACAGGTAAAAAACCGTCGGGGTATATTTCTTCTATATTACGGCTATCGCTTGCGCGTCTATAAAAACCAGCGCCTTCACCTTCACGTTTGCTGTAAGAGCCAAACGAATATAAATCGATATCGTTTGTTAATTGATAACCTGCATTATAAAAAACCGATAGGTCTTCTACATCCCCATTACCAAAGTTATGGTTATAACGGTTAACTGTAAACTCGCGGGGGTCGAGCGAGCCATCTTCTAATCGGTCGTAGTTTTCGCGTTGATCGTAATCGGCACGGTTAGTTGAGTGGCGGTCGCGGTATTCAGTCGAAATGTTTAAAAAGCCATTATCACCAAGCTCTAAACCAATATTACCTTGCAAAGTGAGCGTTTGCCCATCGGTTAAAGAGCGATCGCCGCCTTCGGTAAATGCTAGGTTGCCATCGCTACCCTCAGATACCGATTCAAGCTGAGGCACACCATCCATCTCGGTGATATTAGCCCCATAAATAGCTGCAAGGGAGCCGCCGCTGCTTGCGCTTTTAAGTACAATATTAATCACACCCGCTATAGCATCAGAGCCGTATTGCGCCGCAGCGCCATCACGTAAAACTTCAATGCGTTCAATAGCATTAGCTGGTATTGCATTTAAATCTACAGAAGATGAGCCACGGCCCGTTGAACCATTTAAATTAAGCAGTGCGCTACTATGACGACGCTTCCCATTAACCAGCACTAAGGTATGATCGGGTGCTAAACCACGTAGTTGTGCAGGGCGTACATGGTCGCTGCCATCGGTAAGCGATGCCTGTGGAAAGTTAAAACTTGGTAACAAATTGCTCAGTAGCGCGTTTGTTTCCGTAAGGCCTGAGCTGGTAAGCGCCTCAGCGCCAATAATATCAATAGGTACGGCGCTGTCTTCAACTGTGCGCCCTAAACGGCGTGAGCCAATTACGCTAATTTGCTCTATATCTTCTTGTACTTGAGGTGTTTGCTGTGCCGCGTGTGCAGAAAACGCACCAAATAGCGAAAGCGATGCACCCACAGCCACTGCTGTACTCACTTTTAAGTTATTTAACCTAAGCGGTAGGCTTTGATTCATGTTGTTAATCCTCATCTGATCACCCATTGATTTAAAAATTTTTGTTTTTATAGCCGCTACTTTTTAATGGAGCTGCTTTGAGAACATAAACCGCATTAACAAAATGAGTCAATTGAATAACATTCAATTAAAATTAAGGGATATATAGTTACAAGGTTTAATTAATAAAACTAAATGAGGTAAAAGCTATAAATAGGCTAGGGTTTGTAAGTAACTGATGGAGCTTAAAATAATTGGCAACCATTAAGTTTACTTTTAGTTAACAGGTAAGAGCAGTGTGTACGCCTTTAATAATGGCTGTTACTCAGTGTTTTGTTAAATTAAATGTATAACCCACCTTTATATGTTAAATGAATTAACATATAAAGAGCAGATTATTTAAGCTGAAATTTGTATAGCGTTTAAAAAGGTTATGAGTGATTTTTATAATAAAATAATATAAAAATTAAAATTTTATTTTACCGATAAGTGTATCTTTAAACATGACCCAATCTCCCCATAAGCTATAAAGGGGGTGCTTAAAAGTGGCGGGGCGGTTTTTTTCAAAAAAGAAATGCCCAATCCAAGCAAATCCGTAGCCAATAACCGGTAATAACCACAGCAAGCTATATTGCTGCTTGATTAATGCAATAAAGATGACTGCAAGTACTAGCGTGCTGCCAATAAAGTGAAGCCTTCTGCAGGTTACATTGCGGTGCTCTTTTAAGTAATACGGGTAAAACGCTTTAAAGGAGTTAAAAGTGTGTGGTGTGTTCATAGTCAATGCTCTTATTTTTATAGTTTATTAAATATACAAGGGCCTGCTAGATTTTGCAGGAAAAATTTTTGCAAACAAGAGGTTATTTAATCGCGGCGCTAAGTTTGTAACCGAGTGGGCTCGATAACGCCTCCTGCGCACGCCTATTTATTTGCTATAACCCCTTACACAGGCTCTTAGTTTAACCAAACGCTTAACATGGTGTGCTCTTGGCTTTTTATTGTACTGGTGAGAATAACCGCTGATAGGTTTTATAGGCGTACTCATCGCTCATGCCGCTTAGGTAGTCGCATATTATGCGCATCCCTTGGTTTTGTTTTTCAGCGTCTAGATAAAGCGCTTGCGTTGTTTCGGGTAATAAACGCAGTGGGTCACTGGCAAAAGCGGTAAATAATTCAATCAGTAAGTTTTGACCTTTAAACTCTATTTGCTGCATTTCTGGGTCGCGTATTAAGCGATTAAATACAAAATGCTTAAGTATTTGTAAAACGTGCTCGTACTGTGGGTCTAGCTTTGCAGTGTACTTTAAAATAGGGCACTCAAAATCACCATGCTGAACATCTAAATGAATATGAATAATAAACATATTTACCAGCTCGCCTATGGCATCTTTACGCTCAAAATCGTTTTTTGAAAATAAGCGTTGGGTAAGCGAGTCTAATTTAGTGTTTAACCAATCGTAATTAAGCGCGTTTAAGTGGGGTAATGCGTGTGTTTGCCAATCATCTAGTGTCAGCACTTTAGTGGCTATGGCATCTTCTAGGTCGTGCACTGCATATGCTATATCATCGGCATGTTCCATTATGGCGCTATCTAACGATTTATAACGGGTTTTTGCACGGAACTGATCTATTGGCGTATGGCTTGTTAATAGGGCTTTGTCGTTGTCGCTTAAAGGGGCAATGATCCATTCAAATATTTGTGCATCGTCTTTGTATAAGCCTTTAGCGGGGCGCCAATCATCTGCTTTTATAAATGAACGTGTATTATTTACCTTCGGAATGGTGTGCCATAAATCGTCTATAAATGCGGGATATTTAATAAAGCCAAGCAATGTGCGGCGCGTTAGGTTCATGCCGTGGCCGTTAGAGTAAGGCTCAAGTTTAGCGACTATACGTAATGTTTGTGCGTTGCCTTCAAATCCACCGTGCTCACGCATCATATAATTTAAGGCAATTTCGCCGCCATGGCCAAACGGGGGATGGCCTATATCGTGGGCTAAACATAAGGTTTCTAATAAACCGGTAGAGGGGAAGTGTTCAAAATCGCTGTGCTGTGCTTTTAAATGCCGCAATATGCCGGTACCAATTTGCGATACCTCCAAAGAATGCGTTAAGCGTGTGCGATAAAAGTCGTTTAAGCCTATCCCCATAATTTGGGTTTTTGCTTGTAAGCGCCTAAAAGCTGCAGCATGAATTATACGAGAGCGGTCTACCTGCCAGGGGGAGCGATTATCATTAGGGCGATTTTTATACTGTTCTATTATTCGGCTTTGCCATTGCTTATCCATACTGCTTACTCACAAAACGTTGTTATACACGGTATAAGCTCAGTATACCCATGCCCTAATAAATTGCGAATGAACAAGTACATAACCTTAGCTGGTGGATAATATATTTATCGCAAGCAGCCACTTTAGCATTTTTTAGCAAAGCGTGGCCCTTAAAGGGTTACACACAGGGTGTTATTCGCGTTTATATAGTGGCTTAGGTATAATGGGGTTTCGTATGTGTGTGTATTACCCATGCATAATTGTTGTTTGAAAGAGAGACTACATGCTAAAAACCATTTTAAAGCTGTTACTAAGCGTATTTTTTTTATGGGCGCTTGCATATCCGTTTATGCAAAGTAATGAGCAAGAGGTTGAAGAACAAACCACAGGTGAACAACCTAAAAAAGTAAAGAAAAAAGAAAAACCCCTGCACAATGTTACCTTGCCTAAATTTTCTGAATTTACTGATGTAAAAGAGAAAAAACAGGCATTTTTTGATTTTATTCGCCCACATGTTGAGGCTGAAAATAAAAAAATATTACAGCAACGCGCTAAGTTAGAAATTGCGCGTATGATGCTTGAATACAACGAACCGCTCGAGCAAAAACAACAGCGCGACATCGTTAATATTTTAAAAGCCTATGGCTTACCTGAAACAGTAAACACCCTAATTTTAAGCCAAGCGCTGCGCCGTGTTGATATTATTCCTAAAGAACTTGCGCTAATGCAAGCGGCGAATGAGTCGGCGTGGGGTACATCGCGCTTTGCACGCATAGGGCTTAACTTTTTTGGCCAATGGTGTTATTCAAAAGGCTGCGGTATGGTGCCAAGACGCCGCAATAGTGGAGCGGCGCACGAAGTTGCTGCATTTAAGTCGGTACGCGCGGCAGTAAGCTCGTATTTTAGAAATATAAACACGCATAATGCCTACAAAGATTTACGCCTGATACGCGAAGATTTACGACAACAGCAAAAGCCCATTGCGGCAACGGCACTAACGCATGGTTTAATGTCGTACTCAGAGCGCGGCGAGGCCTACATAGAAGAGCTAAACACCATGATTAACCAAAACAGAGCTTACTTTGATGAATAAAAAACGACTCATAAATATTAACGCCATACTCATTTTATTAAGTTTGGCGGCAAGTACCGTCAATGCCAAAGAGTTTGTTATGTCGTACGATGGCTTTTACGATAGATTAAAAGTGGTTAACAAGGGCGACTTTCAGTATGCACGAGTTAACTTTTACATTAGCGATATTGCCACAAACGAGGCATGCGCTATTAAAAGCGGCACAATTTTAACTGAAAATAACGAATACCCGCTTAATTTTACCGATAAAGCACAGTTACTTTTACCGTTTGATAAGCAGCTCGATACGGATAAAGCCGTTATTGTTGTAGAGCCACAAAACCCTGATCACGATTGTCAGTTAAAATTGCAAATTGAGGCCAGCGAATTTGAAGGGCTTAGCTTAACTAAAGATTCGTTGTACACAATTAATAACGAGTTAGATGAACTTTTAACAGATTTATCGGGCTTTTTTGTTAGTAAGCTTATGTGGTTTTTATTGCCAGAGCAAAAAGGCGTTGCTGTAACATTTAAAGAGCCTGTAACCTTTAATAACCCACATATACAGTGCGAAAAATTAATCTGCTACTTTGCAGTACAGGATAACTGGGAAGATGACGTAAATCTGCTCGGTGGTATAGAAAACGTAGTTAAAGTAACTCCCTGGATAGCAAAATAAGTTGCAGGGTTTAATAAAAACGGCGCTTAATATAGCGCCGTTTTTTTATGCGTTATTTTGGCAGTGCTTGTGTTGAGTCACGTTTTATAAGGGTGGGTTCAAACACGCGGTTTATGTGTAAGTTTTTATACTGATACACATCTTGTAGCACCATTTTTGCAGCCATTTCACCCATTTCTTCTACTGGGTTATCTATGGTGGTAAGTGTAGGGTAAAGATAATTGGCAAATATAACGTTATCAAAGCCAATAACCGACAAATCGTTTGGTAAATTAAAGCCATGCTCTCGGGCGTATTTCATAGCACCTGATGCCATTTCATCGTTGGCACACACTAAAGCACTAAACGGAATACGCGTGTTGAGTAGTTTTTCAAGGCCTTTGCTGCCGCCAATTTCGTTAAAATCACCTTCGTAAAACAGCGCCTCATTAAAGGGAATGTTTTTTTCGTGCAGCGCTTTTTTATGCCCTTTTAAACGGTTTCTGGCATCGGCTTTAACTTGCGGCCCCGCGATATAAGCTATATTTGTGTGGCCTTGTTCAACAATAGATTTACTGGCTAAGTAGCCGCCGAGTTCGTTATCTAGGCTAATGCAGTTACTTTCAAGTGAATGTACGTATCGGTTAATAAGGTAAATAGGGGTTTTACCTTTACTTAGCTCAATTAAGTAGTCATCACTGACTGACTCTACATGTAAAATTAGCGCATCGCATTTGCGGCTAATTAAAAATTCAATGCCGTCTTTTTCTTTATCGTCTTCACTGTGACCGGTGGTAATAATAACGTGCTTACCCGCGGCGCGCAGGGCTGACTCTATGCCTGCCATCATTTGAGCAAAGAAAGGACCATGAAGCTCTGATACCAAAATACCCACGCTGTTGGTTCTGTTTGAGGCAAGCGATTGCGCAATAGAATTGGGCTTATAGCCCAGCTGCTGCATTGCATCGAGTACTTTTTTAGTGGTTTTTTCACTTACGCGGGTGTTTTTATTCATTACCCGTGACACTGTAGCTAACGATACGCCAGCAAGCTCCGACACTTCATAAATTGTGGCCATGTTATTGTTAACTCACTTATATCCTTTATTTTGGCGGGCAAATAATACCGTACCCACCAAATGTTAACTAGCACTAGTTTTTAGCGATGCCTGTATAGAGGCTAACTGTACGTTATTGAGCGTGTATTTACGCATAATAAATGCAACAAACAAAGAACCAAACGCCGGTATAATAGTAAACGATAATAAAATACCCTGCTGCGTATCAAGGCTCTGCGTTGTTTGCGCCTGGTAATTATAAAAAGAGAGAAGCCAGCCTGCAATTGCACCGCCTAACGCCACACCCATTTTTATAAAAAATATAACGCCCGAATACACAAGGCCAGTAATTCTTACCCCAGTTTTGTGGTGTCCGTAGTCTATGGTGTCGGCCATTTTTGCCCATAGTAGCGGGGTGGCCATATCTAAAAAAAACTTCCACAGAATAAAGGCGGCAAATGCCAAGGTAATGTTATCAGGGGAGATAAAATAGCTCGCAATACATATGCCCGCAGCGATTAACTGCAAACTAATATAGGCTTTTATTTTACAAAATCGCTTAGCCAACGGCTGAGCACACGCACACCCAACCATACTGGCAACCACTCCTAGGGTCATAAAGGAGGTAATTAAATCTTCTTGCCCTAAATAGTATTTAACGTAATAAACCCCTAAGGTTAAACGTAATACTTGGCCAGTGAGTAAAAATAGCGCGGCAGCGCACAGGACTCGCCATTGATCGTTTTTAATCAAGGTTTTTAAACTTTTAAACAACGACAGGTTTTGCTCAGGCGGTTGCTCTACGCGCTCTTTGGTACCAAAAAAACACAGTAAAAATAACACTAAGCCAAGCAAGCTCATTGCCGTCATGGTGTATTGGTAGCCTTTGGCGTTATCGCCTTGGCCAAAGTATTCAACCATTGGCATTGTACAGCCCGCAACAATAACGCCGCCTAACATACCAAACACAAAACGATACGATTGCACGCTAACACGCTCTTTTACATCGTTAGTGAGCACGCCACCTAATGCGCAATAAGGAATATTTATGGCGGTATACGCCACCATAAGCAAGGTGTAGGTAGTAAAGGCGTAAATAATTTTATCAGTGCCTTCAAGCTCTGGCGTGGTAAAAGCTAAAATACTAATAAGCGCAAAGGGCAGGGCAAGCCACAACAAATAGGGCCTAAAATGGCCAAAGCGCGACTGGGTTTTATCGGCTAAGTTGCCCATCACTGGGTCGGTGATGGCATCAAACAACCTAACCACTAAAAACATGGTGCCTACCACCGCTGGAGAAAGCCCTACTACATCTGTGTAGTAAAGCATTAAAAACATCATAACTGTTTGAAAAATAATATTACTTGCCGTATCGCCAAGGCCATAGGCTATTTTTTCTTTTACACTTATCATGATGTTAGGTTCTCGCTTTTTGATTTTTATTTATGCGATTAATCGAATAGCTTTTATTGACTATTTACGGCTTTGTATCAAGCTTTTATAAGCTTGGCCACTGGCTTTTATAGTACGTTGCTGAGTTTTATAATCAACGTAAACAATACCAAAGCGTTTTAAGTAGCCCTCAGCCCATTCAAAATTATCCATTAAGCTCCACGCAAAGTAACCAATAATATTAACCCCTTGCGCTGTGGCATCGTGCACGGCATTTAAGTGGCTATGATAATAGTTTAGGCGATCTACATCGTTTACCTCGCCATTTTTAATGGTGTCGGGCATAGCCGCGCCGTTCTCGGTAATATAAATAGGCGGTAAGGTGTAGGTGTTATTAAGCGTTACAAGTAAGTCGGTAAACGACTGCGGGTAAATTTCCCAGCCCATGTCGGTTAAAGGCCCTTGTGGTGCAAGTGGCTCGTATATATCGCTAGGGTGCGCTTTGTATACTTGGCGCGTATAAAAATTAATGCCTAAGTAATCAATAGATTGTGAAATTATGTCCATATCGCCAGGGTGGATTTCAGGCTGCTGATTGCTAGGAAGCTGTTTTATAATTTCGGGGTATTGGCCATCCATTATTGGTTTCATATACCATTGATTTAAGTAATCATCGGCGTAGCGAGCTGCATTTATATCCTCTGCTGACTGCGTTAATGGGTAGCAAGGTGTAAAATTAAGCACAATACCATTTTGAGTATTAGGCGAGGTGTGTTTTAACACATCCATTGCCAAACCATGGGCAAGCAATAAATGGTGCGCTGCTTTTTTACCGTACTCTTTGCCCACTAAACCTGGGGCATGTATGCCTACTTCGTAGCCTAAAAAGGCACTGCAAAATGGCTCATTTAGGGTCGCGTACGAAAATACCCGCTCGCCAAATGCTTGGCTAATAAGCTTTACATACCGAGCAAATTCATAAGCTGTATCGCGATTTAACCAGCCGCCTTTATCTTCTAAATGTTGAGGTAAATCCCAGTGATATAGCGTTACAAACGCTTTAATGTTGCGCTTATTAAGCTCATCAAGAATATTAGTATAAAACTTTACGCCCTCAGGGTTTAGCTCGCCCGATAAGGTAATAACGCGCGGCCAAGAGATAGAAAGTCTATATGCATCTACGCCAAGCGAGTCTATTAATTCAATATCGTTTTGCCACTGATTGTAATGATCGCAGGCAACATGCCCATTTGAGCTGTCGGCTATTTTGTTGGGTGTATCGCAAAAGGTATCCCATATACAGGGCAGGCGATGCTCATACCCGCCTTCAATTTGAAATGATGCCGTAGCCACACCATAAACAAAGTTTTTTGTTAATAGAGGTGAATGAGATGGTAACGATAATTTTGTCATTAGTAACAAACCTTTTTAAACCTTAAATGCATAAATAGCCACTGTATTTACTGCGATGAAGCGTAAGGGCGCGTTTATAAAAAAATAAAACTTGTTGAAATATGTTACATGTTCGTATTTAATTACACGTGAAAGCGCTTACATTTTTAGATTAGTGTTAATTGATACGAAGGTCAACTCTTTAATGTTGCTGGGTTACACGGCAATTTTTAATAACGACTTTTGCATTAATTTATAATAATAAATTGCGGAGAGCCCATGGCCAGTTCAGCACCACTGACGACACACACACAGTCGCAAAACTACCAAGATAAAAACTATGGTTTTGCATTAACTTCTTTAACTACTTTATTTTTTATGTGGGGATTTATTACCTGCTTAAACGATATTTTAATCCCGCATTTAAAAGCGGTGTTTAACCTAACTTATGTTCAGGCAATGCTGGTTCAGTTTTGTTTTTTTGGGGCTTATTTTTTAATGTCACTGCCAAGTGGCTATATAGTTAAAAAATTAGGGTATAAAAAAGGCATTGTAGTGGGGTTACTTATAGCGGCATGTGGTTGTGTACTTTTTTACCCAGCCGCGGCGCTACACAATTACCCGGTATTTCTGTTTGCTTTATTTGTACTGGCAAGCGGTATTACCTTGTTGCAGGTTTCTGCAAACCCTTATGTAAGCTTATTGGGCGCCCCTAAAACAGCGTCTTCTCGCCTTACCTTAACGCAAGCATTTAATGCGCTAGGCACGACGGTTGCCCCTACATTTGGTGCATTTTTGATTCTTGACTCTGCCTCTGAAGCGTTTTTAACACCGGCACAAAATGCAGAATCGGTACAACTTCCTTATTTACTATTAGCAGGCATGCTTATTTTATTAGCCGGTATTTTTGCGTGGCTTAAATTGCCAGACATAATGAATGAGCAAAAAGAAGCCGCTGAAAAGTCAGAGACAATTGAAGGTAGTGCATGGCAATACCGCCACCTAACACTCGGTGCTGTGGGTATATTTATGTATGTAGGTGCAGAGGTTGCGATTGGCAGTTTTTTAGTTAGCTTTTTAGCCCAAGAAAATATTGCCGGTTTAAAAGAGCATGTTGCCGCTCACTACATCACATATTATTTTGGTGGAGCTATGGTGGGGCGTTTTATTGGTGCAGCGGTAATGCAAAAACTACCCGCTGGTAAAGTACTTGGCTTTAACGCAAGTATGGCTATTATTTTGGTGGTTACTGCCATGAGCACGTCGGGTCAATTAGCAATGTGGTCAATACTACTGGTTGGTTTATTCAATTCTATTATGTTCCCAACTATTTTTAGTTTAGCGTTAAATGGCCTTGGTAAGCATACCGCACAAGGCTCTGGTATTTTGTGCTTGGCGATTGTAGGGGGGGCAATAGTGCCTCTTTTACAAGGTGCACTTGCTGATAGCGTGGGTGTTCAACTTTCGTATGTTTTACCTATTTTTTGTTACTTATTTATCGCGTTTTATGGTTTAAGCGGAAGCAAACCAGTTCAAGCTCAGGAGACTCTATAATGAAAACCCCTTTTTCACTTAATAAAATAGCACGTGCCTCATTAATTGCATCAGTAGGCATTTTAGCGGCTTGTTCAAATGACGCGACAACCACTCCTGAAGCTAATAATGCGTTGTCTAAAACAGAGAAAATTTGGCCAAAACTTAATATTGCCGTAAAACAAGACCCAGAAATTGAAGCTAAAATAGCCGATTATTTAAAAACGATGACACTTGAGCAAAAAGTAGCTCAAATGATTCAACCAGAAATTCGTGATATTACCGTTGAAGACATGCGCAAATATGGCTTTGGCTCATACCTAAACGGGGGCGGTGCGTTTCCTAATGGTGATAAACACGCAACACCAATGGATTGGGTAAAATTGGCTGAAGATTTTTATCAGGCGTCGGTAGATGACTCTATCGATGGCAGTAAAATACCCACAATGTGGGGCACCGATGCGGTGCATGGTCACAATAATGTAATTGGCGCGACCTTATTTCCGCATAATATTGGTTTAGGAGCGGCAAACAACCCTGCATTGATTGAGCAAATAGCAGCTATCACTGCGGTTGAAGTAATGGCAACGGGTATTGATTGGGTATTTGCACCTACAGTGGCAGTTGTGCGCGATGACCGCTGGGGCAGAACCTATGAAGGTTATTCAGAAGACCCTCGCATTGTACGCGATTATTCTGCCGCAATTGTAAATGGTTTACAGGGCAAGGCCGATGGCGACTTTTTAAGTGATAAACGTGTTATTAGTACCGTTAAGCACTTTTTAGGTGATGGCGGCACAGTCGATGGCGATGACCAAGGTAATAATATCGACAGTGAGCAAGATTTGTTTGATATACATGCCCAAGGTTATGTAGGCGGCTTATCGGCGGGAAGTCAGTCGGTTATGGCATCGTTTAATAGCTGGCATGGGGTTAAAAACCACGGCAATAAATACCTGTTAACCGATGTGCTTAAAACCCGCATGGGCTTTGATGGCTTTGTTGTAGGTGATTGGAACGGCCACGGCCAAATTGAAGGCTGTACAAACGAAAGCTGTGCACAGGCTGTTAACGCGGGACTTGATATTTTTATGGTGCCAACGGGCGCTTGGAAGCCGCTGTACGAAAACACCATAGCGCAAGTGAAAGCTGGCGAAGTCAGCATGTCGCGCATTGATGATGCAGTAAGTAGAATTTTACGCGTTAAATTGCGTGCCGGTTTATTTGATAAACCAAGCCCAGCTAAGCGTCAGTTTTCGGGTAAAACTGAGCTAATTGGTGCGCAGCAGCACCGCGAAGTTGCGCGTCAAGCAGTACGCGAATCACTTGTTTTACTTAAAAACAAAAACAATATTTTGCCTCTTGATGCAAACCAAACTGTACTTATTGCCGGCGATGGAGCCGATAACATAGGTAAGCAGTCGGGTGGCTGGAGTATTACTTGGCAAGGGACGAATAACAAAAATGCTGATTTTCCTGGTGCCACGTCTATTTACGCGGGTCTTGAAAAACACATTACTGAGGCGGGTGGTCGTGCCATTTTAAGCGTGGATGGCTCATATGATCAGCGCCCAGATGTAGCCGTTGTGGTATTTGGTGAAGAGCCTTATGCAGAAGGCCATGGCGATAGAGATAACCTTGAATTTGAGCGTGGTAATAAAAAATCGCTCGCGTTATTAAAGTCGTTAAAAGAGCAGGGTATTACGGTTGTATCGGTATTTATTTCGGGTCGCCCTATGTGGGTTAACAGTGAATTAAATGCCTCAGATGCATTTGTTGCAGCATGGCTGCCAGGTACAGAGGGCGGCGGTATTGCCGATGTTATTTTAAAAGCCAAAGATGGCAGTATTCAACATGACTTTAGCGGCAAGCTTTCGTTTTCATGGCCTAAAACAGCAGTACAAGCAACGGTTAATAAAGGCGATGACGATTACAGCCCATTATTACCGTACGGCTTTGGTTTAACTTATGGCGATAAAAATGTATTGGCTGATAATTTAGACGAAGACTCTAAATTAGATAACTCAGCACTCACTAGTATGGATATTTTAGTTGGCGCACCGGTTGCTCCGTGGCGTTTATTACTTAAATCTGGCGATGAGCTATTAGATGTATCAAGCAGTACTCATCAACTAGGTGCACTTAAATACCGTACTGAGGATAAAACAGTTCAAGAAGACGCGCGCCAATTTAATTTTAGTGGCGAGCAAAAGGCAAGTGCTGAAATAGTCACAAGCTTTGCAGAAGATACCATTACGTATTTAGAGGCTAATGGCGTTATTAGTTTTGATATTAAACTCAATGAGCCACTAACCGATGACGTAAACCTTGCTATGACTTGTTCAGGTGAGTGTGGTGGTGCGATTGCCTTGAGTAAAATGGTTGATCAATCAATCAAAAATAAATGGCAGTCGGTGTCGGTAGACTTACGTTGTTTTGCTAACCAAGGCGTAGACTTTGCTAGCCTTACAAGCCCGTTTAGTTTACATGCAAGCAGTAAAACCTCAGTGTCGGTAGCAAACATTCAGTTTGTGCCTAATAAGGCAGACTCTGCTGGGCTTAAATGTCAGTAATCATTTTGTTTTAGTGTGTATGTCAAAGCCCTTCAATTGAAGGGCTTTTTTATGTGCAAAGCTGTTTGTTACTTATAAAAGGGTTTTGTGCAGATTCATATATAACTTTGTCGCGTCCTGTAGTTTTAGCAATATACAAGCGCTTATCTGCCGCACTAAGTAGCGATTTAAAAGAGCTTGTTTGAGTATCGCTGCATGCCACTCCTGCGCTTATTCTTAAATAAATGGTGTTGCCGTAATAGCTAAAGGGATTGTTTTTAATGTTTTTTCTGAGGGTGTTTGCCGCGCACTGTGCCTCATTTAAAGTGCAGTGGTTAAGTAAAATTGCAAACTCTTCGCCGCCAACACGCGCGGTTACTGCGCTGTTAGAAAAAAGCGCGGCAATATGTTGCGAAACCCATTTAATTGCCTCATCACCTGCATCGTGTCCGTATTCATCGTTAACGCGCTTAAAAAAGTCTATATCGACCATAATAATGCTAAGGGGATGCTCGGCATTATTTTTATTAAATAACGTATTGGCCACTGCATTTAAACCGCGTTTATTTAATAGCTGGGTTAATGGGTCGCGATTAGCAAGGGAGTTGAGCGTATGCTCTGTATTGGCAAACACTAAAAAAGGCAGCAATAGGGCGGCGCTAGTGGCAAGTATTAAGTGTACAGCCAAAGTAAATTGCAAAACAGAGGCAAAATTAAAGTTGAGCGCAGTAAAAAATGGCAACAGTAATAAAACTCCTTGTATTAGCATAACGAGTGCATGCAGTAATAGGCAAAGCAGTAGCATACGTTGCTGTAATTTTGCTATAAAGCGGGTGCTTAAAACAATATACGAGGCATACAAAAATAACCCTGCCACAGTTAAACTAACCAATACTTGCTCTACAGCGGTGTTGTAAACTACGAGCAAAAAAACCGCAGCCACGATGAGTAAATAGCTAACTTGCTTGCATATGCTTTTATTTAAAGGGCTGAGTGCTTTTAATCCCATAATTAAAAAAAGTGGGCAAGCAATAATAAATAAACTGGCAAAGTAATGGGTAATAAACGGCCATGCAATGATCACGCGTAAGCTTGCGCATAGTATGGCGAATGTAAAGGTGGTACAAGCTAGGCCAAAATATAAAAAACTAGTTTGTTTTTTATATTGATAAATAGAGATAAAATACAGCCCAATTATAAGGTTTAAAATAAAAGAAAGGCTAATAACGGTTGGTAAGTGCAGCATAGAAAGGTTCTTTTATTATAAAACGACTATTTTAATGGAGACTAGATACTAAAGCTTATATTAATTACAGTAACCTAGCTTAAAGTAGTATTTTTATAACCTTTAGTAGGTGTATCTATGCTGAATACACCTACTTTATTAAACTTCTCAGAGCCGAATCTATATCCGTAAAATGAAAACGGTAATTATGCGCTAACGCTTTTTTGGGTATTACATATTGCCCAGTAGTGAGCAAATCAGACATTTCACCCATTAACACCTTTAACACAGGGCTTGGCATGGTTAGGGCCGCAGGGCGAGACAATGCTTTACCTAAACTTTTGCTAAATACTTTATTACTAACAGGGGTGGGTGCAGTGGCGTTAATTGGCCCGCAAAGCGACGTGTGTTTTATAATAAATAAAATCAGTTGAATCATGTCATCAATATGAATCCACGACATACCTTGCTCCCCATCACCAATGGGGCCACCTGCAAAAAATTTAAACGCAGGTAGCATTTTACTTAAAGCGCCGCCGTTTTTGCTAAGTACAATTCCCGTGCGTAATAAGCACACTCGTGTTTTATCACTTTGCGCTTTTAGTGCCGCATGCTCCCACTCTTTGCATAGCTGATGGCTAAATTCATCATTTACATCGTCGGTGTCTTCATCTACAGGAGTATCGCCTTGGCGGCCATAATAGCCAATGGCACTGCCAGATATAAATGTAGCAGGGGGCGTGCTGCAATTTAAAATAGCATCGCTGATTTGCGTGGTAAGGTTTATTCTGCTGTTTTTAATTGTTTGTTTTTGTGCTTGCGTCCAGCGTTTGTTGACGATAGGTTCGCCGGCTAAATTAATCACGGTATCAACATGGTTAAAATTAACCTCATCAACCGTGCTTACTACATCAATATTATGACCAAGCAATATATGGGCTTTGGTTTTATTTCGGCTCAGTACGGTTACTTTATGATGATGTAGCAAAAAAGGCGTTAAGTGTTTACCTATTAGGCCTGTAGCGCCTGTAAAAAAAATATGCATAAAAATCTTACCAATTTTAAGTGTACGATTTGTTTAAAATGTATACTATTTAAACTATCTTAATGCAAATTATTACGTTAACTAAAAAACAACGATCACTTTGTAAATATTTCATTTAATTAGTTTTTGCCTTACACTAAAGCGAATTTCATAAGAAAAGGATTGGCGCGTTGGCAAGTTTAACTGGCGTAAATAAAAGCTTAATAATATTTGCAGCCCTGGTGGTTGTATTAGCCGGTATTAAGGCCGCAAGTGTTATTATTATTCCCTTTATTTTGGCGGCGTTTATTGCCATTGTATGCAACCCGCTGATCACATTTTTTGGTCGCTATCGGATCCCTAAAGGGGTTTCTATTGTTATTGTGGTGCTTATCATTGTGGGCTTAGGTGTAAGCTTAGGCGGCCTTGTAGGACAATCAGTTAACGACTTTTCTCAGCAACTTCCTGAATATAAAGCCCAGTTACAAGAAGAGTTTGTTTGGCTGGTCGATCTTGCATCGCAATACAATATCTTAATCGATAGAGATCAAATTCTCTCTATGTTTGACCCAGGTAAAATGGTCGATGTAGCCACGAATATGCTTACCGGCTTAGGTGGCGTAATGGCAAACATGTTTTTAATAATTTTAACTGTGGTGTTTATGCTTTTTGAAGGGCCAGCATTAAGCAAAAAAATTCATATGGCACTTGCCGACCCAGATAGAAAAATGGAGCAAATTGACCGCTTTTTGGTTTCTATTAATTCGTATTTGGCAATTAAAACATTAGTGAGTTTAGCCACCGGTATTATTGCAGCATTTTATTTATGGATTTTAGATGTTGACTACTTTGTGCTGTGGGGCGTGTTGGCCTTTATGTTTAATTATATTCCTAATATAGGTTCTATTATTGCTGCAGTACCGGCTGTATTGTTAGCACTGATCACACAAGGACCATTAACAGCCGGGCTTGTAGGTGCAGGGTATTTAATTATTAATACGGTAATGGGTAACATTGTAGAGCCTAAATTTATGGGTAAAGGGCTTGGGCTTTCTACCTTGGTGGTGTTTTTGTCGTTAATATTTTGGGGTTGGTTATTAGGCACTGTAGGCATGTTGCTATCGGTACCGCTTACCATGATTGTTAAAATAGCCCTAGAGGCAAGTGATGAAGGGCGCTGGGTTGCCACGCTACTTGGTACGGGTGAGTCGATAGACGATAAATAATATCAATTGGTTTTCATAGCTTAAAATTGCGTATTTGATTAAATAATTGATACAAAAAAAGCGATTAATACACAGTATTAATCGCTTTTTTTATGGGTGTTAATCCCCGTTTAAAGTGGCTTTTTAAGCACTTGAGTAAACTGTTCAATAAGTGCAAGTTCACATAATTTGTAATCAATAGCAGCTTGGCTGGCATTTGGCAGTTTTAATATATAGCGCCATTGGCAGCTTGCTTCAATATACTTTTGGTGGTTGTCGACGCTGCGCTTAAACAACATCAGTATTTGCGTATTTCCGCTTTGCTCTTCTAATTTAGTGAGTTCATATTTACGTTTTTGAACCCAAGTACCCTGATTGTATTTAGCCTGATTTATTTGGGTGTCTAAACACTGCGTATAGCGTTTAGTTTGGCTTGGCGTTGCGTTTTGCTCAAGCGTACACTGTGCTTGCGCACTGACATTAGCACTGAGTGCTAATAGGCTCGCAAGTGTAATTAAAAGGCTATTTTTTATCATTGTAATTAAACTCTAAAATAAATTGTGCGCCGCCCAAGGTGTCCGACTTATTAATCGTTAAGTGACCGTTATAAGATTTAACTAAGTCAGAGACTATCGCCATGCCAACACCGTGGCCGCTTTCGTAAGTATCAAGGCGGGTACCACGGGTTAATAAAGACTCGCGTTTATCCTCGGGTACACCGGGTCCATCGTCACTAATGCCTATGCACAGTGTTTTACTTTGAATGACCTGTATTTCTACTTGCGAGCGACACGCTTTACAAGCGTTATCAATTAAATTACCCAGTAACTCCATTAAATCTGTTTGGTCACCTAAAAAGTAATCTTTATCGGTCACGGTGCAATTAAATATAATGTCTTTATCGCGGTATACCTTGGCCATTGCACTTAAAATAGAATCAACCACAGGTTTAACTGGGGTTTGTTTTTTCCATGTGTCTGAGGCGCCAGTAGCTGCGCGCTTTAACTGATGCTCGATCATCACATTTATTCTATCAAGTTGCTCTTGGGCATCGGCATCATTAGCAAGCGGGCTTGATTTTAATACCGCAAGGGGCGTTTTTAATGCATGTGCTAGGTCACTTAAAGAGGCTCTGTAGCGCTCTTTTTGACGTTGCTGCGACTCTAGTAATAAGTTTAGGTCTGATTTAATTGTTTGTAGCTCTACAGGGTATAAGCCTTTAATTTCTTGAATATCGCCCGACTCAATGGCTTTTATTTCTTTATCAAGACGTTGTAACGGCCGGCCGCTCCAAATAAATCCAATTGCCATTAAACCGGCAATCGCAATACCCATTATAAACATCCAATCGACTAAGGTTTGTTTAAAGCCATCCATTAACCTCAGCAATGCATCGTTTCGTTTGAGTAATATAAAACGTGCCTGCTCAGATTGGTCAATATTATTTAAAATGACCGTTAGGCTTAATTGCCAGTAAACCGCATTGTTGTAAACCACACGTCTAAAGTCGGCCGCACCTGCTTTAGGCTCTATGTACTCGGGTTTAAAGTTTACGTTTACAGCCGACTCTGAGTGCCACACAGGTACATCATCGCGGTAAATCATTGCGTAGGTATCTGAATTTAAGTTATTAAGCTCAGGCGTTAAAATTGTGCTGGGCATAATAATGCCGCGCTCAGTAAAGTCGACTTCAGAAATAAGGGAGTATAAGTGGGCTTCTAGATTTTTTTCGGTGGTTTCGACTAATGAGGCGTAATACGCTTTACCAATCGAGTAAAACAAAATAGGCAGTGCCACCAATAAAACAAAGACAAGGATAAATCCTTGCCTTATTTTAAGCGATATTTGCGATGCTACCACTGACTTTTAAGCCTGTAACCACGCCCACGTAGTGTTTCTACTGGGTTTAATGTGCCTTCAGGGTCTAATTTTTTACGCAGACGAAGTACAAATACTTCGATAACGTTAGAATCAAGATCGAAATCTTGGTCGTAAATGTGCTCAGTAAGTTCTGATTTAGAAATTACTTTTTGCGGGTTAACCATTAAATACTCAAGTACTTTGTACTCATAAGCCGTAAGGCTAAGTTCTTTGTCGTTAACCCAAACTTGTTGTGAGCGAGTATGAATTTTAATTGGACCCGCTGTCATTTCAGGGTTTGCTTTACCAGCACTGCGGCGAATAAGTGCGTTACAACGCGCAATTAATTCTTCAACATGAAACGGCTTGGTTAAGTAGTCGTCGGCACCTGCATCTAGGCCTTCAACTTTGTCTTGCCAGCGGTCGCGCGCCGTTAAGATTAAAATAGGGATCGTCACGCCTTGTGCACGTGCTTTATTGATTAGCTCAATACCGTCAATTTTTGGTAAGCCTAAATCAACCACCGCCATATCTAGCGGGTATTCTGTAATATGGAATAGGCCAGCTTCGCCATCGTGACATAAATCAACACTGTAACGTTCTTTCTCTAAAGCATTACGTAGGTTGTCTGCTAAGTGTAAATCATCTTCTATAACTAAAATTCGCATTTGCTAATCCTTTTTCACTTCGCCGGTTTTTTTATTTATATGTAAATCAACGACGTGGCCGTCAGATTTGAGTATACGTACAGTATAAAATTTTGCTTGTTCTGTAATTTTTAAGGTTTTACCGTCAGTTTCTTCTTTTGCAAGTATTACGGCTTTCTTTTTGCTGATCTCAGTTTTTTTAACTGCTTTGGTAACAGTCGTACTTGCGTGTACGGCGCCACTGACGCTAATACAGGCAATTAAACCAAGGGTTAATAATACACGCATGACGGGAACTCCTAGATCAAACCCAGCTATTCTAATTAACTAAGCTACTAAAACTCAAGTAAAAACGTCCAATATGCGCTTTTACGTTCGCCAGCTTAATTAATTAGCAGTGAACCAACCCTGAATTAAATAACGTTTTAAATTCAGGGTGTTCGTTACGCTGGTAATACTTTTTTATATGGTTTTACAACGGTGTTTGCGTAAACGCCGGCTGCAACGTATGGATCAGCTGCTGCCCATTCACGTGCTTTTTCAAGTGAATCAAATTCGGCAATGACTAATGAGCCTGTAAATCCAGCATCTTGCGGATCTTCACTGTCGATTGCTGGCAGTGGGCCGGCAACAAATAAACGGTTTTGAGAGTCAAGTTCGCTTAAACGTGCTAAGTGGGCGGGACGGGCTTCTTTTCTAAGCGGTAAGCTGTTTTCAACGTCGGTTGAATAAATCATGTACAACATAGTAATTCTCAAAAAAATGTTAAGTTTAATAACGCAAATACTAGCACAACGTTGATAGTTGGTGAACAAATTACCGTTAAAGCTAGGTTTACAGTTATTAATTATTTTTAGTGTGTAATTGCTTGAAAAGCGCGGCACAACACTGGTAGAGTCGCTTGAATAACTTAAAAATAACAAGGTTAATACATGAGCAATAATAGAGAGCATTTTAGCTCCCGTCTTGGCTTTATACTGGCTGCAGCAGGTTCGGCAGTGGGTATTGGCAACTTAGTAGGTTTTCCTGTGTCGGCAACTAAAAATGGTGGTGGTGCATTTTTACTTGTATACGCTTTGTTTGTTGCTTTTATTTGTTTACCAGTAATGATGGCTGAAATGGCCATGGGTCGTAACGCGCAAAAAGATCCACTTGGTTCGTACAAAGCGCTGGCAAATAACGACAAAAAATGGAAGTTTGCAGGCTTTTTGGCTGTATTAACGCCGTTTATGATTGCCGTATTTTACATGGTTATTACCGTGTGGATTTTTGGTTACTTAAGCCAAACCGCCATGGGTAATTTAGATGCATTGGCAGATCCGAGCCATTTTGGCAGCTTTATAAATAGCTACACCGTTTTTGGCTACATGGCTGTGGTCGTTATTATTGTTAACCTTATTTTATTGGGTGGGGTTAAACAAGGCATAGAAAAAGCCGCTAAGTTTTTAATGCCGGCTTTATTTGTTATGTTGCTTGCCCTTGTAGCGTATGTATTAACGCTTGATAACGCCATGGCTGGTGTTAAATATTATGTTATTCCTGATTTTTCTAAAATGAGCGCCAGCGTGCTTAATGGTGCACTAAGCCAAGCGTTTTTCTCACTATCGCTTGGTATGGGTATTTTAATGACGTACGCCTCTTACATATCTAAAAAAGATGACATTGTTGGCAGTGCTAAAATGGTAGCTATTACCGACTCATTAGTGGCATTTGTTGCCGGTTTAATGGTGTTACCGGCAATATTTAGTTTTGATCCAAATACCGACCCAGCCGCACTTTCTGACTCGTCTGTATCGATGATATTTGTATACTTACCTAAAATTTTATTAGCACTTCAAAATGATATTGGTTACTTTGGCGCGTCTGCAGTGGCGTTTTCGTTCTTTTTATTAGTGTTTTTTGCAGCGATTACTTCGCTTGTATCAATTGTAGAAGTACCTACAGCGACCCTTAGCGACCGCAAAGGGATCAGCCGTAAAAAAGCTTTAGGTATTTTAACGCTAGCCACCGGTGTATTAACTATATTGTGTACTATGTCTTTTGGTATGGTTGATAGCTTAACGTCGTTTACTAGTTACGGCAGCGGTAATAAAAGCTTTTTTGATATTGTTTATGATGTATTTTACGACACTATATTGCCACTGAATGGTTTAATGGTGTGTTTATTTGTTATGTATCGCTGGAAAAAAGCGCGCCTAACAGATGAGCTAAGCCAAGGCTCACCAAATTACGCCGGTAGCTTTATGGAGAAATACGTTAACTTTTCGCTTTCTACGTTTATTCCGGTTATTTTATTAGCCATATTTATAAACACAGTAGCGACTAAGTTTTTTGCCTTTAAGTTATTTGGATTTTAGGCTAAAAGAAAGTTTTCAAAAGCCGCGTATTAACGCGGCTTTTTTGTGTTTAGAATAGCGGCTTAGCTTGTTAGCTTATAGCTCCTGAGTCTAATGAACTGCCAATCCCCAGTGTAAACATCCACAACCCCCATAAGCTATGCTCAATTACACACACTATGGTTGAGCGGCTTTGCGCGTAGGTAAACGAAAATAATAGCCCGCCTAAAAATGCTAAGCCTACAGCCACCCAATTGGCATACACAATATGGGCAAGGGCAAACACCGTCGCACTTACCACTATACGCACTCTTTTTTTTGGCATAATGCGTTTATAGCGATGAAAAAAGTAGGTCCTGAAAATTAGCTCTTGTGGTAATACCGACAGCAGCGGGTATAGAAGCAGTAAAAGTAACCAGTTATAAAATGAGTGCAGCGGCATGCTAAACCAGTTTTCTTGGTGAATAATGCCGTAAAACACCCCTGAAAAAAGCGCTCCTAAAAAAAAGAAACTAAATAAACGTCGCTTTACCGAAGAAAACTGCCCCAGGCTTGTGAGTCTAAATCGCTTAAAGTGAGGGTCGTTCAGTAATAACATGCAGCACACACTCATTAAAACAATCAGTGCGGGTATTAGCCAGTTAGCTAGGTAACTACGAAGGGTAAAGCCTATTAAAGGCAATAAAACAAATATTAGGGTAAATTCAAACCAGCGGTATTGATTGGCGTTCAAGGTCGTCTCTGATTGATTTTTTTTACACGCTATCAAGCAAAGACGACATTTTTATGACGAAGGTGTTTTACTTTGCGGGTTCTTCTTCATCAGGGAAGTATTTATACAAAGCAAAAATAGTGATCAAAATACTCACAAAAGTAATGGCCATTAAGCCAAACACTTTAAAGTTAACCCAAAAATCGAGTGAGAAATTATACGCAATGTAAATATTCAGCACTGCAATACCTGCGGTAATGGCAACCCACATTAAGTTAAGCTTATTCCACACCGGCTCAGGTACTTCAATCGCCTGTTTAGAGTCGTTGGCGTTTTCGAGGATTGAGCTAAGGGCCTTTTTAACAAGATTTTTATTCAGCACGTAGCGGCTAATTAATAAGGTAAGGCTTAAGCCGGCATAAATTAACGTGGCTTTCCATTTTATATACTGCTCATCGTGGAGTACTAAGGTTAATGTGCCAAACACCGCTGCAATAGCAAAAAATAGCCATTGGCGGGCAGGTACATGGCCGTGCTTAAAGTAGCTATACGCAACTTGAATAAGCGTAGTGACCATTAAAAGGCCTGTTGCCCAGTAAATATCAACTAATTTAAATACCGCAAAAAATAATATTAGCGGGATGTATTCAATCAATGCGTGCATATACTACCTAAATTATACAAAAAGAAGTCAGGGAAGTTTTTACCACATAACACTAGGCAACTACAAGGTTGACTTGTTGCCCTGTAAGCCTTAGCCTGCGTGGCTTTAATTATCCATCATCATATTCCCACGCTTAACCAACACTGATTAAGTGTGCATTTAGGAGCCTACAATGAACAAAGCACAACTTGTTGCCCAAATAGCAAAACGCAGTGAACTAACAAAAAAAGACACACAAGCAGCCCTTACTAGCTTACAAAAAGTAATTACTAAATCGTTATCTGAAGGCGACCAAGTGCAAATTAATGGATTTGGTACATTTGCTTTAAGCTACTACCCAGCGCGCACTGGCCGTAACCCACAAACAGGCGAAAGCATTGAAATAGAAGGCGCTAACAAACCCGTATTTAAACCAGCCAAAGCATTAAAAGATCTCCTTTAAATAGCAACTTGCATTGACCGGTACCAGTGATCAGTACCAGCGACTAGTTCCTGCAACCAATACTTGCTAATAGCCCGGTTACCTTTTTAGGTTTAGTTAGCGCTATTAATCATAACATTACAGTTCGGCGCACCCCGCTAATAGGGTGCGTCTACAAAATAAATACCCAGTTTTTAGTTAATGCCTTACTACTTCATCTTGTAAGCAAAGCTTGTGTGCTGGTTTTTAATACGCACTTTAAATTAAGCTATGTAGATTGTTCAAACCCTCTAAATGATTTACATAGCTTTGACAGCTTTAATTTATATTATCCATTATTTTCAATAGGTTAAAATTGGCATCGGTTATGCTTTTAATAGGGTGATTGAAACAATTTATTAAACGCAATAAGGAGATCTCTATGTCTACATTACAAACAAGCACTCGTTTACAAGGCAAAAAAATTGCTATTTTAGCCACCGATGGCTTTGAGCAAAGTGAGCTATTATCTCCACGTGATGCTTTACTTAATGCCGGCGCCGATATCGATATTGTGTCGGTAAAAGAGGGTGAAATCACCGGCTGGGATGAAGATAAATGGGGCGACAAAGTAAGCGTAGATAAACTTGTTACAAATGCCAGTGCCAGCGATTACGATGCGCTCATGCTGCCAGGTGGTTTATTTAACCCAGATACGTTACGCCAAGATAAGCACGCAAAAGCGTTTATAGACGGTTTTTTTGGCGCTGAGAAAAACAAACCCGTCGCAGCTATTTGCCATGCTCCTTGGTTACTTGCCGAAATTAATAAATTACGCGACCGTACCGTTACATCATTCCCAAGCATTAAAAGTGATTTGATCAATGCTGGTGCAAACTGGGTTGACGAAGAGGTGAGTGTAGACCAAGGTTTAGTAACAAGCCGCAGTCCTGCAGATTTAGAAGCATTTAATGCAAAATTTATTGAAGAAATTTTAGAAGGTAAGCATCAAGCTCACTAAGTTTAGAGCTTAATAAAAAAGGGCATTTTAAATGCCCTTTTTTAATGCGTAAATTTTAAGCTTTTACAGTGCGGTGGCCGCTTTCATATCAGCTACAAACGCTTTTAACTGCGTTGTCATCGCGTCTAAATCATTAAGGTTGGCTCCAATAATTTTAACAACGGCTGAGCCTGAAATAGCACCAGCTGCACCGGCATTTAGGGCGGCTTTTACATCATCGGGCGTAGAAATACCAAAGCCTAATAAAGCAGGGGCTGCATGGTATTCTTTTAATTTAGTTACTATGTTACCCGCTGGCATTTGCGCTTTAGTATCGGTGCCGGTAACACCCGCACGCGATAATAAATACGTGTAGCCACGGCCGTAAGATGCACATTGGCGCAGAGTATCGTCATCGGCATTGGGTGTGGCAATAAATATTGGGTCTACACCGTTTGCTACGGCTGCTTTTCTAAACATTTTAGACTCATGCAGTGGTACATCAGCAACTAAAATAGAGTCTACGCCCGCCGCTTTAGCATCTTTATAAAATGTTTCTAAACCGCGTTTAAACACAAGGTTTGAATACAATAATAAGCCAATTGGAATATCTGCATTGTAATCGCGTATTTCTTTAATAATATCAAAGCAATCTTGCGTGTTAATGTTTACATCGAGAGCACGAATATTCGCCGCTTGAATAACGGGGCCATCGGCGATTGGGTCTGAAAACGGAATACCTAGCTCCAGTGCATCCGCGCCGCCATCAATTAAACTTTTAATGATGGCAATACTTTGCTCTTTACCTGGGTCGCCAATGGTAACAAATGGCACAAATGCGCCTTGTTTTTGCTCATTAAGTGCAGCAAAGGTTTTACCGTAACGATCTGTATTTAACTGGCTCATAGTTGACCTCCTTGTGATAAAACGCTGTGTACGTGGGTTAAATCTTTATCGCCACGGCCACTTAAGTTAACCACTAAAATGCTTTCTTCTGTTTGCTCTTCGGCGTATTTAAGTGCATAAGCAAGGGCATGGCTTGATTCAAGAGCTGGGATAATGCCTTCGTTTTTAGCCAGTGCTTGGAACGCGTCAAGCGCTTCTGTATCGGTAATACCCACATATTGAGCACGGCCTGTTTCGTGTAAAAACGCGTGCTGTGGTCCAACTGCAGGGTAATCAAGGCCGGCAGATACTGAGTATGACTCTTCAATTTGGCCATCGTCGTTTTGCATAATGTACGTATAGGTACCGTGCAATATACCTTTAGTACCTTTACAAATTGTAGCGCCGTGCTCGTGGGTATCTAGGCCTTTACCTGCAGGCTCTACACCAATAAGTTTTACACTTGGCTCGTCAATAAAGTCAGTAAACATACCAATGGCATTAGAGCCACCGCCAACACAGGCTAGTACGGCATCTGGTAGGCGTCCTTCTGCTTTTAGTACTTGTTGTTTAGCTTCTTCACCAATGATTTTTTGATACTCTCGTACAATTGTTGGGAATGGATGAGGACCCGCAGCGGTACCAAGTAAGTAATGAGCGTCTTGGTAGTTTGCAGACCAGTCACGTAGCGCTTCGTTTACCGCATCCTTTAATGTGCCAGAGCCGGCTGTTACCGGAATAACCTCTGCGCCCATTAATTTCATTCTAAATACGTTAGGCTGTTGGCGCTCAACGTCTTTAGCACCCATATAAATGCGGCATTTTAAGCCAAGTAATGCACAGGCTAGGGCTGTTGCCACGCCATGTTGGCCCGCTCCAGTTTCGGCAATAACTTCATTTTTACCCATACGTTTAGTTAGCAACGCTTGACCAAGTACTTGGTTGGTTTTGTGTGCCCCGCCGTGCAGTAAATCTTCACGTTTTAGGTAAAGTTTTACTTTAGGGTTTTTAATTAAATTACGCGTTAATGTAAGCGGCGTAGGGCGACCGGCATACTCGTTTAATAATTTTGTAAACTCAGCCTCAAACTCAGGGTCTTTTTGTGCTTTGTTAAATTCGTTCTCTAACTGCTTAAGCGCAGGGACAAGTAGCTCAGGTACAAACATACCGCCAAACTCGCCAAAATAAGCTGGATTTTGCATTATAACCTCAATAATTTCTGATGCTTGTAAAAGCATTTTGTAATTTGATAGGGCACTTTTTACCCGCAGATTCTTCAACGCCTGAATTTAAATCAAGGCCTAGGGCACCTTGAAACAGCGCGTCTTTTATATTGTCTGGATTTAAGCCACCCGCTAGCATAAAGGGGGTTGTTGCGTCGCGCAGTACTGCCCAATCAAATGCTTTACCTGTACCACCGGCTTGTGTATCGCTGTGGGTATCATAAAGATGGCGGTCTACGCCCGTAGCTGGGGTTGGCAATGTATCTTTAATTGCCTGTGCTTTCCAAATTTCACAACCTTTAGGTAACTGTGTACGTAATGCGGCAATGTAATCGTCACTTTCCTGACCGTGTAATTGTACTGCGGCAAGTTTTAGTTCGTGCGCGTATTGCACCACTTGCTGCGGGCTTGCATTAACAAAAACACCGACAAATTTAAGTGGCGCACTTTGGCTCAGCTCAATCGCACAATCTAAATCAACATAACGAGGCGATTTAGGGTAAAAAATGAGTCCACCGTACACTGCGCCGTTGTTGTAAGCGGCCTGTACGTCTTGTGCTCGGGTTAAACCGCACACTTTGTTATCACCTAAAATCACTTTTTTGCAGGCTTGTTCTAAATCGCGCTCAGCCATTAAAGAACTGCCAATTAAAAAGCCATCACATAATGGCGCTAAACGTTTAACATCTTGATGAGTGTAAATACCTGACTCTGAGATAACCACTTTATCTTGTGGGATGAGTTTACGTAGCTTTTCGGTGGTGGCTAAATCAGTGCTTAAATCGCGAAGGTCACGGTTATTAATACCAATAATTTGCGCATCAAGTGCAAGGGCACGGTGCACTTCTTCTTCGTTACTTACTTCGGTTAATACCGACATGTTAAGCGAGTTGGCAACTGCATGTAGCGCTTTATATTGTTCATCATCAAGCACTGAAAGCATTAGTAATATAGCATCGCCGCCATAAATACGTGCCATGTAAACTTGGTACTCATCAATAAAAAAGTCTTTACAAATAAGTGGTTGCTCTACTTGGCTACGTACAAACTCTAAATAATCAAAGCTACCTTGAAAGTATTTAGTATCTGTAAGTACGCTCATGCAGCTAGCATATTTTTTATAAACAGAGGTGATCTCGGTTAAATCAAACGGCTCTCTTATTAGTCCTTTTGAAGGAGATGCTTTTTTACATTCTAAAATAAACTGCGTACCCGGCTTTGCTAACGCTTTATAAAAGCTGCGGCTGGTTGGCACTGCTAGGTGTTTAAAGCTCTCTAGTGGGCGCGCGGCTTTACGCTCTATTAGCTCTTGTTTTTTATCAGCAACAATTTTGTCTAATACATTAGCCATGACTTACCTCAATAATTGCATTTAATGTGTTCATGGCTTTGCCTGAACTTAGTAATGTTTGTACCTGTTGTGCGCCTTCTTTTAATGACTGTACTTTACCGCTTAGGTATAAAAGTGCAGCCACATTGACCACGATTGCAGCATTGTGCGCATCACTGCCTTTACCTTGTAAAATAGCAAGGCTTGCATTTGCGTTATATTGTGGGCCTTCACCGGCTAGTTGTTCAAGTGAATAGTTTGCAAGGTCAAAGTCGCTTGGGTTTAATGTGTACTGCGTTATTTCGCCATTGTTTAGCTCAACTACGTTAGTTGGGCCGTGCAGGGCTATTTCGTCAGTGCCAGAACCATGCACTATCATCGCGCGCTTAGTGCCTAATGTTTTAAGTGTTTGCGCCATTGGCATACATAAAGACTCATCGTAAACACCCAGTAATTGCACGTGTGGTGCAGCAGGGTTAGCAAGCGGGCCTAAAATATTAAAAATGGTACGTGTTTTAAGCGCAGTACGTACGCCCATCGCGTGGCGTACACCACTGTGATAATGCGGTGCAAACAAAAAGGTAAAATGGGTTTGTTCAAGGCACTGTGCAGCCTGTGCTGGGCTCATATCAATGTTAATGCCCAGTGCTTTTAATAAATCAGCAGAGCCCGAATTACTCGATACACTGCGATTACCATGTTTTACCATATTAATACCCGCGGCAGCTGCAACAATCGCCGCGGTAGTACTAATATTAATCGTGTTTGATCCATCGCCCCCGGTGCCGCAGCTATCGGCAAGTTGCGTGCTAGCGGTTGTAAAGGCAACGGCGTTTTCTCGCATTGACGCTGCAGCGCCGGCAATTTCATCGCTTACTTCGCCTTTTATTTTAAGGCTGATTAGCAATGCAGTGAGCTCTATTTCGCTCATGTTACCTTGCATTATTTGGTTAAATAATGCATTTGATTGGGCATAGTTTAACGACTTGCCTTGAATAAGTTGCTCAATAGCGTATTGAACATTTATGGTCTCTTTTGCTTGGGTACTCATAATGTCCTCTATTAGTTGGTGCGCGTTAAGTACGCAACACTTTGTTGAAGTAGCATTGCACCATTTGGCGTAAGTATTGACTCAGGATGAAATTGATAACCTAACGCTTTATCGTCGTGGTGATATATGGCCATAGGAATATCGTCAAATTGTGCAATTACCTCAATATTTTCAGGTACCCTAGTTGCCATTAATGAATGGTAACGGGCTACGGGCATGGTGTTGCCCATTCCTTCAAACACCGGATGCGGGTTTAAATTAATGATTGATGACTTACCATGTACGGTTTCGCCAGCGTGGCCGATTACTCCGCCGTAACTTTGTGTAAGTGCTTGTTGCCCCAAGCAAATCCCCAGCATGGGGAAGTGGCCTTTAGCCAGTTCGATTAATTCCATTAAGCAACCTGCATCACTGGGTGCACCAGGCCCTGGCGAAAGCACTAATAATACTTGCCCAGGCTCTTGGCGCATTTTATTAAAAATAACCTCTGCGCTTATGTTATTTCTGTATACCACAAGCTCACAGCCCAGCATGGTTAGTTCATCAACGAGGTTGTAGCTAAACGAATCAAAGTTATCTAAAAAGTATATTTTCATTGGGTTTGCTGTGCTCATTTTATACCGCCTCATAAGTCGATTTTATGGCGGTGATCACCGCTTGGGCTTTAGCGCGGGTTTCGTTAGCTTCGGCTTGCGGATCAGAATCGTAAACGACACCTGCACCTGCTTGCACATACGCGGTATTATTTTTAACAAACGCTGAGCGAATAACAATGCAGCTATCCATTGCACCATCGCCTGTTAAATAGCCTACTGCGCCACCGTAGCTGCCACGGCGTTTGCCTTCGGTTTGACGTACAAGTTCGGCAGCGCGTACTTTAGGAGCGCCTACCAGCGTGCCCATGTTCATACACGCTTGGTAAGCGTGCAGTGCATCAAGCTCAGGCTTTAATGTGCCCACCACGCGAGAAACCAAGTGCATTACTTGCGAGTAGCGGTCTACTTTTAATAGCTCTTTTGCATGGCGTGTGCCGGCTACACTAATGCGTGCCACATCGTTACGGGCTAAATCAACTAGCATTAAATGCTCTGCACGCTCTTTTTGATCGTTTCTTAGTTCAAGCTCTATACGGCTGTCTAAATCTGGGTTGATTGTGCCATTGGCAAATTTTCCGCGTGGGCGAGTACCGGCAATAGGGTAAACTTCAACTTGTTTGCTTTGTACTTCGTATTTAAGCGCAGACTCAGGTGAGGCGCCAAATAAAGCAAATTCTTCATCGCGCATATAAAACATATAAGGGCTTGGGTTTTGCTTTTTAAGCTGGCTATATGCGTGCAACGAATCAGGGCAGGGCAGTGAAAACGTACGCGAAGGCACAACCTGAAAAATATCACCATCAACGATGTTCTTTTTAAGCTTAACCACTTGCTCGCAGTAAGTTTCATCGCTTATATCAACACTTACATCGCAGGTACCTGTTTGCATAGGCGCACTAAACTCTTCTGCTTTGTCGCATAAGGCATTTAATCGTTCTAGCTCTTTACCTACTTCAAAACAATTAGCGTGTACGTCTGGGCCATTAAACACATTACCAATAAGCTCGGTGGTTTGTTTTTGATGATCGATAACCACTAAGGTTTCGGCTAAGTAAAATACGTAGTCTGGGCAGGTGTTTTCGCCATCGGGTACGTCGCTTAGCTGCTCAAAATTAGCCACCATGTCGTAGGCAAATACACCGCCTAAAAATACCGAAAACGGGTTTTCGGTGGTGCTTTTGATACTGTTTATACAGGTGCGTAGTGCGCTAAATGCATTATCGGCAACCAGTTTACTTGCCTCGTCAATGTCATTAGAGCCGCCTTTATAAACAAGAGTTAGGCTTGTGTCGGTTAAGGTTGCATCGCAGCTTTGTACATTGGCTCTTAAATACGGCAGCAACTGTTTACCGTTATTAGATTGTGCGCTTACCGTGACGGTTTTACCTTGGCAAACAATGCGCAGCGCGCAGTCAACTAAAATTAAGCTTTTAACACTGTCTTTAGAATCAATTTCGGCTGATTCAAGCAGTAGCGAATTAGGCTTATCAAGTGCTGCATAAAGTGCAAGTGGGCTACTAATGTAGTCGCGCACTTGCGTTATGCTAGTAACTTCGCCTGGTGTGGTAGTTATATGACTAAAAATCAAACCTCATTCCCTCAAAAAATAAAACCCCGCAATGCTTTTGCAATGCGGGGTTTGAATAACGATATCTAAATTACAAACAGATCATTACCGTCCCGCTATATCAGGCGCCACCACCAACGATGTGTAAGAGTAAGACCGTTATTCATGTTTTTTTGCCTCAAAATAAAAAATTAAATACGTAAAATTTAGTTATAAAAAAACCCGCATAGTTGCGGGTTTTGAATATTTGCTAGACACGACAATTCATCACCCAAAAATTATGAGTGCCACCACCAAATAGTGTGTTGAATTGAATTGATCATTTTTATTAATTCTTAATCTGTCTTAAAGTGGCTACAGTAAAACGTATTTAGCGCTTTTGTGTCAAGTGTTTATTTAAAACAATTTAGTCAAAAAAGTTGTTATACTTATATAAACATCTATTACCCTTAAATTTAAGCAGTTTTCTTTTGATAAAATACGATTTACACAGCCATACAACGCATTCAGACGGACATTTAACAGTTGAGCAATTATTAAACCGCGCTGTAGAAAAAAACATTGATGTGTTTGCGATAACCGATCACGACACTGTGGCTGCTATTACGCCGGCAAAAGCGTTTATCGAAACAGAAAACCTACCGCTTAAGCTTATATCTGGCGTAGAAATTTCTACCAAGTGGGAAAGCTTTGAAATACATATTGTTGGGCTAAATATTGATATAAACAACAATGCCCTTACATCATTGTTATCGGCGCAGCAGCAAAAGCGTGACGAACGCGCAATCGAAATTGGCAAAAGGCTGGCAAAAAACGGTTTTGATGGCATTTACGAACAAGCCAAGGCGCTGGCAGAAAACGCCCAAATAACACGTGCTCATTTTGCGCGTGCATTGGTTGAAAGAGGCGTAGCTAAAAATTTTCCTGGGGTATTTAAAAAATACTTAGGGCGCAGTAAAACAGGTTATGTTCCTAGCAATTGGTGTGATATGCAAACAGCCATTAGCGCCATTCATGCTGCAGGCGGGGTTGCGGTACTTGCACACCCAGGGCGTTATCAAATGTCTAATAAATGGTTACGTAAGTTACTTGTGCAATACAAAAGTGACGGGGGCGATGCCATGGAAGTTGCGCAGCCGCAACAAGCGCCTACTGAACGCCAATTTTTGGGGCAATTGAGCCAAGAGTACGGTTTACTGTGCTCGCAAGGTTCTGACTTTCATTTTCCAACTAGTTATTTAGAGCTAGGTAAAAACTTATACTTACCCAAAGACTGCCAAGGGGTTTGGCAAGTGTGGGAAGGGCAAGAAGGAGTATTATCATGAGTCAATTAATTCATATTCACCCAGCAAACCCACAGCCACGACTTATTAGCCAAGCGGTTGATATTATTAAACAGGGCGGGGTTGTTGTATACCCAACAGATTCGGGCTACGCAATAGGGTGTAACCTAGGTAATAAGCAAGCAAAAGAGCGCATTGAGCGTATTCGTGGAATAGAAAAACACCATAACTTTACGCTGGTATGCCGTGATTTATCTGAGCTGGCAACTTATGCCCGTGTAGATAACCAAATGTTTAGGCTTATTAAAAATAATACGCCAGGGCCATACACCTTTATTTTTAAAGGCACAAAAGAGGTGCCAAAGCGTTTATTAAACGATAAGAAAAAAACCATTGGTATGCGCGTTATAGAGCATCCAATTGCATGTGCATTACTTGCAGAGCTTGGGGAGCCGTTAATGTCGTGTTCGTTAATTTTACCAGGAGAAGAGTTCACAGAATCAGACCCAGATGAAATTTTAACGCGTTTAGATAAACACGTAGATTTAATTATTGACGGCGGACACCTTGCAGAGCAAGCAACCACGGTTATTGACCTATCAGAAGATGATATTCACATTTTGCGTGTAGGGTGTGGCGATACCAGCCCGTTTGAGTAACCTTGGTGAGTGATACAACACAGGGTGAAAAAAAGACTCAAAGTGAGCCAGTGCAGCAAAAGCTGCCACTGGCTTTTTTGCATGGCAAAGCCGTTGTAGATAAACCTGAAGATTTATACATTCCGCCCGATGCACTTGAAATTATTTTGGAAACCTTTGAAGGCCCGCTTGATTTACTGCTGTATTTAATAAAAAAGCACAAGTTAGATGTGCTCGAACTCTCTATTTTTAGCATTACTGAGCAATATGTCAGTTATGTAGAAATGATGAGTGAGTTTCAGTTAGAGCTTGCCGGTGAGTACTTAGTAATGGCAGCGTTATTGGCACAAATAAAATCGCGTCTGTTATTGCCTGTGCACGAGGAGCTCGAAGAAGAGGAAGACCCCCGCGCCGAACTGATCAAGCGTTTACAAGAATACGAGCAGTTTAAAAAAGCAGCCGAAAATATAGATGCCATCCCCCGTTTAGGCCGTGATATTTTTGTCGCACATGCAACTATGCCGGTTATTGAAAATACCGCTCAAAACCTGCCAGAGCTTGAGTTAAAAGATTTAATGTTAGCTCTGAGCGACGTGATGGCGCGCGCCAAAACATTTGAGCATCACCAAGTAACAGCAGAAATCCTCTCTACCCGTGAGCGGATGAGCCAAATTTTAGCCCAGCTGAGTAACGCAAAAAAAGCACTGCCGTTTAACGATTTATTCACCCTTAGTGAAGGGCGAAGCGGTGTAGTGGTTAGCTTTATTGCTATGCTTGAGCTTATAAAAGAAGGCTTAATTAGCTGTTTGCAAGTCTCACCTGATAGCCTAATTTACATAAACCTTACTGACACACCAAATAGCTAATTAGTAAAACTGTAGCTCAAGTTGTATGTGCGTATATGCACAGATGCTGTTTGTATACGCTATTTTAGTTTTTCTTCACCCTCTATATTCTTAAATTATTGAATTTAGAGGAACCCACATGTTTAAAAATACGCCCACATCTTATGGCCTTATTGCCATTACTTTACACTGGTTGATGGCTTTTACCGTGTTTGGTTTATTTGGCTTGGGCTTATACATGGTTGAGCTAACCTATTACGACAGCTGGTATAAAGGCTCACTGGATTTACATAAAAGTATAGGTATAACGCTCGCCGCAGTGCTTATTTTTAGAATTTTGTGGCGCGTATTCAGCCCCAAACCTCGCCCCCTTAGTCAAAATAAAACAGTAAACCACATTGCACATACCGCGCATATTGTTATGTACCTAATTTTAGCAGTCATTGTAGTGGCGGGTTATTTGATTTCTACCGCCGATGGCAGAGCAATCGCTGTTTTTTCGATATTTAATGTACCAGCTCTGGATTATAACTTTGATGGACAAGCCGATATTGCCGGAAAAATTCATTACTACGGTGCGTGTACATTAATTGGCTTGGCTGTTTTGCATGCACTGGGGGCATTAAAGCACCACTTTATTGATAAAGATAAAACCTTAACGAGAATGATCAAACCAAAGGAATACTAACATGAAAAAACGACTATTAAGTGCAGCTCTATCGGGTGTAATGATGTTATCGGCTACTGCAAATGCAGCAGATTATGTAATTGATACGCAAGGAGCGCATGCATTTGTTACCTTTAAAATTAAGCATTTAGGCTACAGCTGGCTGCACGGGCGATTTAACCGTTTTGATGGCAGCTTCAGTTACGACGCTAAAGCGCAAACAGGGTCTAATATTTTAGTAAATATAGATACAGCAAGTTTAGACTCTAACCATGCTGAGCGTGATAAACACTTACGCGGTAAAGACTTTTTAAATGTGGATAAATACCCAACAGCAACATTTAAAAGCACCAATGTGAAATTTACCGATGATGATACAGCCACAGTAACGGGTGACTTTACTTTACATGGCGTAACTAAACGCATTACGTTTAAAATGGATAAAGTAGGTGAAGGGCAAGACCCTTGGGGTGGCTACCGTGCTGGTTTTGAGGGCGAAACCAGTTTAAAACTGACCGATTACGGCATTGATTATAATTTAGGCCCGGCGTCTACCCATGTTGATATTGGGCTGTCTATTGAAGGTGTGCGTAAATAATAAAGCGTAGATTAAATTAAAACGCCACTTTAGTTAGTGGCGTTTTTGTTTTTTGTAGCGTGAATTCTTGATTCTAATAAGGGTTTTAAATGTGGGGGTAACCAGCGTAACATTACTTGGTGGTATTGCTCGGTTTGCTTAATTTTTTTTAATTGCTCATCTAATAGTTGAATATTTTTAGCACCTTGTTCATTTTTAGTGCAGCCAATATAGCCATAACTTAACGGTGGCGCTTCAACAATCGCTCGCTGAGTTAGGTTTTCTTCAAAGTACATAGATTTAGCTAAGTAATGGTGCTCACTTGGGTAACCTAATAAAATATCTAAGCGCTTTAAATTGAGCATATAGGTAAGGCTGGCTAAACTATTTCGCGTTGGGCGAATAACAATATCAACATCGGGGGTGTTATTTATTACGCTGTCGAGTTGCTCGCCGTATGAGCGGTTCATAGATACACCTAATGTGAGCTTTTTTTCTGCTAGTAAATCCTGCAACGACACTGGCTCTGAGTTAGGCACTTCAAGCGAATGCGCCAAACCTTTATGCATAGCAATGGAAGGTGAAAGGCCCGTGGTTGAGCTTTGCTCACTAAAGTGAATAAACTTTTCTCTAAATGCATTTTTATAAAGTGATAGGGCGCAATGTGTGGCTGATTTATTGGCTAGTTCTTGCGTTACTTTGCCAGAGGGGATAACAAGGCGATTAAACGTGATGTGCTCAAGTTGTTGCTCGAGTAAGGTTATAACGCTTTCATCACGCCCCTGGTGTTGGTATTTTCCATTTAAAATGTAATAGGGCGCAAAGTCGTGCGTTAGCCAGTTAATCGTGTGGGCGTAACTGACTGAAGAAATGCTTAAATATAAGGTGATACACAAAAATGCACGGAGCATTACTACAACTACCTAAAACAATGAAAGTATCGCTATTGTAGTCAATTAAGTGCAACAAAGTAAAATGCCAGCTACAAAGCTGGCACATTTTATTAACATTAACTGCTTAATCAGTTAATTGCTCGCAATGTTTAGTTGGCTTTTAACCATTTTACAAATTCGCGCGCTTCGCTTGCTTTTTGGAACATTGCGTTTTTCAAACCTTGTGTATCACTAAAAATAACACGTTGTTTGTTTACAGAAATTGATTGCACCGGATGGGCAATTTGGATCATAGATCCATTGTATTTATAAGACATAATAAAACTCACTTTATTCTTGTTATTTACTCTGCGCTATTTTTTATAGCCAAATGCAGTTAATAAATTAACGATGTTGTGTTTAGCTTCATTACAGTGTTGACGATCTTTATGACACTTTTGCGATGATATTAAAAAAATCATCAAGGTATTAATAGGGGTTCTCGCCGTACAATAACTTAGCTTTAAAATATACGTTTTGCGGGGCTTACTGGATCAGGGTAAAAAGGTTAACCGCGGTGGTTTTTTAAGACCAGAGAAGAAAGGTAACCTAAATAAAAAATGTGTGCAAGCTATTTATTTAAAAATTATTTATACTTAATTTTATCAACTGCTTAAACGCATGGATTTTGACCTTAAAAAGGTAAGTATGAATTACATAATAGTCAGCGATATTTATGGTTTAACAGCACCTTTAATGAGGTTGTTAGATATTATGCAAGCCAATACAGAGGTTATAGACCCCTATAAAGGAGAACTGCAACCCATTGATAGTGAAAAGTATTATTATAATAAATTTATAAATGACTGTGGCCATGACAATTACGTAGCTAAGCTCTTAAATGTATTTAATAACCTTACAGAGCCAACAGCCTGTATAGGGTTTAGTGCAGGCGCAAGTGCCGCGTGGCGCGCACAGTTATTAACAGGCAATCCACACCTAAAAAAGCTGATTGGCTTTTACCCTTCACAAATTAGAAATCATTTAGATATTGCGGCAAAAGTACCTTGTACGTTTATTTTTCCACATACCGAAATGCATTTTAATGTAGATGAAGTGATAAGTACTTTAGCCAGTAAAAGCCAAGTTACGTGTAACAAAACACCGTTTTTACATGGTTTTATGAATGCTTACTCAACTAATTACAATGTAAAAGCATATGATGAGTATTGCGCACTTATTAAAAGCACTTAAAGTGTATTTAACTGCGTTTTAGTAATAACAGGAAAGTCGGTACGCGTATTATATTGCGCGTACAAGGTAGTAAAAATACTACTGCGTGAGAGCTTATCTAACTCTTTTATGAGCGTTTTAGCACTTGTGCGCCCAGCTCTGCAGCATAGTTGGTATTGTTTTATTATAGCGGCAACGCTTTTACCTTGTTTTTGAAGGGCTAAATCGGCTTCTACAAAAAATGCTGCCCCTGTCCAATAAACCCGCTGTTGTGCACGTTGCTTCCACATATCACTTGAAAGTTTATTAAGTGGCTGCTGCTTTGTTTTAGTTTGTAAGCGTGCTCGCTCAAACCCTGCGTTTAGGCGCTGAACAAATTGCGCTTGGCTAATGACACCGCTGTTGCGCATTATTACGTTTTGCATGTAACTGGCAAACCCCTCGCTTAACCAAAAGCCAGAGTAAGGCAGTAGTGGTAAATATAAATGAGGGAGCTCATGGTAAAGCGTCCAATCTTTTGTAAATGCATTTAAACTTGCGTAGCGGTCAATATGCAGCTCTAATCCATCGGGATTATTTCGTTTTACGCTAGCCCATGGCACGGGTTCAAAAGCAAAATATTGTGGCTTTAAATAAATAGGGAGGGTGCTTTGTTGTAATGGGCCTAAGGTATTTTGTGTTTTTTTAAGGCTTTGATTTACCCAAGTAGCTACCGTTTTTTGACCCTTAGTCGTCAGTGCGTCTAAATTATGAATAACTACATCAACAGCTGAGGCATTTAAAGAGCACATTAATAGCAATAACAGCCAAAATAACTTCATTTATACCTCCTAAATACGCGCTTAATACTAGACCCACTATTTACGTAATTAAGCACACGTAATTCGTTATTTTTTTAACTAATATCAATTATAAAAAGCAAATTGCATACATACTCAATCAAGCATGATTTAATCAGGTAACACTATTTTTAGTATAGGTATTAACCATGGCTTATCAGCATATTAAAATCCCTGAGCACGGACAAAATATTACTATTGATGCTAAAGGCCAATGGCATGTGCCTGTAAACCCTATTATTGCTTATATTAATGGTGACGGGGTTGGGCAAGAGGTCACACCGGCCATGCAGCATGTGGTGAATAATGCCATTACACACTGTTATGCAAAGGAGCGAAAAATTCACTGGATGCAAGTATATAACGGCGAGCAAGCAGCAAAGTTATATGATGGCGATTGGTTCCCAGAGGAGACGATTAACGCAGTACGTGCGTGTAAAATAGCAATTAAAGGGCCCTTAACTACACCTCTTGGCGGCGGTTTTCGCTCATTAAATGTAGCGCTAAGGCACGAAATGGATTTATTTGTAAATATGCGCACTGTTAAAGGGTTAAGTGCATTGCCATCGCCGTTAAAAAATCCATTTTTAACTAACATAACAGTGCTGCGTGATAGCAGCGAAGATGTATATTCAGGAATAGAGTGGCAAGCTGGCAGCGTAGAGAGCGAGAAAATGCTCGACTTTTTATGTGAGGAAATGGGAGTAACGCGCTTAAGGTTTTCACAAGAGTGTGGCATAGGTATAAAAAATATATCTAAAGAAGGCTCCGAGCGCCTAGTACGCTATGCAATTAATTACGCCCTTAAAAATAACAGCGAATCGTTAACGCTTGTGCATAAAGGAAATGTACTTAAATTTACCGATGGTGCCTTTAAACGTTGGGGGTTTGCCTTAGCCCAAAATGAGTTTAACGCTACCCCACACGAAAACGGGCGCTGGCTTGAAATACCACGCGCTAATAAATCGCCTTTGATTATTAAAGAAGTGATAGCCGATAACATGCTGCAACAATGTTTAATGAACCCAGAGCAATTTGATGTGGTAGCAACCACAAACCAAAATGGCGATTTTTTAGCAGATATGCTCAGCGCACAAGTTGGCGGAGTGGGCATTATGCCGGCTGCTAATTTAAATAACGATGTGGCATTTTTTGAACCAACCCATGGTACGTTTGAGAGAATAGCAGGGCAAAACAAAGCAAATCCAAGTAGCAGTATTTTAAGTGCCGTTTTAATGCTTAAGTTTATGGGCTGGGATGAGGCAGCAACGCTGATTGAACAAGCGCTCGAACAAGCACTCAAAAGCAGTAATGTAACCTTTGATTTAGCGCAAAATATTAATAACTCGACAACCCTAAGCTGCAGTGACTTTGCACAAAAGGTTATCGAGTATTTTTAAGCAACTCCATTATTAGGCCGCTGTGGCTGTTTTTGCCTTGTGTACACATGGGCGATTAGTAAGCTGTGCAGCGCGGTGGTAAATATCGTGTGCGTTAGGTTCATCGCACTGAGTACCACTAAGCGTATCCATTAATGCAACTACAATAATAGCCGGTACTTGGCAGCAGTATTCATCAAGTACTGCCTCGGTTGTTTGTGCATCTACATGGCAAAGCGGGTGGTTTTTACGCTGATACGCATGCAGTAGCGTATCTACTTCTAAAATGTCATCTGGTTGGTGCTTTGTTTTACGGCATTTACAACCAAACTCATCAACCAAGGTAGCAAGTGCTTGGTATGTCTCAGCGGCATTGGTTTTAGTGCATAACTGTTGGGTAATAAACTGATGTAAATTAGCATCAATAAATAACCCGTCTTGTTGTGTGAAGCTTGATGTTGTCATAATCATTACTCTTAGTTTGTTGGCTTAACTTCACTTTAGCGCTAAGTGTATTATTAATGAAATTGTTGTTTTCAATAACTGACATTGATTTTATCAATAGTAAATAACAGCTAACCAAAAACCACTTAGCATGCTTATTTAAAGTGGTGCAAAAACCTATAAAAATGCACAAAACTGGGACACACTAAATAATAATTAAAAGCATAGTTTAATTAAGTATTTGATTTTAATTGATTTTTATTTTTGTGGTGGGTTGGCATCAAGGTTGCTAAATATAAAGGGTAGGGTTCACTCCTATTTCTACGATTTCAAAAGCGCCATGGTATTTTCCCAAAGTTGAATACCATGGCGCTTTTTTATTTTTAAAAGAGCAATGCGCATATAATAGTTGTGATAAAAACCACAAAATAAAGTTTATGATGCCAGTTTTTCTTATAATTTTTACGATACTGTTTGATCATAATATCAACATCTTCTTTAGAAAAAACATGTTCACACCGATAGCACACGTGCATTCCTTTTTTAATAAAAGCGCCACATTTTATACATCTATAAATATAGCTAAGGCGGCTTTCGCATAGGTAAGGATATTATTTTTTATTTTTCATAATTGTTATTTTTGAGCGCTTTTTTTTGTTTTACTATTGTTTCTATACCGTGCGCGACGGTTATACACCCTAAGCCTATTGCACCAAAAATAAAAAAATAGAATTTTTTAGGGCTCGATTCGATAGAAGCAATTACCCGTTCCCCTCCTTTATTATGTATAACGCCATCATTATAAGTAAAGTAGCTCCATAGAATGAAAAACAAGCCTAGTAAAATAGTTACGTATGCTTTGGCTTCTTTCTTTGAGTTTTGCTCTGTTATTTCTAATTGCTTTATAACCTTAGGATCCACTCTCTTTGGGTTGTTTAGCTCTTCTATTAGATGTTTGTATCTTTGCGGGTATTTGTTTGCATCAATAGTTTCAAGTGCTTCATGTAATTCTTTAAGTGAATAATTAGAGTAATCAATGTTGATAGTGATTTTCCTTAAATCTTTTTTAATACATTTTGAGCTGTAATCAGAATTTTAAATTAAAGAAAATTACTAATTACCTATCAGCAATTGTTTTAGCAAACTCAAGCAACTCACGGCGTAACCACTGGTGTGCGGGAGCATGGTGAAGTAGTGGGCTCCATATCATTTTTACCTCAATAGGAACTATTTGAAACGGTACTGGGCTAATGACTAAATCGGTATGCGTGGTTAATAATTTAGCCTGCCTGCGCGGTAAAGTAGCAATAAGTTGCTCTGATTGGCATAGCAAACTTGCAATCATGTAGTGGCGTGTAAACACCCGTATTTTACGCGTTTGTTCTAGCTGCCAAAGTGCTTCATCTACCCAGCCTAGTTTTTGCTTGCCAGACTTGTTGGTAACGGCGGCTTCTGGCCCCCAGCCTGCACGGTTTACCCAAACATGTTCTTTTTGTAGGTAATCTTCAAGGCTTGAATGCTGTAAAAAGGTATTTTTAGGGTGGGTTAAACAGCAGTAATTATCGCGCCAAACACTGGCTTGATGAAACGAGCGAGGCAAGCCATTAAAACGGTTTATGGCTAAATCAATAGTGCCTTTTTCCATATCTTGTAGGTTTACATCGCTTGGACTCAGTACATCAAAATTAACCCCCGGGTTTTTAGTTAACTGCTCAGTAATAAAGGGGGCAATTAAGGTCGACTCCATGTAGTCGTTTGCCATTATTCTAAAAGTCACCTCTGCCGTTGCCGGGTTAAATTCCTCACTGGGCTGAGTAATCGCCTCTGCCATTTTTAAAAGAGACTCTATTTCAGGCTTTAAGCTAAGTGCTTTGCTGGTGGGGGTCATAGAGCCTGCGGCACGCACAAGTAGTGGGTCGTCAAATAAATCACGTAATCGTTTAAGTGCGTTACTCATGGCAGGTTGTGTTAGTGCGAGTTTATTAGCCGCTTTTGAAACACTTTTTTCATCAATGAGCACATTTAAGTACACTAATAAGTTGAGATCGACGTTACGTATATTCATATGATCAATTTTATTTATATGCTTTATTAATTACCTAAATTAAAGCCTGCTTGCTAAGGTGTAAACAATTAATAAAAAATAACCGCTATAAGTGGTAAAAATAAAAGTGTTGTAACCATGTCAAAACCGTTAACTAATCAAACCAATAATGCGCTACAGCAAGTTATTGCTACTAAGTTGGCCCGCGCTGTTTTTGCAGGCTTTGAAGCAATGTTTGCGCAGTTTCTAAATATTACGCTAGGTGCGCAAAGCCGGTTTGAACAACAAAAATATCACGATGTGCAAACTGCAATGCGCGAGCGCTTACAAGTGTACGAACGTGAAGTAAAAAATGTTAGTGAAGCTGTGAGAGTAATTGCTTACGCTGAACTAACTTGTCCGCAAACATGGCAGCTAGCTAAAAATATATACGGCGATATGGTGCAAAATCATGAAAACAAACCCATAGCACATACCTTTTTTAATTCTACCTTTGGTGCAATTTGGGACGATAAAAAAATTCGAACCGTACATTTGTTTGTATTAAAAGCAAAATACAGAAGCGAGCCGCGCTCGTATGAAAACTTAGTTAGGAGAATATCGTTTAAAGATGGGTTTAACCACGCTGTAAAAACCCTAATTACCCGCCAAGCATTTAGAGTACCTTTTAGTCAATTAAACGCCGATTTAAACGCATTGCAAACAACGTTAATGGCCGGTGCAAAGCAGCAATGTAAACAAGTGTATGAGCTTATAAATTTAAACGACGGGTTTATAGAATACGCAAATTCATTATTTTTTAGAAACAAAGCCTGTTACTTAATAGGGCGCTGTATCGCTAAAAATGGCGATAATATGCCTTTTGCTATCGCCATATTAAATACTAATAAAGGGTTAAAGCTTGATGCCGTAATGATGGGCGCCGATCAGTTAAGTTTACTGTTTGGTTTTGCTCGTACCTATTTTATGGTCGATACCGACCAGCCCGCGCGTTACGTAGATTACTTAAGCGTGCTGATGCCTCATAAAAAGCGCTTTGAGTTATTTAACGCCATTGGCTTTATTAAGCACGCTAAAACAGAGTTTTATCGTTACAAAGTTGATACCACTAAAAATAGCCCTACTAATTTTAAATACGTGACAGCACCAGGTACTCCCGGCATGGTTATGCTGGTATTTACCATTGAAGGGCTAGACTACGTTTATAAAGTAATAAAAGATAAATTTAGTGCACCAAAAACAGCCACCAAAGCGCAAGTAAAAGCCAAGTACAACTTTGTAAAGCAAGCCGACCGAGTAGGGCGCTTAGTAGATACACACGAATTTAGGTATTTAGCGTTCGACCTCAGCCGCTTTAGCGACGAGTTACTTAAGCAAATGAAGGCACAAATTGGCAGCAGCATGGTTATATCGGGTAAGGCGCTTATTTTAAAGCATGTGTATGTTGAGCGAAAAATGACGCCGCTTAATTTATACATTAATCACTGCTCTAACAAAGCATTACAACAGGTTATGACCGATTACGGTAAAGCGATTAAAGACTTAGCCGGCGCAAATATATTCCCAGGCGATATGCTAATGAAAAACTTTGGCGTAACCCGTTGGGGGCGCGTTGTTTTTTACGACTTTGATGAAATTTGCCCATTGACTGATTGCTACTTTAGAGATGTACCTAGCGCACAAAACGACCTAGAGGAGCTAAGCGCCAACAGTTATTTTGATATAGCAGAAAACGATATTTTCCCCAGTCAGTTTAAGGTGTTTTTTAGCGCAAACGAAACGGCATTTAACTATTTTAACTGCGAACATAACGATCTGTTTTTAGCTGATTTTTGGCAAGCTTGCCAACAACAAATTAAATCAGGCTTTTTACCTGACGTATACCCGTATAAACAAAGCTGGCGGTTTAAATAAAAATAACTAACCCCATGTCTAGCTAGGGCCTGTTTATCTTTCGAGGTTAAATTTGCAGCCGTCTGTTTGGTAATTAGGCATGGCAGAGCCTATGTAGTGTGGTTGTTCCCCATAAATAGGCGATAACGTAGCATAAATGCCAAACAGGCGCTGCCCGAAGGGTTTCTGCCTAGGGGCCATTTACTCTTTGTTGCCTACATGGATGTAGGTAAGGGGCGTGAGCAGGACGCGGAAGCTTTGCTCGGTTTTTACTTAGCCCACTAGGTTACAAACCTCGCGCCGCGATTAAATGGCCCCTAGATTGAACAAATTTTAATCCTGAAAGGTTAACAGGCCCTAATTAAAAGGCTAAATACGGAGCATTAATGAAATATATTTCTCATGAGGGTGGCACCCTTGCATTTAGTGAAACCGACAAACCGGTTTTAAAAAGCCACGAAGTGCTAGTAAAAGTGTCTGCTATAGGTGTAAACCGCGCTGATTGCATGCAGCGCCAAGGTAAATACCCAGCGCCAGCTGGGGATAGCCCCATTTTAGGTTTAGAGTGCGCAGGCACAGTGGTTGAGCTTGGTTTTGATGTTGATAAAAGCTGGCTCAATAAACGTATTTTTAGCTTGTGCGCAGGCGGGGCTTACAGCGAATACGTTGCCATAGATGCTAAACAATTAATGGTATTGCCAGATGATTTAACCATGGTAGAAGGTGCAGCTATTAGCGAAGTGTACCTAACAGCATTTGGTGCGCTTTTTGAACTTGGTAAATTACAACAAGGCCAAACAGCGCTTATTCATGCAGGGGCAAGTGGTGTAGGCGGTGCGGCGATTCAAATGGCTAAAAGTGCAGGTGCAACGGTGGTTATTACTGCCGGCTCAGATGAAAAATGCGAGCATGCAAAAGCCCTTGGCGCCGATCATGCCATTAACTATAAAACAACTGACTTTGTAGAATATATGCAAGCAAATGAGCTTTTAGCAAATGCAATTGTAGATCCTGTATCGGGCAGTTATTTAAATAAAAATGCGGTTATTGCTGCCATGGATTGCCAAATTATTATGCTCTCTTTTTTAGATGGGCGTTTTGCTGAGGTTGATTTTGCAGCGCTACTACGCAAACGTATTTCGTTTCATGCATCAACACTTAGAAACCGTAGCATTGAGTTTAAACGCCAATTACGCGATGACTTAGTTGCGCGTTTTTACAATGATATTGCTACTAAAAAGTACGACTTTAACGTGTATAAAACACTACCGTGGAGCGATGCAAACGAAGCGCATGCTATTTTAGAGCGTAATGAAAATGCCGGTAAAGTGGTATTACTTGTAGAATAACCACCCAATGTAACACTGAGGCGTGTGTTGGCGTTGTTAATGCATGGCTCAGCTAATATAATTTAGTAAATATAAAATACGTACAAAACACACAAGGTTAAAAATGAACCCAATACTAGCAATACTTAAAGAGCACAATGTAAGCGACGAAAAAGTAAAAGCATTGTTCGAAGCCTTTACACAAAACCCAATGATGGCAATGGCATTAGTACAAGAGCTTGGTATTCCGCCTGAAAAACTACAGCAGTTAATGGCCGTGGTGATGACTCAGCCGCACTTAATTAAAGAAGCCACCGACGAACTAGGCCTAGACTTTGAAAAAGTAAAAGAAGCGAAAGACAAGCTAAACCAGCAATAAGCTTCACAAATTACTCCTTACCAAGGCATAAGCCTTGGTAATTCTACCTAAAATCACCACACTTTTTGTTACATTATTCATTGAACTGCTTGGTATTAAGCTAGTCATACTATTACTTATGATAGGTAGGGACTAGGTATGAAGCCACTTTATAAATTTTGGAAAAATAACCGTTCGTTAATTTTATTTATTGCGCTGATGAGCGTGTTTAGAAGCGCAGTTGCCGATTGGTATGAAGTACCGACAGGCTCGATGAAACCCACCATTTTAGAAGGCGACAGAATCTTAACCGATAAAATGGCTTATGATATACGCATCCCTTTTACGCATATTCCTTTAGTTAAATTAGCCGACCCACAAACAGGCGATATTATTGTATTTGACTCACAAGCTGCTGATAACCGGTTAATTAAACGCGTAATTGGTGTGCCAGGCGATACTGTAGCGCTTTATAACAACGAGCTAGAAATTAATGGCGTTAAACTTAAATACAATAACTTGCAAAGCAATATTGATTCTTTAGATAAAATAGAAGATTTAAATGGCCACAAACACACGATTCGTGTTGCGCATACGCCTTCACAGCTATCGGGTTTTAATAAAATAACTATTCCTGAAGATTATTATTTAGCAATGGGTGATAACCGCGATCACAGTGCTGACTCGCGTGTTATTGGTTTGATCCCTCGCAGCGAACTACTTGGCAAAGCAGAGCGCATTATTGTGTCGCTTGATTACGACGATTATTACTTACCTCGTAAAAACCGCTTTTTAAAACCCTTACTTTAAGGCGGTTTTGGGCGCTAACCATACGCCGATGTTAATCGCTTAGCTCTACAATTTTTTGCGCAATATTATAAAGCGAGCAGTGCGAGTCCATTGCTTGCTTTTGCAACTTTTTATGAGCTTGCTCTTCGCTAAGGCTTAGCTGCTCTATTAAAATATACTTTGCCTGATGTATTACTTTTTGTTCTGTTATTACCCGTTTAGCATCAACTAAAGCCTGATTTATTTGCTTAATATGTTGGCTTTGCTCCATGATTAGGTCGTACATGCTTTTATTACTATTGAGTTTATTAGCAGCGGTATTTTGGGGGGGATTTTGTTTAAACGCGAGTTGGCCGTCGGTCATTGGCATGTATTGCTCTTCAAGGCTGCTTATAACCTGTTTATTTGAATTTAAAGTGCGCTGCGCCTGAGCAATTTGCATTGCTGCAGAGTCAATAAGGTAGTCACTGAGGTTTTGCTCAATTTTGTGCATAATATCGATACGCGTTGTTGTTACCTCGTACCACACCTCACTAAGCTGAGAAAGCGGCTGCGCATTTTCGTCATCTAAATTTTGTAAAAGCCCGCGTAGCTGATCCACTTGCTTATTTACGGGGTGATCAGTTAACGAGCGATAGCATTTTAATACGTGTTCGTCGGCGTATTCGTTAAAAAACGTAAAGCTGTGGTGCTGTTGTTGAACAAAATGAGCAAGCTGTTGTTTTTGCTCCACGGTAAACTTACTTGATGCAAACGCTTGCGCGCCACAGGCACGTTCTTGTCCGGCGTATTCTTTACCTTGCATAAAATTAAAATATGCCACTAGCAATCGTGTAACGCGCGGGTCGCTGGCGCCATCGGCGGCTTCTAAAATTATATTTAGCAAACACGAAATAAGCTGCGTATACGATTGAGTTGCATGCACTGGGGTAATTTTTTGATTTGCTATTTGTTGTCGCAGCTCTGGCAGCGCCTCTAACGATTGCAAACTATGGGTAATTAAATTGTACAAACGGGTGTGGCCCGTGTCGGCGTTATCGGTAATAAAGGTCGTTTTAATTGAGTGGTAAAACTGCGTTTGTGTTTGCTCTGTTAAGCTAATTTGTTGTTTTAACTGCGAAGCAAAACGTTTGCGGTTAGAGGCTAAATAAATATTGCTCATGCCGCGCTCTTTTTGTAACTGATGTATAAAATCGCCCAGTTTAGTAAGCGATGCACAGCTTTTTTGAAGCTGTTTTAAGGCATGAATTTCTTGGTATTTTGCTGCTAATAAAAACTGTTTTGTGAGAGGATTGCTCGATAACATAGGACTTGTTCCACACTTTTTTGTATATAAAGTGCAACCACTGTTCCAATCATTTAAAAAATTTTCGATTGAATTTAAAATTAAATTAAAACAGCTGCTTAAAGCCATACTTGTTATTTGTTCCCATTTTAACTTATCTGTCCTTATTACAGGAATAAACCTTTTTGGTGCAAAAATAGTTGTTTTTGCACTCGATTGCGCCCTACATGAACGAGGGGAAAAAAGTGTTTACTCTGTAAACTGCACAGAGCAAACACCAGAGGGGGAATTTATGCGTTGCTACATTGCAGCAACGCTGGGCTGATAGCCATTTGATGATTTATTACCTCGCCAACCATAATTAGCGTAGGGCCCGTTAATGTGTGCTCCGCACTTTCGCTAATAATTTGCCCAAGCGTGCTGGTTATTATTTTTTGCTGGTTGGTGGTGGCATTTTCTATCAATGCGATAGGGGTTGTTTTAGGCCAGCCAACCGATTGCAAACCAGTACTTAATGCGTTTAAACGTCCTAATCCCATATAGACGACTAGCGTGGGGTTGTTAGAGTCTTGTACATAGGTGTAGTTGTGCCAATTAGGGAGTTTATTAGGATCGGCAAATTGCGCCGTTAAAAAGGTAACACTTCGGGCCACATCGCGAGCAGTAAGCGGTATACCAGTATAAGCCGAGGCTGCACACGCGGTAGTAACGCCCGGGACAATAGCAAAATTAATATTGTGATCTGATAGGGCGTTGGCTTCTTCATTGATGCGCGCAAAAATACTCGGATCGCCACCTTTTAAACGAACAACTTTAAACCCTTGTTGTGCGTATTTTACTAATAAGGCACTAATGGCAGCTTGTGGCATAGAGTGCTTGCCTGCACGTTTACCTACATACACTCGCTGCGCATGTTTAGGCAGTGTATTTAAAAGCGCTTCACTAACTAGGCTGTCGTACAATACCACGTCGGCTGCTGCAATCTGGCGCTGCGCTTTTACAGTTATAAGCTCAGCATCGCCCGGGCCTGCCCCTATTAAATACACGTGGCCGTTTTTTCGATGTTTAGCTTTGTGCTTTACATCTTGAGTTAGCTTATTAACAAACTTGTTTAGCCATGGGCTGTCAATACCCGAAAAATACGAAAGAACACTCATTTTATTGCTCCTTATGCTAACGCTGTAATGGCTTTTGGCTCAGCGCTAACAAAGACATTGCCATTGTCTATTTTGGCTTCAAATACGGGGAGCTGTATTGCCTCTGCTTCTAGGCATTCGCCAGTATTTAAACAAAAATGTTGCTTATACAAAGGGGAGGCCACTACTAACTTTCCATCAATAGAGCCAATAATGCCGCGCGATAGTACATTGGCTTTGCCTATCGGGTCGTAGTTGCTAATGGCTAACACAGGCTCACTATTTTGTGGAACATAAAATATGGCCACTTGCTGGTTGTTTACTAATGCGCATACGCCACTATTAGCAACTAGGTCGTCGGTTGTTCCAATTTTATGCCAATACATCAGCTTGCTCCTGCTCAATTTCCATTACGGGGATACGGTTTGTCGAATTTTGCTGGTTACGTTTTTCAGACTCAGTGGCGGGGCGAATTTGGTTGCGCTCTTGTACAAATAAAATATTGCTATCGGCATCTGGGTTATTAATAAATTGGCGGAACCGTTTTGAGGCCTCTGGACTTTCGACTGCTTTTTTCCATTCGCAGGCGTAAGTTTTAGTTATAAGCGCCATTTGAGTTTCAAGCTCATGGCAAATACCTAGGCTGTCGTCTATTACTACGCTTTTTAAATAATCTAACCCGCCCTCTAAATTTTCCATCCACACTGAGGTGCGCTGCAGTTTATCGGCGGTTTTAATGTAAAACATGATCACGCGGTCAATGTATTTAATGAGTGTTTCGGTATCTAAATCGGTAGCAAATAAATCAGCATGGCGCGGGCGCATACCGCCATTTCCACATACGTATAAGTTCCAGCCATTTTCGGTTGCTATTACGCCTATATCTTTGCTTTGTGCCTCAGCGCATTCGCGAGTACAACCCGATACGGCCATTTTAAATTTATGCGGGGCGCGTAAACCTTTGTAGCGGTTTTCAATCGCAATCGCGTGGCCAACACTGTCTTGAACGCCATAGCGACACCACGTACTGCCAACGCACGATTTAACAGTTCTGAGCGATTTACCATAAGCGTGACCGGTTTCAAAACCGGCTGCAATAAGTCTTTCCCAAATAATAGGGAGCTCTTCAAGGCGTGCGCCAAATAAGTCGATACGCTGCCCACCGGTTACTTTACAGTACAGGTTAAAGTCTTTGGCAACTTGGCCAATAACGATAAGTTTGTCGGGGGTAATTTCGCCACCCGCTATACGGGGAACGACAGAGTAAGAGCCATCTTTTTGCATATTTGCAAGGTAAGTGTCGTTGGTATCTTGCAGGCCAACATGAGCGGGTTCTAAAATAAACTCATTCCACGTTGAAGCTAAAATAGAGGCCACGGCAGGTTTGCATATTTCACAGCCGTGATGACCGCTGCCATGTTTAGCGAGCAAATCATCAAAAGTTTTAATGCTTTCTACTTTTACTAAATGCAGTAACTCTTGGCGCGAAAAAGCAAAGTGTTCACACACATGGTTGTTAACTTCAACCCCACGGCTTTGAAGTTCACTGTCGACTACCGATTTTAATAATGCGGCACAGCCACCACAGCCGCTGGCGGCTTTGGTACAAGCTTTAACTGCAGATAAATCGCATGAGCCGCCATCAATTGCACCCACAATGTCTCCTTTGCTTACATTGTGGCACGAACAAATAGTGGCGGTATCGGGCAGGGCATTTCCCGCTAAAACAGGCGCTCCTTCACTATCAGGTAAAATGAGGCACTCAGGGTGTGCGGGTAATTCCATATCGTTTAACATGTACTGCAACAGTGTGTCGTAATCGCTAGTATCGCCAACAAGCACTGCGCCTAATAACTTATTGCCTGCCTCATTTAAAATAATTTTTTTATAACAATCACGAATAGGATCTTGATAAATTAACTCTTTGCAATCGGGGGTTTTAGCGTGGGCATCGCCAATTGAGCCTACCTCTACCCCGAGTAGTTTTAATTTTGTGCTCATATCGGCGCCTAAAAACTCAAGTTCGCCGCCTGTAAGTTGGCTTGCAACCACGCGAGCCATGTTATAACCCGGGGCGACTAAGCCAAATAGCTTTTTGTCCCATAAGGCACATTCGCCAATAGCATATATATCTGGGTTTGATGTTTGGCATTGGTTATTTATTACAATGCCGCCACGTTGCCCTAATTCAAGTTCGGCTACTTTGCCAAGCTCATCGTATGGGCGAATACCGGCCGAGAACAAAATTAAGTCGGTTTCTAAAAACGTGTCATCTGAAAAATTTAATCTGTAACGGCTCGTTTCGCCTTTTACTATTTCGCTGGTGGCTTTAGCGGTATGCACGCTCACGCCCAGTTTTTCAATTTTGTTTTTTAACAGCGTACCACCTTGTTCATCAAGTTGTACCGCCATAAGTTGGGGTGCAAACTCAACTACATGAGTATCAAGCCCAAGTTGTTTAATTGCATTGGCTGCTTCAAGCCCTAATAAGCCGCCACCTATCACTACGCCACTTTTACTTTGTGCAGCGCTTGCTTTTATTTGCCCTAAATCTTCTAGGGTACGGTAAACCAAGCAATGGGGTTGGTCATTTCCTTTAATTGGCGGCACAAATGGGTACGAGCCTGTTGCTAAAATAAGTTTATCGTAATTAAATTTATCACCGGTTTGAGTGCTAACTACCTTGTTTGTTTTATCTATTTCATTAACCCACTGGTTAGTATGCACATTTATATTTAACTGCTGATAATTATCAAAGGTGGTTAGGGCTAAATCGGCGGCTGTTTTACCATCAAACACGCTGGATAAGTAAACACGGTCATAAGCTAAATTTGCTTCTCCACACAGTACGGTAATGTGCGCGTTAGCGTCGCTTTGGCGCATTTGCTCTACAAAATGGTGCCCAACCATCCCATTACCAATAATGAGTATTTTTGTTGGTGTTTGCATTGGTATCCCCTCAATGACGGTTTAATTTAAAAACAAAAAAGCCCGCCACAGTTACAAATTAATGCAACTGCGAGCGGGCTTCTTTGCCTGTGGTCATAACAACCTAAATGTGTGTCGTTTTAATAACGAACGGTATGGTTATCATATAAGCAAAAACACGGCCATTTTTATAAGTGTTTGTTTTTTAATAGCTACATTACTTTTAAATGTTTTTCTTACGCATATTTGAGTTGTTTTGGTGCGGTGACAGCACTATGGGAGTGCACAAAATGAGGCTACAATGTGATGCTTAGTCAACAAAAGTGCATTTGTGCCGTTAACTAAAAACGAGGGATAAGCGTTTAGGCTATAAATAAAAAATGCGCTTTGTTATTTTGAAATAAAAATAACAGTAAGCGCATTAATACTGTAGCTTTACTTGCTTTGTTTTGCTAGGGTTTCTACATCGGTATCTTCAACAGGTTTAAAGCTGCCCGTTGCTTCATCGTAGGTTTTAATTTCTGCAGATTCTATATCATATACCCAGCCGTGTAGCTTAACTTGACCGGTTGCAATTTTTGCAGCCACAGCAGGGTGTGTTTTTATATGCTGTAGTTGTTGTACTACGTTTTCTTCAATTACTAAGCCTAGGTGGTCGTTATTGTTTAGCTCTGCGCAACCACATTTTTCTTTTACAACTTCAGTTGCTACGCGGCTGTGGCCAAGCCACTCTTTAACGTGCGGTAAGCTTGATAAACCTTCAGTATTTATAGCGCCTTTCATTGCGCCACAATCCGAGTGCCCACAAATAATAATGTGCGATACGCCCAGTGCAGCCACCGCAAATTCAATTGAGGCTGTCATACCGCCGGTTTGATTACTATGTGGCGGGATAATATTGCCCGCGTTACGACAAATAAATAATTCACCGGGTTCAGTTTGAGTCACTAAGTTAGGATCGATACGCGAGTCGGCACAGGTGATAAATAACACTTCTGGGTTTTGACCATTGGCTAGTTTTTGAAACGCTGCTTTTTTTGATGGGTAAACTTCTTTTTGAAACTTAGCCACGCCCGAAATAATATGTTCCATGTACAACTCCTATTGGTGTAATTTAATCGTGTTATTTATAGCTTTATTCGCCTGACAAATTAGCGCCATTATAACTTTGTTCTTGTTTGTTTTGTACTATTACACTGTTTAATAAATTTCATACTCGCGAACAAAGGGCGACACACGTGCATGAAGTTATTGGCGAATACATGAGCGTACCTAGCAGAGGCTTCGAGTAAAATAAAAGGCGGTAAGTGGCGAAAAAGGTGGTTGAGGAGGTTAGTAGCTTAACTTGCTTTAAGTTTATGGGCTGATTTTAAGTTATACATGCGCTGATCCGCTAAGGTTAAACACTCAGTATGGCTCTGGCACTCATCGCTAGATGCTATGCCATAACTAATACCTGATTGCGGCCATTGCTGTTGAATAGTGCGATGTAATGCGGTGAGCTTCTGGGTAAGTGTGGTTTTTAGTTGGGGAAGGTGTGATTTGTTTTTGACTTTACATAACCAAATAAATTCATCGCCCCCGGTTCTAAATACGGTGCCGTCTTGCGCTAGATGCTGTGTCATTAATTTTGCTGCATTAATTAAAAACGCATCACCTTTGGCGTGCCCAAGCGCATCGTTTATTTTTTTTATTCCATCACAATCTATAAACACAATGATGTAAGCACTGTGTGCAAGTTTAATCAGCTCATCATTTAATAGTAGTCGGTTGCCAACTTGGGTTAGAGGATCAAAGCGAGATTCATGTAACAAGGTACTAAATTCGTGCTGTTTTAACTTTAGCCACTCAGACAAAGACAGCACAATACACACACAATCTATTGCTAAGGCTAACAGCACAAGTATTTCTGATGAGGTAGCATTTATTAAATCAAAATGAAATGCAACGAATACTACTAATGACAGGCTATAGAGCATATTTCCAAATAAAAAATACTTGGCTCTAAAATCGTTCAGGCTAAGCATGGCAAACCCGGTGGTTAAGCTAAGCATAACCCATACAGCTGCTAAAAAGTGCGCGATATAAAACACTAAATAAAAGGGCATAAATAGGCTGCAGATACCGCATACAAATGCGCTAACGGTAAAGTATTTTAAAGCACTCCCAAGCTTATTGGCTTTTTCTTTATCGAAGTTAAACAGGTAGTAGGTAAATGCTGCTGCGCAACTTACAGCAAAGGCAAATAAATAAATACCTAAGTAATGTTTATTAAAAGAGGGGCTGGCATAAATTGTATTTACAGCGCCCGAAGCAAACGCCCAGCCAAGACCGTGCAAACCGACATACCCAGCACAAAACAAGGCCACTTTTTGCTTTACTCTTAAAAACATTACAAAGGCCATCATTGCTAAAGTAAGCATGACAGAAATTGCAATAAGGCTTAATGAGTTTATATAAAACTGATGATGCAAAAATGCACCTTCGCTTAAAATACTTAAATCAACCGGCGTTGGATAGTGTTTGGCTTCTAAATATATCCATAAATAGCCACTGCTTGGCGCATAGAAGGGCAGTTTAAATGCTTGTCCATGCATTAAAATAGCCGGTTGATTAACGTGAGACTGCGAAAAATCAGCAAGCTTAACTATATCCCCCTGTTCGGTTTGCCAATAGGCTAAACCAACGTCGATAAAATTGGCTTGCGGCAGCACATACCAAGCTCCAGTGGTGGGGTTATTTAACGCAATTTTTGTTATTACAGCGCCACTTTTACCGAGCAGGTTACTCGTTTCACTAGCGTTTTTATAAGATGTAATTACTTGCTGTGCAGAAGGAGGCGCATTGAATGCTGTGACAGGGCGCCACAGGTTATCATCCTCTAGGGTAATGTTGTTATTAAGTGTATAAGCATATGTTAGCGGGCTAAACAAAGCACAGAAAAAGAATACTGTTAATATACCAACCCGCACCATACCTAAACTCACTTTAAAAACCCACTAAGCGATTATAATCAAATTGTAAACAAATAGTATATAAATCAAACAAAATTATCGCCTTTAAGTAATGGCTTAATTTGGCTTTAAATAACAAACTGCATTAATAAATAAATAAGTAAGTAATAATGAATATGCAATTAGCTCGCAGTTAAGTGGTTTGTGCATGCAGATTGAAAACGCCAGTACAAGTAATGGCGCTAAGTTGGAGCCGTGGGTTTGTGATCATGCAAAAGCCAGTCAACGCTTTACTCTCAATAGCACGGGTGATGACTACTTCGAGCTCAAATCAAGTTTAAGTAATAAATGTGTTGATATCGCAGGTAAACTGCAAACATATGGTGCTGATATTGTACAGTGGCAGTGTTATAACGGCGACAATCAACGTTTTCAATTTATTGAATAATACAATTAGCAAAGTTTTTTACACTAATCTAAGTTGTTGACAATTAATTGTTATTTATTTTGTGTTGTGTAATTATTCAACATAGTACCTAACCGCTTTTTTACAAAAGCGGTTCTTTAATAATAAAAGAATAGGCTTGCTATGAAACACACACATAAAACCATTTATATCCCAATAGCTCTATTGTTAGGCACTGGGCTTGTCGGCTGTACTAATAATCAACCAGAACAAAGCATACAGCTTAGTAATACTACACAAAAAGAACACATGCTGTGGGATTTTGAAAAAGCTGACTACCAACCTTTTTTAAAAAGCCACAATGCCACTACAAGTCTAATTGAACAGCAAGGCAACCATAAATTAAAGGTTACATTTGCTGCAAAAACGCATCACGAAAGTGATATTGAATTTGTAAATAACCAAACTTGGAATTGGCAAGCTTTAGGTAATTTCGCTTTTGCTTTAGATATTGAAAACCCTGATAAAGTGTCTACCCAGTTATATATAAAAACAATTGATAAAACTGGCAAAGCACAAAGCCGCAGTGTAGTGGTACCCAGCGAATCAACTAATACTTATTATATTGAATTAAAAGGCGCTGATTTAAATATAGAGTCGGGTATACGCTCTAATCCTCCAAGTTGGAAAAGCAGCTACACACCGGTATTGTATCGAGGTGGTGCAAAAAATATTGATGTCAGCCGAGTAACAAAAGTGAGCTTTGGCACAAAGGGCTTATTAGAAGACAAACACTTACTCATTGATAATGTAAGGCTAATAAAACCGACAAACTTTGATACTGAGTACCTAGCAGGCTTAGTGGATAAGTTTGGCCAAAACGCCAAGCGTGACTTTGCCAATAAAGTATCTTCAACTGAGCAGTTAATTGCGGTTTCAAAACAAGAGCAAGCCAATCTTAGCAAAGTCCCTTTAGCTGGTCGCTCTAAGTTTGGTGGATGGCAGGATGGGCCAAAACTTAAGGCTACAGGCTACTTTAGAACCGACAAGTACAATGGAAAATGGAGCCTAGTTGACCCACAAGGCTATTTATTTTTTTCAACCGGTATCGCCAATGTACGCTTAGCCAATACCACTACCATTACAGGTTACGATTTTGATCAAAAATACATAGTACAAAGAGAGCCCGGTGATTTAACCCCTGAAGATTCGATTGGTTTAAACCCTGCACCGAAATCGGCATGGCCATCACGTTATATTAGCTCAGAATTAAGAGCAAATATGTTTAATTGGCTACCCGCTGTTGATGATCCGCTCGCAGATAATTATGGATATCGCCGTGAAGTTCACAGTGGTGCGTTAAAAAAAGGCGAAACATTCAGTTTTTATAGAGCTAATTTACAACGCAAATATGAAACCCAAAACGAACAGGTATTGATGCAAAAATGGCGAGATACCACCATTGACCGTATGCTCACTTGGGGTTTTACCTCGTTCGGTAACTGGATTGATGAGGGTTTTTACCAAGAAGACCGCATACCCTATTTTGCGAATGCGTGGATCATTGGTAACTTTAAAACCGTTAGCAGTGGCAACGATTACTGGAGCCCACTACCAGACCCCTTTGATCCCGCCTTTATTAAACGCGCTGATGTGACGTTAGCAACGCTAGCCGCACAAGTTAAAAATAACCCATGGTGTGTTGGTGTATTTATAGATAACGAAAAGAGCTGGGGCATGATGGGCTCAGTTAATTCGCAATATGGTTTAGTGATTAACACATTAACTGTCAATGCAAAACAAAGCCCCACAAAAGCTGAATTTGTGTCCCTGATGAAAGAAAAGTATCAAGACATATCAGTATTAAATGTAAACTGGAAAACTAATATTTCATCTTGGCAGGAATTTGCCTCAGGGGTGGTTATCCATGATATCACCGAGGCAGTACAAGCTGATTTTTCCGTGATGTTATACCACTACGCAAAACAATACTTTGCCGTTGTTGAGCAAGCGACAGCCAAGCACTTGCCTAATCATCTATACATGGGCGCGCGATTTGCTGATTGGGGCATGACACCTGAAATTCGCCAAGCTGCGAGTGAGCACGCAGATGTAATGAGTTATAATTATTACCGTGAAGGCTTAAATGATGATTTTTGGGATTTTTTAGCCGCACTTGATAAGCCCAGTATTATTGGAGAGTTTCATAATGGGGCGTTAGATTCAGGGCTATTAAACCCAGGCCTTATTCATACTCAGTCACAACATGAGCGTGGCGTTAAATATCAACAATACATGAAGAGTGTGATCGATAACCCATACTTTGTTGGCGCACATTGGTTTCAATATATAGATTCGCCGTTAACTGGGCGCGCTTATGATGGCGAAAACTATAATGTTGGCTTTGTTAATGTCGCAGACATTCCCTATCAGCCGCTTGTCAACGCCGCTAAAGAAGTTAATCAGCAACTATATCAACGCAGGTTTAGTCATGAAGATAACTAAAAGCTTGGCCTTTAGCTTATTTTTAGTGATTACCTTATCTGTATATGCAGAGCAACACGAGGTTAAGCCGCTTATAAAGCAAGGCCCTTATGAGATATACAATAAAAAAGCGTTACAGGTTTTAGATTTAGATGCAGCGATTGAGACACTGGCATCTGGCTTTGATTGGTTAGAAGGGCCTGTGTGGGTGAATGATGGCCAGTACTTGTTGTTTTCAGATATTCCCACGCACCGTGTGTATCGCTATCAAGAAGGCGAAGGAGTGCAGCTATATTTAGCACACAGTGGTTATTCAAATGGTCTATTGCTGAATCAGCAGAACGAGCTGGTGTTGTTGCAATCGCGCTCACGTCAAGTAGTTAAAATGGCCGCGCCATTAACATCAGCTAAGGCAAACTATCAACAACTTGCTAGCCAATATAAAGGCCAGCGGTTAAATAGCCCTAATGACGGCGTATTTAATCGCCAAGGCCAGTTGTTTTTTACCGACCCTCCTTATGGTTTAGCCAAGCAATTGGACGATCCCGCTAAAGAGCTAAACTTTCAAGGTGTTTATAGCCTAACAGCGGCAGGGCAGTTACAGCTATTAGACAAGACACTGATTTACCCAAATGGCATTGCGTTATCAAAGGATGAAAGCACCTTGTATGTGGCCGCATCCAACCCGCAAAAGCCTGCATGGTATCAATACAAATTGCATAAAGACGGGACGGTAATAAATAAAACGTTACTGCATCAATTGCCTGCTGTTACATCGGATAGCCATGGTTTGCCAGATGGCTTAAAAATACATACAGATAGCGGGATTATTTTTGCAACCGGGCCTAACGGGCTCTGGCTATTTGATGAACAAGGCACGTTATTGGCACGGGTAAGGCTGCCTCACATCAGTGCCAATTTAGCCTTTAATGCTCAGCAAAATCGGGTGTATATCACTGCACATCAACACTTGCTGGCGCTCTCACTAAAGAATTAAGCTAGTAAGGTTCACCATTACAACTCATCGAGCAAGTCAAATCAGTTGATTAACTTGCTCGCGCTTTACTTCAAAGCAAATTTCCGCGTTAAGTTATTTTCATTTTATTAACTATATATCCTTTACAATAAATTTGCATTGTTGTAGATTGTTAACAATAGACAGTATCATGTAAACTAATTTGGTGGCTAGATGAGAAATTCATTACTAAAAATAAAAAGCGTAAAGGTGGAGTATTATCAAATTCCTCTGGCTGAGGTGTTAAGTGATGCTAAACATGGAGATCATACCCATTTTGAAGTGATTGCTGTGCGCATCATGACAAACGACGGCTATGAAGGCATGGGTTATACCTACACCGGTGGCAAAGGTGGCCGTGCTATTTATTCATTATTAAATGATGAAATTAAACCTGGCTTAATTGGCGTCGACTCATCAGCCATCATGTCAATTTGGGATAAATTACAGTGGGATCTGCATTATGTTGGTCGCGGTGGTTTATTAAGCTTTGCTATTTCTGCAGTTGATATTGCGCTGTGGGATATCAAATGTAAGCGGTTATCAGCACCACTGTGGCAAGTCGCTGGTGGTCATAGCGATAAAACAGCGTGCTACGCTGGCGGAATCGACCTTAACTTTGATGAGAAAAAGCTGCTGGCGAATATTCAAGGCTATCTAGATCGTGGCTTCAACGCCGTTAAAATTAAAGTTGGTAAAGCAGACAATAAAGAAGACGTAGCTCGTGTTGAAGCTGTCAGGCAGTTGATTGGTGATGATAGAACGTTAATGGTCGATGCTAATTACTCAATGAACGTAGAGCATGCAATTCGTTTTGCCAAAGCGATTGAAAAATTTGATATTACGTGGTTTGAAGAACCAACCATCCCTGATGACTACAAAGGTTTTGCTCGTATAGCACAGGCGACATCTATTCCTTTAGCGATGGGCGAAAACCTGCACACTTTACATGAATTTGGCTATGCAATTGATCAAGCCAAATTAGGCTTTTTACAACCTGATGCCTCTAATATTGGCGGTATCACTGGCTGGCTGCACGTAGCAAGTCAAGCTTATACCCACAACTTACCTATTTGTAGCCATGGTATGCATGAATTACATGTATCGCTTCTGGCTTCACAACCTCATGCGGGATTTTTAGAAGTTCACTCGTTCCCGATTGATGAATACACAACGCGACCGTTACAACTTGATGATAACGGTAAAGCCTGCGCCCCAGATATTATCGGTACTGGCGTAGAGTTTGACGCGCAATTAGTTAAACCACATTTAGTAAAACAATCATAAGGTATCACTATGCAAGCAGCAGAATATATTGGTAATAAATCGTTTCGTATCGTTGCAGGTCAAGCGATAAAGCCACAAGCAGATGAAGTTCGTTTAGATGTTGGTTTTGTTGGTATTTGTGGTACCGACATGCACATTTACCACGGTGTAATGGATCAACGTGTAAACCCACCACACACCATAGGACATGAGATTTCAGGTGTTGTCGCCGAGCTTGGCAGTGAGGTTACTAACCTACAAGTAGGTGATCGTGTTGTTGTACGTCCACTTGATTATTGTGGTGACTGCCCAGCCTGTAATGCAGGCCATAGCCACGTGTGCCATAACCTTAAATTTATGGGGATTGATTCAGTTGGCGCATTCCAAAATTCATGGACCGTAAAAGCCCGCACTATCCATAAACTACCAGAGAATGTATCACTTGAGCAGGGTGCACTGATTGAACCGTTATCGGTTGCATGCCACGATATTTCGCGTTCTCGTTTAAAAGCAGGCGAAAAAGCTGTAGTGATTGGGGGTGGCCCAATTGGTCAGCTTGTCGCATTAGTGGCAAAAAGTGTGGGTGCAGAGGTATTGATCTCAGAGGTTAATAACGAACGACGTAAATTTTCGTCACGTTACGATATTGAAACAATTAATCCGCTGGAACAAGATTTACAAGAATATGTGTCTAAATGGAGCGATGGAAAAGGCGCTGATGTTGTGTTTGAAGTATCTGGTGTGCAGCCTGCAGTTGAAGCCATGACCCAAATTGCAGCTGTGCGTGGCCGTATCTGTATGGTTGCTATCCACTCACAAAAACCGCCAGTCGATCTATTTCAGTTTTTCTGGCGTGAGTTAGAGCTGGTTGGTGCACGTGTATACGTAGATGCTGACTTTGAAATGGCAATTGATTTGGTAGCCAGTGGCAAGATTGACTTAGCACCATTTATTACATCTGTGAGTGAACTTGCTGATATTAGCTCTGCATTTGCCAGTATGGATAACAATCCAACGGGTATGAAAGCACTTGTCTCTTGCCAAACTAAGTAATGGAACAAATTATGTTAGATAAATTTAGCCTAAAAGGTAAAACAGCGTTAGTCACAGGGTGTAGTCGTGGTATTGGTAAAGCAATGGCACTGGCATTAGCAGAAGCGGGCGCCGATATCATCGGCGTATCAGCAAGTCTAGCAAAGTCTGGCTCAGATGTTGAAACCCAAGTCTTGGAGCGCGGTCAGCTATTTCATGCTTATCAATGTGACTTTTCATCACGAGAAAGCTTGTATACTTTTATTGAGCAAGTGAAAAGTGATCACCCTAAAATAGATATTTTAGTGAATAACGCTGGCTCAATCTTGCGCGATCCAGCGGTTGAGCACAGCGATGAATATTGGGATAAAATCATTGAGATTAACTTAAACTCACAATTTATCTTAAGTCGCGAACTAGGAAAAGAAATGGTCTCGCGTGGCCAAGGTAAAATTATCTTTACTGCGTCATTATTAACCTTTCAGGGCGGGATCACCGTACCTGGCTATGCGGCAAGTAAAGGGGCAATAGGCCAATTAACTAAAGCACTTGCCAATGAGTGGGCGAGTAAAGGTGTTAATGTAAACGCTATTGCACCGGGTTACATTGCAACAGATAATACCGAAGCACTCAGAAATGACCCAGAGCGTGCAAAATCGATTTTAGAGCGTATTCCGCAAGGTCGTTGGGGAACACCGGATGACTTTAAAGGGCCAACTGTATTTTTAGCATCAGACGCCTCAAACTACATGAACGGCAGTGTATTGCTAGTTGATGGCGGCTGGATGGGACGATAAAAAATGACAATTAAAAATAACGTAAACTTTATCAATGGTGAGTATGTAAGCTCATCAAATAGCGACACCATCAGCGTGCTCTCGCCAAGTACCGGCGAGCAGGTGGGTGTTATTCCTAAAGGCAGTGTTGAAGATGCACAAACAGCCCTTGAAACAGCGACTGTTGCACAAACTGCATGGGCACAAAAAACGCCACGTGAACGTGCCACAATCCTACGCCGTTTTGCACAAGGTATTCGTGATAATAATGAGCGCCTAGCTGAGTTATTAGTACAAGAGCAAGGTAAGCTGATTGATGTGGCTCGTATGGAAGCCAATGTCACAGCAACGTTTATCGAATATGCATGTGATAATGCCTTAACAATCAAAGGGGATATCATTCCTTCAGATCACGAAAACGAAAAAATCTATATTCATAAAGTGCCACGTGGTGTGGTTGTGGCAATCACAGCGTGGAATTTTCCGCTGGCGTTAGCTGGTCGTAAAATTGGCCCTGCACTAATCACCGGTAATTCTATCGTTATTAAACCAACGCAAGAAACGCCATTAGCAACTATGGAACTCGGTGAAATTGCTAACCAAGCGGGTGTTCCTGCTGGCGTACTTAACATTGTTAATGGTACTGGCTCTGTGGTGGGTCAACATTTATGTGAAAGCCCGCTGACAAAACTGATCACCATGACCGGAAGTACCCGTGCAGGGCAAATTATTCATCAAGCCAGCGGTAAGCATTTAACTCCTGTTATGCTTGAGCTTGGCGGCAAAGCACCGTTTATCGTAATGGAAGATGCAGATCTAGATAAAGCTGTTGACGATGCTGTTACAGCACGATTTGCAAACTGTGGTCAAGTATGCACCTGTGCAGAGCGTTTATATGTGCACAGTGATGTATACGACAGCTTTATTGAAAAGTTCATCCCTAAGGTTAAAGCCTTAAAAGTGGGGGACCCGATGGATCCAACATCAGAGATGGGTCCTAAAGTAAACCAGAGTGAAATTAATAATATTCACTCAATTGTTGAAAAAGGCATTGCTCAAGGCGCGAAGCTTGCCACTGGCGGCAAAGTCGCGACGGTGGCAGGATTTGAAGGCGGAAACTGGTACGAACCCACGGTACTTGTGGATGTTGACCAAGATAATATTTTAGTGCACGAAGAAACCTTTGGCCCAATATTACCTATTATTAAAATCAATAGTATTGATGAAGCGATTGCATACACGAATGACAGTGAATACGGTCTATCAGCTTATTTATACACAAAAACATTGGATTACATTCACCGCTCTATTGCTGAAATGGAAGTAGGCGAAGTGTATGTAAACCGTGGTTTAGGTGAGCAGCATCAAGGTTTTCACAATGGTTGGAAACTAAGCGGTATGGGCGGTGAAGACGGCCAGTACGGCTTAGAGCAATACCTTGAGAAGAAAACAGTGTATTTAAATGAGAAGTAATTAGGCAAGGTGGATTCTCTCACATTTGCCCACCTAAAGCCGATGCAGTGCATCGGCTTTTTTGTGCTTGTGTGTTTTTTAACAAAACACAAATAGGACATGAAATTACCATTTTTAAGCGTTAGTTGTGTATTCTGAGCAAAAATAACGGACTAGTATGGTTCATCAAATTTATATTTTACGGTGAAGGTACAAAGTCATGACAACAAAAAACACAAAGGTGAGTGAATTTGCCGATGCATTTAAAGGGCAACGTACCGCAACGGGCATAGGCCAAATGGATGACCAAAATGATCCCGTAAAGATGATATTAGGTTTAAAAGAAGTACGAAAAGCCGCGCATAATTGTACCCTGTTTCAATCAGGTGCCAAACCTGGCCGCATTGTTATTCCTTCTGAAGTTGCAATTAGAGAAACCCGGCAAATTCCCTTTGAAGTTGACCCACCTGAGCATGGCGGTTTTCGTGAGTTATTAAACCCGTGGTTCAAACGTCCGTTAGAAGAGCAATACCAAGCGCGTTTACAACAAATCATAGATGACACTATTGAACATGCTCTGAATACCGAGACGATTGAAATTGTCAGTGAATTTGCACTGCCACTGCAATCGAAGGCACTGACATTGTTACTTAATACCCCAATGGATACAGCACAAACATGGATTGATTGGGGAACACATGTATTTCGCAGTGAAGACAGTAATCTAGATGGCGATAAAGCCAACATTCTGTACGACTACATAGATCAACAAATTGATAAAGCAGTGGCGCAACCTAGTGATGATCTGTACTCAGTATTACTGGCAGCCAAGGTCAATGGTCAAACCATGACCAAGGAGCAAGTTAAAGGGGTCATGATCCTAACTTTTGCAGGTGGCCGCGATACCGTCATCAATGCTATCACTAACTCAATGGCTTACTTTAGCGAACACAGCAGCGATTTACAGCGTATTTGCAATGAACCAGAAATCCTTAATCGTGCGGTGGAGGAGCTGCTTCGTTATTTTTCACCCTTAACGCATATGGGGCGAGTAGCCACACAAGATACACAGGTTTGTGAGCATGCGATAAAAGCTGATAGCCGTATCTCTTTGTGCTGGGCATCAGCAAACCGTGATGAAAACATCTTTAAAAATCCAAACCATGTAGATTTTGACCGTAAAGTAAACCCTCACGTCAGTTTTGGCTTTAGTCACCACACCTGTTTAGGAGCTACTCATACGCGGCAAATATTACGTCAATTGGTGTTATCTCTGGCTAAAAAAGTTGCCTGCATAGAGACAGTTAAAGCCGACGAAAATATTGAACAGCTTGGTGAATTTTCAAGAAAAGTCGGCTTTAACAGTCTTCACGTTCGTTTAACCGCTAAATAATTAATCGATAACAAAGCGCACTGTAGCAAGTGTCAGTAAAAAGTAGAGGAATAATCATGGCTAAAGTAATTTTTATGACCCAAAGTAATGGCGCAATAGCAGTGGAAGGAAGTGGTGGTTCGTTAATGGAACTTGCGGTGGCAAATGGTGTATCAGGCATTGATGGTGATTGTGGTGGTGTGTGCTCTTGTGCAACCTGTCATGTTTACGTTGCCCCTGAAGATTTTGAGAAAGTGGGAGCCGCGGATGAAATTGAAAGCGACATGCTCGAACTTGACGATAACGTGACTGAATATAGTCGGTTATGCTGTCAAATTGAGGTATCTGATGACATAGATGGCATGACATTTGTGGTGGCAAATTAATTGGTAAATTCTTATGCAACATATAAATACAGAGCAAAACGACATTGATTTAAATGTAGTCGTCATAGGTGCCAGCCACGCAGGTGTTAACTTCGCGTTTAATTTACGCCAACAGGGCTGGCTTGGCGCTATTACACTGATTGATAGCGACCCTGAATTACCTTATCACAGACCGCCGTTATCAAAAAAAACCTTGCAAGCAAGTGACACAATTGCCAGCCCATTGAAAGCAGAAAAAGCTTACAAAGATAACAATTTATCGCTGTATTTAGGGCAAACTGTTACAGCCATCAACAGTGAAACAAAAACAATTACATTAGCATGTGGGCGGTTAATTACCTTTGACAAACTTGTTATTGCCACGGGCTGCTCGGCGTTTATTCCTGCGATTAAAGGCTTAAATGAGACTGTTGATGCTCAAGGAAGTCATCAGTATTTTTCTATGCGAACCTTTGTTGATACAAAGGCGATAAAAGCTGCGCTTAATAACAGTCGCGATAAACAAGTCGTGATTATTGGCGGCGGGTATATTGGGCTTGAGTCAGCATCGTCATTTGTTGCATTAAGTGCCAATGTCACTGTGATTGAAAAGCATGACAAAATATTATCCCGGGTGACCTCTGCGGTGATGTCTGACTTTTTAACTGATTTACATCAAAGCAAAGGGGTAAATTTACAAACCAGCAAGGATGTAGTCGAAATAAAACACCAAAGCAATAAACACATCGTGGTATGCAGCGACGGCAGTCAATACCCCGCTGATTTTATTCTAGTGGGCGTGGGTGTAAAGCTAAATACCCAATTGGCAAGTGCTGCGGGGATAGAGGCCGATCAGGGAATTAAAGTAAATGAGGCTTGCCAAACATCCCATCCTGATATATTTGCTATCGGTGATTGTACTCGTCATTTTAGCAAAATTTATCAGCGATGGATCCGTTTAGAATCAGTCCAAAATGCGGTTGATCAAGCCAAATCGGCGGCCATGTTTATTGCTAAGCAACAATACACGCCCGCGGCTGTGCCTTGGTTTTGGTCTGATCAATATCAATACAAGTTACAAATTGTGGGTTTAGCAAATGGATATAATGAGCTAATAGTGCACAAAGAAACACCAGAGCAGTTTTCTGTTTGGTATTTTCATGATGACACCTTGTTATGTGTTGAAGCAGTTAATAGTAGCAAAGCTTATGTACTTGGGACGCAAGCGATAAAACAAGGGCTATCAGTCAATAAAGCGTTATTAAGGATCACAACAGCATTAAGTAAAACCTTATTACAGAGCACATAATTGCGCTTATTAGCGCAGTTGTTGACGATACTGTAGCGGCGTGACTTTGAAGTGAAACTTAAACTGTTTAATGAAGTAAGAAGGACTGGAAAAGCCTAAATCATAAGCAATATCTGTGACTGATATATCAGTTTGACCCAATAATCGCGCAGCGTTATATAACTTATGTTGAATAAGGTAATCGGAGTAGGGAACACGAAAGTGTTTTTTAAAAACCCGAGAAAAATACGACGGCGATAAATGACACATATCAGCGGCTTGCTCTAACGAAACGTTAATACCATTATGGGTCTTCAATTGTTCAATAATAGGCGTTAACTTTTTAAAGCTTGCTAAGCCAGATCGCGGTTTATTGAGCGTTGCCGCGCCATTTTTACCGTACTCGCAAACGAGTGTTATAAGGCTATTAAACAACTGTTTACAGGTTTTGCTTTTAGGGTTTTGGTTGTATTCGCTTAGCATCCAGGCTAATAAGCAGTGCAGCTTTTGTTGTATTTCGACACAGAAACTAAGATGCATACCCGATTTAAGCAGCTCGGTAAATTCGTTTAAAGCCGGGTCATTTAGTTGCTCAGGCATAAATTGCACTATATACCAAGATTTAGACCGCGGGTTTAACTCAAAGTCATGGGTTTCCATTGCTGGTGTAAATACGGCCTCATAATCAGATAGCTTTGACTCGCCCTGATGATAGAAATAAGTGCCATCGATGCGCTCAAAAAAGATGAATTCATGGACCTGATGAAAGTGCATAAAACAGGAATAAGCATCGTGCTGCAAGTAACTGACATGATGAATTTCAAAATCGTAGCCATCCTTTATGGTAAATGGCTCGCAATAGATTGTAGGCTTAGACATATAGTTTATTGTTAACAAAACTTAGTTGAAGTGTATCGCGCCTTATTAAAAGCTGCAATGTCTGATAAGCCAAATTGAATATTCGATACCCTGAAGGAGAAAATATGGAATTAAAGTTTTTATGCCCTTACTGGGGTTGTGAAGGAATAGCCGCAGAGCAGTTTGTTGCCCGCGTACTCGCTGCGGGTTTTGATGGGGCTGAAATTAACTTCCCTGATGACGATGAGTTTATTGCAACCATTAAACGTGCAGCTCGTGAAGATAACTTTGTTGTGGTTGCTCAACAGTGGCTGGCTGCTAAAGCAGAATCGTTTGCACAGTACCGAGCTAGGTTTAATGCGCGACTACGCTTTCTTGCTACACTTAACCCTGTGTTTATAAATTCACATACAGGGAAAGACTTTTATAGTTTTGCGCAAAACAGCTTATTAATAAAAGATGCGTTAGCGTTAGAACGTACTTTAGCAGTGACAATTACGCACGAGACTCACAGAGGGCGCTTTAACTATGCCGCTTTTGCTACTAAGTCTTACCTTCAACAATTTCCAGAGCTAAAATTAAACGCAGACTTCTCCCATTGGACTAATGTAAGTGAAAGCTTGCTTGAAGAGCAACAAGATGCCCTATTAGCAGCGCAACAGCAGAGCTACTATATTCACGCAAGAGTCGGGCATACTCAATCCGCGCAAGTAAATGATCCCTTTAGTAGCCAATGGCGAGAAACATTAAACCTGTATGTACAATGGTGGCAAACGATCATCGACTTAGTAAAAGCACGAGGTCAGCAAACATTTTATATTTGCCCAGAGTTTGGTCCTTGGCCTTATATGCCGAATGAACTCAATTCTAATAAACCAATAACAGAGCAATGGCAACTGAATGTTGCTATGAAAGATTACCTAAAGCAGCACTTGGTTGTGTAACTAGAGGGGATATTTTATAACCGGCTTTAACTTAAAAAAAGCCGGTTATATCAGCGTTTGTACTATTTACCGTAGCGTTTTTCGTACATGGTCGATGTGACGTCTTTTACCGCCTCAATCATTTTAGGATAAGGAATATCGGTGCCCGTGACAAAGCCGATATTGGCATTTTCACCATCAAAGGCTCGCCCAGATACTGGTTCATCAACATACTGAAACCAATGCGCGCCTACCATATAAGGTTTTTCGAGAACGCTTTGCATGTATTTTTTATACATGGCTGCACGGTCAGTTTGATTCGCTGCATGGACAATGCCTGGGTTGAACAAGCCAGAGTCGGTTGCAGTTCCGATATGAAACTCGCCAATAACAACAGGTAAATCAACATTTTCTAAAAATTTCCAATAATGATCTTGCATGCCTTCTTCGTAAATATTAAAGCTTAAAACATCTGAGTATTTTACAGAGGCTTTAATAATTTCATCGGGCATACCCCAATTAGCCATACGAGCGCCCATATATAAGTGATTAGGGAGTTTTTTAGCTAAGGTGCCATTAACCACTTTAAAGTATTGCTCGCCGAGCATTTCTAGCATTTTAGAAATATCAGCTATTTGTGCATCGCTGTAAGTGGTAAATGTTACGCCCTTGTCGAGCTCATCCCAGTTAGCGATATCACTTTGCCATGCTTTATTTAATGCAGTAATTGAGCTGTATTTTTGTTTAAGGTGCGTAGTAAAAGCATGCTTAGCAGGGCTATTCGCTGCATTTTTAGAAAGTGCATCGAGTATGATCCCATAACGCTTTTCAACACTGCCTTCACGCTCGCCCCAACTTTTCTCGTTATCTATAAAAATACCGATACACCAAGGTGATGCTTTAATTTTTTGTGCTATAGCATCGATTGTTATTTCGGCGCGTTTTTTAAATTCAGGGTCGTATACGTCAGGCATTAAACCCCAGTGGTTGGTGTGGCCAGAAAGGGTTTTAAAATCACCAATAATCCAACCGTTGGCAAAATAGGGCACCGATTCTTTATCATAAAAAGCCGGGTCGACCCAGTTACCAAACGATGTAAACCCCCAATCCTTCATGCGGTCAAGTGTTACATCATGCCATTTATCTATGTACGATTTAGGTGATGTTTCGCCGTAGCGACGTTGTAAATTTGCACGATAAAAGCTATATGTTTCGCCATGTGCCACAGGGCCTTTATGGGTTGAGCGTCGGTAGCTGTAATGCTCGCTCAGTGGCTCATTGTAATCCGGCAGCCATTGGAACATATTATGACGCAGCTCAGAAGTAATAAAGCGGCTCTGGCGAGCTTGCTCTGAGACTTTAACAATGCCCATAGAATCTTCGGGGGTGATCTCATCACTGCTGCGATTACGTACTGAGTCGTCTTTAAAGTCTACCCCAGTAATTGTTGTTAGGTTAGCCATACGGACATTAGCGGGACCATGAGAGAAAAATAAATACCCTTCAGGGTCGACCATCCACCATTTACCGTCTACTTTTTCAGTTCTGAAATAGCCTGTAGCCTCTAACTTAGGACCGTTGGCGTAACCACCAAATCGTGAACGGTCGCTCATGCCTTTGGATTTTGCAAGTTCAGCTAGTTCAATATCAGCCAAACGTTTAAGCTGCTCATCTGAGGTGATTGTCAGTGCATTGGTTTGTTTACTGTATTGACCATATTTGTCGATGATATTAACCATCCAGTTTGGATCTGACGGTGGGTTTTCTCTTAGTTTGATATCGCCAATTAATATTGACTTATCTTCTAGCACGCCGATAGTGAACAGGTTCATTGCGCTAATTTTAGTAAAGTCGCCACCATCATCACGCCAAGAGCGCCACACCATTAAGCGATCTTTTGTTTGCCAAGGTGGCGCATCTCCCCACATACCGGCATTTGTTTGTGCTTCTTTGCCAGTTAAAGGAAAATACACCGTCCCTTGGTAATTAGCAGGTAAACTCACTGAGCGACTTTGTAGCTGACCGTGTGGGTTTTCTAATGACAAGTAAACATGTATAGAGTCTGAGCTGGTGTTTTGTACATCAAATGCCAAATTATAGTTATTATATGCCGACACGTCCCATGGGCTCGGTGGAGCTATTTTTAGCTCAGAAATATTTCCCTTAGCTGAAAAATTTAACGCTAATTGTTTATTATTTGCTGACTCAATCAATTGATGAGATGTATGACTATCAAAAAGCCATCTTTGCTGTTGTTGATCTGAAAAATCAACCAGCTTGGTCAGTGTTTCTACCTCAGTAAATGGATCTGCTTGTGAGATAACTGATGGCTTTTGCACAGGCGCTTTATGTGTATCGCTGCAACCATTGGCAAACACACAGGCTAAGCTTAGCGCAATTAAATTAAGTGTCATTGAAGGGCGAGGTGTTGTCATTTTAGTTTGGTCCTGTTGTAAACTAGAATGAATAACATACGATCATTGTTAACAATAAACAATGATCGTATTCATATTTATCACTTTTAATTTTGTTTTATTAACTTCATTGGGTAGCTGTTGGACGAATTCCATTGGCCAACATATAAATTGTCATCTTGATCTACACAAATACAGTGCACATGATTAAATACTTGCCAATCAGTTTGCATCGGTTGTAGTTGACCATCTTGATAAACAGGTTGTGGTGCACCCACGTTAGCGATGATTTTATTTGTTTCGTCAAAAATACTAATAAAACCTGAATCATCGGCATTGCGATTATCAACGTGTGACCAACACACCGGCGCATAAAAAACGGATCCCTTGAATACGGGACCACCAATGTAGGCGCCATTAGCACTGATTGTTTTAAGGTATTGGCCATCTAAAGAAAATACTTTTAAACATTGCTCAAACCGAGAGCTTACGAGCAAAGTCGGGTTATTTTCATCACGTAAGTCAATTTCAATTCCGTGCGTATTTTGTAAGTTGTAGTGGCTATCGCTGTTATCGTGTCCTCCCCAGTGTTTTATATAGCGGCCTTGTTTATCAAAATTAAGTAAAAAGTCGCTACCGTAGCCGTCGGTTACATACAAATCGCCATTCGATGCAATGGCGATATCAGTGGGACGAAAAGGTTGCTCAGGTGAATAAGCGCCATAAGTTTGTGGGTGGCCAATTGTGTAAATGAGCTTGCCGTCTAGGGTCATTTTGGCAATAAAACCAGCTTGTGGTATTACATTGTTGTTAGGGCTATCCCATTGTTCTTTGCTGTGACCATCCCAATGTCGGTTAACGACCCAGCCACTATCGACCACATATAAATACTCTTGCTCGCCTTCTTGCACAATTTTAATGGCATGACCACCTGGGAACAGGGTACCAAATGCATCCAGTAACTCACCTTGTTGCGAGTAAACTAAAATGTTATTACGCGTGTTATCAGTGATCATAAAAATACGCCCTTGCGAGTCCATCACCATGGCGTGACAATTTTCGATGGGGTAGTCTTCGGGGTCTAATTTACCCCAGTGCGCATCTATCTTGTATTGGTAGTTACCATGACCCACTATTTTGCCATGCGGGTCTTGTCCGTTTTTTGGTATTGCGTGAGCAATTTGTTGTTTTTGTTGTAACGTTAGCTGTTGGAGCATTGTATTTTCCAAATAAAAAAAACCAACTCAAAGTAAGGGCTAACAATCTTTGAGTTGGTTTGGCTAGAAAAGGGTGGCTATCCTGGGTGATTTAAAATCGCATCATCAACAACCCGATCGAGAGGATAGTAAATCGCTTCATTTTCTTTAAATGATTGATTGCTGACGGCATTATAGGCACAAATCATTGACCAACGTGGCTCAGACGCTCTATTTTGATTAGATTTATGTAGCAAATTACAGTGGAAAAACAACACATCGCCAGGCTCAAGCTCAACGTTAACCAGCTCATGATATTTCATGGCCTCTTCGACAAACTCTAAGCACGCGCCTTTTTGATCGCCAGTTTTGCTGTGATCTAAACGCCCTAAATGATGAGAGCCTTTTAAAACTTGTAAGCAGCCATTTTCAATCGTTGCTTTATTAATCGCCACCATACAACTGATTGCTTTAGGGTAAAGCATATAGTTATCACGATGCCAGTAACCAAAGTCTTGGTGCCATTCCCAAGCACCGCCTACAAAGGGTTCTTTCATCATAATTTTGGTGCTGGTATGGTAAACCTCTTCGCCGATAAGGGTTTCACAGACATCTACTAAACGACGGCCACGGGAAAACATACTGTAAAAGTCATCTCCCGTTTTTTGCCATAAACACACTTTACTTACTGCACCATCGGCATCTTTTTTATGCCATGCTCGCTCGTATAACGAATCGTCGTTAAAGGCGGTTTGTTGTAGGCGCGCAATTTCTTGCTCATTGTAATAGCCTTTTGCAATAACGTAGCCGTCTCTATGAAAGTCAGCAATTTGTTGTGGTGTGAGTTTTCTGTTGTTCATAACTGCGTGTCCTGTTAGTGACTATTTGTTGTAAATTGTTGACAATGATGTATCGGTTTATTTAACCGGTCAAGCTGTAATTTATATAAAAATATGGTATTCATATATGAATGATAGTGGAATTAATTAACTAATTGTTTCTACATAAATTCATTGTAAATACGGTAGAAAAATTATTTTTTAATTCATATATGAAGATGGGAAATTGATTGATTTTTGCGCTGATGGCGGCTTATGAACACAAAAGTAAAAAATAAATACGCAGTTCCCGCGTTAGATAAAGGTCTCGATATCCTTGAGTATTTGGCGCACAAGGGCAGTGCATGTTCACAAAGTGAAATAGCGGCTGGGCTTGATCGCAGTCCCAATGAAATTTATCGGGTTTTGGTAGGTTTAGAGTCTAGAGGTTATTTAATTCGGGATGAGTTTTCTGGCCGGTATAGTTTATCGCTAAAGCTTTTCAATTTATCCCGCTCTATTTCGCCGGTGGATCAAGTACGCCAATGTGCCATTCCTTATATGGAAGATTTAGCGGTAAATTTAGGGCAGTCATGTTACTTAACTATGCTGTATCAAAGCCAAGCCATGACAGTAGCTCAAGCACGTAGCCACAGTGAAATGCATTTAAGCATTGCTGAGGGATCACTATTTAAGTTGTGTCAATCAACACCTGGCAAACTGCTGTTAGCAAATAGTAATAGTGCAGTACGAGAGATGCTTATTGATCATGATGACGTTTACAGGGAATACAAAAAGCAAAATGAAATCTTAAACGATTTAAATATAATCCAAGAACAAGGATACATAATACAACGCAACCCACTTATTAATGGTGTTAACGACTACAGCTTTTTAATAGGGAAGCCTGAAGCAACGTTAATAGCAGCACTCACAATATCGTCATTCGAAACCCCCTTTTACGATGTGCTTAACCAGCAAAGTATTATTACTGAGCTAAAAGCGGCCGCTAATAGCATTACTTCTATATTAATAAGATAAAGCGATTAACTTATATCACACCTTTTGTGATAAGCAGTTTGGCAAAGTTATTTCATTACTTATTGTGTAACAATAAAACATAAGCATTAAGCACCCATGCTCTATAAAGAGTATTTGTTACTCAATTAAAAAATCCTAGCTTATATCACTAATTTTTAGCGCTATTAATATTACTGGGCGCTCAACTTCTTATTTTTATACCTCCAGTCCCCGTATTTGCTCTTAATTCACGATGATTAAAAAATGCCCATAAATTGTAAAATAAATACGCAATTTATTTGACTTATGTAGCAAAGTTACTTTACTGTAAAGTTAATTGTTAACAATATTATGATAACAATAAGGCATCTCGTTAAATATTAAACAACAATTACACTCTACAAACACATTATTTAGGTGCAAAAATGACTCACACACAATTTAAATTAAATGCGATTTGCGCAGCTATGCTACTCACATCCACATTGGCTAATGCTGAGCAACAAAACGATACAGCAGCGCAAAATGATTTAGAAGTTATACAAGTAACCGGTATCAGAAGTGCTCTTAGTAAATCTGCATCAATCAAACAAACTTCATCGGGTGTGGTTGATGCCATTTCGGCAGAGGATATCGGTAAATTACCTGATACTAATTTAGCAGAATCATTACAGCGTATTAGCGGCGTATCTATTGATAGAGCCAATAACGAAGGTAACCAAGTAACAGTGCGTGGCTTTGGTCCTAGCTTTAACTTAGTGACTTTAAATGGCCGCCAAATGCCGAATTCGTCGGTATTACAAGAAGCCGGCGTGTCACGTAGTTTTAATTTTAGAGAAATTGCAGCTGAAAGTGTCTCTGGTGTAACTGTTTATAAAACAGGTAAAGCGAATGTCGCATCGGGTGGTATTGGTGCAACCATTGACATTAATACCGCCAAACCATTTGATTACGACGGCTTTAAAGCGTTCGCGAATGTTAAAGCGATAAAAGACACCAGTTCAGAAAAATCCAATGTTACACCTGAAATATCCGGCATGATCAGCCAAACATTTGCTGATGATATGTTTGGGGTATTGTTGTCAGTTTCTCACTCAGAGCGTGAAAGTGGTCGTGAACGCGTTGGTACGTCGCAGGGGTGGGTTAAAAATCGCGCTAACCCAGATGGTGTAGATAGCAGCGCTATTGATACATCAGCAAACCCCACTGGGACCTATTGGGTGCCTTGGACCCCAGAAATGGAGCGCTTTGAAACGGAGCGTACCCGTGATAACGCTCAATTAGTATTACAATTTGCCCCTACAGATAATATAACTGCTACGTTTGACTACACTTTATCGCGTTTTGAAGAGATCAGTGAAACCAATAAAATGTCGTTTTGGTTTGATAATCCAGGCGGTACAGCAGATCAAAATGGTACTTTAGTGGATATCACCAATGCCAATGATGAGCTTAACTTTTGGGCATGGGAGCTTTATGAGAAAAAAGAAAACGACTCTTTTGGTTTAAACTTAGCGTGGCAAGCATCTGATTCGCTTAAATTAAGCTTTGATACCCATGATTCAACCTCTCATTCGAACCCTGACGGTACAACGGCCGAAACAATTGCAAATTTAAAAAATGTGCCTGGTTCAGTTGATTTGATTGGTGCTAACTTCGCAACTGAAGTGCCCAGTATTACTATTGATGACTCATCATTATCGGGCGGTGCTTATAATCCTGATAATATCGTATCTGATTTATATCAGCGTCGCGGCTACGAGATGAAAAATAACATCAAGCAATATCACGCCAGTGGTATGTGGGAAAACTTAAACAGCGGTGCAATTTCAGCGATTCATTTTGGTGCTATGTACACGGATTATCAAATTGATACTTATTTATCCGAGCAATTCTCATTTGTAGATATTCCGTTAGATAGCTTAGGGTTGACGTTTGATGACGCAGCAGGTTTTGCTGATGGTTTTTCAGGCTCTGATCAACTATTTCCTTATATGCCAAGATACAGTGCCCATGACTTTGTGGATATTGTTAAAAACGAAGGTTTATTTTTAGAGCCTAATGTTTCTACTAATGGTGTACAAGAACAAACAATGGCGTTTTATGTGTCATTAGATGTAAGTACTGAGTTTAATAATATTCCAATTGATATGAATGTTGGGGTACGTTATGAAAGCACGGATGTAACCGGTTATTCTGTGAAACCAGCGATCATCGCGCTTAACTATCGCCATGCTGAAGAGCTACGCCCTGTGTATGCAGATGAAGCCACACCCCAAGAGCTGGAAGGTGAATACACGCGTATTTTACCAAACCTTGATTTAAGTGCTGATCTAGATAACGGCTATAAAGCACGTTTTTCATACAGTAGAACGTTAGCTCGTGCAGGTATTGATGCTATGTTCCCATCTACCACAATTAATGCACGTCCTGGAGGTCCATTTGATGCCTCACAGGGTAATCCAAATCTATTACCTATTACCTCAGATAACTTTGACTTCTCGTTTGAGTGGTATGGTGATGATGGCAGCTATGCATCTGTAGGTTACTTTAAAAAGTTTGTTGAAAACTTTATAGGCGCAGGGGTGGTACAAGGCACACTTGATGACATTAACGGTGAGCCGCTGCGCGACCCAAGTGTAAACCCGCGTCCTAGCTGCCCTGACAGCAGCGATGAGCCTAACCCAGATTGTTTGAGCCAACCGTCTGATCCGGTTGTTACCTTTGATATCTCAACACCTGATAACCTACAAAATCGTGAAGTAGATGGTTGGGAATTAAATGGTCAGTACATGATTGAAGATACAGGTTTTGGTGTTGTTGCTAACTATACCATAGTTAATAGTGATGAAGAGTTTGATCCGTATAACTTTGATCAAACTATTGCCCTGGCAGGCTTAAGTGACTCTGGTAATCTTGTTGGTTTTTATGAGAATGACGACTTCGAAGTGCGTCTTGCTTATAACTGGCGCGACGAGTTTTTACTTTCGCTTGGCACAGAGCCTACGTTTACTGAAGCCTATGGTCAGTTAGACTTTAACTTTAATTACACCATTAATGAATCGTACTCAGTTAATTTCGATGCGTTGAACTTGACTGACGAAACCGTTCGTCGTCATGGTCGCTTTAGCGAGCAATTGATCTCTGCTGAGCAATATGGTCCACGTTATAGCATTGGTTTCACGGCTAAGTGGTAATAAGCTAAATTTAAGAGCGAGGCACTGTTAGTCTTGCTCTTTTTATTGGCTATATAGCAATAATAGAGGTTGCTATGAATGACACATTAAAATCAATTGTAATAGTCGGTGGTGGAACCGCTGGTTGGTTAAGTGCAGGGATTATTGCAGCCTATTTAAAAAAACATCACAGTCTTAATTATCACATTACATTAGTTGAATCAGCTGATATAGCAACGGTTGGCGTTGGTGAGGGCACATGGCCGACCATGCGCAGAACGTTACAAAATATGGGGGTTGATGAAGCACAGTTTATTAATCAATGTAATGTATCATTTAAACAAGGTGCCAAATTTGCCAACTGGCATAGCACAAAAGAAAACGACTTTTACTACCACCCATTAATGATGCCACAAGGGTTTGCGGATAATGATTTGGCGGCAGCTTGGCTTCGCCAAGACACTGACTCAGCAGCACCGCATAACCATTTTGCAAATTTTGTTTGCCCACAACACGCATTGTGTGAGCACAACCTAGCGCCTAAAGCCCTAACAACTCCACAATACAGTGGTGTGGCAAATTACGCATATCATTTAGATGCAGGCCTATTTGCCACATTTTTAAAAAATCATTGCATTAACCACTTAAACGTAACACATGTAGTGGCCAGTGTTTTATCGGTAAATAATAACGCTAATAGCGATATACACTCCTTAAGTTTGGATAATAACACGGCGCTTTGCGGCGATTTATTTATAGATTGCTCAGGGTTTAAATCTTTACTGTTAGGTGAAAATTTAAAAATCGGCTTTAAATCATGCAAAGACATTTTGTTTGCTGATAGCGCATTAGCAGTACACATGCCGTATGACGATGAAACTCAGGTGATTAGTTCACACACCATCTCTACAGCGCAAACAGCAGGTTGGATATGGGATATAGGCCTGCAAACACGCCGTGGAGTGGGGCACGTTTACTCAAGCCGCCATATCAGTGAGCAAGAGGCCAAAGAGCAACTTTTTGATTACCTAAACATCTCGCCCGCTAAACGGGCTGACTTTAATGTGAAAAAAATTAGTTTTGAACCAGGACACAGAGAAAAGTTTTGGCACAAAAACTGTGTGGCTATTGGTTTGTCGGCTGGATTTTTAGAGCCATTAGAGGCGTCGGCCTTATTGCTGGTGGAAATATCCGCTAACTTTATAGCAGAGCAATTACCAGCTAACCGCCAAGTCATGGATATAACTGCCGCACGATTTAATCGCACCTTTAGCTATCGTTGGCAGCGTATTATCGATTTTTTAAAGCTGCACTACATGTTAAGTGAGCGAACCGATAGCCTTTTTTGGCAGCAACATTGCGCTGAGCAAAGTATCCCGCAAAGCTTACAAGGTAACCTAGCATTATGGCGAACACATATCCCTAATGACAACCACTTTGATTATTCTGTCGAGGTATTTCCGGCAGCAAGCTACCAATACGTACTGTATGGCATGGGCTTTAAAACGGCGACGACCCATTATGGTAATCATCCTCGCGCGATTAAAAAAGCGCGCAATCTAGCAGCTAAAAATACCAAAGACACAGCTGAATTAGTGAGTAAATTACCGGATAACCGCACATTATTAAAACAAATCAAGCAGTATGGTTTACAAAAAATTTAGCTAAATCACCGCATTTAAATGAGCAACTTTACGATGACAAACGCAACATTATTAGATAAAAAAACACACGCAAACTTATACATAAACAATGCGCCAAGTGCTGAATTTGGTGACAATATTAATTACATTCCCATAGTGGCTGATGAGCTAAAACAATTGGTGCTAGATTACCCTGTGTATTTTATGAAAAACCCACAGACAGGCCAGTTTGAACTGTTTGTTTTAACCGGCTTTACAGCGGGAGAGAACCTATTTTTGCAGCAAGGACGTTGGCGAGCGCAATACATTCCGCTGCACATCAAGCGCCAGCCGTTTAAACTAGGTCTACGTGATGCCACGATAACCGAGCCTACGGATAACGATTTAGCGGTGCTTATTCACCAAGATCACCCACGGGTTAATGAAAACACTGGAGAGCGGATTTTTGATCAGCAAGGAGAGCCCACAGCTTACTTGAATGCTGTTTGTGAGCAGTTAATGACATTAATGCACGGTAATAAGCGCACTAGCGCGTTTATTACAACCTTGCTAGAGCATGAATTGCTTGAAGCCGTACAACTGAGCCTCAATCAACAGGGCGAAAAGCAAACGTATAGTGGCTTATACGCCATTAACGAACAAGCATTGGCACAGCTTGACGCACACGCGCTTAAGTCATTACACGAAATGGGCTATCTCCAAGCCTGTTATATGATTATCGCTTCAACAGGGCATATACAAAAGTTAATCGGCTGGCTTAACGAAACACCTTAAAACAACCGAGCATATAGTGGTGAAAGCTCAATTGATGGCTTGTTAAATTAATTGAAGTTTCAGCCTATTAATAATCTATAGCTAAAGGCAATAGGACTAGATGAATAAAAATAAAACAGTATGTTGGGGAATTGCCGGGCTTGGTAGCATTGCGCAGCGTTTTGCTTTCGATTTAAAAAATAATGTAAATAATGCCGAGTTATATGCTGTGTCATCGCGCTCTCAAGAAAGAGCAGATAAATTTGCCAATGAGTTCGCTTGTCAGGCTGCGTATGGTGATTATAAATCGCTTGCAGAAAATCCACACGTCGATGTTGTTTATGTGGCGACTATTCATCCATGCCACAAAGAGTTGGTAGCTTTATTTTTAGCCCATAATAAGCATGTTTTTGTAGAGAAGCCAGCCTTTACTAATGTCGAAGATTGGGATGAAATGCTCAATTTAGCAAAGAGTAAAAACCTTTTGCTTATTGAGGCAATGAAATCAGTTACTTTTCCTGCTTATCGTGAACTGCTTAAATTTATTAAAAGTCATAATCTGGCAATTACTCGTATTGAGGCTTCATTTGGTACTAAGAATGAGTTTAATAATACTAATCGTCTATTTGATCCAAAAAAGTGTGGAGGTGCCACATTAGACGTTGGGGTATATCCTCTATGGCTATATGTCGATATTTGTCGCCAGTTAAATATTCCTCTACAGAAACCCTTAGTAAATATTACGCGAGATAATCCAATATCAGCCGTTGATGAAATGGTCTCCTTTGTATTTAACACCAAGGTACAAGGTAATCTATCAGCTTCAATAACCAGAAACTTACCAAGTAAAGCTGTTTTATCAGGCCCAAATGTTGAGATTATCATCCATGAGAAATGGTGGAACCCGCAAATTATTGAGATCACACACTATGGAGCCAAACAAAAAATTGAAATTGATAGTACAGGGGAAAGCTTTGAGTTTGAGATAGAGCATATTTCAACGCTTATCTTAACGAACAAGTTAGAATCTGATGTGATACCTCATGCTAACAGTCGCGCAGTCATTGAGATAATGGAGCAAGCGTTGATAGCCAATGGTTATCAGCATTTGGTTACTGCTCAGAATGTTTGACGCTACTTAGCTTTGAGCGAAACGATAAATCAATATTATGAGATTCAGGTTTTATTGGCGGATGCTATAACCATGAGTAGTGATGGCGAATGAATTATATGGTGGGTTTAAATGTCTTCTCTTAAGCGCAGCGCCTCATAATCTCTTTGTGAATAATAACTTAAAGGGGTTTTATTGGCTTTAAAACTAAAAAAGCCACTTTGCAGCGGCTTTAATTCAGCATAAAATTTATTTCATTACTTGATATTGTGTTTAATCGCTTTGATTGCAGTGGCGCTATCTTGGGCTTTTAGGGCTTCAAGAATTGCACGGTGTTCGTTAACACACTCAGAACTTGAGGTAATACGTTTGTAATTTAAACGCATACGCATGACATACGGATACCAAATATTAACCAGCTCTTCACCACCGGCTTGGTAAATTAAATATTGGTGAAACGAGATATCGATTTTTGTGACTTCAGTGTAATCTTCACGTTCCAAGGCATCTTGTAACGAAGCTAAGATATCTTCTAAATCTGCAAAGTGTTGCTCATTTAAACTGCCGTTTAACTCGGTTACGGCATATTCTTCGATACTGCGGCGAAGTTTGATCATTAGCTTTTGCAGTTTAGGGTCGAGTACACTGTTTACTGATGCGCCACAGTTATTACGTGAAATCAATAAACCTTCTTTCGTTAATTGCAGTATAACATCGCGGATAGGGCCACGAGATAGGCCAAATCGTTCTGCTAATTCTTTTTCATTTAATTTAGTTTGTGGGGGCATCTCACCAGAAATAATATCTGAACGTAGCTGCTCAGCTATCTGATCTTTTACAGATAAAATTTTTGTTGGTTTAGTTGCGGCCATATTTTTTCCTACGTTTATTTTATGCTTTGTTTTTCTTTACTTAGTGTATATAAAAAAAAGCGAATGGTCTATTGTCAACACATTACAATAGACCACTATTTAAGCTTATTTTTTAAATCGACGCTCGTACATTTCGTTGTTTATAGTTTTTGCCGCTTCGACCATTTCAGTATAGGGGCGATCTGTGACTGTAATAAAGCCAACGTTATAGTTTTCTCCATCATAAGCTCGTCCTGTAATAGGTGAGTCTATGTATTGGAACCAGTGAGCACCAATAAAGTATGGGTTATCAATCACTGAACGCATGTAATCTTTGTACATTTTAGCACGGTCTTGTTGATTTGACGCATGGATAAGACCTGGGTGGAATAGGCCAGAATCTGATGCGCCTACATGGAACTCACCAATAATAGTTGGCTTGTCGAATTCGCTTAAGAATTCCCATTTTTTAGGTTTAATGCCTTCTTTGTATGCATTAAAGCTTATCACATCAACATGCTTTGCTGATGCTCTAACGACTTCAATGGGCATTCCCCAATCAGGAAAACGTGCGCCTAAGTACAAGTGATTAGGTAAGTATTTATCCATAGCTGCATCAACAACGCTAAAATATTTATCGGCGTAAGCGCTTAGCATAATTGAAAAGTCAGCCAGTTGGTCGCTGTTTTTAACATCCACTTTCACGCCTTTATCAAACTCTTGCCATGAGGCTAAATTTAAATGCCACACTTTATTGAGTTCGTTTATGTCAGTGTATTTTTGTTTCATTAAACGTGAGAATTCAGCTTTAGTTGGCACTGTGGCGGCGTCTCTGCCTAGGGTGTTGATCACGATACCATAATGGCTTTGCACTGAATCAGGGCGACCAAAGCTTTTTTCGTTATCAATAAACACGCCTACTGCCCAAGGAGAGTTTTTTACCTCTTTAGCCACATTTTCTACTGTAATATTGGCACGCTCTGTAAAATGCGGGTCGAATACGTCAGGCATTGCACCCCAAAAGTCATTACCGCTCGAAACGGTTTTAAAGTCGCCGATGATCCAGCCATTGGCAAAGTAGGGAACTTGCTGATTATCGTAGTAGCTTGGATCTGTCCAGTTACCTAGTGAAGTAAAGCCCCATGTGATCATGCGTTTTAAGGTTACTTCACGCCATTTTTGCATATAGTCGTTATTGTTTTGACCATATTTACGCTCAAGGTTGGCAGAATAAAAGCTGTAAGTTTCACCATGAGCGAGTGGACCAGAGTGAGCACTCTTACGGTAACCATAGTGTTTACCCATTGGCTCATCGTAACTGGGCAACCATTCAAACAGGTCTTTACGTACTTTTGATGCGACAAAGCGACTTGCTAGGGCTTCTTTATTCACTTGGTTTAAGCCTTTAGAATCTTCCGGTGTTAAACCTGATTCATTGGCACTTTTGAATAGGGATTGGTCAAAATCATAGCCAGTTAAGGTAGTGGAATTGGCAAGACGAATAATATCTAAACCCGTTGCCAAATAAAGGTAACCGTCTGGGTCAACCAGCGACCATTTACCCTTGTATTTTGCTGTTCTGAAGTAGCCTGTTCCTTCAAGTTTTGGCCCTTGTGCCCAACCGCCAAAGCGTGAGCGATCTGCTGGACGCTGTGATAGCAGCAGTTGCGCTTCTTGTTTTTTATCTGCGATTAACTCGGCTTCAGAGTCTACTTTGTAGGCAAAGTCTTGTTTTGCATTTTGGCCAAACTTATCAACAATGTGGGTTAAAAATTCAGTATTGAATTCAGGGTTGCTACGTAAAGCGATTGATTTTATCTGTAATGCTTTATCATGTAATGCGCTTTGTACACTCAAAGAAATCTTAGTGATCCCTTTTAGGTTTAAATTCTTTTTGCCCCACATAGAGATAAACTGAGTTTCATCGGATTGCCATGTTGCAGGGTTAGAGCGTAAGCCTGAGGTAAAGTTAAGCTCTACATTTTCTTCTCCCTCAGGAGTGGCTAAATCATGGCCATCAAGTTTGGCATAATAAGTATTAAAGCCACCGATAGGTACATTCACTGTGCGGGTATAATTAGCACCATCAATATCTGAGATATCTAAGTAAATTTGTACTGAATGTTGGCCAGGGTTTGCAAGCTCAAAGGCAATATTGAAATCTTTAAATTGGCTCCAATCCCATGGGGTATCTGGGGTTAATGTGATACCTGAATAGAGGTTTTGCTCTGAATCAAATGCAACATTAATCACATCGGCATCATTGGTGACTCTTGCGCCGCTGGTTTTTATTTGTACGGCGGTGTTAGCAGTATGTTGGGCATCATCTAACAGCTGCAGTAGGGTTTTGCTGGTGTTTGTTGCTTGGGCTGCCACGGGCTCTGACACGCTGTTTGTCTGCTGATTACATCCTGTGAGAGCGAGTAGGAGTGCAGTTACAGCTAGATTTTTGTTATGTTTCATTGTTGTCCAACCTTATTTAAGTATTTAACACACCATACACGAAAAACAACAAATTGAAAATTGTTAACAAAGTGCAATTTATTGTGTTGCCGTTATTCTATTATAATTTATTGATTTTAAATGATTTAAAAGTTTCAAAAAAATATAAGCACAAATCGAATTTGCTAGTTTTTTCAAAATATATGTTGCATACGAGTTAATTATGAAATAACCTCAAATGAATCGCTCATGGTTAATTGTTAACAATTTTAAGGGTGGCATACTTTGATTGTTAATTTCTCAATTAATACACACACAATGATAACAACAAAATTGGATAAAGATGTATGAATGGTAGCAACCGTAATGTGTTCTTTTTCGCCTTGGTGGTCGCCTTTGGCGGTTTTATTTTTGGCTTAGATGCTGCTTTGATCTCAGGAACGGTTCGTTTTGTCTCTGCTGAGTTTAATTTAACTGATATACAAATAGGCACTGTGGTAAGCGCTCCTGGTTTTGGCGTGTTATTCGCTTTATTGATCACCGGGTACATATGTAACGTATTTGGTCGTAAAAATACACTGATTGGCATTGCATTCATTTATATATTTTCAGCTATTTCTTCGGTATTAGCGCAAAGTTACGAAGCGTTAGTGATTGCACGTTTTATTGGAGGGTTGGCATTTACGTCTTTATCAGTGGCTGCAATGTATATTGGCGAAGTAGCCCCAGCTAAGTATCGTGGCAAGCTGGTTTCTATGATCCAAATAAATATTGTTGTCGGTTTATCAGCAGCCTATTTCGCAAATTACTTACTCGTTGAACTTTCGCAAAGTAGTTACCAATGGGTCAGCACTTATGCAATGCAAGATAACTTATGGCGTTGGATGCTGGGTGTTGAAGTTATTCCTGCTGTTATTTGGTTTTTATTGTTATTTACCATTCCGCAAAGCCCTCGCTGGTTAGTAATGAAAGGCAACGAAACACGTGCAAAAGCAGTGTTATTACGCTTAACCAAATGTAGTACGCTGGCCGCTGAACAACTGCAGACTATAAAGTCGAGTTTAACCGACTACTCAGATAGCGGTAGCTATCTAGCTTCATTCAAACAGTTACTTGATAGTCGTGTTCGTGCCGCTGTGATTATTGCGTTAACAATAGCATTGGTACAGCAAGTCACTGGGATTAACGCCATTATGTTTTATGCGCCAACCGTGTTTGAGCAGTTGGGTGTGGGGACTGATGCGGCATTTTTAAATGCGGTGTTAATTGGTTTGGTTAGTATTGTGTTTACAGTGGTGGCAATTGTTTTGATTGATAAGCTTGGCCGTCGACCTTTAGTGATTGGCGGTTTAGCAACAGCAACGTTGAGCTTATTTATGTGTTATATCGGCTTTAGTCAGGCAGAATACAGCTTATCAGCAGAGCATATTGCTGAATTTTCAAGCTTAAATACAGTGACTGGGTTAGAGCAATTAATTGGTCAGGTATATCACAGTGATGTTGAGTTTAAACGTGCTTTGGCCACGGTGTTCTCCGCAAGCCAATTACAAGGTTTTGAAAGTGATTTAATACAACGTGCGGCAACAATTAATGCACCGCTTATTTCACTCGGTATTGCAGGTTTTATTGCCGCGTTTCATTTTTCAATCGGGCCTATAATGTGGGTGATTTTTTCTGAAATATTCCCAACCCGTATCCGTGGTGTTGCCATTCCAACGTTTGCCTTTATTGCAAGTGTTGTGAGCTACTTAGTTCAGCAGTTTTTCCCTTGGCAATTAAATAACTTTGGTGCGGCGAATATCTTTTTGTTTTATAGCATTAGTGGCGTGATTGGTTTTGTCTTACTTTATAAAATTATGCCAGAGACGAAAAACAAGTCGATTGAAGAAATTGAAGCGCAATTAGCCGGTGTATCAACTAAAAAAGTATTGGAGGGGGTGTGAGTACTTTATTAGCGATCGGCGAATGTATGGTGGAGCTGGTTCCTCAAGGGATCAGTGAATGCAAGCAATCGTTTGCCGGAGATACGTATAACGCTTTAGTTTACGCCAAGCGTTTTGCACAGCAGCTAAATTGTGAATTATTTACAGCGGTTGGTGAAGACGTATTAAGTGTCAACATGCTGAAAAAATGGCAACAAGAAGGCATTAGCGCTCAGCAAGTAATAAAAACGGCTACGCATAATGTGGGGATCTACGCGATTTCAACAGATCAACAAGGTGAGCGTGGTTTTGATTATTGGCGCAATCAATCTGCTGCTAAACATATGATGCAACTGTTTGCTGCCAAGCCATTTGATTTAGGTTTAGGCGCGAATGATTGGGTGTTTTTTAGTGGTATTAGTTTAGCCATTCTTGATGATGAATCTAAACAAGCATTGCTCGATTTATTAGCTAGTTTAAAACGACAAGGCTGCACCATTGCGTTTGACCCTAATTACCGTGCCCGTATGTGGCAATCAAAAGAGCATGCAATTGACTGGTTAGAGCGCGCATACCAAATCAGTGATCTCGTATTGCCTGGGCTTGATGACCACCACACCTTATTTGGCCACACGGATATTGGCGAAATAGTCCAGTATTGCCAACAATTTGCTGTTAATGAAGTGATAGTAAAAGCCGGTGATAAAGGCATGCAGGTGTTTTGCCAAAATAGCTTAACGGCACAGTGCTCATTTAATCCTGCGCCACAGCAAGTTGACAGCACCGCGGCAGGCGACTCTTTTGCCGGCACTTACTTAGCGGCCAGAATGACTCATCATGAACCACAAACCGCATTACACATGGCTGATAAAGTTGCCTCACACGTTGTGCAGCATCAAGGCGCCATTTTACCTTTTGACGTTTACCAAGCGCTTAAATTAAACAGTGCAAAGTAAGGAATAGACATGTCTGATAATCAACAAAAATTAAGTTTAGCGAGCCGCCGAGCAATCGAAAGAGGCTATGACAGCCGAGGTCCTCAATGGTTAACAGAGTTTGATGTAGCGCCTTTAAAAGGTGATTTTGCTTATCAAGAAGGGGTTATTCGCCGTGATCCGTCATCAGTTTTATATATAGATGGGCTTTACCACTGTTGGTACACCAAAGGCGAAGGCGAAACGTTAGGTTTTAATGCAAATGATCCCGAGGCAAAAGTATTTCCGTGGGATTTAACACAAGTGTGGCATGCCACATCGAAAGACAGTATTACGTGGCAAGAGCAAGGCGTTGCTATTGCACGTGGTAAAGCCGGTGAATATGATGACCGTGCTGTATTTACACCTGAAGTATTTGCTCATTTAGGTAAGTACTATTTGGTTTATCAAACAGTTGAAACACCTTATACCAACCGCCAATATGAGCATATTGCCATTGCTCAGGCCGATTCTCCTTTTGGCCCATGGCACAAGTCAGCTGCGCCAATCGTTAGCCCAAGTAAAGATGGTGTGTGGTCTGGGGATGAAGACAACCGCTTTGCCGTTAGTAAAAAAGGCAGTTTTGATAGCCATAAAGTACACGATCCATGTTTAGTTTTTTTCCAAAATAAATTTTACTTGTATTACAAAGGTGAAACGCAAGGAGAGGGGATGAACTTTGGCGGGCGTGAAATAAAACATGGGGTTGCAATTGCTGATGACGTAATGGGCCCGTATGTAAAATCAGAGTTTAACCCTATCTCTAACAGTGGTCATGAAGTGGTGGTGTGGAACTTCAGAGGCGGAATTGCCAGCCTGCTGACAACCGACGGCCCTGAAAAAAATACCATTCAATTTGCAAAAGACGGTATTAACTTTGAAATAATGGCGCATATTAAAGGCGGGCCTGAAGCCATAGGTTTATACCGCCCAAGCAAAGGCTTTGATGAAAACCCTGCGCCAGGTCTTAGTTGGGGGCTGTGTCATAAATATGATGCTAGTTGGAATTGGAATTATATTTGCCGTTTTACACCGCGTAAGCAAGTGCTTGATGCCGGCACATTTCAAAATAGTAATTAAGGCTTTCAGTAATGAATAATCAAAACAGCCAATTTGACCCTACTGAACACCCACATCGCCGATTTAACCCTTTATTAGGGGAATCCGTATTGGTCTCACCGCATCGGGCTAAGCGCCCTTGGCAGGGCCAAGAAGAGAGTGTCGATCATGAAATCAAACCAGCCTATGACGAAAACTGTTTTTTATGTAAAGGCAATACTCGGATCAATGGTGAAGTAAACCCTGATTATGAAGGGACGTTTGTTTTTACCAATGACTTTGCTGCACTGCGTGAAGATGTACCTGATGTTGCGTTTGATGATCCATTATTTAGTATGCAAACTGAGCGCGGTACTGCACGAGTAATCTGCTTTTCGCCGGATCATTCGAAAACCTTGCCTGAATTGTCTTTGGCTGAAATTACCAATGTGGTGGCAACGTGGCAGCAGCAATGTAAAGAGCTATCACAGACCTACCGC
>NZ_JAPCKL010000001.1:125081-126092 GCF_025942345.1 Pseudoalteromonas sp. A3
GCAACACCAGCTACCTAGCTTAGTCGAGCGCAAGCAGGTTAACTTACAACAATACACCCATCAGCATGGGTCAAACTTATTGCTTGATTATGCCAAACGAGAAGTGGAATTACAGGAGCGCGTTGTCTGTATCAATGATGACTGGCTAGTGGTTGTGCCTTATTGGGCTGCGTGGCCATTTGAAACGCTTCTATTACCGCGCTTTGCGATAACCAGAATGACTGATTTAACAACAGTCCAGCAAGCGAGTTTAGCTGAGGTGATCAAACTAATCACAGTCAAATACGACAATTTATTTCAATGTTCATTTGCTTATTCAATGGGGTGGCATGGTGCGCCATATGATGACCAAGATGACTCATATTGGCAATTACACGGCCAGTTCTTCCCGCCACTGTTACGCTCTGCAACTGTTAAAAAGTTTATGGTGGGTTATGAAATGATGGCTGAAGCGCAGCGCGATATAACCCCAGAGCAAGCCGCAACTATATTAAAAAAACAATCACTCACTCATTATAAAGAGAACAAGAAATGAATGTTGAGCATAGCGTACGTTTAGCTTTTATTAATCACTATGGACGCGAAGCAGACTTTATAGTTAAAGCTCCTGGGCGTGTCAATTTAATTGGTGAACATACAGATTATAATGACGGGTTTGTACTACCTTGCGCTATTGAATACGCCACTTTTATTGCGGTGTCGGCGCGAGATGACGATAAAGTAAATGTACTTGCACTTGATTGTAATAATCAAACAGATTCGTTTTTTATTAATACTGAGCTTAATAGCCACAGCACTCAAACGTGGAGTAACTACGTGCGCGGTGTAGTAAATGAATTACAAAAAAGCGGCTATACACTAAGTGGTAGCGATATCTGTATCAGCGGTAATGTACCCCAGGGCGCAGGCCTTAGTTCTTCGGCCTCCCTTGAGGTGGGTATTGCCTATGCGTTTAATCATTTATGTGATTTGTCTATTGAGCGAAAAGAGATAGCCAAAATTGCGCAAGCT
>NZ_JAPCKL010000001.1:126145-693868 GCF_025942345.1 Pseudoalteromonas sp. A3
AGCATGTGGTAAGCAGGGGCAAGCACTGGGTATTGATTGCCGCTCACTTGATTTAATTGAAGTGGGTATTGACCCAAGCATGAGCATTTTGATGATTAACTCTAACGTTAAGCGTGGCTTGCTAGATAGCGAATACAACTTACGCCGCGAGCAGTGTTATGAAGGTGCTGAGGCCTTAGCTAAATCAAGCTTACGTGAGGTTAGTATTGAGGAGTTTGAGGCGCAAAAGCATACCTTAAAAGCAGATGTTGCAAAACGTGTTGAGCATATAGTGTATGAAAATGCGCGAACTCTAGAGGCGATGCACGCGTTTAGTAATAACGACACCACAGCATTAAGCAAACTGATGATGCAAAGCCATGAATCCATGCGTGATTTGTTCGAAATCACGACATCAGAAATTGATTTTCTTGTGGATATTATTGCAAATGTAATTAATACACATGGCGGCGTAAGAATGACGGGCGGTGGTTTTGGTGGCTGTGTGGTTGCATTTGTTCCTAAAGTTTTAGTAAAGGATGTAATTTACGCTATTGAATCGCAGTACGAGCAGCAAACTGGATTAAAAGAAACAATATACACAAGCGTACCTTCAACAGGTGTATCACTTATTAGTGCATAAGGAGAGCCAAATGGACAAAGTACTGGTAACAGGTGGGGCGGGCTATATTGGCAGCCACACTGTTTTAAGCTTATTAAGAGATGGTTTTGATGTAGTTGTAATAGATGATTTAAGTAACTCAAGTCGTGAAGCGCTAACTCGTGTAGAGGCCTTAGCAAAGCGCAAAGTAGAATTTATTCATGCCAGTTTACTCGATACTGACAAGTTATCTGCCACATTTTGCGAGCACAAGTTTGATTCTGTTATTCACTTTGCTGGCTTAAAAGCGGTTGGCGAATCAATAAAAAAACCACTTGAATATTACTATACCAACTTGGTATCTACCTTAAACTTATGCCAGTGCATGCTTAAATATAACGTTAATAAGCTAGTTTTTAGCTCTTCAGCAACGGTTTATGGTCAAGGTGCTTCAGTCCCTTATACCGAAGACTTACCGCTTGGACGCGCGGCAAGCCCATATGGGCAAACCAAAGTAATGATCGAACAAATTTTGCAAGAAATCGTTGCCTCTAACACAGCTCTCCAAGTGGCAAGTTTGCGATATTTTAATCCTATAGGAGCAGATGTTAGCGGCCAAATAGGAGAAGACCCATTAGGTATTCCTAATAACTTAATGCCTTTTATTGCTCAGGTAGCTGTAGGTAAACGTGACAAACTCGCTATTTTTGGTGGTGACTATCCTACAGAAGATGGCACGTGTGAGCGTGACTATATACATGTGAGCGACTTAGCCGAAGGACATATAAAAGCGCTTGTATGGCTAGGTGAGCAAAAGCATAGCCTTTATGAGGCATTTAACTTAGGTACAGGCACGCCTTATTCTGTGCTTGGCATAGTAAAAGCATTTATTCGCCATACGGGGGTTGATATTAAGTTTAACATAGTCAAAAGACGCGATGGCGACCTTGCCGCGTTTTGGGCTGACTCTACGAAAGCGAAGACTGTTTTAGGTTGGTACTGCAAATATACTCTCGAAGATATGATGAAAGATACATGGCGTTGGCAAAGCAATAATCCTAATGGCTATTTAGGTGTATAACTCCCTTTTGTATAAACACTTTTTATACAACGCAGTTTAACTCACACACAATAATACAGGTGATTAAATGAAGCGTAGAAGTTTTTTAAAACTCAGTGCCGGCTTAATTGGCTCAAGTATGTTAAATGGCTGTGCTGGGCTATTTGCCTCCTACAGAGGAGATTTAGCATCAACAGCACCTATAGATAACAACATGCTGAGTAAGCAAGTATGGTTAGGAGCGCATTTTTGGGGAAACAGACTTCAAGATTGGCAGCGCGAAGGGAATGAGCTCATATGTATACGAGAAGGTAAAAGCTTTGAAGCACGCACCGTCTCGTTATTAACTAGGCAGCTCAATAGCTCTTTACAAAGCGCTCGCCTAAAAACCACCGTACGTAATTTAACCCCGGGTGAAAATGGGTTCTGTGGATTTTTACTTGGCGTTGGAAAAGGGGAGTTAACCGCTAAAGGAGCTGCACTGGCTCAGCGAGCGGGAGGAGTCAATGGCGGGATAATTGCAGCATTTGAAAGCAGTGGTAAGCTTTCGTTTCGACGCTTTGATGATGAAAATAAACCACTTAAATTTGAGACAATTAATAGAGACCTGTTCACCTTAAAGCAGTATCAAGATGGAAAGAAAATAACGCTTGATTGCCATATAGATCCCATAGAAAGCGAGTATTTTGATATACGTTTAGTGGCTACTGATGCAGAGAGTGGTCAAGAGCTTGGTTTTGCTTTACTTCACAAAGTACCAAGCGAGCAATTACAAGGCGGCATTTCTTTATTAAGCTCCTCTGAACCACTAGGAGATGGCGCGCGTTGGGGGTTTAGTGAGATTCAAACTGGTGGAGCAAAAATAACTAAAAATATTAGTAATACATTAGGACCCGTTGTAGGTTGCATGTATACAGTAAATAAGGAGGTACTAAAGTTAACGTGCCAATTAATGCCGCTTGATACACAGGCTTTGCCATCCGTAAGCTTAGAATATAAAACGCAAGGTGATAAAAATTGGCGATTAGCTGCCAATGCAAAGATTGAAGATGGCTACGTAGCGCGCTTTAGAGTCACTGGCTGGGATTATTTACACACTCACTCATACCGTATAGTTGACCCAAATAATGCGCGCGATAGTTTATACCACGGCACCGTGGCGAAGGACCCTCAAAATAGTAAAGAGTTTGCTATTGCACTGTATTCTTGCATTATACCTACATCGAAAAGCCTTGATAATACCTATTACACTAAGCTTATCGCCACAGAGCGAGAACTTGGACGCTACACTAAAGACAATATTTTATTTCCCCATACTGAACTGATAGAAAATACTGCTTATCATAATCCCGATATGTATGTCTTTTGTGGTGACCAATACTATGAAACTTACCCAACTCGGTATGGCCGCCACACACCTGATGCCAAGCTAGATACCCTATATAAATGGTATTTATGGTATTGGGCGTTTGCCGACAGCATAAAAGACAAACCAACCATCATCCTTGCTGATGACCACGACGTATTGCAAGGTAACTTGTGGGGAGATGGTGGTGAAAACTCAGATAAAGCAAAAGAAGAAGATGGTGGCTTTAAATGGGATAAAGATTTGATCAGAATGGTTTATCGCATTCAACATGGGCATAACCCGGATCCGTACGACCCTACACCAATTAAATATGGCATTCCAGTGGCTTACGCCACATTTGAATATGGTGGAATTAGTTTTGCCATTGTAGAGGATCGTAAATTTAAATCTCCACCGGATTATAAAGCAGACAAACTTGCAACAACGGGTGAACTATTAGGTCAACGCCAAGAGGAATTTTTAAAAGCTTGGCAAAGCATGCACCCAGGTAAACCTAAAATTTGTATTACGGCATCAATATGGGGGTCACCACAGACAGATGAAAAAGGGGAAGCTCTTATTGACTTTGATTCAAATGGTTACCCAGCGGATGGTAGAACCAGGGCAGTTAAGTTGGTCAGTGAAGCCAATGCGTTGGTTATTGCCGGTGATCAGCATTTAGGCTTGTTAGCTTATCAAGGCATTGAAGATTACGATGATGGTAGTTTATTTTTTGCCTGTCCTGCCAGTGCCGCATTTTGGCAGCGTTGGTTTGAGCCTAAACCAGCGCTCTCAAATCAACGCAATAAGGATAGAAATACGGGAGAATTTATTGATACCTTTGGTAATAAAATGCGTGTATTAGCGGTGGCAAATCCAAAAATTAGCCACCTAGAGTTTGCCAAACAAAATAACAGCTGGGGCAAATTTTTGGCCGACCGAGAGCTCAAAAGTGAAGGCTATGGCATTATCAAGGTCAATCACCAGCAGCAACACTATCAATTAGAGTGTTGGGAATGGCGCACCGACCCTGCAACGGGTAAACAATTTGCAGGTTGGCCTTATGTTAAAAAATTTAACAAATAATTTAACTGACTTTATAAATAACGTTGAATCCCTTTAATTTAGCGAAACCGTGATAAAGGGTGCGAAGTAAGCGTGAAAGCAGCTTCGCTTTTTTTAGAATTAATTTAATATTGTTAACAAAATACAGTTGACAATGAATTGCTACTCATACTATGTTTACAAAATAACAATCTGACAACATAATAAAACCTTCAACAGGGAACACACACATGACGACAATAAAGAAGACATTTAAACTCAGCGCATTGACAGCAGCGCTATTTGCTTCGAATTTGATTTATGCACAACAACAAGAAGATGAAAAAACAAAAGCTGAAGATGATATTGAAATTATTGAAGTAAGTGGATTAGCTGCAAGTGTAAAAAAATCAATTAATGATAAACGTTTTGCTGAAAACGTAGTTGATTCAATTAACGCTGAGGATATTGGTAAATCGACAGACCAAAACATTGCCGATGCACTCTCACGTGTAACGGGTGTGTCAGTACAGACAGTAGATGGTGAAGGCGCACGAGTGACTGTTCGTGGTGCTAACTCTCAGCAAAATAATATTAGTATGAATGGTGTACAGCTCGGCTCAACGGGCTATAGCCAAGGTGTCGATTTATCTCAGTACTCATCAGATATCTTATCAAAAATCGAAGTCGTAAAGACCCCAAGTGCAGATCATGAAGAAGGTGCATTAGGTGCGAATATTAATTTGACCACAACCAAGCCGCTCGATTTAAATTATGAAATAAACACCATGACGCTTGAAGGTCGTTATAACGACTTATCAGAAGAAGATAACTATAAAGTCTCGGGCACGTTTTCAAGAAAATTCTTTGACGATACTTTTGGTTTTGTTTTTACGGCTGTCAAAGAAACTAATGCGTATCGTAAAGATCAATACTCTGCAACAGAGTGGTATGCAATTGAGTCACCTTTAGCAAGAGATACTGAGGGTAATATAGTTGAAAATGCAGTTGGTATTACACCGCGTAATGTGCAGTATCAATATCATGAAAGTCAAAATGATCGTATTAACTTTAATTTAGGCCTGCAATGGCGAGCCTCAGAGGACACCGAGTTTAACTTTAATGCTATTATTGGTAAGCAAGATATTAATAACTCAATGCACGGTATTAATACCCGCTCAGTGGAGACCAAAAACTTAGTTGAAGGTGAAGATCCTGGATTAGCGGGTGTTATCGCGGGTTACACCGATCCAGAAGAAGATTGGCGTACCATTGATTTAGAAACCAATACATTCACTAAATACGTTAACCGTTTCGGTAGTGGTGGTTTAGTACAATCTGAAGGCGATTTTGAAAATAAAAATCAAATATTCTCTTTAGATATGAAGCATAATTTTAGTGATTCACTGACTATGGATGCGGGTATTGGTTACTCTAAAACAGAGCAAATTCCAAATAACTCTGTGTTTGTGGCATTACAAAACTTTGCCAATATTAGTGCATGGAGTTTGGCAACGGTGCCTCCAGAAGATATGGAGCCTGTGGGTTATGATTGTAGCAATGGTGGGCAATGTAATTTAGTAACCGGAACGGGCTTAATTGACTATGGCGAAAATGATACTTTTGGTGATCCTAACAGCCTTTGGGATAATTACAGCACCACGGGTTTTAATCCGGACGAATTAGATGCTCAGCATCTATCTTACATGGGCAGAACATTAAACACTGTAGAAGATGAGCAAAAGTCTTTGTTTGTCGACTTTGACTACGTGCTTGATTCCGATAACTTTCGCTCAATTGAGTTTGGCGCGAAGTGGTCAAATCGCACTAAGTATGTTGATGCGCAACAAGGTACTTTTAATAATGTAGGTGAAGGAGTTGTAGTAACAAACCCAAACACTGGATTGCCAGCGGTCCTGGGCAGTGGCCTGCGTGATATTACCGGTGAAATGATAACCGATGGTGGAGAATTCCCTGTTGATGACTTTATGGCGGGCCTTGGATATGGTCGCGATGCTGTGACAGATGGTTGGAGTAGTTTCTCTGCATTCAAAGCGTTTGAAGTAGCATTAGGTAGCCCCGAAGTAGCATTTAATACGGATGATTCGAATACCCGAAATACAGAATTAGATAATCTAGCATTTTACACAAAGCTTAACTTTGACCTGCAGGATGGCCGTATCACTGGTGATGTAGGTATTCGTTATGTAAAAACAACGGTTGAAGTGCAAGGCGCCTCTGGTGTGCAATTTGCTTATGACCCCTCAAATAATGCCCGCTTAATGGACCCTTTCAAGCTTGCTGAGCTGCGCGACCCAAGCTTACCACTTTGTGCTGCGACGCCGTTCTATGGCACCGATTATAATGAAGAAATTCGTTGGTCTAGAACAGATGGCTTGGGTTATGACACCTTAGGAACCAATGATAAGACTGATGATGTTAAGATACCAGATCAAGGTCCGTGCCATGATCCTAATGCAATACAAGGTAGTGAGTTTGAATCAGAATGGTATTTATGGCGTCACGCTGATGTGTCTACAGAGAAGCATTGGATATACGGTGAACGAGTTTATGATGAAGCAGGTAACTTATTACCAACGGAAGATAGAAGCTTACGTTCTTTTGCCGTTACAGATGAGCACGAATATGATTTATTTTTACCGAGCTTAAATGTCAATTACTTATACAGTGAAGACACAATTATTCGGTTCGCGGCATCAAAAACAATGGCACGCCCACAGATTGATTCGCTTCGCCCTGGCTTTAAAGTAAAGGAAACGCAATGGGGCGGCGAAAATCGTAATAACACCATTACTTTGACGAATCCTAAGCTAGATCCTTTGGAGTCATTTAATCTCGATTTATCCTATGAGTGGTATTTTAATGAATCAGGTTTATTAGCGGCTACTTTATTTTATAAAGACATGACTAACTTTGAAGAATCAGAAACCATCGTTACCTATATGGATGATTTACGTGATGTTGGTTTAACTGAGGGGGAAACATATGATCCAAATGATCTCGTACTGATTGCTGGTGAAGATAGCTTAGAGGGGTGTATGCCTAAGCGTTTTCAAGGCGGCCAAGATTACGAGCTAGATTGGATGTATTCAGGTGATTTAGAGCAAATGTGTGCCAAGTTTAATACAACACAGATTAAAAATGGTAAAGGTGCATCAATTAAAGGTCTTGAATTACAGTACATGCAAACGTATGACTCACTCCCTGGGATCTGGTCTGGTTTAGGCTTGCAGGCAAATTATACCTACCAAGATTCAAAATATGATCAAGAAGTATCTTCAATTGATAGCGATGTGAAAGTACCTTCTCTTGCTGTGGCGTATACCCCTGAGCATAGCTATAACTTGACCGGCTTTTGGGAGAAAAACGGTCACCAGTTACGTTTATCGTATCAAGGTACAACTGATCAGTTAGTTCAACGCTCATGGGAGAATGGTTCGCTTTGGGAAGAAGGCCGTCAAACACTTGATTTCTCAGCAAGTTATAAAGTGAATGATAATATCAGTGTTTCTTTTCAAGTCGCTAACCTAACAGATGAAGGCGTTAGACAATATTTCACTAGCCGTTTCTTACAAGCGGGTGGTGTAACCTTTGATGAAGGGAGCCCACTTGAAGGTGAAGCCACTAAATCACGTACGGTTTATCAATACCATACCGGACGTACATTTAGACTTAATACCCGTATTAATTTCTAACTATTTTGCCTAAGTACGTAGCCCGCAGTATTGCTGCGGGTTTTTTGGTTTAGTTATAAAAAATAGGGTTGTAATGTTTTATCAAATGAAATTAATGATGCGTGCGACAATAACGTCATTTATCTTTGTCGCGTCGGTTAACGCGCAGATTGAGCAGCTGCAAGTTTACGGTAATTACTATCCCGTAGAAGCAAATCAAATACCGAGTTCACTATTCGTACTCGAAAAGAGCCAAATAGACACTATCGCAGGGTTGTCGGCACTCGATATATTAACCTTGGTGCCAGGAATTCGAGTACAAAAATCAGGTGTAAGCCAAGAAATTTTTTTACGTGGTGCTGAAACAAACTTCGTTATTGTTCAGATAGATGGGGTGCAAATAAATAACCCATTGGACAGTCGTGGCGGCAGTTTTGATTTAGGTACGCTATCGAAAGACTTGATTCAACGTGTAGAAGTGATTAAAGGCGCACAATCGTCAATTTATGGCTCTGATGCCATTGCTGGTGTGATCAATTTTATTACCTATGATGCTGATGCCAGTAACACCTTGGTTTCGGCCGGTGCCTTTGATAATGGTTCACAAACCGCGACGGCGACAGTCGCGTTCGATAGCGCAGAAATAGGTTTAACGGCAATCAATAGTGACGACTCGGCTACTGGTGATGAGCAAGAATCTATTGAACTGAATGCACACAGTGTCATTAGATATAATAACGACAGTGAGACTAAGTTGAGTGTTCGTTTCAGCGATTATCAACAAAAAGCGCTTGCAGACCAAAGTGGCGGCATTTTATATGCTCAAGACTCGATAAAAGATGACAAACAAGGCCAAGTATATTCAGGTAGTGTACGTCATAATCAAGTGATTTCACAAAGTCATCAGTTAGCATTGCAGGCAGAAGTTTTCAGCTCGTCAGATAGTTTAAAATCCCCAGGTATAGCACCTTATTTTTCAGCGCCACCAAGCTACTCTGAGAACGACTACTCGTACTACAAATTACGATTTTTAAATGGGTTGCAGTTTAACCATGCACTGGTCACTGTGGGTATTGATTTTAAATCAGAATCGGGTGAAACCAATGGCAGTACGCAAATGCATACCTTTACAGATATGGGACAAATGGTTGTGTTTGATCTGCCTAGCGAATATGACATAGACAGAGAAAACCTAGCAGGCTTTGTAGATGCCAAGTGGCAAGTGGATAGATTAACGGTTTTCTCAGGTATTAGATACGACAGCACCAAAGATTTTGGCAATCAAACGACGTGGAAATTAGGCGTAAATTATCAATTTAATGAACAAGTGCGAGTGTTTGCCAATACTGGTACCGCTTTTAAATTGCCAAGTTTATATGCACTGAGTAATAACTTGATTGGTAACCCTAATTTGAACCCTGAGGAAGCAACAAACCAAGACATTGGTGTTGAGTTTATATTAGAACAAACCAACGTTAGCTTGTCAGTGTTTAACTATGAATATACCGATCTTGTTGATTTTGATTTCGCCACATTTTCACTGGTAAACCGCTCAAAAATCATTAGCTCAGGTATCGAGCTAATTGTGCAAGGACAACTGAACGATGATTTTTCATATAATTTCGACCTTACTTACATTGACCTTCAAAGTAGCGAAAATGAAATTCTAACTGGGCGTCCTGATTGGCAGGGCGGCTTAGGAATTCAATACCAAGTGAATGACAATGTGACCACTTCGCTAAATATGGATTATGTTGGAGAGACCCTTGGAACAAGCCAACATACTGGCGAAAATAGCGTTTACGACTTGGGCGCTTACAATAAAATTGATATCACGACACAGTGGCAAATTCGTTCAGACATTAGATTAAACGTCTATGTACAAAACCTTTTTGATAAAAGCTATCAAGTGGCCGTTGGTGTTCCAGGCCAAGAGCTTGGATTTGGTGCAAACGTTCAATGGACGATTGATTAGTCTTTGACTGTGGAGTGTATTGATATGATAAAACGACTTTTTATTGTTGCTCTAATGCTGTTTACGGCTGTTGAGGTTAATTCTGAAGAGCTAGATGAAAGTCTGATCCAAAGCAGTACTAATCCTGTTGTGTTGCAACATGGGAAAGTACTGTTTGAGCAGGTTTGTGCGTCTTGTCACAACAAAGATTTGAGCGGCGCAAGTGGATTTAATTTAAAAGATGGCGAATGGGTTCACGGAAAACGACCCTCAGAAATATTAAACAATGTAAAAAACGGTTTTATGAGTGCCGGAATGCCTGGGTTTGCTGATGTCTTTTCTGAAGAACAGCTTCGCTCAATTGTTTCATATGTGTTGTCAAAGCGAGAAGGGTGGGATGATCTTCAATATAAGCTCTATCAATTAGACAATGAACATGATCAGGTTGTGAGGGAAGACAAATTGATCAAGTCTGGGCAACTTGCAAAGAACCTTGCTGACTTTGCGATACCTGAGGTACAAGATTATTTTATTGAGTTTGAAGGCGATTTTTACGCGCCTAAGGATAAAGATGCTCAGCTTTGGTTAGAGTGGGGCGCACCTCATGAAATGGAAGTATTTATAAATGGCAAGCAGGTTCAAAGAGGCGGAACGCCGTGGTTTCCAACCTGGCGACTTAAGCGAGGCAAACAGCGTTTAAAGCTTACTTACCGCTCTGGAAAGAGTAAACCTGGGCAAAGAAACTTAACCGTTATCGCTACTAATTTAGACATGACCATTAAGTTATTTGCAGTTTCGAGCCGCGCTAAAGTGATCATGGACGGCAAAAAATTTGAAATCAAAGCGACGTCAGACACCATAGTTCTAAGAAAACGCATCCATAAGCTTCCGCCTTTGAGCATATCTGTAGGAATGCCAACCAAGTTGAACTATGCATTCAATAGCAAAACTTGTTCTATTAATGGGCTATGGCAAGGAGATTTGCTCAATATAGGGCCAAATATATCAGGTCGCGGTGAAGATCCAAGTTTACCGTTGGGTGAGTGGATATTTAAGTCGCCTCAAGGCATAAAGCACGTAACCGACGCTCAGCAGGTGTGCAGTTATAAAGGCTATCAACTGGTTAATTCAAACCCTATTTTCAACTATGCAATTGGGGATATTAATTTTAGTGTCACTGCAATTGCTAAACACAGCAACAAAATAAGCTTTTTGTTCAACTCAAACAACGAAAATAAAACAGTCACTTTACGTTTGCCCACCTCTGAGAACTTAATTTGGTCGTCCGAGAATGGCAAAATCACTGCGGATAAAGCAGTCATTACTACTAACAGCAAAGGCTCGTTTGAATTGACAGCCTCAATAGAGAAGTGAAACTAGTATGAAAATAATAACTAATTTTTTATCATCGATAATAATGCTGTCCGTTGCTTTGTCGATTAATGCACAACAAGCGCCACAACATGAATATAAACCTGATGGGTATAAAATAATCACTGTGGAAACACCAAAAGATGTTCGTTTTCATGTTACTGGGTTAGACAGTGATAGTGCTGGCATTATTTGGGTTGCCACTCGTTTTGGTGAGGTTTGGTATCTTAAGCAAGGGCAATGGTCAAAGTTTGCTGAAGGCCTACATGAGCCAACGGGGTTAATGGTTGACGACGATGGCTCAATTTTAGTTGCGCAAAAACCAGAACTGACGCGATTAATTGATACTAATAATGATAATAAAGCAGATGCTTATATACCCGTGGCAAATGATTGGGAGTTTCACGACAATTATCATGAGTTTACCTTTGGGCCTGTAAAAGACAATGCGGGCAATTTATTTGGCACTCTTAATTTGAGCCACAATAACCCCGATGCTTTCACTATGGGCGCGATGGGAAGCGCTGGTGGAAATCGCGGTTTTGCCTTTAAAGTAGATGAAAATGGTCGCTACTCTCCTTATGCGTTCGGCTTACGTTCTCCTGCCGGGATCGGTGCTAGCCCTAGTGGCGAAATATTTTTTACCGATAACCAAGGGGATTGGGTACCAACCTCAAAGATGCATTTGTTACAGAAAGATAAGTTTTACGGCCACCCTGTATCTTTGATTGAAATGGATGGTTTTACTAAAGAAAAAATAAAAAATTTATCGTTAGACACCTTGGCAGCAATGAGTGAAAAACCAGTGGTTTGGATACCACATGTAGAAGTCGCCAACTCACCCGGCAACCCCGAATGGAATACCACGAAAGGAAAATTCGGACCATTTGAGGGGCAGATTTTTATAGGCGACCAAACGCAATCAAACGTTTTCCGTGTTTTATTGGACCAAGTGAACGGCAAATACCAAGGTGCGGTTATTAACTTCATGAATAGGTTTCAAAGTGGCAATGTGCGTGCAGAATTTGACGTTAACGGCCAACTTTGGATTGGACAAACTGCAAGAGGTTGGGGGGCACAAGGTGGCAAACCATTCGGTTTAGAAAAAGTGGTTTGGGATGGAACCAATCCATTTGAATTATTAGACATTAAACTCACCAAAACAGGCTTCAGATTAACATATACGGATGAGTTGGACGCAGCGTCTGTGAAATTGGACAGTTTGTCGGCGCAATCTTGGCATTATCATTATTCAGGCAATTATGGTTCGCCGAAAAAAGACTTAACTCAGTTATCAGTCAGTCACATAACGCTAAGCAAAGACAAAAAGTCGATTGATATTGAACTGCCATTAATGGCAGATAAAATTGTGCAAATTGACTTTGCTGGTCTCAAAGATATCAATGGCCGAAGTGTTAGCGTAGAGAAAGTCTATTACACATTAAATGAGCTTATTGAATAGGAATTTCATGATCAAATTACTCATCACGTTATTAACAGTGCTTTTGTGCGGTTGTACATCACTATTTGCCAGTACTTCATCAATAAAAGTGTTGCTAGTAGACGGTCAAAATAACCATTCTGTTTGGCCGAAAACATCGAACATGGTGAAAACATTTCTTGAGCAAACAGGTCAGTTTGAGGTTGATATTTATCGAACCGCAAAAACGTGGAATGGTGGCAAGTTGCAGGAGCAATTTCCTGCTAATGATGGAAGAAAGCATCAAGATTTCGAACAGCCTGTAACAGACGAAACATTTTCACCTAACTTTGCTGATTATGATGTAGTGATTTCTAACTTTGGTTGGAAAGCGGCACCTTGGCCGAAACAAACAAGATTAGCGTTCGACAAATTTATGAAAAATGGTGGTGGTTTTGTATCTGTTCACGCTGCTAACAACTCGTTTCCTGAATGGTTTGAATACAATCAAATGATTGGACTGGGTGGTTGGGGCGGTCGTAACGAGAAGAGTGGCCCTTACATTTATTTTGATGAACAAGGACTATTAAAGCGTGATACATCAAAAGGACAAGGCGGTGGACACGGTAAAGAGCATGTATTTGAAATCGTTTTAAGGCAGCCGCACCCGATTACACAATTACTTCCTCAAAGGTGGACTCATAGCAAAGACGAATTATACAACCGCCTACGCGGCCCAGCACAAAATTTAACAGTGTTAGCAAGTGCATTTGACGATAAAAAATTCAATGGATTTGGACGCCATGAGCCTGTGCTGATGACGGTCAAGTATCATCAAGGTCGAGTGTTTCACACGACGTTAGGGCATGGCATTGAAGTATTCGAAGATGAGCACTTTATAAATGTTATGCGCCGTGGGGTGGAATGGGCAGCGATAGGCAAGGTAAAAGATTAAACCAATGCATTAATTATGAAATCCAAACTAAAATATTTGATGGTATTTACCTTGTTGTATTAACAAAGGCTCAGCGTAATTTTTATTGGATTAATAGAGACTTAACTATTATCAATAATCGACATCATTGCTTTGAAGGTACTTCAAATTTAAGTTTGAAAACGTGATAACTCTTTATGAGAAAAAACAGTTGTTAAATATTAAAAAGCCCCAAAACTGGGGCTTTTTATCAGTATTTTATATTACCTATATCGATTAAACGGTCTGCGGGTTGATTACGCAATACTTGATTGCTGCCATCACGCCAAGTGACATTAATCGCCTTGATGTTAGCATCATTCCCTAAGCCAAAATGGGCAATGTTCATTAAGCTTTGTGAGTGGTTTGCACTGTGCGAACCGACAACTTGATATTGGGTCGTTTGGGCCGTTTTTATTTCAACCTTTGCCCCTATTGCATCAATCCCTGATGGCGAATATCCGATACGCACTAAGCTATAATGGTTATTAAGCATCGCTGAGGTGTTTTTATACAAGTGCCAACGACCGTTGTCGTCATCGCCACTGAGCAGATCAAGCTTACCGTCATGGTTGTAATCAAATGCTGCGCCCATATCACCATGAGAATCTTGATTTAACTCGCTGGTGGCTGAATTTAATAGCTGGCTAGTAAATTGGTTATTGCCTTGGTTAATAAGCATCACATCAGCCACGCGTTGCTTTAAATGGCCAAATCGATACACCACGAAATCAATTAAAGTGTCATTATTAAAATCACCCGGCACCACGCCCCAGTTATTATCAATAGTTTGTTTTGGTAATTGCGCTGATATATCCGTAAGTTGACCTTTATCGTTACGTAGTAAAATATCACTTAATGCTAGGTTTTGTGGTGTCCAATCTGTGTTATAGCTAGTGACATTTTTGAACGAAGCGCGCACATCCCATGCTAAATTATCCTCTAAATACCATTCTACCCGCCATTTGTTGTTACCTAAATGACCAATATACCAGCCTGTTTTATTGATATTTTTTGCAAATCCTTGGGCTTGATCTGCAGCGATGCTTTGCTCTGAGACTGGCGTGTTTATGGGTAGCTGTTCGGCACCTAAAAAGACCGGCATAGCTTTCATTTTTTTGCCCCGAGGAAAATGATAAAAATCACTTAGAATCAAATCCCCCTGTGTTGTTAGGCTCAAGCCATCATGACTTTTATTGCCTTCGTCTCGTAAGTCTAAACGCTTTAGTTGGTCATTGTATGAGATACTATTATTGGCGATGGTGTAATGTAATTTGCCCCTAGCAAGGTAGTAGTCCATATCTCCATCATTATCGATATCGGCATGGGCAAGAGTTAAAGTACCCGTTGTATCGATTGATTGTGGCAACACCTTAGCTGTGACATCGGTAAAACTAAAATCATTGTTGCCTTGTAAAATTACTAACGGGCTGTAACCATTAAAGCCGAAAATATCAGGAATGTTATCGTTATTAAAATCAGTGATCAGCACGCGCTCGCTATTTAAATTTTCAAAGACGGGGGAAGGGTGATAATCGAATGTTCCATTGCCGTTATTTTCAAATAAAATGTTACGGGGGCTTTGCTCTGTCACCATTTTTTCAGCGTTAACTTGCATAAAGTCCAAGTCGCCATCGTTATCTAGATCAATCCACCGAACAGAACGTCCTCGCGCTCCCATTTCTGATAAGCCAGCTTGCGCTGTAACATCAGTAAATTGACCTTGGTTGTTTTGTAATAACCGCTGTGGTTGCGGGCTAAGGCCATTACCGCCGCCTAATGATAATAAAATGTCATTATCGCCATCATTATCGTAATCGCCACTGGCCATGCCGTGTAAGTCAACTCGTGGGTAAATATCAGCTTGCTTGGTAAAACTAAAATCACTATTTGATAAGAATAACTGAACAGGCGTAGAGTCATGATTAGTTAGTAATAAATCATAGAGGCCATCATTATTTAAATCAGAGAGGGATGGGCCGCCGTACTTCCAGTTTTTATCAGTTGTTAATCCCACTTCAACAGAGACATCGTCGAACATTATTTTAGGTTTAGCTTGCATGCTGGTGTGTTGATTACTGCAAGCTGTGATGCTAAGTGCAATAGATATAGCACTGAGTTTAAATACTGTATTGCTCATAGAAAATACTCCTTATAAGGTGTTGGTTGTGGGCTTAACCAAAGTAAACTCATTAATGTAGCTTTCTAAGTTTTCAACAATATCAGCTAAGTTATCGACCGTTTGTTGGTTACTTTGGATAGTACTTGTTACAGATTGAGCATCAGTGTTGATTAAGGTTATTTGCTCATTGATGAAATTAGACACTGATGTTTGTTCTTCTGTGGCTGTGGCAATTTGCAGGGCCATGTCGATCAGCTCTTTAAGTACATTTCAATGGTGCGCTGTTGTATGGCTGACACATTTTTAACAACCTCTGGCCAATAAGTGCCAGCGATATTTAGCGGTTTATTGATTGTTTGATAGATGTTTTCACGGGTTTGTAGCGTCACTTCTTCAGACTTTAAATAGCTCACGTTTTGCGTCATTTGAATAAACGCACATTGTGTATTTTCAGTGGCAAAATTATAAAATAGGCCATTATAAGTTTGCACTGCGGTCGCGCTTCTGAAAATTTCGCCGTATATGTATACATCTAATTGTGTATTGCTTGCAGTATTTATAACGCTATCGTGAAATGAGCGTTCGACACTACTGGTGATGACCACAATTTCACTCAATGTCATTAATAGTTTGCGGATGAGATTGTTAATTTCATACATCGTGTTAACTTCTCGACCAAATTGAGCTATGTATGCTTTACTTAGGTGATTTTTTTCATCAGCTACTTGTCTGACTATTTGCAGATCGCTTAATTGTTTATCGATTATTTCTACGTGGTTATTCAAGGTCGGAAATTGCTTAACTGGCTGCTGGTTCTCAGTAATGAATTGTTTAAACTGATTAGTATTTGTTAGCGCGTTTTGTCGATAAGCGAGCCTCTGCTGCTGCGCCAAAGAAGATCGTACTTTTTCAACTGATATAAGCCCTGTAATTAGTAATGGAATAAGCACTAGCATTAAAATTCGTGTCTTTATTTTATAGTTATTTAGGAATGACATAACAAGTTAAGTTTGCTGTTAATTGTCAACAATTAACTTAGGTTACATTTTTTTGTGAGCAAATAGCAACCATTAATTAGTGCAATAATAAAGCAAAGCATAAAGTTGGGTGCTCAGCGTTTAGTTAAATGTTTTATCTTGGTGCGTGAGTAAATGCCAAACGTTTTAAATATAAGGGACTAAATCAATGTTGAACCGTGTGTTATTGCGGGTGAAATAGGGTCTTCAAAACATGTAATCTTACATTTGAATGAAGTTTTTATAATTTCTTAATGTTTTTCTGAAAACAAATGCTGATATTTTTAACGAAAACATATATTGTTTGTTTACTGTTAACAATATTCAATGTGTGAGATTGAAAATTATGAATAAAAATATATCTCGTCGCTCAGTTCTTAAAATGTTTGCTGCTGGGGTTGTTGCCACTGGCGTCTCTGGCTGTACTCGTCATTTAGGTGCTATGACTTCAACCGTTACTCGCGGTAACAAGGCTCACCGTGATAACTGGTATAAAACGTATAATAGAGTTTGGCTTGGCAAACAGTATTGGGCTAATCCGATGGAAGATTGGCGTGTGAATAACGGTGCGGCTGAATGTATAACTCGTGGGGGGAATCGCAGTGTTCACTCTTTAACTCATCAAATAACGAATATTGACCAAGCTTTTTCCATGTCAGTGGAGGTTACGCGTTTAAAGCAAAATAACAACGATGGTGGCGCGGGTATTCGTCTTGGCGCTAAAAGTGAACTCAATGAATACCGCAGTAACTGTTTTGTTCAACAGGGATATGACCTCGGTATTAAAAATAATGATTTAGTGTTGGGTAGCAACACTGTGCCTTTAAAAATTCCGTTAGAGAATCAAGCCGTTACTTTAACACTTATTGGGACTCCTCAATCAGGTGCTATGGCGTTAGAGCTAACTGCTCGTTTAACATCAACTGAAAATATAATCGGTACGGTTACCCATTTGGTACCTGCATCAGAGCTATTAGGTAATGTCGCGCTAGTGAGTAATTTCTCAATTCCATCTGTTACTTATGAAAATGTGCCTGAAGACAAATTAGGCGCACGTTATAAATTTAGCCACTGGGCTATGCAAGGTGAAGCGTTCTCTGTTACTGATGAACAGTCATTTGGCCCTATTCTTTGGACTATGTATTCATTAAGCGATACATTAAGTCATGACGGTTTTGTGATGAAATTGAGTGCTTACACAGGACCAATAGGTGGGCAAGACAATCAACAATTAGAGCTGCAAGTACAACGTGACAATCAATGGATTGCTATCGACTCACAGCGTATTGACCATGATGGCTGGTTGGCGACTTTTCGTATTGCCAATTGGGATGAGAAACAAGATACGCCTTATCGAGTTGTATATCATGAGAAATTCAGCGATGGTACACACACACCAGATATATATTCAGGGATTATAAAAGCAAACCCAAGTAATAATACGCTACGAATGGCTGCATTGACCTGTCAAAATGATTATGGCTTTCCGTACCAACCTGTTGCGCAAAATGTCGAAAAATTAAACCCCGATTTAGTGTTTTTCTCTGGCGATCAAATTTATGAAAGCCATGGGGGATTTGGTGTTATTCGTACGCCGGATGATTTGGCAATTTTAAACTATTTACGCAAATTTTATCAATTTGGTTGGGCTTTTAAAGAAGTCATGCGTAATCAACCGACAATTTGTTTACCTGATGATCACGATGTACTGCAAGGGAATTTGTGGGGGGAGGGAGGCGCAAAAATGCAAAATATTGCAAAAGACCCTTCAGCAAGTGTTTTAGGCGGTTACATAGATTCTGCGCGGGTGGTTAATATGGTACATAAAACAACGCTTAACCATCACCCAGAACCTTATGACTCTACACCAACTAATGGCATTAGTTCGTATTATGGGGCGATGCTATACGGCGGTGTTGGTTTTGCCATTCTTGCCGATAGGCAATGGAAAAGTGGCCCGGAGCGTATTAATGTTTCGGTAGGAGAAACAGGGCAAGACGAAGATACGCTTTATTATAACCCGTTATTCAATCCTCCAGGTTTGGATCTGCTAGGAAATCGCCAAGAGAATTTTCTTAAAGCGTGGGGTAATGACTGGCGCGGGCATAAATTAAAGGCGGTATTAAGCCAAACCGTATTCGCTGCTATTTCTACTCATCAGCCTTTGCCAGATCGTTTCTTAAAATATGATTTTGACTCAAGTGGTTGGCCTGCCTCTGCGCGTAACCGTGCAATTGATGCAATGCGTGACTCTATGGCGTTACATATTTGTGGCGATACCCATTTAGGTTCTTTATCGCAATATGGTGTAAATCAACAAAGAGATAGTAATTGGGCTTTTTGTACGCCTGCTATTTCAGCAGGTTGGCCAAGGTGGTGGAAACCTGACTCGATGAATATGCCTTATCAAAACCGCCCTGCACATGGACTTGCCGAAACAGGCGAATATAATGACACCTTTGGCAACAAGATTTATGTCTATGCGGTTGGTAATCCAGAGGTTGGAAAATCAAATAACCGCTATGTGAAAGCACATGAAAAAGGCAGTGGTTTTGGGTTTATTACGTTTGATTGTGACAACCTCACTTACACAATGGATGCCTATCGATTTTTAGTCGATGTTAACGATGGTAAAGCAAGTAATCAGTTCCCGGGCTGGCCTGTAACAATTCATCAGCAAGAGAACAAAGGTAACAACCTGTTAAGTTAATTCAGGTTAAAATTACTCGTGTACTTTTTAAAACGGCGGTTGATATATTCAACCGCCGTTTTTATTGACGCAATTTTAAGTAAAAAATAATGTCTTAGCTCTTTCAGTAATGCGGTTCTGAATTCGGCGCGGGGCATAAAGATTAGGAAGCGCGCTAACCAACTGAGTTATGGTTTAACTATTTATAGGAATAGGTTAATTAAATTGATTCAGTGGAATGAATAATTTTGTTACGACTGAGTGGATTCGAACCACCGATTTCGGCGTGGGCATAGAGAGTAGGTAGCACTGTACCCAAATGAGCTACAGTCGTACAAATAGTATCTTAATTATATTTATTCAGAGGGGAGAATAGTTTTGGTACGACTGAGTGGATTCGAACCACCGACCTCTACCATGTCAAGGTAGCGCTCTAACCAACTGAGCTACAGTCGTACAAATAGTATCTTAATTATATTTATTCAAAGGGAAGAATAAATTTGGTACGACCGAGTGGATTCGAACCACCGACCTCTACCATGTCAAGGTAGCGCTCTAACCAACTGAGCTACGGTCGTATTACTTAATTAAGATGCGATAAATTTAATTATCAGCGGCCGCTAATATATAGCGTGGTGAGTGGTGAATCAAGCAAGTTTGTTGCTTTTACGTTTATTTGCCGTTTTTTTATTCATATTGGGCTAATTTCACACGTTTTATAAAAGTTTTGCCACCAGGTAACATGTTTTTTGGCTGAGCCTTTAAGCTGGTTTAGTAGATTGATTTGTGAATCGAGCGCTATAAAAGTATTTATTTGCTTATTTGTTATGGCTTGGTCAAACCACAGTTGGTTATACAAAGGTAAAAGTGTTTCAAGGTAGCCTGCTAAATTAGCCTGATAAGGCTGTATTTCTTTAAGGAAATACTTTTGAAACACGTTACTGACGATAACGGCTACTTTTTTATTTTTTCCTGCTGGGCATATTTCATCAATGGATTGCGATTCAATAAATTGCGTGGCTGAATTATTAAACGCTATTTGCAGCCGTGCAGAATAAATGAGTAATTGGTTAAAACGGTATTTATTAAGCTGCTCTAACGCGTTAAAAATGTCTGCGGAGTTAATTTTTAAGTAATGTTTATTGAGTATGTGTTGTTTTATGAGCGCAAGCTGCTGCATGGCCGCTACCGTGTCGCTAAACCCTGCCGGGGAAGCAGAAAGCTCTGCGCTGCTAGCTTGCCACGTGTTTTTTAGCTCAAATTCGTTATACAACATTAAATTAAAGTAGTGGTTTAGTGTTTGCTCTTTTTGTGTTTTTGCTTTTAACAGGGTTTTATAAACTGCTGAGTCAGGCTCAAGCGTGCTTAAGCACTGCTGTGCATTTTGCACAAACTCTATTTGATACTTTAAAACACCGGCATGTCCGGCCGTTTTACCTAGCTGATTGTTGTGCTCACTAATAAGTAAGCTGAGCTTACAATGGCTTAAGCTGGCAAGTTCAATCAAGCTAATGGTGGTGGTGTTTAAAAGCGTGTTAGGGGGTAAAAGCGGGCTAATTGCTTCAGGTTTACTTAAACCGGGGGCTTGGGTTTCAAGGGGATTACTTAAGCGTGCTATGTATGTTTGATAAGTGTTGCTGGGCGCTTTTGAACACCCAGCAAGCACGGCGCAACACACCGCTAATAAACAACTTAACCATGTTTTGCTTGGTATTAATGTTCGTGCATTTTTATACAAATGGCGCCTGCTTTAATCGCTTATTAACGGTGAACATAAGCCATACAGCAGCAACGGTTAAGCCAAAAATAATACCTATCCAAAAACCGTGCGGCCCCATGGCGGGCACAATTAAATCTGTTCTTCCCAATACGTAGCCTAAAGCAAAACCGATTAACCAGTAAGATATAAACGTTATATACGATATAGGCTGTGTATGTTTTAAACCTCTTAAAATACCGTTCGCAGCGACTTGAAGTGCATCAGGAATTTGATAAATACATGCCAAAATCATAATTGAGGTCGCTAATGCAATAACAGCTGGGCTGTCGGTGTATAGTTGGCTTATTAAATCGCGGCCAATAAAGGTTATAAAAGCTAAAAATAACGCAATAGCAATGGCTAATATGTAGCTGGTTGATATAGCAGTTTTTAATTGGCTTAAATGGTTTTGACCAAATAAATTACCAATACGAATACTAATGGCGATAGATAAGCTCAGTGGCATCATAAATAATAACGCGGTCACGCTTCCCGCAATTTGATGACCCGACACAGCAACAGCACCTAAGTGTGCAATAAATAATGGTATACACGCAAATAGCGTAATTTCAAAAAAGGTGGCCAACGAAATAGGTATACCTAATTTAGTAATAATTCCAATGGTTTTAATATTGGGCTTTTCAAAATTTGCCAGCAGGGCTTTTGCATCGATTTTTTTACTAAACTGGCAATACGTTACTTGTGCAACAGCCATTACAGTCAGTACCAATGCCGTAGCAATGCCACAACCAGCGCCGCCGTAGGCTGGTAAGCCAAATAAACCATTTATAAAAATATAGTTAGCCGGAATATTAACGCCAAGGCCCAGCAAGCTGATATAAAAAGCGGGTTTTGTCATCCCCATGCCTTCGGTCATATTGCGATAAACGGTAAAAATTAAAAAACCAAAGGCTCCCCATTTCACAAAATGGATATAGTCATACGCAAGGCTTGCGATAGCGGGGGTTGTATCGAGTTTTAAAATCACTATATCGGCTAGGTTGGCTATACCAAAACCAATTGCGCTTAAAATAGCGGTTAAATAAAGAGCTTGCTGAAAATAATGGCTAATACCCTTTTTATCATTAGCGCCCGCAAATTGGGCAATAATACCGGTTAACGCGAGCAAAATACCTTGTAGCGCCAGTAATAACGGGTTCCATATACCGGTTGCAATCGACAGCGCAGCTAAATCTGTTGGGCTTACTTGGCCTGCCATAATGGTGTCGACCACCGACATTAAAACGAGTGTTACTTGTGCTAAAAATACAGGTACGGCAAGGGTGATTAAACGTTTGGCTTCCCAGCTACTAAAGGTCATAAAAACAGCTATTTGATAAAACAGGGCGCAATTGTAATCGATTGTGTTTCAAATAAAAATCACTGTAGTGAATGATTTTACGAGTTGATACGTTAAACTAGCACTTTGTAATAATTTTAAGTGATTTTATGTTTACAGGAATCGTTCAAACTCAAGCTACTGTTGTATCTACCACGCATACCGAAGGGGTTTTACGTTTGGTTGTATCGGTAGGTGATGAATACGTTAAACATTTAGATTTAGGCGCGAGCATTGCAATTAATGGCTGTTGTTTAACGGTGGTTAAAGTTGAATTAAGTAACCACGATGTAGTGGCGCAAGTACATTTTGATGTAATTGATGAAACACTATTACTAACGAATTTAGGCAAGCTTGCACTAGGTAGCTTAGTTAATTATGAGCGCTCAGTAACCTTTGGTACTGAATTAGGTGGGCATATTGTGTCGGGGCACATACACTGCACTGCCCGAATTGGGCAAATAGTTAAGCAACAAAATAACTGTAAAATTCAGTTAAGCTTACCTACTAAATGGCAAAAGTATGTTTTGTACAAAGGCTTTGTAGCAATAAATGGCGCAAGTTTAACCGTGGGCGAAATTGACGAGCAGGGGTTTTGGTTACACCTGATCCCCGAAACGCTGGCCATTACAAATTTAGGCAACGCTCAAGTGGGTGATGAACTAAATATAGAAGTTGATCAGCAAACTTATACGATTATTAACACGGTAGAAAATTACTTACGCCACCAAGGCTAAAAAATTTGTTCATCGTCGCTGTCTATGTGTAACTCTAATTTTTTATGAGCATGGTCTATGTGCATGTTTAAATGAATAGGGTTACAACAGGCACTGCATTCTTCTACGTAGTCTTGATCCCCCATACTTGCGTCAATGTCTAGGTGTATGTGGTTGCCACAGTGTGGACACGTGATACGTTGTGATAAAAAATCTTTCATAATCACTCCAATAGTACCAAGGTAAGAATTAACTTGTTGATACGCGTTAATTAAGTTGTGCAGTTATACTAGCAACAACTTGATGGCTCAAAACTGAACTAAACAACAAGGTATTGAGCCTAAATAACATCCTTTTTAAATATAGTGCTGAAGCAACGATTATGACAGTTATTTTACGTCTTATGAGGCGTTATTATTTAAAGCGATAGCAGCTCATCAATATGCTGCTTAGCCTGAGTAAGATAGTGCCCTGCAAATATATTTGCGTGATTTAAAATAGGGTAAAGTTGGTATATTGCTTTGCGCTTTTTATAGTTTTCGCTTAATGGGTATTGCGCGTTATAAGCGTTATAAAAATCATCAGGTAAAGGGGCAAATAGCTCGCTCATTGCAATATCTACCTCGCGGTCTCCGTAATAACAAGCGGGATTAAATAAGGTCGGTACATTTTTAATAAAGCCCATATTTCCTCGCCAAAAGTCGCCATGTACTAAAGAGGGCTCCACAATATGGCTGTGCAATTGCTCTTTTACCAAATTAATTAATAGCTCAGGCTCTACAAGCTGAATGCCTTTTTCGGCTAATAGTTGCAGTTGCCAGCCTATGCGCTCTTCTGCGTAAAATAAGTCCCATTTTTTATGCCATTGGTTTGGTTGCACGGTGGTGGCTAGGTAATTATCTCCATCAAAGCCAAACATTGCTTGGTCGTGCTTTTGGTGCAGCTTAGCCAGTTGTTTACCCATATCGTGCCAATGCGTATGGGGCTGTTTATCAAGTACTAACCATTCGAGTACAATAAACGAAAATTCAATATTAGCACCTGTTACAATGCAGTCGGGCACCATAAAAACACTATTTTGGGTGAGCTGCTTAAGTCCTATAGCTTCGCTTTCTAGACGATCTAGTTCGCTTTTAAGGGCAATTTTAACCAGGTAATTGTGTTTTCCATCGGTGAGTTGATAGAGTTTATCGGTATTTGTACTTTGCAGCTGACGTTTGTAAGTATGTTTAAAGTCATAATGAATGGCTTGGCTAATGTGCTCGTTTACTGTTTTCCACATATCAATTGCTCGCCTTTTAAACAGATACTTAAACTATGGCAAAAAAGTATTAATTTAACAAACTAATCGTTGTAAAATTAACGATATAAAAAATGCTAATGGAGTAACAATGAACAAAAGTTTTATCACCAATTTGCTTGCTGTCTTGTGTGTAGTTATAGGCTACTTTTTTAACCACGCTATTGTGTTATCGGTGGGGTTATTTGCGCTATCTGGTGCTGTCACAAACTTATTGGCTGTTCATATGTTATTTGAAAAAGTACCTTTATTATATGGCTCGGGTGTTATTGCTCTAAAATTTGAAAGTTTTAAAGTGGCTATTCGTAATTTAATTTTGACTGAGTTTTTCTCTGAGCAAAAAATTAATAACCTACTTAGCAAAGCACAACCTAATATCGACTTTGAGGGCATTATTACTAAGGTTGATTTAAACCCTGCATTCGACAACCTACTTCAAGTAATAGAGCAATCTCAGTTTGGCAGTATGTTAGGTATGTTTGGTGGCACAGCGGCTATAGAGCCAATGCGAGAAAAGTTTATTGAAAAAATGCAGCTATCACTTGCGCAAATTAGCCAAACAGACGATTTTAAAGCGCTAGTAAACGATACGTTATCGCAAGGGAATAGCGCACAAAGCTTACATGCTACGGTACTTAAATTAGTTGATGAGCGCTTAAATGAACTCACCCCTAAAATGGTTAAAGACATTATGCAAACTATGATACGTGAGCATTTAGGCTGGCTAGTAGTATGGGGCGGTGTGTTTGGCGGTTTATTTGGATTAATTGCGGCCATTATTTAATAAATTAAGCCTGCTTACAAAGCAGGCTTAATTTTGTGTTAACTCCATACTATTTTGGCCCTGTGATGATTACTTTTTCTGGGTTGTACGATTTAGCTAAATCTTTAATTGATGTGCGAGTACTGGTATCAATATTTAAATAATTTGCGCTTTTATCAAGGTTATACAAAGTAACAAAATCGCCCATTGATAAGTTATTACAGTGCAGCTTTTTGCTCATTACCGCTTTGCTTATATTTAAATCGCGTGACGCTTTACGTACTACGTACGATTTATTTGCTGCAACAGCCATACAAGCCTGTGTACCTGGCGATGAATCGGCCGCGACAAATTGGGTGGCTAATGCTGGTTTTGCAATTAGTAAAGTTGCGCCTAGTACCATAGTTGTGCATAAAGTAGCTTTTAACGTGTTCATAATTAGTCCTCATTGTTTGTGGTTCAGCTTTATTATTGAGCGATTTAAACTAAAAAGCTGTTAACCAAACGCAACAAGGTGTAAGCAGGTATGTTTAAAAATACACACTTAAGCTAGGTGACTGAATTTAAGCCCTAATAAATGTGTTTTTTGACACACTTAGGCAAAATTATTTTATAGCTACTGACATATTTTCTCAGCCTGCTATTATCGCCCCCATTATTTACGCGCTTAATTTTTAGGAGAACCAGTGAGCAAAACGTTAGCCAGCTATTACCAGCAAGCGTATGCCTGCGAGCACAAGCATTTTAATCAATGTTTTTATTGTGGATGCGAAGCCACAGAGCGCGATCATTGCCCGCCGTTACATATGCTACAGAGCATTATTGATTTAGGCGAAGAGGCCGACTTTGTCTCTATTGCCGCGTGTTATGAGTGCCATGCCTTATTGCATAATGAAAGGCTAATGACGATAGATGAGCGTTTTACAAAACTTAAAAAAAAGCTCTCTAATAAGTACGCTAAGGCGCTGCGTGTTTATAACATGTGGGAAGAAAATGAATTAAGTGAAATGAGTGACGAATTTGCGCACAGCATTCAAGCGGGTATGAAATTAGGTAAAGAGGCATCTGAGCGTTTAGCGTTTACAGGCTTTACATATGCCACCGAAGAAGCCCGCGTGACCGTACGCGAAAAAACCAAAGAGTTTGATGTAGAAGGCGCCGTTTTTACCGACTTTAAAAACGCGTTAAATTACTGTATTAACGTACTTAAAGTTCAAAAAAGTGACTTTTATAAAATATTGGTAGAGGATTATAACGGCGACTTTAATAGAGCACTTAGCCAGTATCGTCATCGCCATGATAAAGTAACAGCAGCAAGCGATGGCAATACATTAATTAAGGATTTTGCTAAGCAACATAAGCAAAACTCAGACTTTGTAACTCGCACCGTAAAACACTTTATAAACAAAGACCCATCGCTTACAACCGAAGGCGCACTTGAAAAGCTGTATAACAATTATATAAAAAAATAATTACAGCTGTTTAACTCATTTAATCGCTTTTTTACCTGTTTTTTTAGCTTTATTACGCCGCTTTAGCTAAAGTAGCAAAAAAACAGGAGAACCTAACAACATGCAAAAATTTGCTCCCTCATTGTTAGCAGTTGGTTTAGCTGCTGCCCTTGTTGGCTGCCAAGAAAACGGCCCACAAGATGCAAAAATCACCATTAATAAAAACCCATACCCAAGCACCTACACACCGCTTGCAAGTAAAAGCACATTAATTACCAATGCAACAGTACTTACTGGCACTGGCGAGCGCTTAGATGACGCCGATGTGTTACTTGTTGATGGTAAAGTACAACAAGTAGGTAAAGACTTATCGGCCAATGCAGATGCAACCATTGATGCACAGGGCAAATGGGTTACCCCAGGTATTATTGACGTACACTCTCACTTAGGAGCTTACCCAAGCCCATCGGTTGAGTCTCATCAAGACGGAAACGAAATGACCAGCCCAAATACTGCTGAGGTGTGGGTAGAGCATTCGGTATGGCCTCAAGATCCTGGCTTTAACCGCGCGCGCGAAGGCGGTATTACTTCACTACAAATTTTACCAGGCTCAGCAAACTTATTTGGTGGCCGTGGCGTAACACTTAAAAACATTCCTGCGCATACCATGCAAGCAATGAAATTCCCTGATGCGCCTAATGGTTTAAAAATGGCCTGTGGCGAAAACCCAAAACGCGTATATGGTCGCCAAGGTACTTTGCCTTCAACCCGTATGGGTAACATGGCCGGTTACCGTATGGCATGGGCAGAAGCACAAGAGTACAAACGTGCATGGGATAAGTACGACGCCGATTACGAAGCAGGTTTAAACCCAGAAGCACCAGTTCGCGATATTAAGCACGATACTCTTCGAGCGGTCATTGAAGGTGAAGTGTTAATTCATAATCACTGTTATAAAGCTGAAGAAATGGCGATGATGATCGATCTTTCAAAAGAATTTGGCTATCACGCAGGTACGTTCCATCACGGTGTAGAAGCTTATAAAATTGCAGATTTATTAGCTGAAAATGGTTCGTGTGCTGCACTTTGGCCAGATTGGTGGGGCTTTAAAATGGAAGCCTACGACATGGTTCAAGAAAACGTAGCTATTGTTGATGCGGTAAAAAATTCGTGTGCCATTGTGCATTCTGACTCAGACACCACTATTCAGCGCTTAAACCAAGAAGCGGGTAAAGTAATGTACCGTGCAAACGAAAATGGCTTTGATATTTCGGAGCAGCACGCGATTAAGTGGATCACCTCAAACGCGGCTAAATCATTAGGTATTGAAGATAAAACTGGTTCGCTTGAAGCAGGTAAGCAAGGCGATGTGGTTATTTGGAACCAAAACCCATTTAGCGTTTACGCAAAAGCTGAACAAGTATTTATTGATGGCGCAAAAGTTTACGATAGAAACGATAGCGCATTTCAAGCACAAAGTGATTTTATGTTAGGCCAACAATAAGGAGCCCAGAATGAAAAATTTATCACGTTCGTTTTCGCTATCTCTGGTTGCTGCCGGACTATTAGCCTCAGGTGCAGCCAATGCACAATCGCTTGCTATTATTAATGCCACGCTGCATACGGCAACCGAGCAAGGCGTTTTAGAAAACGCCAGCATTGTTATGGATAACGGTAAAATTACCGCTATTAATCCACAGCAAGTACAAGCAGATAAAGTTATTGATGCGAATGGGCAAATTGTAACCCCAGGTTTTATTGCTAGCATTAATCAACTTGGCTTAGTGGAAGTAAGTGCAGTTGCAGGCTCACGCGATGCAGGCGAAGAAAAAGCAGGCATTGATTTTGATGTAAGCCTTGCTTATAACGCTCACTCAAGCCTTATCCCGTATGCACGTAAAGGCGGTGTAACCCGCGATGTAATTACCCCGCACGGTGGCGATAGTATTTTTTCGGGCTTAGCAAGTGTGGTTGATTTAAGCGGTGATTTACAAGGCGACATACAAAAACAAGCTGCATTAGTGGTTTATTTAGGTGAGCGCAGTAAGGGCTCGCGCGCATTTACATTGCAAACGCTAATTAATAAGCTTGAAGAGCACCAAACAAAAGCAGCTAAAAAGCCTAAAAAAGACGACGACAGCACCCCAAGTACTGAAGATAAAGTAATGGTTAAAGTACTTAGCGGCGATATGCCACTTGTAGTGGGTGTATCTCGTGCGGCTGATATTATTGAGCTACTTAAAGTTAAAGAGCAATTTGGTATTAATTTAGTGCTCAATGGTGCACAAGATGCTGTTGTTGTTAAAGAGCAGATTGCTAAAGCGCAAGTACCAGTAATTATGAGTGCTATGGATAGCTTACCTTCAAGCTTTGACTCTTTACATGCCAGTTTAGATAACGCAGCCGCGCTTGAAAAAGCTGGGGTAAAAGTTATTTTAACTGTGGGTGGCGATGCCAGTCATAATATTTATCAACTTCGATTTGATGCAGGCAATGCCGTATCATATGGGATGAGCCAACAAGGCGCATTAGAGGCCGTTACATCTAATGTGGCGAGTGTGTTTAATATTAATGCCGGCAGCATTGAAGTTGGTAAAGCCGCTGATGTAGTGATGTGGAGCAACGACCCGTTTGAGCTAAGCTCACACGTTAGTAAAATGATTATTAACGGTGAAGAAATATCTACGCAGTCGCGCCAAGATAAACTGCGTGAGCGTTATACCACTGAGTCATCTATGCCGCGAGCTTATACAAAATAATTAATATAGCTTTAATTATTTAAAGGCCGCTATTTTATAAATAGCGGCTTTTTTGTATCAATTGCTTAATTAAGGGGATTATTTTGAGGCTGAAAAAACGTGTTGAAAGCTAAGCAAAAAAATCGCTATTGAGTTGTTATACAGGAGGTTTTTTAACGCAGGTAGCGACATGTGTAGCCCCGCCAAATGGTTAAGTATTACTGCGGGTTGCTATTATATAAATTACAGGCACAAAAAAACCGCTTACTTTAAACGTAAGCGGTTTTTTAATTTAATCTAAAATTATACTAATTTAGATAAAATTTCGTTAAATGTTGCACTTGGGCGCATTGCTTTAAACGCTGCATCATCATTTGGTTGGAAGTAACCACCAATATCCATTGAAGGACCTTGTGCATCGTTAAGCTCGCTTACGATTTGCTCTTTTTGCGTTTCTAAATCGCTCGCAATTTGTGTAAATTGCGCTTTAAGCTCGCTGTCTTCGTCTTGCTTTGCCAGCTCTTGTGCCCAGAATAAAGATAAGAAGAAGTGAGAACCACGGTTATCAATTTCTTTTACTTTACGTGAAGGCGACTTGTTTTCAGCTAAGAACGTACCTGTTGCTTTATCTAGTGTGTCAGCAAGTACTTGTGCTTTTTTGTTGCCTGTATTGACGCTTAGGTGCTCAAGCGAAGCCGCTAGTGCTAAAAACTCGCCTAACGAATCCCAACGTAAGTGGTTTTCTTTTTCGAACTGTTGAACATGCTTAGGTGCTGAACCACCTGCGCCAGTTTCAAATAAGCCACCACCGTTCATTAGTGGCACAATAGAAAGCATTTTAGCACTGGTACCCAGCTCTAAAATTGGGAATAAATCTGTTAGGTAGTCACGTAATACGTTACCCGTTACAGAGATAGTGTCTTTACCTTCTTTAATACGCGCTAATGAGAATAAAGTTGCTTCAAGCGGTGCTAAAATTTGAATGTCTAGGCCATCAGTATCGTGATCTGGTAAGTATTTGTTTACCTTTTTAATAAGCTCTGCATCGTGAGCACGGTTTTCATCTAACCAGAAAATAGCTGGTACGCCCGTAGCACGTGCGCGGTTTACAGCAAGCTTAACCCAATCTTGGATTGGTGCGTCTTTAACCTGACACATTCTCCAAATATCGCCTTGCTCAACAGTGTGCTCAAGTAATGTTGTGCCATTTGCATCAACAACACGAATAGAACCATCCGCTTTCGCTTCAAACGTTTTATCGTGAGAACCGTATTCTTCTGCTTTTTGAGCCATTAGGCCTACGTTTGGTACGCTACCCATAGTGGTAGGATCGAACGCGCCGTTTTCTTTACAAAAATCAATTGTAGCTTGGTAAACGCTTGAGTAGCTACGATCTGGGATCACAAAGCTAGTGTCTTGTAGTTTACCGTCGTTGTTCCACATTTGACCGCTTGAACGAATGGCAGCAGGCATAGACGCATCAATGATCACATCGCTTGGAACGTGTAAGTTAGTAATACCACGGTCAGAATCAACCATTGCAATAGCAGGACGCTCAGCGTAAACCGCTTGAATGTCTGCTTCAATTTCTTCGCGCTTAGCATCATCTAATGTTTGAATTTTAGAATAAACGTCGCCTAAACCGTTATTTACATCAACACCTAGCTCTTCAAAAAGCTCGCCGTGTTTAGCAAATACGTCTTTGTAGAAAACTTTTACCGCATGACCAAAAATAATAGGGTCAGATACTTTCATCATTGTCGCTTTCATGTGAAGCGAAAATAATACGCCTTTTTCTTTAGCTGCATCAATTTCTGCTGCTAAAAACGCTTGTAGTTTAGCTGCGCTAATGCGCGATGCATCAATTACTTCGCCAGCAATTAGCGGCGTGCTTTGTTTAAGTACAGTCACATCGCCATTAGTCGCTACGTGCTCAATACGTACATCAGTTGCTGCATCAACAGTTACAGATTGCTCAGAACCAAAGAAGTCACCTTCGCTCATGCTTGCAACGTATGATTGTGAGTCTTTGCTCCACGCACCCATTGAATGAGGGTTATTGCGTGCATACTCTTTAACAGAACCTGGTGCACGACGATCTGAATTACCTTCACGCAATACTGGGTTTACAGCACTGCCTTTAATTTTGTCGTAAGTTGCTTTAATTTTAGCTTCTTCATCATTTTTAGGCTCAGCAGGGTACTCTGGGAGTGCGTAGCCTTTTTCTTGAAGCTCTTTAATGACAGCGCGTAATTGCGGTACAGACGCACTGATGTTTGGTAATTTGATGATGTTTGCTTCGGGTGTTTTTGCAAGTTCGCCAAGCTCTGCAAGCGCATCGCCGATGCGTTGCTCTTCAGTAAGGTAATCAGCGAAGTTTGCAATTACACGACCTGCTAATGAGATATCGCGAGTTTCAACTTCAACACCTGCCGCATTTGTATAGGCTTGGATAATTGGTAGCAACGAGTAGGTTGCTAGCGCCGGAGCTTCGTCCGTTTTAGTGTAGATAATTTTTGATGTCATCATCATTCCTAGATAGTAGGCCGCAGTGGCCGTATTCAACAATGCAAAGAAACTCATTAGCGCATGGTTGCGTTAACAAGCAGTTTGTTAGGTGTCGGTACTCTTAATATGCCAAAAGGCAGAATAGTCACACCTGACTAACTGATTTTTATAGGTTGCAAAGTACACGTATTTTAGCCGCGTAAAAGCATAAGCTAAAATGTAACCGCGTAATTTAGCAACAAGAGTGTAACAAGCTTGTTTAAAAAGGGCTAGCGCTTGCGCTTTTGAACAGCCTTAATTAGCAGGTAACTGTTAGAACATTGGGGTATATAAAATAAAATCAAGGAAAAGGGTTGAATTTAGCGTGTACAGGAGCAATTTAGTAATAAGAAGAGAGTTGAATGGTAAGTGGGGAATTAAGCGAGGATCTAAATTAGGTCGCTCGCTTTAGTCGAACAAATTTTGATCACTCTAAAATGTCGCCGTTAGGCGCAATGTTTTTAGCGTGTAAGCCCTTAGGGCCTTGTTCTAGCTCGAATGTTACATCCTGACCAGCTTTAAGTGTCTTATAACCGTCCATTACAATCGTTGAGTAATGAGCGAAAATATCATTCTCGCAGCCGTCTTCTACGATGAAACCAAAACCTTTGGCGTTGTTGAACCATTTGACTTTACCACAAGCCATACTTCTACATCCTTCTATAAGTTGACTAATTTAGTTATTCTAAACCGTATAATTTGCTAGACTGACTAAGGATTAATCAATCTACTTCTGACTGTAGTTTATTTGGCCAGTCAGTCAAGTGTTTTGTGGTATTTTTTTAACATTTAATTTATTTTTTATTCAAGTTTGCTTGAGTTCTAAAGACAAGACTATATTTAATTATGAGTGGTATGAAAGATTCAGGTGTCATCGACACAGTTCGCGATAGTGAAAAGCAAAAGCTGCAGCCACCGCGAAAATACAAAGTTGTTTTAAATAACGACGACTACACGCCAATGGACTTTGTAATAGAAGTTCTAATGACGTTTTTCAATATGGATAGCGATAGAGCAACTGATGTGATGCTACAAGTTCACGAAAAAGGTAAAGGGATATGCGGTGTATTTAGCGCCGATGTAGCCCATACCAAAGCGGAACAAGTTAACCGTTATGCACGGGATAACGAGCATCCACTGCTTTGTAGTTGTGAGCAGGAATAAATACCAATTAGGTGATCAATCATCTCATTGTTGTGGTATAAAATAATTATCTCAGTAAGGGGTTGCCAATGCTAAACAAAGACTTAGAACTAACGTTAAATGCCGCGTTTCGTGAAGCGCGTACACGCCGCCATGAGTTTATGACGGTAGAACACCTTTTACTTGCGCTTTTAGATAACCCTTCAGCAGGCGAAGCGCTAAACGCCTGCGGTGTTGATATTTCTGGTTTAAAAACCGAACTATTAGAATTCATAGACGAAACCACACCGGTTATTCCCGATTTAGAAGAAGAACGCGAAACCCAACCAACACTGGGCTTTCAACGCGTGCTTCAACGTGCGGTTTTTCATGTTCAATCATCTGGTAAAAACGAAGTTACAGGCGTTAACGTGCTCGTTGCTATTTTTTCTGAACAAGAAAGCCAAGCGGTTTATTTACTTAAGAAAAGCGATATTTCTCGCTTAGATATAGTGAATTTTATTTCTCATGGTATTTCTAAAACGGATGATGAGTTAGGAGATGACACTGACGACATTCATGAAGAAGTACAAGAGGTTCAAAACGAAGAGGCAAGTAAGTTAGATAGCTTTACCACTAATTTAAATGCCCAAGCCAAAGACGGTAACATTGACCCATTAGTAGGGCGCGACAGCGAAGTAGAGCGCACCGTGCAAGTTTTATGTCGTCGTAAAAAGAATAACCCACTGCTTGTTGGTGAAGCAGGGGTAGGTAAAACAGCCATTGCAGAGGGCCTTGCGTACCGCATTGTTAATGAACAAGTGCCTGAAGTAATTGCCGATGCTGTTGTATACTCGCTTGATATGGGCGCATTGCTTGCCGGTACTAAGTACCGCGGCGACTTTGAAAAACGCTTTAAGAGCTTATTAAAAGAGTTACAAGCAAAACCTAATTCAATTTTATTTATTGATGAAATACACACTATTATTGGTGCAGGTGCTGCATCGGGTGGTGTTATGGATGCCTCTAACTTACTAAAACCGCTGCTTTCAAGCGGGCAGTTACGTTGTATGGGCTCAACCACTTACAATGAATACAAAAATATATTTGAAAAAGACCGTGCGTTAGTACGCCGATTCCAAAAAATTGATGTACTTGAACCAAGTGTGGCCGATACCACTAAAATTTTAAATGGTTTAAAAGAGCGTTATGAAGAACACCATGGTATTCGTTACACGCAAAAAGCATTAAAAGCAGCTGCTGAACTAAGTGCTAAATACATTAATGAGCGTCACTTACCTGATAAAGCCATTGATGTAATAGATGAAGCCGGTGCCAACCAACGTTTGCAGCCAAGCTCTAAACGCAAAAAAACCATTGGTGTATCAGATATTGAATCGATTATTGCTAAAATGGCGCGTATCCCAGCTCAAAGTGTGTCATCTACCGATAAAGAAACGCTTAAAAATCTTGATCGTAATCTTAAAATGTTAGTGTTTGGGCAAGATCAGTCTATCGACGCGTTAACATCTGCGATTCGTTTATCTCGCTCGGGGCTTGCAAACGAAGATAAGCCAGTGGGCTCGTTCTTATTTGCGGGGCCAACGGGTGTAGGTAAAACCGAGGTTACTAAACAGCTCGCTAAATGTATGGGCGTTGAGTTTATCCGCTTTGATATGTCAGAGTATGTTGAGCGCCATGCAGTAAGCCGTTTAATTGGTGCGCCTCCTGGGTATGTTGGTTTTGAACAAGGCGGCTTACTTACTGAAGCCGTTATTAAAAACCCGCATGCAGTTGTATTATTGGATGAAATTGAAAAAGCCCATCCAGATATTTACAACATATTACTGCAAGTAATGGATCACGGTACGTTAACCGATAACAATGGTCGTAAAGCTGACTTTAGAAACGTAGTGGTGGTTATGACAACCAATGCCGGCGTGCAAGAAACCACACGTAAATCGATTGGCTTTACCGAGCAAGATCATACGCACGATGCAATGAGTGAAATTAACAAGGTATTTTCACCTGAATTTAGAAACCGCTTAGATAATATCATTTGGTTTAACCACCTTGAAAAAGACGTTATCTTGCAAGTGGTCGATAAATTTGTAGTTGAGTTGCAAGCACAATTAGATAAGAAGTCAGTTAACCTTGAGCTGACCTCTAAGGCCCGAGAGTGGTTAGCAGATAAAGGCTACGATAAAGCAATGGGTGCACGTCCAATGGCTCGTGTTATTCAAGATGAGCTTAAAAAGCCATTGGCTAACGAAATACTCTTTGGTGAACTGGTTGATGGCGGTACTGTTAAAGTATCAGTTAAAGATAAGAAAATTAACTTTGACTATGAAAGTAATTTAACACCCGCTTAAATAAGTGTATTCACTTATAGTACCCATCCGCAAAATAAATAACTTAATTATGCGGATGGGTATATAAACTAGCCTGCGCGATACGCGTGGGCTTTTTTGTGCTTTTTTTATAGGCAACAAAAAACCCAGCAAAAGCTGGGTTTTTTGTTTATTAAATGTAATTGCTAGTCAGTACCATCAATTACATTTAATAAACGCTTTAAGCTAGTTATTCACTAGCCAAAAACTAAATCTCGTTTACGCACTTAGCGAGCACGGAATACGATACGTCCTTTCGATAAATCGTAAGGAGTCATTTCTACCGTTACTTTATCGCCGGTTAAAATACGGATATAGTTTTTGCGCATTTTACCTGAAATATGAGCCACAACTACGTGACCATTTTCTAGCTCAACTCGGAACATTGTATTTGGTAAAGTATCAAGGACTGTCCCTTGCATTTCGATTACGTCTTCTTTCGCCATGTTTAGCGTAACACCTCTTTAATAGTTAAACGCTGCAGATTTTGCCCAAAATACGCCAATAAGTAAAGGCGCAGCGGGCATTTTTGCAAATTAAATAGCCAACCACTGGTCATTAACGTGTTTTTGCGCGGGTAAAAACTGAGTTTTGTATTTCATTTTGGTGCATTCATCGATTTGGTAGCCCAAATACACAAATTCTTTATTTTGCTGTTTGGCAAATTCGAGCTGTTGTAAAATCATCACAGTCCCTAAACTGTAGTGTTCAAAGTTGGGATCGAAAAACGTATAAATAGCCGAAACAGCGTTATCCATGCAATCTGTTACGGCCACTGCAACTAAAGTATCTTGGTGCCAAAGCTCAATAAACGTTATTTCTAACCAGCTACAAAATAAAAAACTTTGAAACTGTTCTAAATTAGGCGGAAACATAGTGCCATCGCTGTGGCGCATTGAAATGTATTTACTATAAAGTGGGTAATATTCTTCGCGCTTAGCTTGTGTGTATTTAACTTCAAAGTTTGCTTTTACTTTATTTAGTTTTCTTTTTTGTGACTTTGAAGGGGTAAACTCTTGGGCTAACACGCGCACCGAGTTACAGGCGCTACACGAAGGGCAGTGCGGTCGATAAATTTGGTTACCACTGCGCCTAAAACCGAGCGATAAAAGCATCTCAAATTTATGCGTGCTGTAACAGGTTGGGTCAAGTATTACCAATAATTGCTCTTGCCTGTCAGGTAAATAGCTACAAGCAAACTCTTGGCTAAGGCCAACGCGTGCAGGAATGTGTTCACTCATAAATTGCTGTTAACTCCTGTGGTTGCCACATGGTTGAGTTGAGGGTGTAAGCATTTGCTCGTTTAAGTTTAGTCAAAAATTCTGAGCGAGGGATCACTTTTGCGCCTAAAGAGGTTAAATATGGGTTTTCTAGTTGGCAGTCAATAAAATGTGCGTTATGGCGTTTTAACCAATTAACTAACGCCCACATGGCCAGTTTTGAGCAATTAGTTTGATGATGAAACATCGACTCGCCACAAAAAACGCCATTTTGCATAATGCCATACAGCCCACCGGCAAGTTCGCCGTCTTGCCATACCTCAACACTATGCGCAATATTAGCGTCATGTGCAGCAATATAAGCGCTTAACATGTCGTTTGTTATCCATGTGCCTTCGGTGTCTATACGTTGCTCACAGCACGCTTCTATCACCTCAGCAAAGGCATTGTTAACAGTTACTTTAACAGGGTGTTTTTTTAAATGTTTACGTAAGCTTTTACTTATATGAAAGTCATTTAGCTCTACAATGCCGCGTTCACTTGGCGACCACCACATAATGGGCTCACCTTCGCTAAACCATGGGAAAATACCCATTTTATAGGCATTACTTAATCGTTTTACAGATAAATCGCCGCCTATGGCAAGCAGTCCATCGGGGGAGGTAAGTGCATATTCGGGATTTGGAAATGCTATATCGGTTTCACTTAGTTGGTATAGCTGGTTTCTCATAGAGGGCTTAACTTATTAATAATCATAAAAGTGTAACTATATTTTAGGCATAAAAAAAGGCTGAACTAACAGCCTTTATTAATTTTGTAGCGTTTATAGGTTATCTAAGAAACGCTCTGCATCTAGGGCTGCCATACAGCCTGTACCTGCAGACGTAATTGCTTGACGGTAAATATGATCAGACACATCACCTGCGGCAAATACGCCAGGTACGCTTGTTTGTGTAGCGTTACCGTTAAGACCAGACTCAACCACTAAATAGCCATCTTTCATTTCTAGTTGGCCTTCAAACATGTCAGTGTTTGGCTTATGGCCGATAGCAATAAACACACCCGCTAAATCAAGCTCTTCAGTAGCATCAGATTGTGTATCTTTAATGCGTACACCAGTTACACCCATGTCATCGCCAAGTACTTCGTCTAGCGTTCGGTTGTAGTGCATTACTACGTTACCATTTTGCGCTTTTTCGTTAAGACGATCAGCAAGAATTTTTTCACTGCGGAAGCTATCACGACGGTGAATAACGTGTACCTCATCCGCAATGTTAGATAAGTAAAGCGCTTCTTCTACAGCAGTGTTACCACCACCTACAACGGCAACTTTGCGCCCTTTATAGAAAAAACCATCACATGTAGCACATGCAGATACACCACGACCTTGAAAGTTAGTTTCAGACTCTAAGCCTAAGTATTTAGCCGATGCACCAGTGGCAATAATTAAGGCATCACATGTGTAAGTACCTTGGTCGCCAGTAAGCGTGAAAGGGCGCTTAGACACATCTACTTTATTAATGTGGTCAAACACAATTTCCGTTTCAAAGCGCTCAGCGTGCTCTTTCATACGGTCCATTAATGCAGGGCCTGTTAAACCGTGCGCATCGCCTGGCCAGTTTTCAACTTCAGTTGTGGTCGTTAATTGGCCACCTTGTTGAATGCCGGTAATTAAAACGGGGTTTAAATTTGCACGTGCGGCGTATACTGCGGCAGTGTAACCCGCAGGGCCAGAGCCTAAAATTAGTAACTTAGAGTGTTTTGCTTCAGTCATGATCTTTTCCTAAACGTTTAATACTGAACTTAATGGCTTCGATTCTAAGAAAAACAAGGCACAAGTAAACAAATTATGTGAATATTTTTTTCTGACAAAATTAAAAGCTGTGCAATATTATGTACTGACTTTGCCTGGAACGATAAAATAGCCCGTGTAAAGGCTAAAAAACAAACAGATGAGCAACAAAGCTTCGTTAATTCATGACCCGTTAGTATTTTTTTGATATGTTTTACCTAATTTTATTTGTCACTGATAGATTATGTGACCTTAGTGAATAGGCAACTATGTTATTTTGGCAGGAAAAACCCGCATTTGGGTTGACTTCAAAAGACGTTAACGTCTTAACCAACGCACAAGAGTACCGTACGCAATTGCTACGTTTAATTAGCAATGCAAAAAAAAGAATCTACATTACGGCACTTTATTTACAAGATGACGAAGCAGGGCGCGAAATACTTGAAGCGCTGCATCGTGTGTCGTTGGCAAACCCCAACCTTGAAATAAAAGTGTTGGTTGATTTTCATCGTGCTCAACGTGGTCTTATTGGTGCAAAAAAATCAGACGGTAACGCAAGTTTATATTGTGACTATTTAGAAAAATTTAAATCAAACGTACAAGTTTACGGTGTACCGGTTAAAGCCAAAGAGTTGTTTGGTGTGTTACACCTTAAAGGTTTTGTTGTAGATGATACTTTATTATACAGCGGCGCCAGCTTAAATAACGTGTACTTACAATACAACGAACGCTACAGGCTCGACCGTTACTTTTTAGTTGCCCAAGCAGCACTGTGCGACTCTGTGGTTGATTTTATTGAGTCTAAGCTAATAGGCTCGCAAGCCGTGCCACGTATTGATACACGCCCGCTTAAGCGCTTAATAGACTTTAAATTTGAACAAAAGCAATTAATGCGCGAGCTAAAGTCGGCCAGTTATGCAAACCCAACTACGCCCAATACCGACCCACTCGGTGTGCGTTTGTTTTTAGGTTTAGGGCGTCGTAATAATAGCCTAAACCGATTAATTAAAAACTTGTTTGATACCACAGAGCAAGAGCTTGTACTTTACACACCGTATTTTAATTTTCCGGCACCGCTTATGCGCTCACTACGTCGATTATTAAAACAAGGCAAGCAAGTAACCATTGTAGTAGGTGATAAAACCGCAAACGATTTTTATCTGCCGCCAAGTGAGCCATTTAGTAAAATTGGTGCACTCCCGTATTTATACGAAACTATTTTGCATAAATTTGTAAAATCGCAAAAGCGCCATATAGATAACGGCAATTTAAACGTGTATTTATGGAAGCACGAGAGTAACTCGTTTCACTTAAAAGGTATTTGCGCCGACCGACAACGCCACTTATTAAGCGGCCATAACCTTAATCCGCGAGCATGGGGCCTTGATATCGAAAACGGTATTTTAATTGAAGACCCACAGCAAAGTATTATGCAAGCCATAGATAACGAAAAGCAGGAAATTTTAAAACACTGCCGCCGTTTAACTGGGCCAAATGATTTAGAAACAGTAGAAAATTACCCGCAACCGGTTAAAAAGCTACTTGGTCAGGCTAAACGCGTGAAAGTAGACTTTATAATTAAGCGTTTTATATAAATTAATTTATATAGTCAAAATTTAGATACAAAAAAAGCAGCTAATTAGCTGCTTTTTTATTGCTTGTAGTTAGGTAACTATTTTATTTAATAACACCTAACGACTAAACGCAAAATTACGCGTTTTCTACTGCAGTACGAGGGTCAACATATTCCATGTTGAACGCTTCAGCTACTTCTTTGTAAGTTACTTGGCCTTTAATTACGTTTAAGCCTTTTAAGAAGTGCGCGTCATCTAGTAGTGCCTTTTTGTAACCTTTGTTTGCAAGGTTAATAATAAACGGCAATGTTGCATTGTTAAGTGCAAAGGTAGAAGTACGCGGTACTGCACCTGGCATGTTAGCAACACAGTAGTGAACAACTTCATCAACAATGTATGTAGGATCAGCGTGCGTTGTTGCTTTAGAAGTTGCAATACAACCACCTTGGTCAATAGCAACATCAACAATTGCAGAGCCTGGCTTCATTGCTTTAATGTGATCGGCTGTTACTAGTTTAGGTGCTGCAGCACCTGGAATTAGTACGCCACCAATTACTAAGTCAGCTTCTAGTACGTGTTTTTCAAGTGCGTCAGCTGTTGAGTAAATCGCTTTAACTTTGTTACCAAATTGCGCATCTAGTGCACGAAGTACATCTATGTTGCGGTCAAGTACTACAACGTCTGCGCCCATGCCAACAGCCATTTGCGCTGCGCTACGACCCACCATGCCGCCGCCAATAACAACTACTTTAGCTGCTTCAACGCCCGGTACGCCACCTAGTAACATGCCACGGCCGTGGTTAGATTTTTCAAGCGCTTGTGCACCGGCCTGAATAGACATACGACCTGCTACTTCACTCATTGGTGCAAGAAGCGGTAAGCCGCCACGTGCATCAGTCACTGTTTCGTAAGCAATACAAATCGCTTTGCTTTTAACAAGGTCTTCAGTTTGTGGAAGATCAGGTGCAAGGTGAAGGTAAGTAAATAAAATTTGGTCTTCGCGTAGCATTGCACGCTCAACAGCTTGTGGCTCTTTTACTTTTACGATCATGTCTGCTTTTGCAAAAACATCAGCTGCAGTTGCTAAAATTTCAGCGCCAGCTTGTGTGTAATCTTCGTTAGTAAAACCAATGCCCATACCTGCATCTGTTTCAACAATCACTTGGTGGCCGTGATTTACTAATTCACGAACACTCGCAGGAACCATACCTACACGGTATTCATGGTTTTTAATTTCTTTAGGTACACCAATAATCATAAAATTTGCCTTATTAAGAACGGATTAACATTTTTCACTATTATATTCATCATAAGGTAGTGTGTCTCACCTTTTTTAAAAGGCTAACTAGTGTTATTATCTAAATAATAAAAATAAACAGAATATTAAACTAGTTGGGTGTATGCATCAGTTATTAGATAGAATTGACCGTAAAATTTTAATGGAATTACAGCACGATGGACGCCTTTCTAATGTAGAGCTGGCCCGACGAGTTGGCCTGAGCGCCACGCCCTGTCTGGAACGCGTAAAAAAGTTAGAACGTGAAGGTTATATACTTGGCTACAAAGCGGTGGTTGATCCAGCAAAGCTTGGCCAAGGCTTATCTGTGTATGTTGAGGTAACTATTACCAAAACATCGCCCGACGTATTTGATGAGTTTAGTGCGGCGGTTAAACAGCACGAAGAGATAATAGAGTGTCACTTGGTATCGGGTAATTTTGATTTTTTATTAAAAACACGCGTAAACGATATGTCAGAATACCGCGGTGTACTAGGCGACATTCTTTTAAAGCTGCCAAACGTGAGTGAAAGCCGCACCTATGTAGTAATGGAAGAAGTAAAAGGTGAAGACGGCGTAATAATTCGCCCTTACATTGCGTAAATTTAACCGCAAAAGATAAACACACTCTAATTTATAAAAACTTGTTCATAATCAGGCCATACACATTAAGATAAAGTGCATCAAATTGCATTTCCTGCTAAGGTATTTGATTGCAAGCAAGTGCCAATAGAACAATAAAGAGGGATAGGAAGTTATGCGCCTAAACGGTGTGCAAAGACTATTAGAAACAGGGCTGATCATCAGTACCTTTGCGGCAATATTCATTTTATGTGCTTTAATCAGCTTTGATCCCGCTGACCCTGCGTGGTCGCAAACGGGTGAATTTAGAAACGTAAAAAATATTACAGGCACTGCTGGTGCTTGGGTGGCCGATATATTATTACTGTCATTTGGTTGGCTTGCTTATTTAGTGCCAGCCGCTATTCAGCTGTTTGGCTATTTATTATTTAAACAACCTCATCGTATTTTACAGCTCGATTACACCACACTTGCCTTGCGTGTTATTGGCTTTGCTTTATTTATTACATCAGCAACGGCAATCAGCAGCATTAACTTTGATGATATTTATAACTTTTCATCCGGTGGGGTAGTGGGCGATGTGATTGCATCGGCCATGATGCCAGCATTTAACTTTACCGGTACCTCTATACTATTATTGTGCTTCTTTTTTGCTGGGCTTACTTTATTAACCGGTGTGTCGTGGGTTGAATTTGTAGACTACCTCGGCGATTTAGTGGTTAGAGGCTACCGTTACATTGCTAATTACGCCCAAGGTTGGATGCAACGAGAGCGTATTGCGGCAAATCCGGTGCAAGCCGATGCGCAATTTAATGATGAGCCTGACGATTATGAGCAAAGCGATGCCAGATTCGAGCAATCACCAGAATTTGAACAAGAGCCTGCAAAAAGTAAAAAACCAGCTAATCAAAAAGCCATTACGAAAGAGCAGCCTACCTTTAGCGAGCCGCAAATTAGTGATGACTACAGCCCATTTGATGAGCTAGACGATATACTCGACCAAGAAATTGGCTTTAGCGCCATAGACGATGAGCCAATGGATACAGCGGCTGCACTTAATGCGCTTGATCAAAGCCAAGTTGTTGAGCCTGAAAAACCGGTTACCACGGTGGTATCGCCAGCAAGGCCTATGCCTAAGCCAAAACCTGCATATCAGCCTCCGCCAACAGCAAAAGAAAAGTTTGAAGAGTTACTTGATAAAGAGCCACCGCCAGGGCCATTACCGTCGCTTGATTTACTCGACAGACCGGATAAAGCCAAAAACCCGATATCGGAAGAAGAGCTTGAAAGTGTATCGCGCCTTGTTGAAACAAAATTACTCGACTTTAACGTACAAGCAAAAGTGGTTGGCGTATACCCAGGCCCAGTTGTAACACGTTTTGAGCTTGATTTAGCACCGGGTATAAAAGTGTCTAAAATTACTGGTTTATCAAAAGATTTAGCCCGTTCGTTGTCGGCAATTAGTGTACGTGTGGTTGAGGTGATCCCAGGTAAAACTTACATAGGGATAGAGCTGCCTAATAAGTACCGTGAAATTGTACGTTTATCTGAGGTAATTAACGCCCCTAAATTTGAGCAAAATCCATCGCCACTAACCATGGTGTTAGGTAAAGATATTGCAGGGCAACCTGTGTGTGCCGATTTAGGTAAAATGCCCCATTTACTGGTAGCGGGTACCACAGGTTCGGGTAAGTCAGTGGGCGTTAATGTAATGATATTAAGCTTACTGTACAAATCGGGCCCTGATGATGTTCGTATGATCATGATTGACCCGAAAATGCTTGAGCTTTCGGTTTACGAAGGTATTCCGCACCTATTGTGTGAAGTAGTTACCGACATGAAAGAAGCCGCTAACGCACTACGTTGGTGTGTAGGCGAAATGGAACGCCGTTATAAATTAATGTCGGCGTTGGGTGTACGTAACTTAAAAGGTTACAACCAAAAAGTACTTGGGGCCAAAGAAGCGGGTTACCCAATTCTTGACCCATTATTTAAAGACACCGACGGCATGAAAGAAGGCCCAGACGAGTTAGATAAACTACCGAGCATAGTGGTAGTAATAGACGAATTTGCCGACATGATGATGATTGTAGGTAAAAAAGTTGAAGAGCTAATTGCCCGTATTGCGCAAAAAGCACGTGCCGCAGGTATACATTTAGTACTTGCAACACAGCGCCCATCGGTAGATGTAATTACCGGCTTAATTAAAGCCAATATACCTACGCGTATGGCGTTTCAGGTGTCGAGTAAAATAGACTCGCGTACCATATTGGATCAACAAGGCGCAGAAAACTTACTCGGTATGGGTGATATGCTTTACTTACCGCCAGGCACAAGCGTACCAGAGCGTGTGCATGGCGCATTTGTAGACGACCATGAAGTACATGCGGTAGTAAACGATTGGAAAGCACGCGGTAAACCTAATTACATTGATGAAATTTTAAATGGTGATGCAACAGAAGATGTTTTATTACCAGGTGAAACCAGTGAAAATGCAGATGAAGAGTCAGATCCGCTATACGACGAAGCCGTTGCGTTTGTAATCGAAACCGGTAAAGTATCGGTATCATCAGTACAACGTAAATTACGTGTTGGCTATAACCGCGCAGCACGACTAGTAGAACAAATGGAAACATCGGGTATCGTGAGTTCACCAGGCCATAACGGCGCTCGCGATGTATTAGTACCTAATGGAGCAAATTAATGAAAAAGTTAAACAGTTTATTATTAATGCTTGGCAGTTTAATTGCCACGCCTAGCTTTGCTGATGACAGCCAAGCACTGCAAGACAAACTCGCAACCCTTAAAAGTTTTAAAGCGCAGTTTTCTCAAAACGTAACCGATCCGCAAGGCCAAGCGGTTATGCAAGGCGAGGGCACAATTGCCCTTAAACAACCTATGATGATCCGCTGGCAGCAAACAAACCCAGACGATACCTTATTTGTATCCAATGGTGACAAAACCTATTACTTCGACAGCTTTGCTGAGCAAGTAACTATTATGGATACCCATAGCCTTATAGATTCAACACCGTTTGTACTGCTTACTTCAAAAGATCCCGCACAATGGGAAAAATACAGCGTTCAAGCCACAGAGTCTGGCTTTAGTGTAACGCCAAATAAAGGCGTAGAGAGCCAAGTAGAGCAACTTGATATTACCTTTGCAGGTAACGAGCAAGGCCTTGCTAAGTTAGTTGTGACTGATAATTCTGGTCAGCTTTCATCGTTTAGTTTTAACAATGCACAAGTAAATACCGCGCTTGATACAAGCACCTTTGAATTTACCCCACCAGAGGGTGTAGAAATAGACGATCAGAGTAACGGTGAATAATTTAGGCTTTAACTTTGGGCCCGATGTACGCCCACTTGCGGCGCGCATGCGCCCAACAACGCTTGACGAATACATAGGTCAGCAGCATTTACTAAGTAGCGACAAGCCCTTGCACCAAGCCATTGTTGCAGGGCGTTGCCACAGCTTAATTTTGTGGGGGCCGCCCGGGGTAGGTAAAACCACCCTTGCGCAAATTATTGCAAATCACGCCGATGCCGAACTTATACAAATGTCGGCTGTGACTGCAGGCGTAAAAGATATTCGCGACAGCGTAACGCAAGCGCACGATAACCTACAAAGCCGCGGGCAACGCACCTTAATGTTTGTGGATGAAGTACACCGTTTTAATAAATCGCAGCAAGATGCATTTTTACCTCACATAGAAGACGGCACTTTTATATTTGTAGGCGCGACAACCGAAAACCCTTCATTTGCACTTAACAACGCTATTTTGTCGCGTGCACGCGTGTATGTTTTAAAGTCGCTAGCCGATACCGACCTATACACCGTGATAGAGCGCGCACTTAAGCAAGATGAGCAACTAAACCAAAAAAACATTCTTATTGCCGATAACGCCAAACAGGCGCTTTGCCAAGCAAGCGGCGGCGATGCCCGTAAAGTATTAAACTTGCTTGAGCAAGCGGTTGATTTAACGAGTGAGCAAAACGGCACATACAACGTAGATGAGCACGTATTAAGCCAAGTACTGCCAACCCATTTAGCTAAATACGATAAAGGCGGCGATGAATTTTACGATTTAATATCGGCTTTTCATAAATCAGTACGAGGCAGCTCACCCGATGGTGCGCTGTATTGGTATTGCCGTATTTTAGCCGGCGGCGGCGACCCACTTTATGTAGCAAGGCGTTTACTTGCCATTGCCACAGAAGACATAGGTAATGCCGATCCGCGTGCGATGGAAGTGGCCTTAAACGCATGGGATATTTTTCAGCGTGTAGGCCCAAGCGAGGGCGAACGCGCCATTGCTCAAGCCACTTTATATTTAGCCAGCGCACCTAAAAGTAATGCGGTTTATATGGCATTTAACCAAGCAAAGGCTGATGCCAAAAACGAGCCAAGCTACCCAGTGCCAGAGCATTTACGAAACGCGCCTACAAACCTAATGAAAGATTTAGGCTATGGTGCCGAGTATCGCTACGCACATAACGAAGAGGGTGCCTTTGCCGCTGGTGAAAAATATTTACCGCCAGAAATTCAAGACAAACACTATTATTTACCGAGCGATCGTGGCCTTGAGCAAAAAATTAAGCAAAAGCTTGATTACTTAAAAGAACGCGACGCGCAAAGCCCACTTAAACGATACGAAAATGATTAAACTTTATATGATGATCGCCCTTGGCGGCGCCTCAGGAGCATGTTTACGATTTTTTATTAGCGAAACCATGCTAAAACTCCTTGGTAGGGGATTCCCTTTTGGCACGTTGACGGTTAATATTCTGGGTTCATTGTTAATGGGCATTTTGTACGGTTTGATAGAGAAAGAAATTATCGCCACAAGCCCCGCTAAAACCCTTATTGGTATTGGCTTTTTAGGTGCGTTAACCACCTTTTCAACATTCTCAATGGACTCGTTGTTGTTATTACAACAAGGTCACTTTATTAAAATGGCCCTCAATATCATCTTAAATGTGATGATCTGTATTTTTATGGCTTGGCTGGGCCTTCAGCTGGTAATGCAAAAAGGTTAAAAAACTAACATGTTAGATTCTAAATATTTACGACAAGACGTTGAGCAAACTGCAGCACGCTTAGCGGCTCGTGGCTACGAGCTTGATGTTGCAAAAGTGACAGAACTTGAAGAACAACGCAAAACATTACAAGTAAAAACGCAAGAGCTTCAAAGTCAACGTAACGCCAGTGCTAAAGCCATTGGCCAAGCAAAAGCAAAAGGCGAAGACGCACAACCACTACTAGACGCAGTGGCAAATTTAGGCAGCGAATTAGACGCAACTAAAAAAGCGCAAGACGAAGTACTCAACGCCATTAACGACATTGCATTAGCAATTCCAAACTTGCCAGACGAATCAGTACCAGAAGGCGCTGATGAAGACGACAACGTTGAAATACTTACCTGGGGCACGCCTAAAAAGTACGACTTTGAAGTAAAAGATCACGTAGACGTAGGCCAAGACCTAAACGGCCTAGACTTTGAAATGGGCGTTAAAATTAGTGGCGCACGTTTTACAGTAATGCGTGGCCAAGTAGCGCGTATGCACCGTGCACTTACGCAATACATGCTAGATACCCACACAGATAAAAACGGCTATACAGAAATGTATGTACCGTACTTAGTAAATAGCGCAAGCCTTTACGGCACAAGCCAATTACCTAAGTTTGCAGGCGATTTATTCCATACATTAGGCCTAGTAAACGACGACGGTGAACAACAAGCTGGCTTTAGCTTAATCCCAACAGCAGAAGTACCGCTTACTAATAGCGCACGCGATGAGATTTACGAAGAAAGCGATTTACCGATTCGCTTAACTGCGCACACGCCGTGTTTTAGAAGTGAAGCGGGCAGCTACGGTCGCGATACACGAGGCTTAATTCGTCAGCACCAGTTTGATAAAGTTGAACTAGTTCAACTAGTAAAACCAGAAGATTCAATGCAAGCGCTTGAAGAGCTAACAGGCCACGCAGAGCAAATTTTACAAGCACTAGAACTACCATACCGTAAAGTAATTTTATGTATGGGCGACATGGGCTTTGGCGCAGCTAAAACATACGACTTAGAAGTATGGTTACCGGCGCAAGATACCTACCGCGAAATTTCGTCTTGTTCAAATATGGTCGATTTCCAAGCGCGCCGTATGCAAGCACGTTTTCGCCGTGAAGGTGCTAAAAAGCCAGAGTTACTACATACACTAAATGGCTCAGGTTTAGCGGTTGGCCGTACACTCGTAGCCATACTAGAAAACTACCAACAAGCCGATGGTTCAGTAGTAGTACCTGAAGTATTACGCCCATACATGGGGGGACTTGAAGTGATTGGGAAAGTTTAAAGTACTAGCTGTCATTTTTTAGCTGTAAGCTTTAGAAAGAAAGCCGCTGTTTTAACGAACAGCGGTTTTTTTGTTTTAGGAAAAGGTTCGAGGTTAAAGGTAAAAGCTGAGATATTAATTCGCAGTGAAATTCATTGTGTAAGAATCGGCTTCATACATATCGGCGCTATTTTTGTATAAGGCGTACTTTAACGCGTGACACACAATTAAAAACTTTTGCTGGTTTTATAATCTCGAAAATGGGCTTACAACACCATTGGCTCCTTGTTGTAAAACATGAGTATATATTTGGGTTGTTCGCACATCACTATGGCCTAATTGTGCCTGAACCGTGCGAATATCAGCGCCACTTTGCAATAGGTGCGTTGCAAATGAATGGCGTAAGGTATGTGGTGTAACGTGTTTCCTAATTTTTGCATCGTCAGCAGCCTGTTTAACAGCGCGTTGTAATTGCTTTTCATCAATATGATGACGCCTCAGCTGCTTACTCTCAGGATCAATGCTTAATTTATGTGATGAAAATAAATATTGCCACCCTAATTGTTTGTTATGGTTTGGATATTTTTTACGTAACAAATGCGGCATGTAAGCGCCGCTATATAAGGGGTTTTTCAGATCTAATTGCAGGTAACTATCAACTAATTGTATTTGAGAACGTAATTGCGGTATGAGCTCTACTGCAAGCGTTACAACACGATTTTTACCTCCTTTGCCATCCCAAATTCGAATGCAGTTATAGTCAGAGTCAATATCGTGTACTCGTAAACGCAGTACCTCCATTAATCGCATACCACTGCCATAAAGTAGTCCACAGGGTAAATAATGCTTCGCAGAGCACACTTTAAAAAAATTATTTATTTCCTGCTGCGTTAAAACTACCGGTAGTTTAGTTGCTCGTTTGCTCTTAATAAAACCTAATGATAATGAGAGTGGCTTTTTAATCACTTCTTTAAATAAAAAGCTCAACGCATTTAAGGCTTGTGTTTGAGTATTAGGAGCAACATTTTGTTGGTTGACTAAATGATTTAAAAAAGTTCGACCTCATTATCTCCCATCGTTGTTGGGTGCCTCATAGAGTTAAAACGAATAAACGAAGCTATCCAGTATAAATACGCTTTAATGGTACTTTTAGCATAACGCTTTAGATACATTTGTTCGGCTATCATAGTTAAAAAAGGTGATTTCATGATATGAATCTCTAGTAAAATTTAACTGTATATATAGACAGTGAATATTGTTTTGTCCAATATTACTGATCTCCACCATTTCGATGTATTTTCGCACTGATTAAAAATAATTTTCAGTTAACTAATTGTTTACAGGTGTTTATTTGATGGTTAAGATAAATGCATTGTAATATATGGACATTTGTCGGTTTATAAAACGACAAATGTCGTAGACAAAATTGTTAGCATGCTGTTCAAGCCAAGGAGTTACTTTGCAAAAAGAAGATTATTATTCGTCATTGGGCAGCAGCGCTAGAGATTGGGTAGACCTCCAGCAAGCTGAAGTAAACAGATCGCTAAAAGTGTGGGCTGCTTGTTCGATACTTGCCATATTATCCCCAATGTTAGCTTTTTTGTTAGTTGATACATCAACAAACTTGCCGCAATGGTTTCAGCGAAGCGGTACACTTTTATTAGTGTTCTCGTTACTTGCTGAGATTAAAGCGCAAGTTGTCAGGAAAAGTATTTTCGTTGTGGATGCTAATCGTCTTTATTGCCATCTGCACATAGAATCAAAAAACAAAAAGTGGATGCCATTTGTTCAGTATTTCACCTATTTTTTGGTTGCTGTTGGAACTTTAATAACTGGCTATGGCGACATTATTTTTAACAAAATATGTAACATGTAGGATGCTAACAAACAAAGCCAGCCGAGCGCTAGCGCCGCCTGCTTTGAGCGTTAGCTGTAAAAACAGGTATCGGGATGTGTAATGTTTAGAGCTCATTTTATATTTGTAGTAATAGTTCTTTTTACTGGAAATATAATTGCAACAATAATAACTGCCAATTCAGGGAATCCGGATAGCGCATGGTGGCCAGTGTTCCTGTGTGTTTTCAGCGCAGTATCACTCGTCTACGCAGGTCTTTTTTCTCTTCTAGCCAAATGGAAAAAGATGAGTATCTTTCCTGCTGGTTACGTTCATATTCTAGTTGCAGTTTCGTTTGTAGTTTTAATTATCCTATTTTATAAATTACCAACGGACTGGAATGCAATTAACAATGGTGCAGAGATGTCTTCCTTACAAAAACTGGTGCACTCCGATATCAGCGGATACATTTTGTATTTAGTTGGCTTTCTAATGTCATTGTTGGTGGGTTATACGTCAAAAAGCGGAGAAATCAGCTAACAAGCCAATGTACGCCGACAGTGTACAAGCTGTCCGAATTGGCGTTCCGCTGCACTCCACGTTACGCGAATTCGATCAGCTTATACACTGCGGGTAATTGGGGCGTTAGCTTTTTACTAGCATTGAGTTAAAAATTACTCCACAGGTAAAAGATGGAATCACAAAAACACATAATCACTCGCTCTGAATCATCGATTAGGCTATTAGAGTCGGCTCATAAAATGTTCGCCTACGAATTTGATGATCTTGCGACATTTTCAGTTCTTGGAGCAGTGGTTATTGCCAGCGCCGAAGAGCTCCATTTGGAAAAATTGGATTTACAAGAAAACAACCCTTTTGGTGATGTATTATCTAAAGACATCAAAAATCAAATAGGCAAATGGTTTAACTTTCTTAAGCATGGTGCAAGAGGACCTCGTAGTCCTGGAGAGGAATGCGATTTTTACTTTTTGGCGAATGAAGAGGAGCGGGATTTACTTCTTTTTCAGATATTATGGCATGCAACTTTGTTCCATATGGCTGCTTATGGGAATAGCAGCCCTATAGTTCAAACAGTTATAATGACACCGATTCTAATGTTTTGTATTGATGACGATGAAGATCCAGAGGAAGTCGAACCGCTACAACAATCAATGCAAAAAAATATAAGAAAATTATGTAAAATGCACTATGAAAGAGAAGGGAACGCTCTGAAAAATGGTATAGATTTGTAAAAGGCAGACAAAGATTTTTCCGAAATGATTAGACATTTAATCGAGCCGCTAATCAATACTCCCAAGCGTGAAATTAAAAACATACGGTCGAAAGCCAAAAGCTAACAAGTTACTCAAACGGACGCTAAACAGTTGGCTAACGCTTGTTCCTCGCAATTTTAGCCAACAATTTCGCGCCGCTTAGTAAGGCGTTATAAGGCATAGTCGAAGAATGTTGAAAACGGAAAGATTACTGCTTCGTCAATGGACAGAGGATGATTTTCTTCCATTCGCTGAAATGTGTAACGATAAAGAAGTAATGGAATTTTTTCCAAAACTTCAGACCCAAGAAGAAAGTTTTGAGATGGGGAGAAAAATCCTATCCCTTATCAATGAGCGAGGATGGGGTTTATGGGCAATAGAAATTCCTAATCAGCATAAATTTATTGGCTTTGTGGGTTTGCATACTCCTACAAATAAAATGCCGTTTTCACCTTGTGTAGAAATTGGGTGGCGATTATCAAAAAAAGAATAAACAGGACACCCATCTTAATTTTGCAGTTTAGCAAACGTAGTACTAGGCTTTCATCAGTATAAAAAACAAGTAGGGTGTCTTATGGCAATTGCAAGAAAGCGACAAGTAAGTTTGGTTGATACAAAATATTACCACTGTGTCTCGCGCTGTGTTCGACGTGCTTTTCTGTGTGGCGAAGACCACATTACAGGTCAATCTTACGAGCATCGACGAGGGTGGGTTGAAGATAAGTTGCTTGAATTAGCCAAGATATTTTGTATTGACGTCTGTGCTTATGCAGTCATGAGCAATCATACGCACTTAGTGTTATATGTTGATAATAAAAAAGCGAATAGGCTTAATGATAAAGCGATTGTTATTCGGTGGCACAAGCTGTGCAAAGGCACCGTACTTACGCAAAAGTACATACAGGGCGAAAAGCTAGGTAAAGCAGAGCTTATCTTTTTTAATCAAACAGTAAAAGAATATCGAGAGCGCCTATCAAGCATTAGCTGGTTTATGCGCTTATTGAATGAAAATATAGCGCGTAGAGCAAATAAAGAAGATAACTGCACAGGTAGATTTTGGGAAGGTCGGTTTAAATCTCAAGCACTCCTTGATGAAGCCGCACTTGCCGCCTGTATGGCGTATGTAGATTTAAACCCCATCAGAGCAAAAGTAGCAAATACACCAGAAGACTCTGACCATACAAGTGCTCAAAGGCGCTTAAAAAGCGCAACAGAAGGTAAGCAACCTAAACAGTTACTTCGCTTTGCAGGCATGTCACGTCAAATTATGCCAAAAGGGTTACCGTTTGAGCTTAAATCGTACCTTAAACTTGTAGAGTTAACAGGGCGTTGTATAAGAGAAGATAAGCGAGGGTATATTAAAAATAATCACTTACCCTTACTCGAAAGAGTGAATATTTCCCCCGAAAACTGGTTAAAACTCACGACCCGATTTACACGCGTATTTCATGGTGCAGTAGGCAGGCCCACTTCACAAATAGGTTACTGCGAAAATTTAAATCGAAAACGGCGCGCGAATATTGGTAACTGTGTAAAGTTGCTTGCATAGATTAAAAACCACAAAGAAAAAAATTTAAATTGCAGTTATGCAATCATTTTCATGCTTATAATTTAGGGTTTAAGGGTAAAATGGCTCATTTACTACATGAAAGGAAGTAACGCAGTCGTGAAAAATCAATTATTGACCTAAAAAAATAAATCTAGTGACTCAGCTTTGCTTGCTAAATTATAGTGGGTGTCTGTTTAATTTGTTAATAGGTTACTGCGAAAATTTAAATCGAAAACGGCGCGCGAATATTGGTAACTGTGTAAAGTTGCTTGCATAGATTAAAAACCACAAAGAAAAAAATTTAAATTGCAGTTATGCAATCATTTTCATGCTTATAATTTAGGGTTTAAGGGTAAAATGGCTCATTTACTACATGAAAGGAAGTAACGCAGTCGTGAAAAATCAATTATTGACCTAAAAAAATAAATCTAGTGACTCAGCTTTGCTTGCTAAATTATAGTGGGTGTCTGTTTAATTGTAGTGGGTGTCTGTTTAATTTGTTTTTGAGATAGGTACTCTTGACACTAAAATCTTTGAAAAGTATATTGGACTATTTAGAGGAACTAATAGAATTGTTAAACGAAAAACATCTTAGCAATGATTACTAACTATAATGGAATATAAAATGGATTCAACAGCTGCGAACCCTCAAAAACACTCTCTTACGCTCGATATTTTTGAAGAGCATCTTCATAAAGCAATTGATAAACCCACTGTTAATTATCGTATGGTACGGGTAGGACCCTCCCGAAATGGGCGAGGTAGCAAGCTAAAAGTTCACAACGGGGCTCATAAGGCAACTTGGGCTAAAACGACCATTAATAGCCGCTTAAGAACCATCAATATTGATGTTTACCTTAATTTTAAACAAAACAGTTTGCAACAAGGCGATTACCTTAAATTAAAAACGTTGGCTATAGCTGGTATTAAACAATATTGGTCAAATACAATTACAGTGGCGGGTGTGCGTTTTAATGTAATAGTTAATCCTTTACATAAAAGTAGTTCTGATGCCATTCCTGTAGACCTAGAGATAGAAGAAAGTGAAAGTTATGGTCGTTCAATGAATCCAGCTATATTAGGTATTGATGCGAGTTTTATTTATCAAAGAGGATCTGTAACAGCTGGAATACCATCAAAATTGATCGATGATGAATTTAAGTTGGTTTCAGCGCATGAGTTTGGCCATTCTGTACTTATTTATGTAGGAGGTATTAATTTATCTTGGGGTCATAAAGGTAGTACAAATATTCTCCTTCAAAATGTTAAAGCGTCTTCTCCAGGTTATCCAAATCAAGGAAAGATTGATCTTATGAAGTACTACAATGACACAAAAAATACGGCTAATCTAAAGCAACGCATTACACGCAGTGAAGCGCTTGAAGTTGATATAAAAAGATTAATTTGGAGTTCTGAGGTCCTATGGAAAGATTAAAGGTATTAATTTTTGGATTACTAATAATTTTTGTATTGAGCTCATGTTCAAGCATTTACTGGGCTAGTGTTAAAAACTCTACAGCTGAAGAGTTAATGGTTAAATTGGTCTTTAAAACTGAGTACGGTACTCAGGTAATGGACATGCCATTAAAAGCAGGTGAAGTAAATGTTTGGCAATATGAGCAGTCATCAAGTGAATCAAAAATAATGGATAAATATTTATCTTCAATTGAGATAAGTGACGACAGTGGCTGTTACATAGCTTTTAATAGAGAAGAGGTAAAAAAGAAGGTTAAAAATACAACGCGGCAAATCATAATTTCTCCTGATGATTTTCAAAAAGCATGCGAGAGGAAATTTAATTTAAACACACCATAAAAATCTTTTGTAAAGCTCCCCAAAAGGTCTGAGTTAAGTATAAATTGTTTAGCCTTGTAAGATTTATTTTCAAAGTTAAACATTAAAATAAATCTTACAAGGCAATCATCATTCATTTAAGTGAGTATCACTTTGGCGTTACCATCATCAGCTTTGCATCTTTCCCATCCATTAATACTGCTACATTACCCTCAGTGGTTACATACACATCCCTTATTCGGCCTTTTGCTCCTGGAAATATGTGTGACTGGGTGAATTCGCCATTAGCCAGATTAACGCTGTAGAGCTTTTTATCAACGAGTGTGGTGATGAGCGCATGCTTTTGAAGTGAAGGGAATGCGGCGTGTTTAGAGCCGTAATACGCCATACCCGATGGGGCGATTGATGGCGTCCAATCTACGCTTGGTTTTTGCATGCCGGGGTAATCTCTAAAAGGAGAAATACGTGCTTGTGAATAATCGTCACCGTAGGTGATCACCGGCCAGCCGTAGTTGGTAGCTGGCGTTAAGTAATTTAACTCATCGCCACCGGCGGGGCCGTGCTCGTGGCTAACAATTTGCTCGGTATCGTAATCATACACTAAGCCCTGTGGGTTTCGGTGACCAAGCGAGTAAACAGCGTGTGCATTGGGGTTTTTGTGATTAATAAATGGGTTATCTTTTGGGATAGTGCCATCTAGGTTTATACGTAATAGTTTGCCAAGTTGGCTGGTTATTACTTGTGCTTGCTCTCTAAAATCAAAGCCATCTCCGGTTGAAAACAGTAGAGTGTTGTCGGGTAAAAAGAGGGCGCGGCCAGCGTAGTGTTGTGGGGTATTTTTATCAGTCGCTACTGTGTAAATAATAACAGGCGTTGAAAAGCCGGTGCCATTAAAGGTAGCTTTTGCAATTACTAGGCGATTAGCCTCAGCTGTGCCTTGTGCGTAGGTAAATATAGCTTCTTTGCTGGTGTTAAAATTAGGCGAGAGCACTATATCAAGTAAGCCGCCTTGGCCTGCAACGTATAAACCTTCAAGGTTTAAATTTACTCTAGTTTGCTGATTGTTTTTTACAATAACAACGTGGCCGTCGCGCTCTGTAATTAGCCATGACCCGTTTGGTAGCTTAACCATGCTCCACGGCGAATTTAATTGTGCTGCGAGTGTGTGAGTGCTGTACTGCTCTTTAGGTAATGTAGCTGCACTGGCGGTAGACGCAAAAAGCCCTACAAACAGCCATAGCGCTAATTGAGAGAGTCGTTGTTTACATTGCAAGCCTTTGCTACTGTAAGAAAAAAGCTTTATTTTAAGTTGAGATAACCATGCCATTTTTAACACGTTTACTCCCTATATTTTTAGTTTCTTGGTTATTTACCTTTACGCTTGCTAGCTTGTTTCATAGCCAATACGTTGTCAATCAATTAGTTGATGTGGGCGTGATGGTCAGCTTAAGCGACCGTATTAATTTAACGCTAGATGATTGGTTAGGGCTATTACCTACCTATGGCGCTATTATTGCCATTGCTTTAGCTATCGCTTTTTTTGCTGTTGTGTTACTTGTTAAAAAGTTTGAAAAATACAGCATGGTGTTATTTGTGGCATCGGGTATCACTGCTTTTGCCGTGGTGTTAGTGGCCATTGAGTCGATTATGAATATTCATATTATAGCGGGCGCACGTGGAAGGGGATTTTATTTGCAATTACTAGCAGGTGCTTTTGGTGGCTTGTTGTTTGCCTTGTTAACCAAGGCGTTAGCCCCTAAACAGTACATTAAATAAAAAAAATCAGTGGCTAACGCTAACCGTTAACCACCACGTTAAAATACGATGTAAAACGTTAATTAAAGCGCTACACAATAAGCGCTACATGATAAGCGCCTTAATAGCCTCTAAGCCTTTTCTGAGTGTGGCTTCATCGTTAGCGTAGTTAATGCGTACGCACTGGTGTTTGTGCTCCCATCTATCTTCAATGCCAATAAAAAAGTTATGCCCAGGAATTATATATACATCTTGCTCTTTGAGTTTTTGATAAAGCATTTCGCTGGTTATTTTTGAGTCTTTAAACCATAGCCACATAAAAAACGCGCCTTCGAGTTTATGTAAATAAACAGGCAAGTCTGCAAAAATTTCATCAAACAGGTTTATGGCTATCTCTGCTTTATTTTTATAAAAAGGCAATACCGTATTTTTACACAAAGGCAGTAATTCGCCTTCGTTAATTAAGCGGGTTACTAAGCTTGGGCCAATAGCGTTAGGCGATAACACCATAGAGCCGTTAACACGGCCAATGGCTTTAATTATTTCGTTATTGGCAACCACAATACCAGTGCGCAGGCCTGGCAAGCCCAGTTTTGAAAGCGACATACACAATATAATGTTTGAGTTCCACGTAAGGTTTGCATCGGTGTAAATACAACCTGGGAAAGGGTCGCCGTAGGCGTTATCAATAATTAGGGGAATATTGTACTTGTGTGCAAGGGCGTCTAGATGGCGTACTTCATCATCGGTAATGACATTACCAGTTGGGTTGGTAGGGCGCGATACGCACAGTGCACTAATACTGGTATCGTTGGCTAATACGTTTTCTACCGCGTCAAAATCAATGACATATTTAAACTGCTTAGAGCCATTGAAGGTATTTAAAATTTCGATGTCGGGTTTTATTGCCACAAACATATCATCAGATAAACCTTGGTCGGCGTAACCTACGTATTCAGGCGCAAGCGGAAACAATATACGCTTATTAGTGCCATCGCTCATTTTGCCCGCAAGCATATTAAACAATACAAAAAAGTTAGCTTGGCTGCCGTTACCCAGTGCTATGTTTTGTGGTGTTAAGCCCCAGTCAAACTCGCTATTGAGCTGTTTAGCAAGAGCCGCTCTAAATTCGTCATTGCCAGTTGGCCCGTCGTACAAACCAAATACTTGCGATACTTTATTACTGGCTACTAGCTTTTGTAATTCATCTAAAAATACAGCATTAACCTGTGGTACGTGTGCAGGGTTACCGCCACCTAGCATAACAATATTTGGATTATTGCTTGCGTTAGCGCTGCCTAAATCTTCCATAAGCTGCGTTATTCCGTTGGGTTGTGTAAATTTAGTACCAAAATTTGAGTAGTTCATAATACCTATGTGTGCGCTAATAACGAGGAGGGCAGTATAGCCTAAATAAAGGGCTTTATTTGCATGTTGAGAATAATTCACGGTTTAGAACTTTAAACCCTTTAGGGTATAATTAATGCACTTTTATTCGCTAGGTTATTGTTATCAGTAATTTTGAATCGACTTTACATCACACTACGCTTGAGGCTGAACCTGCCGCTGATTTAAACGAGCCTGTAGTAAAAAACACGCAATTTAAAATAGCCACGTTTAATTTATTTAACTACCTTGAGCCGCCTAATGCGTATTACGATTTTGAAAAAATTTATACCGCAGAGCAATGGGCACGCAAACAGCGTTGGATTGTAGATTATTTAAATGAGTACGCGCCTGATGTAGTAGGTTTTCAAGAAGTATTTAGTATTGAACCGCTAAAAGCGTTAATGGCGCAGCAAGGCTATACATATTTTGCTGTGGTTGATACGCCAGAGGTGATTGATGATTTTATTTTTAAGCGCCCGGTTGTGGCAATAGCGTCTAAATTTGAGATTGTTGATGTTGCTGCGGTTAAGCACAATACGGAGCTTGTTGAAATGCTTGGCCTTAATAGTAATTTTACGTTTAGCCGTAAGGTGTTAAGAGCCACCATTAAATTACCCCATGTAGGTAATACCGACTGCTATGTAGTGCATTTCAAGTCAAAACGAGCCATGATTGAAAGTGATGAAAGTACTACTAGCTCAGCCAAAACCGAGCCACCCTCAAGCGAAAAAAACATAATAGACACTCTAAAAGCAAATGTGGCCGGCTCGTGGGGCTCAACCATTCAGCGCGGCAGTGAAGCCACTTTACTAATGATAGAAATGATTGCTCGACGCGAAGCTACACAACAGCCTATGGTGTTAATGGGCGATTTTAATAACGACCTAGCCGATGGCGTGTTGAGCCATTTACTAACGAATACATTGCGATTTGCCCCAGCGTTTGATGTTAAAACATACCTTGCTAAATATTGTTTAAATGACGCATGGCAGTTATTTAAAACACTAAAAATGAGCCAATTTACGGCGCACAATACACAGCAAAACGCTGGCAGCCATGCAGATGCTCAACAAAGTAATGGCCCCTCGGCGCCGTTATTAAATCGCAGCCCTACCAATTACTATGGAACAAGTAGTACGGTACTTGATTATATTTTACTCTCGTGTGAATTTGACCCAAGTTACGATGATAGCTTTTATGAAGTGAGTGATTATCATACATACGACAGGCATTTAATAAACCCAGAATACGAACGAGACGATTTAACAACCGATCACGCAGTGGTATCAATTACGCTAACGTTAAGGAGTTAATACGTGGGTAACATTTATAAATAGGTTTGCAGCTTTTACATTATTATTGAACCTATAAATTATAAGTTATTAATTATAATGAACTTATTTTAGGCTTGAAACTTGCTATTACTACTGAGTTAAAACAATTTTAAGGACATAAAAATGACTGAAGTTGCGCTTTCTGCCTATATGGCGTTTTACGTTTACTTAATAATGTTAGTGGTACAATGGTCGGTAGCTACCTTTAGCAAAGCTAAACGGCCTAATGCTGTACCAGGTAAAATTAGCGATGATTTATCGCACGACAGTTTTATATTTAGAGCCCATCGTACTTTTCATAACACACTAGAAAACAGCGCGCTGTTTGTTGGTACTGTGCTGTTTGCATTTGTTATAAATTACCAAAGCCCTATATTTGCCATGTGTGTTTGGGTGTATGTAATAGCGCGATTAATTCATATGGCGCTGTATTACGCTATAGCCACAGAGAAAAACCCAAGCCCACGCACGTATTTCTTTTTAATCAGTTTTATAGCCAATATTGTTATGCTAATTTTAATTGGCTTAAGATTATTGGCTTAATCAAGTTAAACGGAAAATAAAGTTAACAACCACTATTATTTAAATTTTTGGCGATTGGATAATAAATGGGCAATGCTATATAGTTAAAATTTATGAATTAATATTTAACTTTCAAAGGCAACGGATGAAATTTAAAATAGCATTTATGTTTTTACTCGTTTCAATGTTTTTAATTTACAAGTTTTATTCTCCCCAAGAAACCAATAATAGTGGTTCTAGTAATGCTTTGAATAAAGGCAGTGAAGCGGGTTTAAAGCTATTGAATAATTTATCACTGGGCAGCCAAACTAAGCAATTTGAGTTATGTTCAAATAATTTAGAAACGTTAAAAACTAACGACGATTACTCTACTTGTGTTGATAGCGTATTGATTAATGAAAATAAACGTCTTTTAAGAGAACAAGCTAAGTTAGTCGAACCAATTTACTTAGCCTGGATATACTTTAATTGGCAAGAAGCTTTATTGCATTTAACTAGTTTAAAATTGGAACTACAGGATTTTTTAATAAAAAAAATCGCGTATACCGTAGGGCAAATAGATTTACAAGAATTACTCATTTGGATTGATAATAGTAAATTAAATAATGATATAAAGGCAAAACTAATTACAGCTGGGTATTTATCCTACATGGAAAGTAGACCAGAAACAGTTCTAGAGGAAGTAAGCTACCTCTCCAATACCTCGATCAAAATGGCAGTAATAGATAATTTGCTAACGCAATGGGGCGTTCAGGACACACTAGAAGCGCTTAGCTGGATTGAGCAACAACCCAGACCTGATATGTATATGCGGTTGATATTACCTATGTTAACGGCATTAATTGATAAAGATACTTCTTTGGCTGAAGAGACTATTTTATTACTAGACGATTCACAAATAAAATATGACGCCGTTGCGTATTTCACACAAAAGCTTGCTAGTGATGATATTGAATCATCAGAAAGCTGGGTATTGTCATTACCTGGTGGTCCTGTAAGGCAAGCTGGTTTGCGCAGGCTAGTAGAGGTAATGGCTACACAGAGAGTCGAACTCTCACGTATACTCGATATCATTTTAGCTGAAAATGACTTAACACTTCAGGGTAAATTATTGACAAATTTAGTCGCTACTTCGCCTGAAAAAGGACTAGATGCGTTAAAAGAAATAATCCCCACATTATCATTTCCTATAGCGGTTAGAAAGTCACTTTTGGCTGCACTTACCAAGCGTCTAATTGCTCAAAACCCTGATGCAACAAAAATATGGCTTAATTCATTAACTCCTAGTGAAGAAACTAGTTATGCTAAGCGTTTGGCTGGCGAGAATATGTTAGCCAGCAGCTTATCATCAAGCATAGAGATTGCGAATAGTATGTATAGTTCAAAAGAGCGAATACTTTTGATTGAAGCGGCATTTTCATTTGTAAAGCAACAAGATGAAATTGATTACAATTTTCTGTATAGAAGTTTAGTTTTGACTGAAAGTGAAATAACCCATTTAGAAAATCACTATAATGATTAGTTGTTAGGTGAGGGAATTTAAAGCTTAGTGAGTGCATCAGCTTATAAGTACTTTGCATTAAGTCTCAACGAATGTGTTTTAAAACTTATTAAATGCAGTGAGTATATCGCAAACATTAGAGGGTTTGTAAACATAAGTTCCGCACTTAATAAGTTAAGTTTTTAATATATTACTGGGCTTTATAAACTCGTATCCAATCTACCCAAAATATACTTTTATTGGGATCTGCAAGCTCAGATGCATTAGGCTTAACGTCTCGCCATGGCTGATGTTCCATATCCAGTATTATGTGCATAGGCTTGTTTAAGCCTGTTCCGTTAGTATAGTTTTCAGGATCAATAATATTTGGGCCAGAGACACTTCGAACCAAAACACCATCTATATAGTAATCTAAATTCCACGCATCCTTCCAATGTACTCCATATCTACGAAATTTATTGCGGTATGTTTCTCCGTTGTTGTAAACCCAAGAGCCAGCGTCCTTTGGCTGGTAATCTTGAAATGGGTCTCGAATAAATACGTGATGACTAACATGCATACGTTGGTCAAACCACTCTTGGCCAATTCGGTCGCTACCATATGACTCCATAGCATCGATTTCTTGGGTAGAATCAGCACTAAGCATCCATACAGCATTTGCCATAGTGTTGTTTGTTGGTTTTACCATCGCCTCTAGGTATAGGGGGTAAGTAAAGGTTGCTTTAGAAGAAATAATACCTGAGAGAACTTTGTTCGTACCTGCTTTTTCGGTTGCTTGCAGACCAAGCGCCCCGCCAGTTGTATATGAGTGGCCAGCGCTAAATTCTGTATCGCCAGGACCTAGCCAAGCATTTATATAAGATGCGTTCCAACGATTATTAAAAGCAGCTGGTTTATTATTAGGTTGTGCAATGTAGTTAAACTCATCTGAAACACTTTGTAACTGCCAGCTTTTACCTGCGCCTGCTTGTGCTGGAATACTAAAAGGGCTCCAATCAGCTGCCTGGACTGAAGTGATAGACATAAACAAAGTGCTACCTATTAGTAGCTTTAGCTGTTTCATATAAAATCTCCATTTAAATTAATGTTGAAAGTTTAAAGAAATAGATAAACCTTCTTTAATTTGCCGATACACATTTTTTAGATAGTCACACGATAATTTCGTCTTGAATAACGCAAATATGTGAAAAGGCTGTCAGTAAAATATTCTTTTTAAGTCCGATAATTCGCTTAAAAATCGAACTAGGTATAATATTGCATAGATGTTAATCGTTAACAATATTTAATCAACAAAAATAATAGTAAGGGATGTGCAATGAAGAGGAAGAAGTGTTCTATAAGTTTTTAGTAGTAAAAGTAAAATGTTGGATGCTATTTAAAAACTTTGCAACTTTAGAGGGTTGTAAAAACCAAGCGACAAACCTGTAAAGAGGAATAGAGTAGAAAGGGTAAAGTGAAGGCCTAGTAAATTAAGGCCTTCGTTCTGAGCTATTTACTTGACGTATTTAACTATTTTTTATTCAATATTGATTTGTGTACTTGTTACTATCCCATCGTAATTGACAGAAACGATAACTGTACCGTTACCATTTGAATTACTCGTTAATCTATATCTAGCCTGATTGGTTCCAATATTAATTAATTCAGCATTTGCAATTGTGCTACCATTTACACTCCAATTCGCAAATTCTGAAACATTCAAGCTAGAAGAGGTATCACTATAGTTAGCGGTTAATGTTAAATCTAAAGTACCCAGAGGGCTCAAAGTTAATGGATTTTCAGCGCCATTAATTTGAATACTTTCTAGGGTTGCGTCGCCTTCAACTTGTACGGCTACTGTTTTATACACTCCACCACAGCTCGCAACAAGCTCTGTAACGCCTGGTTTTAATGCGAGTAAAGTACCTTTATTTTCGCCCTGTTTTGTAACACCGACAGTATATGAATCTAACGTAGACCACTTTATAGTATTGTCTATATCGAAAGGAGAAGGATTGTTTATTAGATTGGCTTGCGCAGCTACGCTTATACGAGAACCTAAGTTTAATTTGATAATATCCTTAGATGTATCATCAGAAAGAATATCAATACTCTCTAGGTTAACTGGGTTGGCTGTGACAATTAAGGTATCCGATATGTTACCTATATTCGCAGTAATTGAAGTGTTCTCAATTTCACTTGATGAGGTATATAGTGTACCGTTGTTATCGATTAACGCGCTTGTTTCATCATCAAGAGTAAAACTAATATCTTTTATTGTATTTAAAGATATATAGCCATCTGAATAAGTAATATCTGCACTAATACTTGCTTCTATACACGTATTAATGTCACCTATTTCTGGTGAGGCTTGTTTTAGTTCTATGTTCGAAACGGCTTCATCACTAATTGACATTTGTCCTTCACCGGATATTTCATTTATTGTAGTGCCAGTAACCGTAATCAAACCTCTATCCAGTGGAGAATTAGTAATGGCTGTCACTAAGCCACGACTATTGACAGTGGCTACTTCTGGGTCGCTTGTACTCCAAGTAAGCTCATCGGTTACATCTCTCGTTTCTCCGTTACTATCTATACCCATGGCTTTAAGCTGAAATTGTTCTCCAGGTCTAATGCGTGTTTGATTATTGATAATAGTAACGGATTCTATAATTGTACCTTCAGTGCGAAGCTCTTCGAGAGTTACTGCTTTTTTTAGGTCGGTTGACTCAGTATCAGAGCCACAGCCAGTAACTGCTATTAATAATATCGAAATAATAGAGAGTTTGTGAGAGGTGTGTTTTATTGCCATTTTAGGATTGTACCTTTTAAAATGAGAGAATGACTAAAATTGGTAAGTAAAACCAAGAGAAATAGCTGTTATCTCGATATCGTCTTTGTCATAAAGTGATTGATAGCCAAGCCTTACTTGGGTGCTGTTTAAGTATGGAATATCTTGGTGCATTGCCACACCCCAGGCAAAACCTTTATATTGAAATTCATCATTTATAGTTTCTTCAGGGCCATTAACTGTAATATCTGTTTGCGCATAGCCGACTGAAACATCTAAACCGAAACCATTAACAACATCAGACTGCATTACGAAAAATAATGCGGCACTTTTTTCTATATCGAATTCAATGCGATAAAGGTTATCTTTCTCGTTGGCGGTTAGGTATTGGGCTTCAAAAGCCATATTATTGTTACTGACCCCTAAACGAAGTGCAGTTGATTTTGGCTTAACATCTTCGTTACTAATTGCCATTTCAGGTAATACATAGTCAACACCAATATATGCGGTGTCTGCAAAACATTGCGTTGAGGCACAGAATAGGAGTAGATAAAGAGTTTTTTCCATGTGAAAGTAAACTATCCGTAAATTATTATAAGTAAGGATGGTATATAATTGACTTAACTTAATCAAGGGAAGAGATTCGCTTGGATAAAATTAGGAACAAATTATAAATACCTGATTTAATAGCGTAATGCGCAATAAAAATCGCGCTATTTTCGGCTTATAATCTTATCTTGGCTAATCTACACCAATAAACCCACCGGTTTGATGCGCCCAAAGGCCAGCATAAATACCATTTTGTGCAATGAGCGCTTCGTGGCTGCCTTGCTCTACAACGCGTCCTCCATCAAGTACAATAAGTCTGTCCATTTGCGCAATGGTCGATAGCCTGTGAGCAATGGCAATCACAGTTTTACCTGTCATTAAATCATCTAGGCTTGCTTGTATTGCGGCTTCAACTTCTGAGTCGAGCGCACTGGTGGCTTCATCGAGTATTAAAATAGGTGCATTTTTCAGTAATACCCGCGCTATAGCGATACGCTGGCGTTGCCCACCAGAGAGGGTTACACCGCGCTCGCCTACTTGAGCATCAAACCCTTTATTGCCTTTGCTATCTTCTAAATCGCTTATAAACTCGAGTGCTTTAGCTTGCTTGGCAGCGCTGAGCATTTCGGCTTCTGAGGCATCGGGCCGGCCGTATAAAATATTATCTTTTACAGAGCGGTGAAGCAGGGAAGTGTCTTGCGTAACCATGGCTATATAGCGGCGAAGGCTTTCTTGGCTTACATCGGTAATGTTTTGGCCATCAATTTTAATCGTACCAGAATCGGTATCGTAAAAGCGTAGAAGTAAATTAACTAACGTTGATTTACCAGCGCCAGAGCGACCCACTAAGCCAATTTTTTCACCGGGTTTTATATGTAGGTTTAGGCCGTTCATTACCGGACCGCGATTGGTTTCGTTAGCGGCTTTGCCGTAGTTAAAGTGAACATTTGAAAACGCTATATCGCCCTTAGAAACGTTAAGCGTTTTTGCATCGGGTTTGTCATCTACTTTAATGGGCGTAGATAAGGTTTTCATGCCATCGGTGGCGGTACCAATGTTTTCAAACAAGCTGCTTATTTCCCACATGATCCACTGCGCCATGCCATTTAATCTAAGCGATAAACTAACAGCAACAGCAATGGCGCCTGCGCTAATTGCACTTAACGACCATAAATAAAGGGATAGTGCGGCCACACTAAATACTAATAAGTAATTTAGGCTATTAATAGCAAAGTTAAGGCTGGTTACTAAACGCATTTGCTTATAAACAGGCTGTAAAAATACATCCATACTTTGTTTAGCGTATTGTTCTTCACGTTGTGTGTACGAAAAAAGCTTAATGGTCGATATATTTGTATAGCTGTCAACTATACGGCCGGTCATTTCAGAGCGCGCATCGGCCTGCGAGCTGGCAATTTTTTTAAGTTTTGGCACAAAGTACATTTGAATGGCGGCATAAATAATTACCCACACTAAAAGCGGTAGCATTAAACGCCAATCAGCTTCTGCAACTAAAAACACCATAGCGCCAAAATAAACCACAATATACATTAGTACATCGAGCAGTTTCATTACGGCTTCTCGTACGGCCAGTGATGTTTGCATTACTTTTGTGGCAATACGCCCTGCGAACTCGTTTTGATAAAAGCTAACACTTTGGCGTAATAAGTATCTATGCGCCGACCAACGAATCGACATAGGGTAATTACCCAGTAATGCTTGGTGCAAAATAGCCGAGTGAAAAAACACCACAATAGGCAATACCACTAAAAGCACTACCGCCATTTTTATAAGTTCGGCTTTTTGCTCTTCAAACAGGGTTTGCGGTGTGTAGGTGCCCAACCAATCAACCAATTGGCCCATATAGCTAAATAACGATACTTCTAAAATGGCAAGCAGGGCAGCACTAACAGACATTAAAACTAACGAAAGCTCCATACCTTTAGTGTAATGACGACAAAACGCAAATAATGTAGAGGGCGGCTGCGTTGGCTTTTGCTCAGGAAATGCGTTGGTCATTTTTTCGAATAATCGATACATTTTATAAACTTAAATGACAAAAAATAGAAAAGGATCATACCATTTAAGTGGCGCGCTGTAGATCTTTAGCGACTAATTTACACTGCTACTTTTATCGAATAGGGTTTGTGAGGTTTACGCCTTTAATCATATAAATGTCGTCATAGCGTAAACCGCCATTTCCGTAGGGCTTTTTGTGTGGGCCCGTATTACAGTTAGCTAAAAAATAGTTAAGTGGGCGCTCGCGTTTCATTCTAAAGGTGGCATTTTTATACACTAAGGTTTGGTTTTTAAATTCGCCGCCTTGAACGTATACATTGTATTGCTGGCCTTGCATTTTTACCGATGCATTATTAACAACGTACCAAATGTTGTACCAACTGTTTGTATCAAGTGGTTTAGCCGATTGCGCTTGTGCATAGTTTTGGATATTACTATAGCCCTTATCAGTTTTGACCATTAGCGCCCCGGTATTGACTAACCCATTTGATTCGGTTTTATCGGTTACTCGTAGAGTGGCTTCAAAGGCGTCGTAGCCATGAACGTTTATTTGCTCTGGCTCTAAGTTACTTAATCCAAAAGCATGGTTATTTGGAAAAGAGGCAACGTTAATGCGGGTAAAAAAAGTGTAGGTTTCGCCAACGGGCACTGTTTTTGGAAGCTTTTTATAGCTGAGGGCTTTTCGGTTGCCGACAATACCATTTTCGGCAGGCTTTTTAATTAAAAAATGGTTAATCCCTTTGGCTGTATCCTCAACTTCTATTTTAGTTACTTGTGGGTTAGCAACATAAGGTTGAGTTTGATTGTCTGTGTCGGCCTTTGTCCAGCCTTTTAGCGGTTGTTCAAAGTTATCTACTAATAGCCACTTTGCAGAGGGGGCGTTTTGATTGTTTTGGCTACAGGCTAATAATCCTGAGCAAGCCACTAACAGTAAGCTGTATTTAACGCGCATAATCCCTCTTTTACTAATGTAAGTATAAGCATATAAATTGGTAAACCAATATATGACTTTTAATTTTTCAAACTTAAAATTTATATAACCAATTTGGTGTAAATTAGTCAATCAATATTGTGTTTTATCTATTCTACTGACGTTTTTATTTTAAACGCGTAAAATACCTAACAACACACAATTAAAAATAATAAAAGGGATTATATGTATACTGGAACGTGCTTATGTAAAGCGGTAAGCATTGAAATTAAAGGGGCTATTTCTCAAATTATTCATTGTCACTGCTCACTTTGCAGAAAAAACAGCGGGACTGCTTTTGCGACTAATGGTTTTGTAAACACTCACGAATTTACACTTACCAAAGGTGAAGATAATTTAACTGAATTTAATTTCAAACCTGGGCGTGCGCGCTTTTTTTGTAAAACATGTGGCTCACCTATTTACAGTGCTAATGCAGAGGATAAATCTCGCTTGCGAATACGCCTAGGGTTGATAGATGACGATATTGCTGAACAGGTAATGTCGCATAATTTTGTTACCTCTAAAGCCAATTGGGAGCAATTAGAAACCCATTTGCCGTGCTATGAAAAACACGAACCAGGGCGCTAAATTACTCTATGTGATAAATGCTGTTTATGTCGTTGTGAAGGGTGGGCGCCCACGTTTTAAATAATGGCGAATGGGCTATTTCTTCTTTATTAATGTGCACTAAACTTTGCTGAGAAAGTATCACGACAATATTTTTGTATTCGTTAAACTCTATAAGGGCAATACAGCTAAAGTGTTGCCTAAACAAGACGAGTAAAGCTTGGAGCTCTTTTCCTGTTTTAGGGTTTAAATTTATAATAATTTGCGCATTTAGCCCGCTGCAGCGACGTATGTTTTGCCAAAATACGCTGTTAGATAAAAAGTCTTGATGTACATCGCCACTAAAAATATCAATTGTAATTACATTGTATGTGCGCGTGCACGTTGCAACAAACAGCTCTGCATTTTGTAAGTGCACAGTATGATGAGCAGGCAAGTTAAAATGGTGCTTAGCAACGCTTATCATCGCGGGGTTTATTTCTACACTGTCAAACACAGCTAAGTTATTTATAAAAGCCGTTTTGTTATGTAAATAATGAATGGCTCGCTCAATGCCCGCAGTACCTAAACCTAAATTTAAAACACTTAGAGGCTCAGCTGCTTTAAGTAAAAATAACAGCATGCATTGATTAACCGCAATCAGTAATTGTTCATTCTCATTAAGGCTCATCACCCCTTGAATAGTGATATTGCTTTGCGCATTTTGGGCAAGTGTTAACCAGCGATAGGCCGTATTTTGATAAACACAAATAGGCCCATATTGGTTGTTACTAGTGGCAATTAAATTAGCAGAGACAGTGTCGGCTTTAAGCTGGCGCATAGGTTACAAATACAAATAAAACACCCCATTAGTTTGCCACGAAAACACGCTATGTATATAGCGTATTTATGTAACAAGGTTTGTAATACGCTTGATTACTTAAAAGAGGGGAGTACTTATGTGTGGTTAATTTTTACAGTTGAGCTTACTTGTATAAAGCTTTAACTCAAAATAGTTGCACTAAATAGGTTGTTGAGTAATGGTAAGGTAAAAAATAAGGAGCTTATAATGCGCAAAACCCCTTTTTCTATTACAACTAAACTTATTAAATTGAGTACGTTAGCCTTTGCTTGTACGGCAGGATTATCAGCACAGGCTCATGCCAGCATAAAATATGAAGAACAACAAAAGCTACATGATATTGCAGCGCAGGTATCAGCTAAACGTATTGGGAGCGACATACAAACGCTGGTGGATTTTGGTACCCGCCATACGCTTTCTGAAACTAAGTCAGATACACGGGGCATAGGTGCTGCACGGCGTTGGATTAAAAAAGAGTTTGAAAAAATATCAGCGCAATGTGGTGGTTGCCTAGAAGTTATTGAAGTTAAAGACACTATATCAGGTGAAAAACGAATTCCTAATCCTGTTGAAGTGGTAAATATTGTGGCCATTCAGCGTGGTAGCACTGAGCCAAACCGAATGGTTATTATGTCGGGCGATATTGATTCGCGCGTGAGCGATGTAATGGACTTTACCAGTGATTCACCGGGTGCTAATGATAACGCTTCAGGTGTGGCAGGGGTTATTGAAGCTGCACGTGTACTAAGCAAGCATAAATTTAATGGCTCAGTTGTGTATGCAGCGTTGTCGGGCGAAGAGCAGGGTTTATTTGGCGGTAAAATACTCACAGCGTATGCGCAAGAGCACAATTGGCAAGTACATGGCGTTTTAAATAACGACATGATTGGCAATATTACCGGTATTAATGGCGTTACCGACAATACAACAGCTCGTATTTTCTCAGAAGGCACGCGTGTAGTAGAAACGAAACAACAAGCAAGAACGCGCCGTTTTACAGGTGGTGAAGTCGATTCGGCGAGTCGTAATTTAGCGCGCTATATAGATACAATTGCCGATAGGTACATTCCAAATTTAGATACAATGTTAGTTTACAGGTTAGATAGATTTGGCCGGGGCGGGCACCATAGACCGTTTAACGATGCAGGTTTTGCAGCAGTCAGAATTATGGAAACTAATGAGCATTACGACCGACAACATCAAGATTTACGTACAGAAAATGGTGTAGTTTATGGCGATACCATAGATGGCGTTGATTTTGACTACACAGCAAAGCTTACATCATTGAACGCAGTAACAATGGCTTCAATGGCTTGGGCGCCAGCTCCTCCTAAGCAGGTAAAAATTGAAGGCGCGGTTAAGGCTGACACTACGCTTTCGTGGCAAAGTTCTGATGATGATAATATTGCCGGTTATCGTATTTATTGGCGCTATACCAGTGAGCCACAATGGCAATTTAGTCAAGATGTGGGCAATGTAAGTAAAGCTACACTTAAAAACGTTGTTATAGATAATTACTATTTTGGTGTTGCAGCGATAAGCAAAGACGGGATTGAATCGCCAGTGGTGTTCCCAGGTGATGTAGGCTCGTTTGATCACAATATAAAATAACAGCGATTTATTATTGCTTAAGTGCAATTGTGATTAAAAACAAATCAAATGGTGTATTTAAGGTGCAAAGCAGGTGTTTTATGCTTGCACCTTATTTGTTATGCACTTAGAGTGTAGAAAAAAAGCAGTAAGGGTTAATAAAATGCAGCAAGAAGAAAAAAAACCATTAACAGCGCAAGAGCAAGCACAAATAGAGCAACAACGGGTTGCTTGGCAACGCGAGTGTTTTCAAAACGCCCAAAAATACTTAGCAGAAAAAGGCATTATGCCTAAATCAGTAATAGACAAAGACAGCCGCTTTTTAGCACCATTGTGTGCTATGTGGAAATTTAAAGCGCAAAACGGCAAGAGCTACTGGGTAATAACAGGGCGCTTACCCACTGATCATGCAGAAGTAAGTGCAGCAAAAGATGCGCGCGATGCTATGCGTTATTTTTCATTACAATGGCAGTTAAAAGCAGATCAAATAATGAGTGCTGGCGCACGAGATAAAACCCAGGTCGACTTTGCTAACTTACTTATAAACCGTGCACACGGCTTATACGAAATGCATGAAAACGAGCAACTTTGGGCTAATGAACCCAAATAAGGTATTGCTTGTATAAACGTAAAAAAGGGCTATTAACGGCCCTTTTTTAATGTACTAATGTAAATGGTTTAGTGACAAACTCAGACACTTGGCATTGCATTCGCTGCCTAGGTATACCTGCTTCCATAAAAACACCGCCTTGTTGTATAAAGCCGTTTCGCCTAAAGCGTTCAACTTCGTTTAAAATACAATTAATACTAATAACTTGGTGGCCATCGTTAGCGGCAAGATTAACAATAAAAGTAAGTAATGAAGTATAAACGTGGCGATTACGGTGTGCGGGTAAAACGGCTATTCGGCCTATTAAGCCATCTGTACACAGCCTACCTGTGGCTACGGGTGCGTTACTGTTGTGAGTAACTAGCACATGGTGTGCTAGTTTGTCTTGGCTATCAAATTCTATTCGTTTGGGTATGTGTAACTCATATACAAATACTTTTTCACGTATTTGTTGTAGCTGGTCTTTTTGCCTATCCCACTCGACCTTATTAATTTGATAGCCCATAGCGCACCTCTAATTAAACCACATCCCCTCATTAACTAGTGTAGTAAAGGTTTGAATAAAAACTAGGCTAGGCTGCGCTGCGTTTAAATCGTCGGTATTAACATAATCATGATCTGTTAATAGTGTAACGGCATTTAAGTCGCAAAGTGGCAACGGGTAGTTTTCGCCATTAATACTTAATAATAGGGTGTCTTCTAGCTGCTGATAGATAGCACGTACGCCGCCTAAACGCTCAAATTCTTCTGCATTGTTTGCTATTAACTCACTCATTTGCTCACAGGTTATAGGCTCTTCAAGCGGTGCTAAGTCCATTTCGTGCTTGGCTTGGCTTAAGGTATTACCAAGCCAATGCTTAAATAGCTCATCGTTATTAAGTAGCGCTTGCATAAGGGTTTTAACTTTATCGGTTTCGCTCTGTAAAAGCTCACCTTTAGAGTCCCTAAGGGCTAAAGTATGATCGGTATAGCGTTTTTGGCCGCTGTCGGTATCAATAACATGATCGGCAAAACTAGAAAATAAGTCTTGTTGATTAGGCGCTCTAAATCCAACCGAGTAGTTAAGGGCGTTTTCTATTGCATAACCTTCGTGAGGGCACCCAGGTGGTATGTATAAAATATCGCCGGGCTCTAAAATACAATCTATAACGGCTTCAAATTGCTCAACTTGCAGTAGTTTTTTATTTTGCGCAAATTGTTTAAGTGTTGGATCAGGCAAGCCAACACGCCAATGACGCTTACCCTCGCCTTGTATAATAAATACATCGTACTGATCTAGGTGCGGACCTACGCCACCTTTAGGGGTTGAGTAGCTGATCATTAAATCATCTATTCGCCAGTTAGGTATAAACCTAAATGGGCGAAGCAGTTGTGCTGCATCGCTATGCCAATGATCAACCGCTTGTACCAATAAAGTAGCGTGTTGCTCAGTTAATTTTTCAAAGTCTTCAAATGGGCCTTGGTATGCTTGCCAATCGTTATTGTGGTTGGTAACAATTCGCGACTCTATACTTTCTTCCATAGCAAGACCGGCAAGCTCTTCTGCCTCTATTGGGTCTTGAAAGTCTGTAAAGCCTTGTTTAATTAATAGCGGTTTTTTTTGCCAGTATTGGTTTAAAAATTCTTGCTCACAGAGGTTGTTTATTTTTAATTGGTACATAGAGTTGGCCTATAATTTTTAGTACAAAAAAAGCGAAAGGGATTATCCTTTCGCTTTTTATATGCGCAATTTAGTATTTAAACTAAATCGTCAATAAACTCAACAGCGCGGCCAATGTAGTTGGCAGGTGTTAGTTTTTTCATTTCTACTTTAGCGTGCTCTGGCAGGTCTAAACCATCGATAAAGTCGGCCATTATCTCTTGATTTACACGTTTACCACGCGTTAAATCTTTAAGTTTTTCGTATGGTTTTTCAATACCGTATTTACGCATAACCGTTTGAATTGGCTCAGCAAGTAATTCCCAGTTTTGATCAAGCTCATCAAGTAAACGTTGCTCATTTACTTCAAGCTTGCTTACGCCTTTAAGTGTAGATTGATACGCAATAAGCGTGTAGCCCATACCCACACCTAAGTTACGTAAAACGGTTGAGTCGGTAAGGTCACGCTGCCAACGAGAAACTGGCAGTTTTTGTGCAAGGTGAGCAAATATAGCATTTGCTAAACCTAGGTTACCTTCTGAGTTTTCAAAGTCGATAGGGTTTACTTTATGCGGCATTGTTGAAGAGCCGATTTCGCCAGCAATGGTTTTTTGCTTAAAGTGGTTAAGGGCAATGTAACCCCAAACGTCACGATCAAAATCAAGTAAAATAGTGTTAAAGCGAGCAATAGCATCAAATAGCTCGGCAATGTAGTCATGCGGCTCTATTTGTGTAGTGAACGGGTTAAAGGTTAAACCAAGGCTAGTTACAAAGTTGCTTGCGTGGGTATGCCAATCGTAATCTGGGTAAGCACTCAGATGAGCATTGTAGTTACCTACAGCACCGTTAATTTTACCTAGCATTTCTACCTGTGCGATTTGGTCGCGCTGGCGTTTTAAACGCATGTATACGTTAGCAAACTCTTTACCCATTGTTGAAGGCGTAGCTGGTTGGCCGTGGGTACGCGTCATCATAGGTACTGCTTTGTACTCAATGGCTTTTTCTTTTATAGCGTTAAGTAGTTGGTCGCAGTATGGAAGGAGCACATTATCACGAGCTTCGCTTAGCATTAAACCATGAGATAGGTTATTAATATCTTCTGATGTACAGGCAAAATGGATGAACTCGTTAATAGCGTTAATTTCGCTGTTATCGGCTACTTTTTCTTTTAGTAAATATTCTACCGCTTTAACATCGTGGTTTGTGGTGCGTTCAATGTCTTTAACACGCTGTGCGTCTGCTTCGCTGAAGTTATCAACTATGGCATTTAAAAGTGCATTGGCTTGTTCGCTAAATGCAGGTACTTCTTTAATATCGCTTGCTGCAGCTAAGGCTTGCAACCAACGCACTTCAACGGTTACGCGGTATTTGATTAAGCCAAATTCGCTGAAAATACTGCGTAGTTCAGTGGTTTTGCTGCCGTAGCGACCATCCACTGGAGAGATAGCGGTTAACGCTGAAAGCTCCATAATAACTCCTAAATTTTAGTTTTGAACGATAATTAAATGTTTGTTTTTGCAATAGCGAGAATTTTTCTTTTTGCAAAGAAAAAGTGACGGCGTTTACCGCCCATTTGTCGCCATAATACAGCACTGCGAATTCCTGCTAATAAAAGGGCACGAATTTTATTTTGCGTTTGCTGCTGTTTTAATAACTCGGGTTTACCATAAACCTGAATTCGGTGCCCAAGGGGGCTCAGCACCGACGAGTATATATCTGCTAAACCGGCAACTACTGTGTCATCGGTTATAGCAAAGTGATCTAAGCGACGATGAATGTCGTCGATACGACGGCCAAGTTCAGCTAAGCTTTTTGGCTCGTTATTTAAAATACGTTCAAGCTGCATTAAACCACCTACGTACTTAACTATTTCCACATCTTTTTGAGCGCCAGCAGTAAGCTGCGCCATTAATGTTTTATAGCCGTCGCGCAAGTTATGCGTACCTTGGTAAACATCAACCGGGGATGCGGGTGATGTTTGTACAATACTTGTAAATAGCACGTCTAAGTCTGAATCGTTTGCGCTGCCGTATTGCGCAATTTTTTGTACTTGTTTAGCCACTTGGCACATGGCGGCAAGCGCCATGACTTGGTGTTGATTCATTACTTAATCACCGAATCTATAATACCGCCACCTAAACACACATCATCGGCATAAAAAACAGCTGATTGACCTGGTGTAACGGCTTTTTGTGGTTCATCAAACAATACGCGTGCCATACCATCTTCCCCAACGAGAAGAGTACAATTAATATCTTCTTGGCGGTAACGGGTTTTAACGGTGCAGCGCGTTGTACCTTGAGGACCAACACGGTCTACCCAATGTAATTGATTGGCGTTTAGGCCATTGCTGTACAGGCGAGGGTGGTCTTTACCTTGTCCGACGACGAGCACATTGCGCTCAACGTCTTTATCTACAACGTACCATGGCTCGCCAGAGCCTTCTTTCATGCCACCAATTAACAAGCCTTTACGCTGGCCAAGTGTATGATACATAAGCCCTTCGTGCTCACCTACGTTGTTGCCGTCAGTATCTTCAATCACACCAGGTTGAGCAGGTAAAAACTTTTGTAAAAAGTCTTTAAATTTACGCTCCCCAATAAAACAAATACCGGTGCTGTCTTTTTTATCGTGGGTGATTAAGTCTTGCTCTTCTGCAATACGGCGTACGTCTGGTTTAGCTATATCGCCTACTGGGAAAAGAGTTTGGCCTATGTGTTCATGGCTTAAGGTATATAAGAAATAGCTTTGATCTTTGTTATCGTCTAAGCCTCGGCACATAACGTATTTGTCGTCTCGTAGTTCACGACGAACATAATGGCCTGTTGCAATATAATCGGCGCCAAGTGCTTGTGCTGCAAATTCTAAAAATGCTTTAAATTTAATTTCTTTGTTACACATAATATCTGGGTTTGGCGTACGGCCCGCTTTGTACTCTTCTAAAAAGTACTCAAAAACGTTATCCCAGTATTCGGCTGCAAAGTTAACGGTATGAAGCTCGATGCCTAATTTGTCACACACTGCTTGTGCATCTTTTAAATCTTCAGCGGCTGCACAGTATTCGTCATTGTCGTCTTCTTCCCAGTTCTTCATAAACAGGCCTTCTACTTGGTAGCCCTGTTGTTGTAATAAATATGCAGATACAGAAGAATCAACACCGCCGGACATACCAACGATGACTTTAATGTGACTATTTTCGCTCATGAATAATTTCGCTTATACAGATTGCTGTTAACTAGGAAAGGCCGCGATTATAGCACGCATTTTGTTTTTGCTTAAAGGGAGGAGTGGCGCAAACACACGATTTTGTAGTTATTTTATTCATATAATAAATAGCAAATAAGACTGAAACGCATTTAACATAAAAAATGATGAAAAATTTAAATAATCGATTGTAAAAAGATATTTCGGTGCCATTCTTACTCTATTAAATGATAATAATGCTTTTATTACCTTGTTCTTGCTTGTAAATTCAGCTGCCAGTAAGATTTAGCTTATTAGACTCACTTTTTATTATAAAAATATTTTCAACGGAATGAATATATGAATTACGCCTTCCAGGTAAAAAAGCTTTCAACGTTAATACAATATTATGCTGCAAACTCACGCGATGAACTAAATGAGTTGCTCATAATGCCTACAAGCGACTTAAAACGTGATACGTATACGCTTTTTCATGAAGTTTTTGAGCACACTTTACCCTCAGATGCCAAGCAAAACAGTCCTATTGATGAGATTTTCAATGCTGTCTCAAGTTCTTTTGAATTAGTTGACGAGACAGAAACTGCCTTGTTTGAGACTATGAAACGCTGGTGGGATGAATGGTATTTTGCATTAAGTATGGATAATTCGCTTTCTAATGAAAAAGAAGATGCGCCATACAGTTTCCTTTCTAAAAAAATGCATCATCCTATGAAGCGCCACGAGATGAGCCACTACGCCCATTTATTTACTATTTTGCCTATGCCTATCTCTAATGTGTGTGTTAAAACCGGTGATATTATTAGGATTAATCAGCGCTTTATAGATGTATTTGGTTATACCATTGATGACTTACCTAACTTAGAGCAGTGGTGGGTTAATGCATACCCAGACCCTCATTATCGAGAGGCCGTGAAAAAAACCTGGCAATCGACTTTAGAAATTGGCAATGGAACAGGGCAAGACATCCCCGCGCATGATTACCATGTTACTTGTAAAAGCGGTAATACAATTACCATGGAAGTATCTGGAATCAATTTGGGCGATGAATATATTGCTGTATTTAATGATGCGACCAAGCGTTTAGAAGATCAAAATATTTTACGCGACATGGCTTTTTTAGATTCGCTAACACAAATAGCAAATAGACGTCGTTTTGATGAAAAGCTAAGTAAAGAGTTCGAAAAAGCCGTTGAGTGTGGTGACGATTTGGCAATTATTTTAATCGATATTGATCACTTTAAACTCTTTAACGACCGCTACGGGCATGTTGAAGGTGATTTAAGTTTGTATAACGTGGCGCAAGCAATAGCGTGTACGGTAAGCCGCACCGAGGACTTTGTGGCGCGTTATGGCGGAGAAGAATTTGTTGTATTGCTGCCTCAAACCGATAAACAAGGGGCCTTATTTATTGCTGAGCATATTCAAAAGGCAATTGAAGAGCTGCACATCCCTCATGAAGACAGCTTTACCGGCTACTTAACTCTGAGCATGGGTATTCACGCAATTAATAAAGAGGATAGTTGCGATCAAAAAGAGTTTATTAAGGCCGCCGACAGCGCACTTTATTATTCAAAAAGGCAAGGACGAAATTGTTTAGCATTAAGTTAATTTATAGCCTTGGACTATTTATATAGCTTTGAGAATTATACAAAGCGCAGATGTTTAATTATCGTCGTAAATAAAGTCTACGTCTTGAATAGGGCGGTTTAGGCTGTCTTCAATACACTTTAAAACTAAATGGCTTCTTAGAGGCAGTGCTTTTATGTCTTCTAAACTGTGCCAGTTGGCACTAATTATATCTGCATCTTTTGGGCAGGGCTCAGTGGTGATTTGAGTGCCATCAAACATAAAACAAAAGCGTAAGTAATGCACCCCATTAGCCGCATGTAAGTTATAAACACCGATTAAGCCAGTGGGCGTTAGGGACAAACCTGTTTCTTCAAAAAGCTCTCTACTGGCTGCTTGAGCCAGTGTTTCGTTTAGTTCTAAATGGCCGGCAGGTTGGTTATAACAAATATTAGAAGTAAATTTATCTCGCTCTTTTACCAGTAAAAAATGCTCTCCTTTTTTTACTACAGCAGCCACCGTTACATGGGGTTTATGCATTTACCTCACCTTTTATAACACTGTACTGTGCGCTGCTTATGCCATCTAGCGTGTAATTGCCAATACTGTAGCGAATAAGCCTTAATGTAGGGTGCCCAACATGGGCGGTCATACGGCGAACTTGCCTATTACGTCCTTCATTAATTGTAATACTTAACCACGTTGTAGGAATCGATTTTCGCTCTCTTACCGGCGGCACGCGAGGCCAAAGTTTTGGCTCGTCAATAATTTTTACGTTTGCGGGTAAGGTCATCCCATCTTTTAGTTCAACACCTTTACACAGGGCATTAATGGCCTCTTCACTAGGCTCGCCTTCAACTTGCACCCAATAGGTTTTATTGGTTTTTTTACTCGGTGCGGTAAGGGTATTTTGAAGCTTTCCGCAGTTTGTTAAAAGTAACAAGCCTTCACTGTCTCGGTCGAGTCTGCCTGCAGCGTATACATCTTTAATGGGAATAAATTCAGCCAAGGTTTTTCTATTGGCATCGTCTGTAAATTGGCAAAGCACATCGTAAGGCTTGTTAAATAAAACAATTTTTCTATCTTTAGGCGCTATAGCGGGTTTAATTTCACGCGAAGTTGTACTTTTTTTAGTGAGCGCACTGCGTGAGTAAGTTCTACCCGTGGTTCGTTTAGTGGTACTTTTACTTGCGCGATTATGCATTGGTTTGTTCGCCATTAAATACACCTAGCGGGCTTGGGTAAGCCGGCAATTTTTGTGGCTTGTTTTGCAGGCCCCTTGGGAAATAATTTATACAAATAAATACTATTGCCTTTGTCCTCGCCAAGCGCTTTAGCCATGGCTTTAACAAGCATTCTTATTGCTGGGCTGGTGTTATATTCTAAGTAAAAATTGCGCACAAAATTAATCACTTCCCAGTGTTGTTCACTCAAGATAATGTTTTCTTGCTCGGCGATAATGGGGGCTAACTCTTTTGTCCACAAGGTGTAATCTAGCAAGTAGCCTTGTTTATCAGTGTCGATTTGTTGATTATTAAATTCAAGCATGGATTACCAGGTAATAGATTGGTTAGTAGATAGAGTAAGGGCAACAAACTCATCGTAATTAATAAGTGTTTGGCCTGGGCTTAGTTTAACTGCGCGTGCCTGCGCATCCTCTAAAAGCAACAATAATGGATCGTTTAATTGAAAATACTGCTTAGCGGCATAACAGGCATCACCAACAAGGAGTACTTTATCAGTGTCTTTAATTAAGTTTTCAAGCTGAGTAGAGTCGTAATAAGCCAGTGGCTTTGAAAAAATGTGTAATGTACTCATAGGTTCACCACAAAATCTTGCTGGCCGATCAGCTGCTGTTGCTCAGTGTAATTGAGGCTGATTGAATCAATAATTAACTGAGATTTGTTTAAGTTATAATCAAGTAACGATTTTTCACATACATATATGTTTTCTACTTCATAGATTTCAAGCGTTTTGATGTTTTTAAAAAAATCTTTTACACCAAGTTGCTGTGTTGATTGATTATGTTTTAAAGCAAGCACTGCAGGGCCGCTAAATAGCCAGCTAATATTTTGATCAACTGCGGCAAATATCAGTGCCATGTCTAGGGCATCGCGGGTATTAAGCTCATCAAAGGGGCTGGATTGGCTCATTACTAAAACGTTTTTCATTTAAACTGTATCCATTTATCTGCATCACTCGCTAGCATGGTAAATTCTGCAAGCCCGGCTACAGTAAACACACCTGTTTGGCTTGTGTTTAAGCCACGTTTTTCTGCTGCAGTAATACATAGCATTAAGTTGACGTTTTTATCTGCAAGTTGTTGCCATTGCGTAGGAATTTGCAGCTCGTCAGAGGCTAGCTCAAAGTGAGCTGACGCGTGATAAATCCCATTTTGATACAAAAATATCGCATCTATGGTGTGGCCTTGTGCTAAACATGCATTCGCAAACTTTATAATACGTTGCGTTGAGTCATGATCTGAAGGAGGAGTATGTAAAGAAAGAACAAATCGCGCCAAAACAATTCCAATAAAAAAGCCCCAATAAAGGGGCTATTTTAACAGAACTATTTAATTAGTCATCACTTGCGCCAAGAAGGTGCAGTAAAGAGGTAAATAGGTTATATACGTTTAAGTATAGAGCGACCGTCGCGCGAATGTAGTTAGTTTCGCCGCCATTAATAATACGGCTAGTATCAAATAAGATCAAGCCAGACATAATTAACACAACAGCAGCGTTAAGCACCATAAACATTAGCGAGCTGCCAATGAAGATGTTAACTATGCTTGCAACAATAACCACTAGTAAGCCTACTGTTAAAAAACCACCCATAAATGAGAAGTCTTTTTTAGTGTTTAATGCATAAGCCGATAGACCAAAAAATATTAATGCAGTAGAACCAAGCGCCTGCATAATAAGCATAGGGCCATTAGGCATAGCTGCATAATAGTTAAGTAGTGGGCCAAGGCCTGCGCCCATACAGCCTGTAAAAGCAAACACCCAAAACACGCCTGAGGCTGAGTCTGCTTTTTTGTTTACAACAAATAATAAACCAAACGAAACCAGTGTGAACACAATTCCCATAAAGTAAGGTAATTGTAATGCCATTGAAATACCCGCCGTAACAGCACTAAATGCTAATGTCATGGCCAGTAAGAAATAGGTGTTTTTAAGTACCTTGTTTGTTTCAATGGTCGACATTACCGGTTTAGCGGTATTGTACGAATGATTAAATGCCATTGTAGAGCTCCTTTAAGTGAAACATGTTTGTTTCGATAATTTAACTAAAATTAGATTACCAACTCTTATATGTTTGGGCAAACCTTTGTAGATCAATAGAGTGTTATTTTTTAATTAAAGTTCATTTAAGCATCAAAAAGAAATTATTTGTTTCATCTTTAAACAAATTAATTGTTTTTTAAGCACTTAAACAATTTTTTTAAAAAAAAGCTTCACAAAGCCAATGGGTTTCCCTATTATGCAGGCCGTACGGAGAGATGGCAGAGTGGTCGAATGCACCGGTCTTGAAAACCGGCATAGGTTTGTAGCCTATCTAGGGTTCAAATCCCTATCTCTCCACCACCTTATTACAATAATTATGAGTACACTCTTACTTGTAATTTATAGCACTTTCGGAGAGATGGCAGAGTGGTCGAATGCACCGGTCTTGAAAACCGGCATGGGTTTGTAGCCCATCTAGGGTTCAAATCCCTATCTCTCCACCATTATATTAAAGCCCGCTTTTTAGCGGGCTTTTTTGTTTTTACGCTTTATTATCAGGCCACCTTAGGCTTCCTCGCTTATTTGCCCATTTCGGTTTGCTATTAGCCGCTATTAATAGATTATTAACATATTTATGAGCTGCTTTTATTTTTTAGATTTTAAAATTGCTTATTAAAATAGTATGTTGTGGCTCAAGGATGATTTACCTTCAAGAAAACTTATTGTTTATCGTGCAATGATGCTCATTGATAACGGTGTTTGTTTTATTTGTATTCCAACCTTTTGACACAATTAACGATACATCATCACTTTTGCAGCTTTACTGTGCTGTATACCTATGACGCTTGGCTATGCGTAAATCAGTCATTACTTGAAGAACGTATTTAATATTGAAATCTAAAGGTTAGGTTATATTGAAGATAACACCTATAAGGTAGTGAACTTTGTCTTATAGGCGACTAAGCAGCTCAAAGTAAGCGTGGGTTGGCAGCACAATGCGTGTTTGTTTTTAGTTAGCAAAACCATTTATTAAACCATTCATTAAACAGCGCAGCAGAAACTAAATCTTCAAATTATCACATCTTGCAAAGAGGTCTAAATACCCTTACTAGAAACGCTAAGGTATATTTTTATAAAATTAAAATGCCGAGTTACAGCAGTTTAAAGAGTGCTTGTTTTCCCATCATAAATTACGACCATAGTCTCTGTTTCTAACCTTAAGAACTTGGTGCATGCTTAAGATAATGTTTGTAGTGTGTATTTAGGAACTTATATGAAACATCAACTAGCCAAAAGTGTCGCGCTTTCTTTATTATCCCCTGTGATTGTTGGTAGTTTACTTGGCCTTTATTATGGGCTCACTATGAATGGCGATGCGGCTACCATTTTTTTACAACTACTGATGAGTGCAATCGCGAACGCACATATTGTTGGACTGACTATGGCCGCTTTTGTCGTACCGGGTTATTTGCTTATGTTTAAGTATGCAAAAGTGAATTATTCAGGTGTACTGACTCTTGGGCTGCTCGGTGGCGCAATATTTAGTTATTTACTCAGTGCTACAACAGGCGAGATATGTTTAATTAATAGTGTAATGGCCGCTTTTGCCGCAGGACTATTTTTATTTGGCCTGCGTAAAACATCAAAAAAATAATTGCAGAAATATTAATCAAGCGTGCTGAAAAACGGCGCTATTTCTGTTTTTTTGCCTGTAAAAGGTTTCAATTTTTCACGACAAAGAGTACCTTTAGCTACTGTCTGTTTAATAAGAAGTAGTTTGGTATGCAAAAGCACGATTTTTACCAGTCATTAGTTAAGCAAACTGAATCACTAATTGCTGGTGAATCTAATGTCATTGCTAATATGGCTAACGTAAGTGCGCTATTATTTACCTCATTAGAAGATGTAAATTGGGCGGGCTTTTACTTTATGGATTCGCCAAGTGAATTAGTGCTTGGGCCTTTTCAAGGTAATCCAGCGTGTATTCGTATCCCTGTTGGTAAAGGGGTGTGTGGTACGGCTGCAGCAACGTTAGAAACTCAACTAATCGAAGATGTACATGTGTTTGATGGCCACATAGCCTGCGATGCAGCGTCTAACTCTGAGATTGTTGTACCTATCATGAAAAATGATAAAATAGTTGCTGTTCTTGATATCGATAGCCCAACTATTGGTCGATTTGATACTGATGACCAAGCAGGTCTTGAAGCATTAGTTAAATGCTTAGAGGCAAGCTTATAATGAAAGACTTGCTAAATGTTCAAGACTACCTATTCGCAGTACAAGATGTAGGCGATTGGGAAGGGGAAGAAGAACATGTAGCGGAAACGCTCAATGATTTGATTCACATAGCCTGGGATAAACTTCCAGATGATTTAGATTGTGAATCAATCGATGAAATAATAAATGGTATTTGGGAACACCTTCGAGGTGATTTGGCTGTACTTGAAGCCGACTTCGAAGAGTTAATCGACTGGGTAATACACTACGTTGACTCGTCCCTTGATGAAAAGATGTGAAAAATAGGTTCTAAAATGGAAACCACAAACAAGCTAAAAGATATTAATGAAGTGCTGGAATTTCTTTATCAAGAATTTCCACAATGTTTTAAACAAAAAGACGGTATTAAACCGCTTAAAGTCGGTATTTTTAAAGATATTGCCGAGCGTATCGAAGGGTCTGAAAAAGTAAGTAAGACTCAAGTACGTCAAGCGCTTAGAAAATACACGTCTAACTGGCGTTATTTAGAAGCTGTGACAAAGTCAGAGTTTCGTATTGATCTTGATGGCAATCAAGGTGAAAAAGTTGAGCAAGAGCACATTGACCACGCTCAAAAAGCACTAGAAGAAAGCCGTGCTAAAATGGCAAAACGCAAAAAACAACAGCGTCCACGCCAAGATTCAGATTCTAAATCTTTCAAGAAAAAACCAGCCCACGCTAGCAAAAACAATGCACAAGCTAACAAACCAGCTAAAGCAGCCCCTGCTAAACGTTCAGGAAAAGTTGAACCTTTACCTGCAAGTGAGGTCAAGGTTAATAACAAGGTTAAGGTTAAACTTGGCCAAGCACTTGTAAATGCGGTAATTACTGAAGTAAACAAAGACGAAGTTCATGTTGAATTAGTAACTGGCATGCAAGTTAAAACCAAAGCTGACAGCTTATACATTATTTAAGTTGTAAATAAATTAAGGAGTTGTGTATGAGTAAAAAGTTTACGCTCATTCCGTTAGTTGCTGCCCTGTTTTCGGGTTCTTTATTCGCTTCCGTAGAAGCGGCAAAACTTGAAGACTTGCCTGTACTTAAACAAGAAAGTCAACATGGCACTGCCAGCAAACGAGTGGCTAACTTATTTGCTCGTTCACACTATACACCGGTTCGATTTAACGATGGGCTTTCTAGCAAAGTGTACGATCGTTATATCGAATCCCTTGATTTTAATAAAAGTGTGTTTTTAGCAAGCGACATTGCTGCGTTTGAAAAATACCGCAACGATTTTGATAATGCTATTACCACCGGTAAGCTTGGCTTTACGTTTGATATTTTTAACTTAAGCTTAAAGCGCCGTTTTGAACGTTATGATTACTCTTTATCATTACTAGATAAAGAAATGACGTTTGATAAAGACGATGAATACTTTTTTGACCGTGAAGATTCAGCATGGCCAGCATCGCAAGCTGAGCTTGATGAAATTTGGCGTGAACGTGTTAAATACGATGCCTTGCGTTTAAAAATGACAGGCAAAGATTGGGAAGGGATCAAAGAGGTCCTTACTAAGCGTTATAAAAATGCACAAAAACGTTTAGTGCAAACAAATTCAGAAGATGCATTTCAAATTGTAATGAACTCGCTAGCGCGAAGCATTGAGGCGCATACGTCGTACTTATCGCCGCGCCGCGCAGAACAATTTAAAATGGATATGGACTTAGAGCTTGAAGGCATTGGCGCCGTTTTAAGCCCAGATGAAGATTACACCGTTATTCGTAGCTTAGTTCCAGGTGGTCCTGCCGATAAAACAGAGCAGCTTAAAGCTGACGATAAAATTATTGGCGTTGCCCAAGATCAAAAAGAGTTTGTTGATGTTATTGGCTGGCGTTTAGATGATGTAGTTGATTTAATCAAAGGCCCGAAAGGCACTAAGGTACGTTTACAGTATCTTAAAGGTTCTGATGCACATGGCACGCCTAAAGTAGTTGAAATCACCCGTGATAAAATTCGCTTAGAAGATAGGGCTGCTAAATCTGAAGTATTTGAAGCGAGTTATTCAAATTTAACTTCAAAAATTGGTGTTATTGAGATCCCAGGCTTTTACAACAATCTTTCAAAAGACGTTAAAGTTGAATTAGCTAAACTTAAAGAAGAAAACGTAGACGGTATTATTATTGATTTGCGCCAAAATGGCGGTGGATCATTATATGAAGCTACACAGCTATCAGGCTTGTTTTTTGACCAAGGTCCGGTTGTACAAATTCATACATTAAATAACCGTATCGAAGAGCAAAAAGACCGTGACGGAATTACCTACTACGACGGCCCATTAACTGTTTTAGTTGACCGTTACAGTGCTTCAGCCTCTGAAATTTTTGCCGCCGCAATGCAAGACTATGGCCGCGCAGTAATTATAGGCGAGCAAACCTTTGGTAAGGGAACGGTTCAGCAGCACAAAGGCTTAGGTCGTGCGTACGATTTATACGACAACGACTTAGGTAGCGTACAATACACTATTGCTAAGTTTTACCGTATAAACGGCGGCAGTACTCAACATAAAGGGGTTATTCCTGATATTTCATTTCCTTCTGCGATAGACCCAGCAGAGTGGGGCGAGAGCAAGCAAGATAATGCATTGCCGTGGGATAGCATAGTACGAGCTAAGTACAATAGGCAGGGTAATTTAACGCCTGTAATCACTTATCTTGAAAAACAGCACGAAGTACGTATTAAGTCAGAGCCAGAGTTTGGTTACGTATTTGATGATATTGCCCGTTACAATGAAGAGAAAGACCGCAAAACTATTTCTTTAGTTGAAGCAGACCGTATTAAAGAAAAAGATGAAAATGAAGCACGTACTCTAGCGCGCACTAATGAGCGTTTAAAGCGTTTAGGTAAAGAGCCAATAGAAAACCTAGATGATGTACCTGAGGTAATTGAAGAGCTTGACCCTTTCTTAGAGGAGGCAGCACTGATCACTCAAGATTACATTAACTTTGGCCGTATCGCTAAAAAATAAACACGTGTTTACCCCGTTTAAAAGGCGCTTTTTGCGCCTTTTTTGTTACCTAAATTTCGCTAAATTGCTATAATCGCGAATTACTAAATTGAGTTACATTACTGTGGCTTAAAAAAAGCACTGATACGCTAAAAATAATAAATAACCACGCCACGATATGTGGTGTGCAGGAGTCACTATTTTGAAGCCTTTAGAAAAACCGATTAAACCCGCCTCGTTTTTTGATGCACTTGTTCCTATCACTGTTTTAATTTGCCTTTTAGGCGCAGCGGTATATTTATTTGGCGATAACTCGTCATCAGGTCCTAACCAAATAGCGTTATTATTTGCCACCTTTGCTGCGGCACTAATAGGGCTAAAAAATGGCTACACGTGGAAAAAGCTTGAAGAAGCCATGATTGAAGGTATTACCTTATCATTGGGGGCTATTTTAATTTTATTAATGGTGGGCGCCTTAATTGGTACTTGGTTGTTGTCGGGTACCGTGCCAACGCTCATTTACTATGGCTTACAGGTTATTAACCCAAGCTGGTTTTACGCCGCAAGCTGCTTAATTTGTGGCATTGTTGCAATGAGTATAGGTAGCTCTTGGACCACAGCTGCCACCATAGGTGTGGCGCTTTTAGGGGTGGCCACCGGGTTAGGGCTTGATCAAACTGTGACGGCAGGGGCGGTTATTTCGGGTGCTTACTTTGGTGACAAACTCAGTCCGCTTTCTGAAACTACTAACTTAGCACCGGCTGTTGTAGGAGCTGATTTATTTGAACATATTCACCACATGTTATGGACTACTGTTCCTAGCTTTGTTATTGCTTTAATCATTTTTATATTTATGGGCTTTAATGCAACGGCTTCTAACGAAGCCGGCAGAATTGACGAAATAACAGCGATTTTAGAGCAGAACTTTAATATTGGCTTTGAAATGTTAATTCCATTAATTGTGCTGCTAGTTTTAGCTATTAAAAAAATGCCAGCGTTTCCGGCTATTTCAATTGGCGCTGTAATTGGTGCTGTGTGGGCAATGTTGTTTCAGTCTGATTTAATTGCGACACAAATTGACCTTTCTCAGGGTGAGTTGGTTGGTTATTTTAAAATTATTTGGACAACTTTTTTCGATGGTTTTAGCATCGACACGGGTGATGGCAAAATGGATTCATTGCTCAGTGGTGGCGGTATGGCAGGGATGTTAACTACAACATGGCTGATCATGACAGCTCTTATGTTTGGTGCCATTATGGAAAAAACCGGCTTATTAGATATTTTTGTTAAGAGCATTTTAAAAATTGCAAAAAGCACGGGCTCGCTTATTACATCTACCATTGCTACTTGTGTGGGCACAAACTTAATAGCGGCTGATCAATACATTGCTATTGTAGTGCCAGGTCGTATGTTTAAAGAAGAATATAAAAAGCGTGGTTTAAAGCCCGTTAATTTATCGCGTACTTTAGAAGATGGCGGCACAATAACAAGCCCGCTAATTCCGTGGAATACCTGTGGTGCGTACATGCAAAGCGTTTTATTAATAAACCCATTTGACTATGCCTTGTATGCTTTCTTTAATTTAATTAACCCTTTCTTAGCCATTATTTATGCGTACGTAGGCATTAAAATTTTACGCATTGAACCCAAGCAACCTGCTTAAATCTAAATAGCTCCTTTTTAAGGAGCTTTAGTTGGAGTAACTATGACTGTTTCAGCAAAGCCAAAAGCGCAATACTTAAAAGACTACACTGCGCCTAATTTTTCTATAGAGCACACTGAACTCACTTTTGACTTACAACCACTAAATACAAAAGTGACGGCGCTACTAACGCTTAAAAGAACAACAAATCAAAACTCAGCGCTTGTGTTAGATGGCATAGACTTACAATTAGTGGAGCTGCAAGTAGATAATGTTGCTTATACTAATTATAAGATTGAAGGTGAGCACCTATTCATTAATGATTTACCTCACACATGCCAGCTCAAAATTGTTACTGAAATTTCTCCTGATACAAATACCTCTTTAGAAGGCTTGTATTTATCTGGTGGAGCGTATTGCACGCAATGTGAAGCGCAAGGTTTTAGAAAAATAACCTACTTTTTAGACCGCCCTGACGTGCTAAGCACGTACGATGTGACGATTATTGCTGATAAAAGCTTTAAGCATTTACTGTCAAATGGTAACCAAATTGACAGTGGTGAAACAGCTGATGGCCGCCATTTTGCTAAATGGCAAGACCCATTTAAAAAGCCAAGTTACTTATTTGCATTAGTAGCGGGTGATTTTGATGTACTAAAAGACACTTACACAACAAAAAGTGGGCGCGAAATTGAGCTTGCGTTATTTGTTGATAAAGGCAATTTATCTAAAACACCACATGCAATTAACTCATTAAAAAAAGCCATGCATTGGGATGAAACACGCTTTAACCTAGAATACGACTTAGATATTTACATGATTGTTGCCGTAGATTTTTTCAATATGGGAGCAATGGAAAACAAAGGGCTAAACGTATTTAATAGTAAATGCGTATTGGCTAACCAAGAAACCGCCACCGATAAAGATTATCACACGATAGAGTCGATTGTTGGTCATGAGTATTTTCATAACTGGACGGGTAACCGTGTTACCTGTAGAGACTGGTTTCAGCTATCGTTAAAAGAAGGGCTCACAGTATTTAGAGACCAAGAATTTAGTAGCGATTTAGGCTCTCGCGCACTTAACCGCATTGATGCCGTTAAAGTAATGCGCACACATCAGTTTAGTGAAGATGCGGGGCCAATGGCGCACCCAATTCGCCCTGAAAAAGTTATCGAAATGAATAACTTTTATACCGTAACGGTGTACGATAAAGGGGCTGAAGTTATCAGAATGATGCACACCCTGTTAGGTGAGGTTAACTTTCAAAAAGGGATGCAGCTTTACTTTGAACGCCATGATGGCCAAGCGGTTACCTGTGATGATTTTGTTGCTGCAATGAGTGATGCTTCAGGCATAGATTTAACGCAATTTAAGCGTTGGTATAGCCAATCTGGTACACCACGATTAAATGCAACACAGCACTATGATCACGATAAGCAACTTTATACTTTAACAATTGAGCAATCAGCTCCGCTAAATCAGCCAGATAATAAGAGCCTTCACATTCCATTTGCCATCGAATTATTAGATGAAAATGGGCAAAGTATTGCACTTACTTATCAAGGTGAAAAACGCGACCACGTGCTTAACGTAACTGCGCCAACGCAAACGTTTTACTTTGATCAAATACCTGCTCGCCCAGTGGCTGTACTACTTGAAGATTTTTCAGCGCCCTGTATTTTAAGCCAGCAAAATTCAGAACCTGATTTACTGCATATTATGCGTTATGCGCGCAGCGATTTTTCGCGTTGGGATGCGCAGCAGCAGTTATTTATTAATGCAGTTAAGCAAGCAGTCAACGCACCTGAACATGCAACATTAAGTGAAAACGTTATTAATGCACTACGTGTGTTAATAAGCGCACAAAGTGGCGATTTAGCACTGGTAGCAGAGCTTATAAAACTGCCAAGCTTTGACACGTTTGCCGCTGAGTTTGACATAATTCCTGTTGACGAAATCATTACAATCACAAGATTGTTTGAGCAACAGATTGCCGAGCAATTATCTGATGAGCTTTTACATTGTTACAGCTCGTTAGTAGACGATGGCAGTATAAATGCAGATGCAGTGGCTATAAGAGCGCTTAAAGGTGTTTGTCTACATTACTTAGCTAAAATACCTTCTGAGCAAGTTGGCCGCTTTATTAAAAAATCGGCAGATTCACCGAATATGACCAATGTTTTAGCTTCATTAAGTGCGGTAGTAAAAGCATCACACCCATTAAGAACAACGTTGTTAGATCATTTTGATAGCCAGTGGCGTCATGATGTTTTAGTTATGGATAAATGGTTTGCGCTGCAGGCTATGCAATCTGGTGATGATGCTATTGAGAATATAAAAGCGTTGTACGCGCATCCTAGCTTTGATTTTTCAAATCCAAATCGTGTACGGGCATTAGTGGGCAGCTTTAGTCATTTTAATACCGCACAATTTCACCGAAAAGATGGTGAAGGTTACGCATTATTAGGTGATTTACTTATTAAGCTAAACGCGATTAATCCGCAAAATGCCTCTAGAATGTTAACGCCTTTCATGTCGTGGAAACGCTTTGACACAACCCGTGCTCAAGCAATGAAAGCACAGTTGCAACGCTTAGCAAACCTTGAAGGATTAAGTGCTGATTTATTTGAAAAGGTTGAAAAAGCGCTTAATTAAATGATTGAGTATTACTTTTCTTTACACCTGAGCTATAACAAATGCATGGACTACTACCATGGTCGTTTTAGCTCAGTACAAGTGGTTGAGGATAACGGTAAAACAATACGTTTTGCCGCCTCGCACTTACGCCCTTACATTTCATCTATAGGAATAAGAGGGCGTTTTAGACTTTTACTTACCCCCGAGAATAAATTTATTCGCCTCGAACGTATCGCCTAACCTGCTGTTTTTATGTTATAGATACATAAAAATATTATCTTTTTGTTAATTTCAATTTGTTCTATTGTTAATTTACGTGTATAAATTATCTGGTATGACGTCTTACCAATACGTAAACGTCAGCTCAAAAAATATAATAATTGATTGAACGCGACCATTTGTAATTTTTTATAATCGCTTCTATCGTTAAGATTACACTAAAAACAATAACTTGATCACACATAATTACCCACGACAGGGGGGATACACAATGATAAGAAGATCGCTTTTTGTTAAAAACAAAATAGCTATAGGTTTAGCAGCCGCAAGCTTAGGTTTATCTGCAGCAGCGAATGCAGCAAATTTTGAGGTAGGGGGCTTTGATGTCACCTTCGACTCAACTTTTTCCTATGGTCAAAGCGTCCGTGTTGAAGACAGAGATTTCGACATTATTGGTAAAAGCAATAATCCTGCATTTGATTGGACTGGGTATAATCCTTCATTAAATACAATTTATTCTTCTCAAGATGTTTGGGCCCAACCAGGCTCTTACTCTAATAATGGCGATGCAGGTAATCTTAATTTTGATAGCGGTGATTCGTTTTCAAAATTATTGAAAGGAACACACGACCTTTCAATTAGCAAAGATAACTACGGCTTATTCACACGTTTTATGTACTTTTACGATTTTGAGTTAATGGATGGTGATAGAGCCTACGTTAACCCAACCTCAGGACAAGGCGTAGATCCATGTGATGATGACGACACAAAAGAGCAAAGCTGTGCCGACATTCGTTTATTAGATGCTTACGTTTGGGCAAATTTTGACTTAAACGATGGCAATAACCCGCTGTCAGTTCGCCTTGGTCAACAAGTAGTTAACTGGGGTGAGAGTACACTTATCTCTCATGGTATTAACGTAAACCCGGTCGATATTGACCGCTTAAAAGCGCCAGGTGCTGAGCTTAAAGAAGCATTTATTCCTGTAGGTATGCTTTGGGCGTCATTAGGGATCACTGAAAATATTACTTTAGAAGGTTTTTATCAGTACCAATGGCATGAAACACGCCTACCGGCTGCGGGTACTTATTTTTCTACCAATGACTTTGCAGCAGAAAACGGCTATCAGCAAAATGTACAATTAGGTTTTACTTCAAACCCTGACATTGATATGGCCTTTTTAACCGACAGCCTTAATAACCTTTATACTAATTTTGCTCAGGTAGCCGCAGCACAGGGTATTGACCCAACAAGTGCTGAAGGCCAAGCCCTGCTTGCAAACATGTATTTAGCTCATCCAACTAAAGTTGCACTTAAAGGTAAAGGCGATAACGGTAAAACAGAGCCAGATGACGGCGGCCAATATGGTTTACGTTTAGGTGTATTTTTACCAGAGTGGAACGACACAGAAGTGGCGTTATACCACGTTAACTACCATAGTCGACGTCCGCTAATTTCTGGTCGTGTATCTAACTTTTCTCAAGCTGCCATCGCACAAGATCTAGCGATGATTGCAACAACAGAAATTACAGATGACAACGTGGCAGATTTAGTTGCGTTTTCAAAAGCAGAAAATGATTACCCAGAAGATATTAAACTTTACGGTTTAAGCTTTAACACCACAATTGGTGAAACCGCGTTTGCTGGTGAGTTTGCATTTCGTAAAGACGAACCATTACAAATAGACGATGTGGAGCTACTTTATACCGCCATGCCTGAACAATTGGCGCTTGCCGGTATTCGCCCAGACTTTGCGGGTATTTCGCAAATGAGTTTTGGTGATGCGATTAGCTCTGTAGCGGCAGGTGAAGTTGCGCAAGGTTACATTGAACGCGACACATCACAAATTCAGTTTACTGCAACACATTTATTTGGCCCGTCATTAGGTGCTGATAGCTGGGCTGTAGTAGGTGAAGTAGGTGCTGTGAAAATTCATGATATGCCTGATTATGACGAAATGCGTTTAAATGTGTCGGGTACAGGTCGAAGCGGTGTGATCACAGGCCCAGGCACTACTGACTACACAACATTACAACTAGGCCTTTCTAATGGCCCAGAAGAGAAGTCGTTTGCAACGGCCTCATCTTGGGGTTACCGCTTAATAGCTAAAGGTGATTACTTTAACCTTTACAATGGTATTAACTTCTCTCCACGATTTGTATTTTCTCATGATGTAAACGGTAACACACCTGATCCTATGTTCTTGTTTATTGAAGACCGTAAATCGTTGGGTGTAACGATGAACTTTAATTACCAAAATGCATGGTCACTTGATGTGAGCTACAACTCATTTTGGGGTGGTGGCGATATTAATACTTTCTCAGATCGTGACTACGTTTCTTTCAATTTAAAATATTCTATTTAGGGGTAATATTAGTATGATTAAAAAACCTACCCTCATCGCTACCGCTTTGTGTAGCATGTTTTTAAGTTCAGCGGCAATGGCAAAAATGAGCGCTGAAGAAGTTGCACGTTTAGGACAAGACTTAACGCCATTTGGCGCAGAAAAAGCAGCCAATGCTGATGGGTCAATTCCAGCGTGGAATGGCGGTATTACATCTGCACCAGAAGGTTATGAGCCAGGCATGCACCATTTAGACCCGTATTCTGCGGACAAAGTGTTGTTTACCATCGATAAAACAAACCTTGATAAGTACAAAGCTAATTTAAGCCCTGGTCAAATTGCTTTATTCGAAGCATACCCAGATACGTTTAAAATGCCTGTTTATGAAACGCGCCGCTCTGCGTCTTACCCACAGTTTGTATACGATGCAACAAAAGAGTTTGCTGCAACGGCTGAGCTTATTGAAGGTGGCAACGGAATAAAAAATACCGCAATTGGTATTCCATTTCCTATTCCTAAATCTGGCTTAGAAGCTATTTGGAATCACTTATTACGCTATCGTGGACAATCAATAGAGCGTTTTGGTGGACAAGCTGCACCCACCGCATCGGGTTCGTACAATTATGTAGGCTTTGATGAACAACTATTGGTTAAATATTCAGATCCTAAAGCGACTCCTGCAGAGCTTCAAGACTCAAACATTTTGTTTAAATTTAAGCAAAAGGTGACAGAGCCAGCACGCCTTGCCGGTACAGCGCTACTTGTACACGAAACTATGGATCAAATTTTAACGCCTCGCCAAGCGTGGACATATAACTCGGGTCAGCGTCGTGTTCGTCGTGCACCAAATGTTGCATATGACGCTCCAGGTACAGCCGCAGATAGCTTACGTACTACCGATGATTTTGATATGTTTAATGGCTCACCTAACCGTTACAACTGGACGTTAAAAGGTAAGCAAGAGCTATATATTCCGTACAATAGCTACAAGTTACACAGTGATAAACTAGAGTACGACGATATTTTAAAACCAGGCCACATTAATCCAGAGCATACGCGTTATGAAAAGCACCGTGTATGGGTTGTTGAAGCTAACTTAAAAGATGATACACGCCATATTTATAAAAAACGCGTGTTTTATATTGATGAAGATAGCTGGCAAGTACAAGTGACCGATATTTATGATAATCGCGACCAGCTTTATCGTGTAGCAATGGCATATGGCTTAAACTACTACGAAGTACCTACGCAGTGGAGTACCTTAGAAGTGTATCATGATTTAAATTCGCGCCGTTACTTAGCTATTGGTTTAGATAACCAAGAAAAAATGTACGACTTTTCAGAGTCGTTTAACGATAACGAATTTACTTCAAGCGCTTTACGCCGTGAAGGTAGATAACAACGTAATATGCAGCTAACAGCCCGTTAGCTGCTTTTTTCTTTCTCATCGCGTTTGTCTATACGACACGCAGGATTTTCCTCAGCAAACAGACAAACAATTCTTCAGTTCAAGGCGATTAAAATTTATGAAGTATTTGGTATATGCCAGCCTGATCATAAGCGGTGCGAGTATTGCACAAGATGCACCTCAGTATGCTATTAGCGCAATCAACGCAAATAAAACCCTACTAACTGATATTACCAATACAGGTGCAGGTTTAGTGGCTGTAGGTAAGCACGGTACGGTAATAACAAGCAAAAACGCTGAGCAATGGCAGCAAGCGCAAAGCGTCCCTACACAGGTATTGCTAACGGCTGTCGATTTTTCTAATGAAACCCACGGGTGGGCGTGCGGGCACGATGCCACAATAATTAATACCACCGATGGTGGTTTAAATTGGCAATTACAACAAGCAAAGCCAGAGCTTGATAAGCCGTGTTTAGATATTTACTTTGAAGATGACTCAAATGGTTTTGCTGTTGGTGCTTATGGCATGTTTTATCAAACCAGTGATGGCGGCAAGCACTGGCATAAACGCTTTTTAGACTCTTTACTGTTTAGTGAAGATAGAGAATATTTGAATGATTTAAAAGAAAATGATCCTCAAGGCTACGAGGCCGAAACAGCATCTATTCTGCCTCATTTTAACCGTATTGAAAAAACAGACAGTGGTTTGATGTTAGTCGGTGAAATGGGGTTAATGGCCAAAAGCAGTGATAATGGCCAAACATGGCAACGCCTTGATGAAATTTACCCAGGTTCTTTTTTTGCGGTAGCATCAGATCCGCAGCAAGAGATTGTGGCAGGGCTCAGAGGAAATGTATTTGCTAAAAATAAAAATGAACAACAATGGCAGCATTTTGAAAATGTTAAAACGGCCACGGTTAATAACATTATAAATTATAATAATGAGCATTGGTTACTGCTGGCAAATAGTGGTGTGATCTTTCATTTAAAAGACGGCTTACTTACACATGAACAACGCCCCGATGGTAAAGCTATTCTTGATGGCGTAATAATTAATAATAAATTGGTCATGGCAACAGAAGATGGCATTAAAGTGAAGGAGTTGAACCCTTAATGCATACGTTTTTAGATTTTTTAGAAAAGGCGGTGTTTAGACACCGTACTATCATGTTGATCGCTTTTGCGCTAATCACATGTTTTTTAGGCTATAAAGCCACTCATATTGAATTAGACGCCTCGTTTAACAAAAATATTCCGCTGAATCACGAATACATGAAAGTGTACACCAAACACGAAAAACAATTTGGTGGCGCAAATAGCATTTTAATTTCGGTGTGTGATGACAGTGGCAATATTTTTAACCCCGAATTTTTCACCCAGTTAAAAGCAGTACACGATCAACTGTATTTTATTCCTGGTGTAAACCGCCCATTAGTTAACTCTATTTTTGCGCCCAGTGCGCGTTTTGTTGAAGTGGTTGAAGATGGTTTTGCTGGCGGCCCGATTATTCCTGCAAACTTTAAAGCTGACCAAAAAGGTTTAGCGGTAGTTAAAGAAAACATTGAAAAAGCAAAAGTAGTAGGGCGAATGATTGCCAGCGATTACTCATGTGCCATGGTGACCGCGCAACTACTCGAAACCGACCCGCAAACTCAGCAAAAGCTAGATACACTCGCATTTGCAGATAAGTTAGAAACGCAAGTAAGAGAGCCTTTAAGTACAGATAAAGTCAGTATTCATATTATTGGATTTGCCAAAATGGCCGGCGATATTGCTCAAGGGGCAAAAGGCGTTGTGCTATTTTTTGCTATTGCCATTGGTTTTACCTTTATTATGGTATGGCTATTTTGTGGCAGTTTAAAGCTCACCATTTTACCTATAGCGTGTTCAATTATTGCCGTAATCTGGCAAATGGGTTTATTGTCGAGTCTAGGTTTTGGTCTCGACCCTATGTCTATATTGGTGCCGTTTTTAGTATTTGCGATTGGTGTAAGCCACGGCGTGCAGATGATCAACGCCATTGGTAAAAAAGTAGGTGAGGGCAAAAGTACCCGCATTTGTTGTCAATCAAGCTTTAGAGCATTACTTGTACCTGGTGGTATTGCGCTGCTTTCAGACACGGTGGGCTTTTTAACCCTGCTGACTATTGATATAGGTATTATTCGTGAACTTGCGATCACAGCAAGTTTAGGTGTTGCGGTTATTATATTTACTAATTTAATTTTATTGCCAGTGTGGGCCTCGTATATGAATTTTGCCAACACTGTGCATATTCAATCAGGCGATGCGCAAAAGCCAAATATGCTAGATGCGATACGCGATTTATTAGTAAAAGCCACAGACCCTAAAACCGCAAAAATGATTATTGGTTTTACCCTGGTGTTATTTGCCTTAGGTTACTGGCAAGCAGATAAAATGCGAATTGGTGATTTACATGCAGGTGCGCCTTCGTTGCATCAAGATGCTCGCTACAATCAAGATACTTTTTTAATATCGGACAAATACACCATTTCGTCGGATATTTTAAAAGTGATTGTTGAGGCTTACCCTGCGGCGTGTACAGAGCACGATGTGATGGCGCGCATTAGCCGTTTTCAGTACAAGGTAGAAAACGTGCCAGGCGTACAATCGGCGGTTAGTTTAAGCTCTGTGGCGCAGTCGGTTAACGCAGGTTACAACGAAGGTAACTTAAAATGGCAAAGCTTGCCGCGTAATTCAGCCAGCTTAGTGCAATCAACAGCCCGTGTAGAAACAAGCACAGGATTACTCAATGGCGATTGCTCAGTCATGCCGGTGATTATATTTTTAGATGATCACAAAGCAAATACAATCGATACCGTTATTCAACGTGTTAAGCAATTTGCACAAGAAGAAGGCACAGACAAGTTAGCCTTTAAGTTAGCGTCTGGGCCTGTAGGGGTTATGGCGGCAACAAACGAGTCTGTTTCTGCGGCGCAAATTCCGATGATGCTTTACGTTTACGGCGCAGTTATTATTTTGTGTTTGTTAAGCTTTAAGAGTGTGAAGGCGACAATCGCAGTGGTATTACCTCTGTATATTGTATCAACTCTTGCACAAGCACTTATGGTTCAATTAGAAATTGGCTTAACGGTATCTACTTTACCTGTTATAGCCTTAGGTGTGGGTATTGGTGTGGATTACGGTATTTATATACTTTCTTCGATGATGGGCCAACTTAAGCAAAACGTACCGCTGAGCGTGGCGTACCGTAATGCCCTTGTTGAGCGTGGCAGTGCTGTATTGTTTACCGGTATTACCCTTGCGATAGGTGTTAGTACGTGGATATTCTCTGATCTTAAGTTTCAAGTAGATATGGGAATACTGCTTACCTTCATGTTTTTAGTAAATATGTTAGGTGCGGTACTGCTATTACCCGCAATTGGTAGTCTGCTGTGGACTGACCAGAAAAAATAAAGTGAATAATTGTGCTCCTAAATGACCTGTAATGGTCATTTATATCTATATTTTGTGAATAGATGACCAAATAGCTGAAATGCTTAAAATGTTTTCATCGAAAAGGCTGTTTATTAGCGCTAAAAGGGTTAGAATTTAACTGACTCCACGCTAATAAATGGCTGTACAAATATTCTGCTTAACTAAAAGCAGTAATAGATTAAGGAACATACAATGACACGAAATGAAGGCCAAGCCTCGGTTATCCTAGATAATGTCTGTAAGCTTATCCAGAAAAAAGTTCACGCTGATAATGTGTTACTCGTTGAGAAATTCGCCAAAGCCTTGTACAGCAATATGTCTAAAGAGGATTTGGCAAATCGCAATGATAGTGACCTATACGGTGCTGCACTCAGCCTTTGGAATGCACTAGAAAAAAACACCACGGACGACGCAGTAATTCGCGTTTTCAACCCTGAAGTAGCAAAAGATGGCTGGCAGTCATCACATACAATTGTAGAAATTATTGCTAAAGATATGCCATTTTTAGTAGATTCTGTTCGTATGGCTATGACCCGTGAAAATATAGCTTCTCACTTATTACTTCACTGCCCACTAAAAATTCAGCGTGACGATAACGCTAAAATTTCTGGTTTATCAAATTTAAAAGCAGAGCAAGAATCGACCTCTACTAAAACAGTGTTCTTTATTGAGATTGACCGCCAAACCGATGCATCTGTTATTGCTTCTTTCAAAAAAGAGCTCGAATCAGTATTGGTTGATGTTTCTATTGCGGTAGATGATTGGCAGCCAATTCGCGAAAAATTAGTCTCTGTTACTAAAGAAGTACCAAAACGTAAGCACAATAAAAATAAAAACGAAGTATCTGAAGCCGTAGAGTTTTTAGATTGGCTGGCTAAAGATAACTTTACTTTAATGGGTTATCGCGAGTACGAGCTTACCCCTGTACAAGGTGATTACCAGTTAAAAGGTAAAATGGACACAAGCCTCGGCCTGATGAAAAATTCAACCGATGAGCACACACGTTTATTATCTGAATTACCTGAATTTGCTCGCCAAGAAGCCCTTAGTAGTAACTTATTAGTATTAACAAAAACGAACTCTGTATCGCGCGTTCATCGCCCAGCCTACATAGATTACGTTGGTATTAAACGCTTTGATGATGAAGGCAATGTGGTTGGTGAAGACCGTTTTATCGGCCTATTTTCATCAAGCTTTTACAACAACAGCGCAGCAGATGTGCCTGTTCTAAAAACTAAAATTAACCGCATCATGGATATGTGTGACTTTGCAAAAGGCACCCATGCATACAAAGCGGTACTTAATATTTTAGAAACGTACCCACGTGATGAATTAGTTCAAGCTCGCGAGAGCGAGTTACTCGAAGTAGCAATGGGTGTTTTACAAATTCAAGAGCGTGACATGTGTCGCTTGTTTGTTCGTAAAGACGCCTACGGACGTTTCTTCTCTTGTATGGTGTACGTTCCGCGTGAGCGATATAACACAGCGCTGCGCCGAGAAACACAAGACATTTTAGCTAACGCCTTTAATTCTGACGAAAAAGTCGAATTTACTACCTATTTCTCTGAGTCAACACTGGCGCGTACACATTACACCGTTCGTGTGACCGATAACAATATCGAATATAACGTGAAAGACATCGAAAACAACCTAGTAGAAGCTGCTCGTACATGGGAAGATAAATTACAATCTGCACTGTTAGAGTCAGCAGGGGAAGCCCGCGGTAATGAGCTAAATCGTAAATATTGCAACGCGTTTGCACGCTCTTACAAAGATGAAGTACTACCAAGTGCTGCGGTTGTCGATATTGAAAAACTAGAATTGTTAAACGACGAGAACAAGCTTGAAATGCTGTTCTACCGTCCACAAGAAGAAGCTAACAGCAATATTGTACGCCTAAGCTTGTTCCATAAAGATGAGCCAATTCACTTATCTGATGTTATGCCAATGCTAGAAAACTTTGGTTTACGCGTTGTAGGTGAAACGCCATATTCTGTTAAAACAAGTGATGGTCGTATCAATTGGATCATGGACTTCTCTATGCTGATTGACAGCAAAGGAATGGCCGACTTTGATAAGATTTCTGCTCGTTTTCGCGCTGCATTAACTAATGTATGGGGCAACCGCCTTGAAAACGACGGCTTTAACCGCTTAGTATTAATGGGTGGTTTAACAGGTCGTGAAGCCTCTATATTACGTGCCTATGCAAAATATATGCGCCAAATTGGGGTTACTTTCTCACAGACCTACATTGAGAGTACGTTTGCAAACTACCCGCATATTGCTGCGCAAATAGTTAACTTATTTGCTAAAAAATTCTCAGTAAAAAGCCCTGCAAGCCCTAAAACACTTGAGAAATTAAGTGCACAAATTTACTTAGAGCTTGAAAACGTAGCGAACCTTGATGATGACCGTATTATACGTTTATACGTAGATATGATTGTCGCAACACTGCGAACTAACTACTTCCAAAAAGATGAAACAGGTCAGTTTAAATCTTACGTGTCGTTTAAAGTACAGCCTAGCTTAATTCCTGATATGCCGCTTCCGCTACCAGCATTTGAGATTTTTGTATACTCTCCGCGTGTAGAAGGTGTGCATTTACGTGGTGGTAAAGTTGCTCGTGGTGGTCTTCGTTGGTCAGACCGTCGTGAAGATTTCCGTACTGAGGTATTGGGCTTAGTAAAAGCACAACAAGTTAAAAACACCGTAATTGTTCCGGTAGGTTCTAAAGGTGGTTTTGTATGTAAGCAGCTACCGAGTGAACGCGAAGCCTTTATTAAAGAAGGTCAAGAGTGTTACAAAATTTTCATCCGTGGTTTATTAGACATTACCGATAACATTGAGCGTGGTGAAATTGTACCGCCAGCTAATGTAACGCGTCACGATGAAGACGACCCATACCTAGTAGTTGCAGCCGATAAAGGTACAGCTACCTTCTCTGATATTGCTAACGGTATTGCTAACGAATACAACTTCTGGCTAGGTGATGCGTTTGCATCAGGTGGTTCAGTAGGTTATGACCATAAGAAAATGGGCATAACAGCAAAAGGTGCATGGGAGTCTGTTAAACGTCATTTCCGTGAAATGGATATTGACTGTCAAACTACCGATTTCACTGTGGTTGCTATTGGTGATATGGCCGGCGACGTATTTGGTAACGGCATGTTATTGTCTAAGCACATTCGCTTACAAGTCGCGTTTAACCATATGCACATATTTGTAGACCCTACACCAGATGCAGCGACCTCTTACCCAGAGCGTGAGCGCTTGTTTAACCTGCCTCGTTCATCATGGGAAGATTACAATAAAGATCTGATTTCAGCGGGTGGTGGGATTTTCTCGCGCGCAGCTAAATCGATTTCTTTAAGCCCAGAAATGAAAAAAATGCTTGGCACTAAAAAAGCAAGCATGACACCGAATGAGTTAATTAAAGCCTCATTAATGATGGAATTTGATTTACTGTGGAACGGTGGTATTGGTACTTACATTAAAAACAGCCACGAAACAGACGCTGATGTAGGGGATCGTGCAAACGATGCGCTGCGCATAAACGGTAAAGACCTTGGCGCTAAAATTTTAGGTGAGGGTGGTAACTTAGGTGCAACCCAATTAGGGCGTATCGAGTTTGCAGCCAAAGGCGGGCGTGTAAATACCGACTTTATTGATAACGTAGGCGGTGTTGCGTGTTCAGATAACGAAGTAAATATTAAAATTTTACTTAACGGCTTAGTTTCAGAAGGGGATTTAACACGTAAACAACGTGACGAGTTACTTTACTCTATGACCGACGAAGTCTCTGAGCTTGTACTTAAAGATTGTTACCGTCAAACACATACATTGTCGATTACACAGTCTAAAGGTGCATCAACTCTTAAAGAGAAGATCCGCTTTATTCATGCCCTTGAAAAAGAAGGCAAGCTAAACCGTGCAATCGAGTTTTTACCAACTGATGAAGAGTTGGCAGAGCGCGCTGCAGCAGGTAAAGACCTAACACGTCCAGAGCTTTCAGTATTAGTTTCGTACGCTAAAATGGTGCTTAAAGAGTCGTTAGTAACAGATGAAATTACTGAAAACCCTTACTACCGTCAGCTACTAGTTAAGTCTTTCCCGCGTCCACTGCGTGAAAAATTTAACGACGCGATGGATAACCACCCACTGCGCAAAGAAATCATTGCAACAAAACTGGCGAACAATATCGTTAATGACATGGGCTTAAACTTCATGGTACGCATGAACGAAGAGACCGGTGCTAACGAAGCTGAAATCGCAATGTGCTACTCAATTGCGAGTGAAATTTTTGAAATGCGTGAAACCTGGTCATCAATCAGCGCGCTTGATAATAAAATCCCAGCAGCAGTTCAAACCGAAATGCTGTATCAATTACGTCGTACTGTTCGTCGTGCAACACGCTGGTTCTTGCGTCATCGTAATAAAGCACAAACAATTGAACAAGCTATCGAGTTCTTTGCGCCAACGTTTAAAGATTTAAGCGAAAACTTAAATACGTACATGCAAGACAAAGAACACGAATGTTTGACTGGCAAAGCAAATGAGCTAGTTGAAAAAGGTGTACCTAAGCAAATTGCTAAGCGTATTATTGACCTTTCTAGCCTGTTCTCTGTAATGGATATTGCTGAAATAGCGCATAATTCAGGCCGCAGTGTGGCGATGGTATCTAATACCTACTTTAAACTTGGCTCGCGTATGGGCTTACACTGGTTCTTAGATCAAATTACTAACCAGCCTGTTTCTAACCATTGGCAAGCACTTGCCCGTGCGTCGTACCGTGAAGAGCTTGATTGGCAACAACGTACGCTTTCTCATGTTGTGCTAAACAGCTTTGAAGGTGACGAAAACGATGTTGATAATCAAATCGATCAGTGGATGGCCAGCCAAGATCTGCTGCTACAGCGTTGGAAGCAAATGTTAGCTGAATTTAAAACCTCGCAAAGTCACGACTTTGCTAAGTTCTCAGTTGCACTGCGCGAATTAATGTTGTTAAGCCATAACTGTGATACATCAGGAAAATAATTTAGCTTTAATTGGTTATTTATTCAGTAAATAATCAGTTAATTGTTAAAATTGTTATACAATACCTCAGCCTAGTCTGAGGTATTTTTTTGTCTGTAATTTAAAGAGGAACAATTCATGTTTTACGATTTAGCCCGCCGTTTTATGTTCACCCGAGATGCTGAATGGGCACATGAGTTTGCGCTTAATAATTTACGCCGTTTTGCACACACCCCTTTAAACGCAGCTTGGTCACAACAACTACAAAACAAACCAGTTAATTTTTTAGGCCTTGAGTTTAAAAACCCTGTGGGTTTGGCTGCAGGTTTAGATAAAAACGCTGAATGTATTGATGCCTTTAGCCAAATGGGCTTTGGTTTTGTAGAAGTTGGCACAGTTACCCCGCGCCCGCAAGCAGGTAATGATAAGCCGCGCATTTTTAGATTGCCGCAGTCAAATGCCATTATTAACCGAATGGGCTTTAATAATAAAGGGGTCGATAATTTAGTTAATAACGTAAAAAATGCCAAGTACACCGGTATTTTAGGTATTAATATTGGTAAAAATAAAGATACCCCGAATGAGCAAGGTAAAGACGACTACATTCATTGTATGCGTAAAGTGTTCGAGCATGCTTCGTATATTACGGTCAATATTTCATCTCCAAATACCCCAGGGCTGCGCGATTTACAATATGGCGCCGCGTTAGATGATTTACTGCAAAGTTTAAAGAATGAGCAGCTTGATTTAATTGCCAAGCATAACAAGCAAGTTCCTATGCTGGTTAAAATAGCGCCAGATCTTGATCAAATCCAAATTGAGCAGGTTAGCGAGTCACTATTAACTAATCAAATTGATGGCGTAATCGCAACAAATACTACGCTTGAACGTAGTGCAGTAATGGGTCAGCAATACGCCGATGAGGCGGGTGGTTTATCTGGCAGCCCAGTAAGAGAGCGCTCTACACACGTTGTTAGCGAACTTAAACGTTTAACACAAGGTAAATTACCAATTATTGGTGTAGGTGGTATTGATGATGCGCAATCTGCTCAAGAAAAGCTAAATGCAGGCGCAAATTTAGTGCAGGTTTATACTGGGTTCATCTACAAAGGGCCACAATTGGTAAAATCGATCGTTGCTTCCTTATAAGGATCAGTTATGTAAGCTTTTGATCGTTCAATAAATGTTCTAAACAAATGTTTTAAAAATGGTCAAAAGCCGTTATAATCTAATATTAATGTCTTAATTAAAAATAAATTTTTAAACAAGGAGGAGGCAAATGTTACAAGCAACAAAACAATGGCAGTGGATTGCATGTGCAAATAAAAACCGCTTACTACTTGATTTAAATGATGATATGCAATTATGCACACCGTATAAATTAAGACAACTCACCGACTGTGTATTTGAAAACCCGCGTTTTAGCTTAGAAGATGCTGCTTTTTATGAACAGGTATATAACTACTTAGATGGTTTTGAGCTGTATAAGCCTGCACAAATTTGCCAGATTGCGCTCAATGCCACCGCTGTAAAATTTCATTTAAAACCGGTACTGGCTAAAAGTTGGTTTTTTGAAGAGTACACAGGCACCCAGCCAAGTACAGAAGCCATCGTTAAACTTACCTCAAAAGCGCAAACCGGTGAGTTTTTAATTGTTGAACATTGCCCTGATGCTTCAATTTGCCTAAACCTTAACGAAACATTCAAACTTGATGATAATTTGTCTCTTGAACAGTTTGAAGTTATCCGCGTTTTAAACAATCGTGTTCACCCGCTATTACTTGAGCAATATCACACTAAATCAGCTTAGCAAATTTACAAATCGAGCTGCGTTTATCAAGTGTTTGTCAGCCAACCTATGTTATAATCCTGCGCAATTAGCTATTAAGGGTTATTACTTTGCAATTTATCGCACTTACTTCTATCGGAATCGAAAATTTACTTGTTGATGAACTAACAGAATTAGGCGCCGTCGTGTCTAAACAAACTGTGGGTTCTGTTCGCTTTGAGGCAGATTCAACATTGGCGCAAAAGGTTTGTCTATCAACTCGTTACGCAACACGTGTGCTGATGCTTATTGAAGAAAAAGAAGGCGTGAATGATAAAGATAGCCTGTATAAATTTGCTCGTTTTCAGCCATGGCAAGAATGGTTTGGCCCTACCCAAACATTTGCCGTTGACTTTAATGGTACCAACGACTCTTTAAAAAATACCCAGTTTTCAGGCTTGGTAATTAAAGATGCGATTGTTGACTACTTTAACGATTTATACGAACAGCGCCCAAATGTAGATAAGCAAGATGCGAATGTGCGTGTTGTGGCGCGTTTAAATCGCCATGGTGTGGCTTTGTATATTGATTACTCGGGACCTCGTTTGTCTGAGCGCGGTTATCGCCAAGGCCAAGGTAAAGCGCCTATTAAAGAGCACTTAGCGGCCGCGATTATTAAACGCAGTGGTTGGCTTGAAAATGTAAATCAACCTTTATTTGACCCATGTTGTGGTGCCGGCACTATTTTAATAGAAGCGGCGGGCATGGCGCGTAACGAAGCACCTGGTTTATTTAGAGAAGGGTTTGCTTTTGAGCGTTTACCTAGTTTTAGAGCGGCCAAATTTAAACAACTGCGTGAAGAATTAATTGAGCAAATTACCGATCCTAAATTGTGGTTAATTGGCCACGATTACGATGCGCAAGTTCTTGATAAAGCCATTGCCAATGCCGAGCGTGCAGAGCTGGGTAATGTTATTAAGTTTAAGCAAAGTGATGCAACAAAGCTTACCTCTGTTGCTAAATTACCCGGGGTGGTTATTTCTAACTTACCGTACGGCGAACGTATTGGCTCTATGGCTGAGCTGGTAAATTTACACCGCAGCATGGGCGTGGGTTTTAAAAAGCACTTTAATCATTGGAAGCTTGCGTTACTAGGCATGGATGAAAGCTTATTTAAGCTGTTAAAACTGGTTAAACAAAAGCGTTATAAATTTAAAAACGGCCCATTAGATGTAGAGCTAAATTTATATCAGTTAGATGATAAACAAGTAAGCCTGACAAGCGATGACAAACCGGCTCTTAATTTTGAAGGCTCAATGTCGTTTGCTAATCGTTTGAAAAAGAACAAACAAGGCCTAAAAAATTGGCTTAAACAAAACGAAGTACAAGCTTATCGCGTATACGATGCTGATATTCCTGAATACAACGTAGCGGTTGATATTTACGGTGACTCTGCTGTTATTTTTGAATACGCAGCACCTAAAGAAATTGACGAAAAAACATCAGAAAAGCGTCTTCAAGATGTGATTAGCTTAACTGCACAGCAGTTAAACATAGCACCTGAAAACATAGCCGTTAAAGTGCGTAAAAAACAAAAAGGGGAAGAGCAGTACACCCCAATGGCTAAACAAAACCGTACTATGGTGGTGGAAGAGTTTGGCGCTAAGTTTAAAGTAAACTTGTTTGATTACCTCGATACAGGGCTGTTTTTAGATCATCGCTTAGCGCGTCGTTATATTCAGCAAAATGCAAAAGACAAACGCTTTTTAAACTTATTTGCCTACACCGGTACAGCCTCTGTGCACGCGGCATTAGGGGGTGCAAAAGCAATTACCACCGTTGATTTATCAAAAACTTACCTTAAGTGGGGCCAAGATAACTTTGCGCTAAATGATATTAGCAATACCCGCTACCGTTTTGAGCAAGCTGATTGTTTAAAATGGCTAGAATACGCACAAGGCCAATACGATTTAATCTTTTTAGACCCGCCTACGTTTTCTAATTCTAAACGAATGAAAGACGCGTTTGATGTGCAAACCGATCATATAAAATTACTTACTTGGGTTAAAAAAATCTTGAGTCCGTCGGGTACATTAATTTTTTCTAATAATAAACGTGGTTTTGTAATGGATGAAGTAGGTTTGATGGGCTTAGGGTTAAAAGCTGAAAATATTTCAGAAAAAACGTTATCACCTGATTTCAAACGTAATAAAAAAATACACAACAGTTGGTTAATTACCCATGGCTAATTATGTTTTATACCACACCGATGGCTGTCATTTATGTGAGCAAGCCGAGCAGGTTTTATTATCGGTTTTGGATAAAAGTAGTGAGCTTAAATTAATTGATATACTCACTGATGAGCAGCTAATAGGGCGTTTTCAGTTAAGTATTCCCGTATTTGAGAGCAAAAGCGGCCACCATTTGTACTGGCCGTTTGATGCACAAACAGTGCATGAATTTTTAGCGCAAGAATAAAAGAGCAGTATTTATGGATTTAATTAGAATACAAAAAGCGCAGTTAGCTTATGGTACGCATCCATTACTTGATGATGCTGATGCAGTGATAGAAAGCGGTGAGCGCGTCTGTATTGTAGGGCGAAATGGGGCGGGTAAATCTACACTTTTAAAAGTACTAGATGGCCAAGTTATTTTAGATGATGGTGAAATTAACCAGCTTGGCGGGATCAAAATATCTCGCTTAGAGCAAGATCCTCCTAAAGGAGCAAACGGCTCAGTATTCGATTATGTAGCGCAGGGTATGCCTGATATTGCTAACTTGCTGATTGATTATCATCATGTGAGCACGCAGTTACAAACCGATTGTACCGACAAACTGCTAAATAAGCTTGAGCGTTTATCTAACGATTTAGAAGCGTGTGACGGTTGGCGTTTTGATTCGCGTATTCAATTAGTACTCACGCGTTTAGAGCTTAGCCCAGATGCTAAATTAGAGTCGCTCTCAGGTGGTTGGTTGCGTAAAGTTGCCTTAGCACGTGCTCTTGTGAGTGAGCCTGACTTATTGTTACTTGATGAGCCAACAAACCATTTAGATGTAGACAGTGTTAAATGGCTAGAGCAGTTTTTAAAAGAATTTAAAGGTGGTATTGTATTTATATCGCATGACCGTGCGTTTATCCGTGCTGTTGCAACGCGTATTTTAGATTTAGACCGCGGTAAACTTATCTCTTACCCTGGTGATTACGCGACCTACCTTGAACAAAAAGCGCATGACTTAAAAGTAGAAGAATCACAAAATGCACTTTTTGATAAGCGTTTAGCAGAGGAAGAAGCCTGGATACGCCAAGGTGTTAAAGCCCGTCGTACCCGCAACGAAGGCCGTGTACGTGAACTTAAACAGCTACGTGTTGAGCGCAAAGCCCGTGTAGAGCAAGTAGGTAAAACCGATTTTAATATTGAAACGGCTGATAGATCGGGCAAGCTAGTGTTTGAGGCAAAACACCTTAGCCATGCATTTAAAGATAAAGTGATTGCTAATGATTTTTCTACCCTTGTTATGCGCGGTGACCGCATTGGCTTAGTAGGCCCAAATGGTATTGGTAAAACTACCTTACTTAAACTGCTGTTTGGTGATTTAGAAGCCGATAGCGGCCATGTTAGACAAGGCGTTAATTTAGAATTTGCTTACTTTGACCAATATAGGCAAAAGCTTGATGAAGAGGCCACTGTTCAAGATAACGTTGCCGAGGGTAAACAAGAGGTAATGATGGGCGGGCGTTCTCGTCATGTACTTGGTTACCTGCAAGACTTTTTGTTTCCACCTGCACGTGCGCGTACACCTGTAAAAGCACTTTCTGGTGGTGAGAAAAACAGACTTTTACTTGCAAAACTATTTCTAAAACCCTCAAATATTTTAGTACTCGATGAACCAACTAATGACTTGGATATTGAAACATTAGAGTTACTCGAAGAAATTATTAATCAGTATCAGGGTACTGTGCTTATAGTAAGCCATGACCGTGAATTTATTGATAATACGTGTAGTAGTGTATGGGCGTTTGAAGGTGATGGCAAAATAACTGATATGGTAGGGGGTTACACCGATTACCAAGCTTATTTAAGCTATTTAGCCGAGCAGGAAAAACAGCAACAAGCACCAAAAAAAGACGTTAAACCTGCGCCTGTAGCCGCGACAAAGCCTGAAAACAAAAGCACTAAGCTTTCTTACAAATTAAAACTTGAATTAGAGCAACTACCCAATAAAATGGAACAACTTGAAGCCGCTGTAGAAGCGCAGCAAGCTGTAGTGAGCGATCCTGACTTTTTCAAACAAGATAGCGACGTAACCACTAATGCATTGAACCATTTAGCAAAACTTGAGTCTGACCTTGAAGCCGCGTTTGAGCGCTGGGAAGAACTTGAAGAATTACAGAATCAGTAGTAAGGATTAAAATGAAATATAAATTACTCGCTGCCAGTATTTTAGCGACATTGAGTACATCTGCATTAAGTGCAACCTATGAATTAACAGAACTAGGTACTCTTGACGGCGCTAAACATTCTTACGTGACTGACGTAAGCGAAAGCGGGCACATTATTGGTACTGCCAACGGATTGTATAATTTACCAATCGATATTAGCTATATCGACTTTACCGAAAGCGTTATTGAAAATGCGTACGATAGTGAAGAGTACAACTTTGAGCTAAGTGATAAAGAAATTACTTTTACACTTGATGATATAGAAAATAACGATGCGGTTTTTAATAACGCCGATGCGCATTCATTTATGGTTAGCTTTTTAGCTGGCAGACCAACGGATTACGAGTACCAAAAGTTAAGCTCGGTAGTTGGTATCAAGTTTGACGATGGCATAGTTACTGAGCAAATACTGTTTGATGAAGAGTCGGTAGATTACGATGGTTTAACGCGTTCGGTTAGTAACTTTTACAACGCGGTAAGCGAAGATGGCGTGAGCGTTGGTTGGAGTGCGGCTCCATATGATAAAGTTTTATTTACGCCAGATGATGAAGATGAAGAAGAAACATGGTTTACCCATGACTTTATTGAGCGCGGAATAGTTATTTCTGAAGATGGAACGCAAAAGATTGAGTTAGTTCCAGACTTTGACGATTACGGCGGTACTAGCCGAGCTAACGATATTGTTAAAACAAATGACGGATACACTGTTGTTGGTTATGTTTCTACAGGTATTCCTGAAGACAGGCTTGATAATATTGAAGATAACTGTGATAACGAAGACGAGCCAACCAATACCTGTGTGGAATTATTAAATTCAAGTGTAACCACCGGCGTATTTGATGAGCGCGCGGTAAAATGGGAGCTTGATGAAGCATTTAATATCACTTCTACTGAAATACTAGGCCTTGCCTTAACGCCAGAAGAAGATGATGACTTTGCTTTTACAAGTACCGCTCTTGCACTAAATAATAATGGCACAGTGGTGGGCTCTTCAAATGCTCGTTACTATAAAAATGACGACACTATTTTAACAATGCCTGTTTATTTTAAAAATGGTGACGTGTTTAATTTTATAGACCAAGAAGATGATTGGCTTTCTGGTAAAGCGCTTGCTGTCAATGACAACGATGTAATTGTTGGTTATGCATCAAAGCGTATTGAAACCACGATCCGTGATCAGTTTTTCTATCATGATATAAGTACTGGCAATACCGTTTTCCCTACCGGTTACTTTAATAGCTCAAGCGCTTATGGTAATGATATTAATAACCAAGGTTATGTTGTTGGTGAAGGCGAGGTAGGTACATCTGAAAACAGCCGTCGTAAAGAAGCGTTTATATATAAAATTGGTGACGATAAAATTACCAACTTAAACGATTTACTACCTTGTTACGAAACAGATGGTGAAACAGACTACGCCTACACAATGGCTGAAGCGAAAGTTATTAATGAAGACAATGAAATTTTTGGTGTAGCTACCAAAACCGTTGAAAAGCGCGATACCTTTGGTAATGTAGAAACCGATATTGAAGGTAATATTGAGTACGAGAGTGTTGCTGTTGCAGTAAAACTAACACCTATTGATGGTGAAGTAGAAGACTGTACACCAATAGAAGAAGAGCTCTATGAAAGAAGCTCAGCAAGCTTCCCTTGGTACACACTGTTATTATTGCCGCTAGTGGGCTTACGCAGAGTATTTAGATTTTAAGCTTTTTACTTTTCATAAAAAAACCAACTTATAAAAGTTGGTTTTTTTTCGTCTATAATAAAGTGCTTGGCGTTAATTAGTTATCTCAATTTGCTTCATTAAGTCATTCTATTTGAGCACTTTAATAGTTGGCTTTATTACGTATTAGTATTTCGCGCTAACCAGGCTTTGCGCACAGAGCGTCGCCAAATAATATCAATACCTAAATAAGCAATAATTGCGGCAACAGAAGCGCATACCAGTGAGCCAATTAAAAATGCAGGTCCGATGGTAGAAAGGCTTTCTAAGAACCATGCCCAACTGGCTTCAAATGCAAAATGCTGCTCTGGTTGATTTAAAACAAGCGTACCTACAAGGTATGAGCCGTAAAATATTGGCGGCATAGTCAATGGGTTGGTAAGCCACACCAATGCCACAGAAATAGGTAAGTTAACTCTAAATACAATAGCTGCCGCAGCGGCTAAAACCATTTGAAAAGGAACAGGGATGAACGCAAAAAATAAACCAACCGCAAATGCGCCCCTTGCCGAGCGTCTGTTTAAATGCCATAGGTTGGCGTCTTGTAATAGGCGGCCGAATATTCTAAGTGTTTTATGATGCCTAATTTTATTAGGATCAGGTAAAAATCGTTGGATCGTTTTCTTAGGCATTTCAAGCAACCATTTACTTCAGTGTGGATTAGTCTTGGATTTGTAATAGGTTGTATTTCAACCGTATTTTATTATCAAACCCATGAATTTACAGTCATCACAATATCTGTCCTTATTGCGAGCGCCTATTTTAAGCCGTTTTTGAATGTTTTGTTAGGGTTTATTTTAGCTATTTGCTGCATTGTTGTGCACTTTTACCTGTTTTATAGCTATACATTGCCAAATGATGAAAATAACTATGCTTACCCTGCCACAATTCTTGTTGATGACGTTATCTCTGCAAAGCAACCACAGTATATAAAAGCAACGTTATTAAAGTTAAATGGGGATGAAATACACAAATTTAAAGCACCTAAAGCCATGTTAAGTGTCGATTCTGCACAGCTTATTAAGCAGGGCGATACTTTTGAGGCAACAATAGCGCTGAAAAAATTCAGAACAATTAAAAATATCGGTGTGTTTGATAATAATGTGCATGCCTTTAAACAACGCATACTATTTAAAGGCAAAGTACTTAATAAACAATTGCGCATTACTAGCGCGGCTTCACCTTCAATAATTTATAAATACAGGTCGTTTTTAAAACACACTTATCAAAAAACAACGCTTAATTGGCTTTATTATGCATTGCTTAGTGGTGATAAATCACTGATGTCGTTTGAAAATAAACAAACAATGCAAAGTTTAGGGCTCAGCCATTTATTAGCTATTTCAGGGTTGCACATAGGGCTTATATTCAGCTGTTTTTATTTACTGAGTAAGTACACAGCATACATCCTTAAAATTAAAGTATTGCAGTCTATTAATTTAACTATTGTTTATTGTTTTATCGGGTGGTTAGCGGCATTTATCTATGTGTATTTAAGTGAATTTTTACTCTCAGCGACTCGCGCATTTATTATGTTAAGTTGCGTATTAGGTCTTTACTTTATTGCCAAACAGCCACTGCGCTGGCGAAGCATTTTATATGCTTTAGTCGCTGTATTACTCATCAATCCTTTTAATGTTTTAAACCCAGGGTTATATTTTTCTTTTATTGCGGTTGCAATTATTTTCCTTGTTATAAAGCACCTTCCTAAAACTAAATATAGTTGGCTTAGCGTGTTTATAGCGCTGTGTATTATTCAGCTTGCTTTATTTATTGGGCTTTTGCCTATTACCCTTATTTATTTTAGTGGGGTAAGTATTGCTGGGTTGGTTATTAATTTATTGGCAATTCCATTATTAAGCGTGGCAATCATGCCACTTTTGCTGCTATTTACGATAATAAGTGCTGTGGTAGATATAACGCCCGTCATTTTATTATTCGATAGTGTACTTATAACATTGTTTAAGTATATGGATGCAATCCCTTGGCATTACAGATGGTTAGATATAGCTAAACCGCGTACATTGTACTTAGTTGCAGCTTATCTATGCATACTAATCGCTTGGTTTAGTCCCTTTAAACGTTTAGCACTCATTCCTCTATGCGTTACATTAATAGATTATCTGTATTTACCAAAACCTCTTTGGCAATTGCATGTGTTTGATGTTGGGCACGGATTAATGACGTTACTCGAAAAAGACAATCAAGCGCTGGTTTACGATTTTGGCCCGAGTTATTTTAACCGTTTTAGCCGTACATACAGTGTGTTAATTCCCTATTTAAAAACACATAACTTAACCGTCAGTGATGCAATAATAAGCCATCAAGACAACGACCATGCAGGAGGCGCAGCACATTTTATTAATGCAGGGTATGGTGAAAGCTTTAAGCGTTTTCACCCACACGGCACAACCACACAGTGTATGTCTTTAGATTATAACTTTAATGGATTACGCATTAGCAGCTTTGCTGATAGCACATTTAATAACGAAAACGATAATTCGTGTGTGCTTTTAATCAAATCACCGCAACTTACTATGTTATTAACGGGTGATATTTCTAAAGCACGTGAGCTGAGCCTTATTAAAGCTCACTCATTACAAGCCGATGTGATTTTAAGCCCTCATCATGGGAGCGATACGTCTTCAAGCATAGAATTTATCAACCATGTAAATCCGCATACGGTTATTCACTCAACAGCATTTCAAGGCCAGTGGCAATTTCCCAGTGAAAAAGTGGTTTCGCGCTACAAAGCTATAAATGCTAAACAATATGTTACGGCACTTGATGGGCAAATTACGGTAAGTATTTATCAAGATAGCTTTAAAGTGACAACTGCGCGCAAACACGAAAGTTATTGGTTTATAGAAGATTGACGTTTAGTTTTAACGGTTTGAAGGATACAATAAGGGCTGTAATTGTATAACGAGAGTAATATGAGTCAAAGTACTACACAAATTTATAAACGGTTGATTTCTTACGTTGGTGATTATAAAAGCGTTGCCTTCGTCGCTATTATTGGAATGATCGGCTATTCGGGTATGGATGCTTTATTTATTCAATTAATGAAACCCTTTATTGATGAAGGCCTAAACCAGCGTAATAACGAAGTGCTAGCTTATGCCCCATTTGTGGTAATTGCGCTGGTAATAGGGCGTGGTCTGTTTAATTTTATGTCTTCGTATTGCCTAAGCTATGTAGGCTCGCAAGTAGTTCGTTCGTTACGCCAGCAGTTATTTGAACACATATTACATTTGCCTGTTTCGTTTCATGATAAAAACTCAACAGGTGATTTAATTTCAAAAATTACTTTTGATACAGAACAAGTTCAGCAAGCGATCACCAAAGCACTGTTAATTGTTGTAAGAGAAGGCGCTTTTGTCGTTTTTCTACTTGCCCTTATGTTTTATACCAGCTGGCAGCTTTCGCTGATTTTTTTAGTGATCATTCCATTAGTGGCAATTATTGTAACGTTTGTGTCTAAACGCTTTCGCCATATTTCAAAAAATATACAGTCTGCAATGGGGCAGGTCACCCGTAGCTCTGAGCAAATGCTAAGTGGACACAAAGTTATTCATGGTTTTGGTGGGCAAAAACAAGAAATCGACCAGTTTTCAAAAATCAATAATCATAATCGTCAGCAACGTATAAAAATGGATGCCACTAAAGCGTTAAGCGTGTCGGTAATTCAAGTGCTTGCAGCAAGTGCAATGGCTGTTATTTTGTGGGTTGTATCTATGCCTTCAATGATAGATACGATCAGCTCTGGCGATTTTATGGTACTCATCTCTTCTATGATGATGCTTTTACGCCCGCTTAAACAATTAGCAAACGTGAACAGTGATATGCAGCGCGGTATTTCTGCAGCGCAAAGTATTTTTTTAGTTTTAGATGAAGAAATTGAAAAAGACAAAGGGACTTACACCGTAGATAAAGTGAAGGGCGAAATTGAGGTTAAAAACGTTACCTTTAAATACCCAACTAAAGATGAAGCTGTTTTAAATAACCTATCAATAAGTATAAAAGCCGGTGAAAGCATCGCGCTTGTAGGGCGTTCAGGCTCGGGTAAATCGACTATTTCTAATTTATTACCGCGTTATTATGATTTAGAAGCACCAAGTGAAATTTTATTGGATGGCGTTGCGCTTGAGAAATATAAACTGGCCGATTTACGCCGCCAGTTTGCCTTAGTATCTCAGCAAGTTGTGTTATTTAACGACACAATTGCCAATAATATTTGTTATGGCATAAGCCGCGAAATAACACAGCAGCAACTAGAAGAGGTGGTTAAACAAGCCCACGTGTGGGAATTTGTTAAAGACCTACCTGAGCAACTCAATACCATGGTCGGTGAAAACGGGGTGATGCTCTCTGGTGGTCAACGTCAACGTATAGCAATTGCTCGCGCTATATTAAAAGATGCACCTATTTTAATTTTAGATGAAGCAACTTCAGCCTTAGACACAGAGTCTGAAAAACTAATTCAGCAAGCTCTTGATACCCTTATGCAAGACAAAACGTCTATAGTCATTGCCCATCGTCTTTCAACCATTGAGAACAGCGACAAAATATACGTTATTGATGGTGGTCGGGTGATTGAAAGTGGCGATCATCAGAGTTTACTAGCTAAAGATGGTACTTATTCAGCTCTATGTAAAATGCAGTTTGGTGAGCACGGGTGAGTAAAATAGAGCAAAGCTGGTATAAACCATTTAGTTTTATAACGCTACTTTTACTGCCATTAGCTGCGCTTTTTTGGTTAATTTCAAGCATTAGGAAATGGTTTTTTAAGGTTGGCTTTGCCACGCCTTTTAAAGCTAAATCTAAAGTGATTGTGGTGGGCAATATAAGTGTAGGCGGAAATGGCAAAACGCCATTTGTGTTATGGCTTTACGAATACTTGTCAGAGCAAGGCCTAAAAGTGGGTATTATCAGCCGAGGTTACGGCGGTAAAGCCAACAGCTACCCGCTGGTGGTAGAACGCGGCGTAACAAGTGCACAAGCCGGTGATGAGCCAATACTTTTATTTAATCGCTTAAAATGTCCGCTTGTTGTTGGACCCGATAGAAAAGCCAACATTACATTATTAGAGCAGCAATTTTGTGTGGATGTCATAATCTCAGATGATGGTATGCAGCATTATAAAATGGCGCGCGATATAGAGTGCTGTATTGTTGATAGCCAAAGGCGATTTGGTAATGGCTTTGTTATGCCTGCAGGGCCATTACGAGAAACCACAAACAGATTAAATAGCGTTGATTTAGTGATTGAAAACGGGGGAGATGAATCCCTTAGCTACGTTTTGCAAACTGGTGCACTTAAACACGTTGCTAACAATACCCCTGTTAATAAAACCATTGAAAAAGGCCATGCGGTAAGTGCCATTGGTAACCCACAACGTTTTGAAGATTCATTAAAGGGGCAAAATATTCAGCTGCTTTCGACTCATCATTATCGAGATCACTATGCTTATAGCATGGCTGATTTTACTCAATTTAATGATGATAACGTATTAATGACAGAAAAAGATGCAGTAAAATGTAGAGACTTTGCAAAAGATACTTGGTACTACCTACCCGTAAATGCAAAACCTACTGACGCTGTAATACATAAATTAGATTTATTATTAAAACAAAAAGGGATCCTAAATGGCCTTTGATACAAAATTACTTGAAATAATTGCTTGTCCTGTGTGTAAAGGAAAGCTTCGTTTTGATAAAGAAAATGCAGAACTTATTAGTACTGCAGCTAAACTTGCATACCCAGTACGCGACGATATACCGGTACTTTTAGAAAATGAAGCGCGTGAGCTATCTCAAGATGAGGTTGATAAGTGGAATTCGTAGTTGTTATACCTGCACGTTACGCGTCTACCCGTTTGCCTGGCAAACCATTAGCTGACATATGCGGTAAACCTATGATTCAACACGTGTATGAAAAAGCGTGTTTGTCAGGTGCAAGTAAAGTGGTTATTGCAACCGATCATCAAAAAGTTTTTGATGCTGTTAAATTGTTTACAAATGATGTGCTGATGACGCGAGAAGATCATCAATCGGGTACTGAACGTTTAGCAGAAGTTGTTGACTTACTTAAGCTAGACGCAGAAACCCTGGTGGTAAATGTACAAGGCGATGAGCCATTACTTGCCAGCGAAAACGTATCGCAAGTTGCCACTTTACTAAATAATTCAAGCGCGCCAATGGCAACATTAAGTGTAGCCATTGAAGAGCAAGACGAAGTGTTTAATCCTAATGCCGTGAAGGTTGTTAGTGATATTAATAAAAATGCGTTGTACTTTTCACGTGCCAGTATTCCGTTTGACAGAAGCGCAATGTTAAATAACGACAGTGTGTTAGATATAACGCCTTTTCAGCGCCATGTGGGTATATATGCTTATCGCGCGGGCTTCATTAAGCAGTATATTGAGTTAAGTGTATCGCCACTTGAAATACTTGAGTCGCTAGAGCAACTTAGAGTGTTGTACCATGGTTACGCTATCAAAATTGAGCAGGCCAAAGTAACGCCACATGCTGGGGTTGATACGGCCGAGGATTTAGAAAAAGTAATTGCCTACCTAAAAGCTAAGCAAGCCTAATAATGGTTAAAAGTGAATTACCCATAGTGTTTAGTCACGCTGATTTTTATATATTTGAAAAACCAGCGGGGCTTAATTTTCACTCAGAAGGTGAAAAAGGGTTTGTGGTATTAGCTGAGCAGCAAACTGGCGAAAAATTATTTGCTGTTCACCGCCTTGATAAAGTGACATCTGGCCTTATTATTCTTAGTCGCAATAAAGAAGCCGCTGCTAAATTTACGTCTCTTTTTACTGAGCACGCAATAAACAAGTTTTATTTAGCGATAAGCAATGCTAAACCTAAAAAAAAGCAAGGGTGGATAAAAGGTGATATGGCTAAGTCTCGCAGGGGCATGTTTAAGCTTTTACCGACCCTGCAAAACCCGGCTATTACCCGCTTTTATTCTTTTAGTTATAAGCCGGGGTTTAGGGCGTATATTTTAAAGCCGTATTCGGGTAAAACCCACCAACTTAGAGTGGCATTAAAAAGTTTAGGGGCGCCAATTTTAGGCGATACACTTTATAGTGGCAGCGCAGCTGAGCGGGCGTATCTTCATGCCTATGCGTTAAGTTTTTTATGGCATGGGGAGCAAATTAATTGCTCTTTGCTACCTACTACGGGTGATGAGTACCAGCAATTAATTAATCATCAAGAATTTCAAGCATGGCAATCGCCGTGGCAACTGGATTGGTAAATGAGCGAAAAAGTAACAGATATTCGTTTTGGCGGGATCAAACGCCTATACGGTAACCAACAATTTGACTGGCTACAACAAGCCCATTTTTGTGTAGTGGGGATAGGCGGTGTAGGAAGTTGGGCCGCCGAAGCTTTAGCACGTACAGGCGTGGGTAAAATCACTTTAATTGACTTAGATGATATTTGCGCGACGAACGTAAATAGGCAAATTCATGCACTTAGCGGCAGTATTGGCCAAGCCAAAGTAGATGCAATGAAAAGTCGCTGCGAACTGATAAACCCAGAGTGTAAAGTAACTGTGATAGATGACTTTATTACTCTTGAAAATATTCGTGAGCATATTCAAGGTTTTGATTACGTCATTGACTGTATTGATGCAGTTAAAGAAAAAGCAGCGCTTATTGCTCATTGTAAGCGCAATAAAATGCCTATTATTACTACTGGCGGCGCGGGTGGGCAAACTGATCCTAGCCAAATAACATTTGGTGATGTGGCTAAAACCACGCAAGATCCGTTACTTGCTAAAGTGCGTTATATTTTACGCAAACAATATAATTTTAGTAACAACCCTAAACGCAAATTTAATATTGATTGTGTGTACTCAACTGAGCAACTTGTTTACCCAGGCAGTGATGGCAGTGTATGCCATGCTAAACAAAATGCTGATGGTACAATGAATATGGATTGTAATAACGGGTTTGGCTCGGTAACTATGATCACCGGAAGTTTTGGCTTTTTTGTAGCGGCTAAAGCGGTACGTAAATATTTAGATAAAAAACAGCGTTTACAACAAGCTCAATAGTTTAATTGAGCTTGTTAGTTGCCATGCTTTGAATTGCTTCGACCATTGCTTTAATTCCGTTCCCTCGAGATGCACTAAGGTGTTTAATTAAGCCTAATTTTTCAAATTCGTCATACGCATTAATATTCACGACTTCTTCAGGTGTTAAGCCATTATAAAGCGCTAAAATTATCGCTAATAAGCCTTTTACAATGCGAGTGTCTGAATCGCCAATAACCACTAAACGATTCTCGCTATCGTCAAACTCCATAAACATCCACACTTTGCTCTCACACCCTGGCACAAGCGCGTCATCGGTTTTAAGTACATCCGCTAAAGCGGGAAGTGTTTTGCCCAGAAGCATTATTTCGCGATATTTATGCTGCCAAGATTGCGCCTGCTGTATAGGTTTTACTACGTTTTTAAACGTATTTGTCATGAGTTATCCTAAATTAGTCTAATAATTCAATCGATTCTTTCAAGGCATTGATGAAATTATCAACATCTTGATGGGTATTATAAAATGCAAAGCTTGCTCGAACAGTGCCTTTTACTCCTAAATGGTGCATTAATGGTTGCGTACAATGGTGTCCACTGCGCACTGCAATACCAAATCCGTCAAGCAAAGTTGCCAAATCGTAGGGGTGTTCACTTTTATAATTAAAACTAAGGGTGCCAATATTATTGTTCAGGTCGCTATAAATAGTAATTCCGTCAATTTTACTCAACTGTGTGGCTGCATAAATAAAAATAGCCTGCTCATGGCGCTGTAACTGTTCTATGTTTAGGGCTGATAAATAATCAATTGCTGCACTAAAGCCAATGACGCCGGCTATATTTGGGGTGCCGGTCTCAAATTTAGCAGGAGCGTCTCTGTAGGTGCTTTTTTTAAGCGTTACAGTATCTATCATCTCACCACCCGTTTGATACGGGGTAAGCGCATTAAGTAATTCATAGCGACCATATAAGCCTCCTACACCCGTAGGGCCAAGCATTTTATGCGCTGAGAATACATAAAAATCGCATCCAAGCTGCTTTAAATTAGGGCGTAAATGCATGGCTCCTTGTGCGCCATCAACAACAACTAACGTGCCGACTGCTTTCGCTGCAGTTATTAATGGGCCTAAATTGGTAATATTACCTAATGCGTTAGACGCTTGGCTGATACACAGCACCTTTGCTTTAGTATGCGTGATCATGTCTATACAGCGCGCTATATTAAACGTCGCATTTTGCTCAAGGGGGAGTGCAGATAGCGTAGCCCCGGTATTTTGCGTTAATACCTGCCAAGGTACAATATTAGCGTGGTGCTCAAGGGGTGTAATTAAAACCGTATCTTCACCAGTAATTTGCCTTTGTAGACCATGAGCAAGTAAATTTAGCGCTTCTGTCGCGCCTTTTGTCCAGACGATTTCTTTAGCATTTACGTTAAAGTAATCAGCTGTTTTTAATCTTGCTTCTTCATATTGTTCTGTAGCGCGCTCGCTTAAGGTGTGCCGGCCTCTGTGAACGTTTGCGTTGCCTAAATTATAAAAACGAGTGGTTCCATCAATAACGCTTTGTGGCTTTTGCGACGTTGCGCCAGAGTCTAAATATACTAAAGGGTTGCCATTAAGGGTTTGGTTTAACGTAGGGAAGTCGTTGCGGATTTTTGTTATATCAAACTCTTGAGAAGGCATGGCTATTCAACATCTATAAATTTAGGCAGGAATTGTAATCGGTTTCATAAAATTGACAAGCAAAGCACACAAAAAAGGCCGCAAAAGCGGCCTTTTTTAACTAACTAAGCTTAGCGCTTGTCAGTTGATACGAAGTCACGTTGAGTGTAACCAGTATACATTTGACGAGGGCGGCTGATCTTATGACCAGGTTGAGATAGCATCTCATCCCAGTGAGTGATCCAACCAACAGTACGTGCCATTGCAAAAATTACAGTGAACATGCTTGTTGGAATACCAATCGCTTTTAAGATAATACCTGAGTAGAAATCAACGTTAGGGTAAAGTTTCTTCTCTACAAAGTATGGGTCTTCAAGGGCAATTTGTTCAAGCTTCATCGCAATATCAAGAAGCGGATCTTGAATGTTAAGCTCTTCTAATACTTCGTGACACGTTTGACGCATTACTGTAGCGCGTGGGTCGAAGTTTTTGTAAACACGGTGACCAAAGCCCATAAGACGGAACGGATCAGACTTATCTTTTGCTTTTGCTACGTACTCATCAATACGATCAACAGAACCAATCTCTTCTAACATGTTTAAACATGCTTCGTTAGCACCGCCGTGAGCAGGGCCCCAAAGAGATGCGATACCCGCTGCAATACATGCATATGGGTTAGCGCCTGAAGAACCTGCTAAACGTACTGTTGACGTTGAAGCGTTTTGCTCATGATCAGCATGAAGCATGAAGATTTTATCCATTGCTTTAGCTGTAACAGGGTTAACTTTGTATTCTTCAGCCGGTACAGAGAACATCATGTGTAAGAAGTTTTCTGCGTAGCTTAAATCGTTACGTGGGTAAACAAACGGCTGACCAATGTTTGTTTTGTACGCCATAGCTGCAATAGTCGGTAATTTAGCGACAAGTTTAATAGCGCTTATTTTACGTTGGCTTGCATCAGTAATATCAAGATCTTCGTGGTAAAAAGAAGATAATGCGCCTACTACACCACATAGCATTGCCATTGGGTGAGCATCGAAGCGGAAACCTTGGAAAAAGTTAGCAATTTTCTCATCAAGCATGGTGTTATGCGTGATTTCTTTTGCAAATGCATCGTATTGCTCTTTAGTTGGTAACTCACCGTTTAATAGTAAGTAACAAAGCTCGATGTAGTTAGAGTCTTCAGCTAATTGCTCAATTGGGTAACCACGGTGAAGTAATACACCTTTACCACCATCAATGTAGGTGATTGCAGATTCACAAGAGCCAGTCGACATGAAACCTGGGTCATAAGTAAAGTGACCGTGTGAACCTAACGTACGTACGTCGATCACATCTTGGCCAGCAGTGCCTTGATAAATTGGAAGTTCGATTGGATCTAGTCCATCAATATGGACTGTGGCTTTTTTATCTGCCATCTATGTATCTCCTATTAAGATATCTATTCTGATTTTTAGATTTTTAAAGTTCTGAAATCTTGTTTTAAGCACATCTTCGCATTTTAACGTGAAAGAGGGGGTTAAAGTCAATTTTTATAAACATTATGCATATATGTATAATAAATATTCGGTATTAATTAAATATTATACTATCGGCTAATTCGCAAACGTCTCTAACTAAACAAGAATTGTAAAACAACCTTTGGGTATATATACTATCGGAGGTTTTAAACCGCTTTGTATTTAGGTAAACATATTTTTACAGCGTAATTTTTGCAGATTTGTGAACTTTTGCTGTATTGACACGTTTACTTTGATAGTTCCACCAGAAATTTTGGTGGGTTTTAGAAAAACAAGTAGATGAGCTCCAATGTGAGCAAGATGGGCAAGTAACTGTGAAAAAGCAAAGACCTGTAAATCTAGATCTAACAACTATATCTATGCCGGCAACGGCTAAAGCATCAATCTTTCACCGCGTCACCGGTGTTGCATTATTTTTTGCTTTAACGTTTGTCATTTGGGCTTGGTCTGAGTCTCTTTCTTCAGCTGAAGGTTTTGAATTCGTCAAGGGTCTGTTTAGCGGATTCATTGCCAAATTCATAGCTTGGGGCACACTTTCTGTATTGGGTTATCACCTTATTGGTGGTATCCGTCACATCATTATGGATATGGGCCACTGGGAAGAACTTGAATCAGGTAACCTTAGCGCTAAAATTGCAATGGCACTTGGCGTTGTATTTGCCGTACTGGCAGGGGTGTGGATATGGTCTTAAATCAAGCAACTCTTAAACGTGATGGTGTACAAGATTTCGTATCTTTACGTACCACGGCACTAGTAATCACCGCATACGCGATTTTTATTATCGGCTATTTTTTAGCAACGCCAGAAGTCACTTTCGAAGCCTGGACAGGCCTATTCTCTAATCTAGCAATGAAGGGTTTTACACTTATTACTCTTGTATGCATGATGGTTCATACCCGCATTGGCCTTTGGCAAGTTTTAACGGATTACGTTAAAAACGCTAAACTACGCGCTGTTTTAGGCTTTGTATTAAACCTGATGGCCGTTGCTTACGTAGCTATTGGTCTAATCGTTTTATGGGGTGTTTAAGTGAAATATTCTGTTCGTGAATTTGACGCCGTAGTAATTGGTGCAGGTGGTGCTGGTATGCGCGCCGCTCTTGCCATTACCGAATCTGGCAAAACGTGTGCATTAATATCTAAAGTATTCCCAACACGCTCACACACTGTATCTGCACAGGGTGGTATTACAGTAGCGCTAGGTAATTCACACGAAGACAACTGGGAATGGCATATGTACGATACCGTTAAAGGTTCCGATTTTATCGGTGACCAAGACGCTATCGAATACATGTGTCAAACAGGCCCAGAAGCTATTACTGAATTAGAAAACATGGGTTTACCATTTTCTCGTTTTGAAAATGGCCGTGTTTACCAACGTCCTTTCGGTGGTCAATCGAAAAACTTTGGTGGTGAACAAGCTGCACGTACTGCAGCAGCAGCTGACCGTACTGGTCACGCTTTATTACACCTTCTATACCAACAAAACGTTAAAAACCAAACTAATGTATTCTCTGAGTGGTATGCACTAGATTTAGTTAAAAACGACAATGGCGATGTAGTAGGCTGTACAGCAATTGAGATTGAAACAGGTGAAATCACTTTCTTCAAATCAAAAGCTGTTGTACTTGCAACCGGCGGTGCTGGTCGTATTTTCGCATCAACAACCAATGCTCACATTAATACGGGTGATGGTGTTGGTATGGCAGCCCGTGCAGGCGTTGCTATGCAAGATATGGAAATGTGGCAATTCCACCCAACGGGTATTGCAGGCGCTGGTACACTTGTAACGGAAGGTTGTCGTGGTGAAGGTGGTTATCTTTTAAATAAAGATGGCGAACGCTTCATGGAACGTTATGCACCAAACGCTAAAGACTTAGCGTCTCGTGACGTTGTAGCACGTTCAATGATGACTGAAATCCGTGAAGGCCGTGGCTGTGATGGTCCTTGGGGTCCACACCTTAAGCTTAAACTTGACCACTTAGGTGAAGAAACGCTTAACCTACGTCTACCAGGTGTATGTGACCTTGCTAAAACTTTCGCACACGTTGACCCTGCTAAAGAGCCAATTCCAGTAATACCAACTTGTCACTACATGATGGGTGGTGTTCCAACTAACGTAAATGGTCAAGCGCTACAAATCGATGCTAACGGCAACGAAAAAGTAGTAGAAGGCTTATTTGCAGTAGGTGAAATTGCCTGTGTATCTGTACATGGTGCAAACCGCCTAGGTGGTAACTCATTACTTGATTTAGTTGTATTTGGCCGTGCTGCTGGTAACTTCTTAGGTAAATACCTAAACGAAGTTGAAATTACTAAAGCACCGACAGCATCTGATATTGACGCGTCTCTTGCACGCTTTAACCGTTGGGAAAATTCAACGGCTGGCCAAGGTGAAGACCCAGTTCAAATCAAAAAAGACCTACAACAATGTATGCAGCTTAACTTCTCGGTATTCCGTGAAGGTGAGTCTATGGCGACAGGTCTTAAAGAGCTTAAAGAAATTCGTGAACGTCTGCAGCATGCACGTCTCGATGATAAATCATCAGACTTCAACACGCAGCGTATCGAATGTCTTGAACTAGACAACTTAATGGAAACAGCTTACTCAACTGCAGTAGCTGCAAACTTCCGTACTGAAAGCCGTGGTGCACACTCTCGCTTTGACTACCCAGATCGTGATGACGAAAACTGGTTATGTCACTCAGTATTCAATCCGGTAACGGATGAAATGAGTAAGCGTGACGTAAACTACGCGCCTAAGACGCGTGAAGCGTTCCCACCTAAAGCACGTACCTACTAGGAGCGAGACGATGGCACAAGTACAATTTTCAGTTTATCGTTACAATCCGGATGTTGATAACGCACCTCGTATGCAAGAATATACTTTGCAAACAGAGGAAGGTCAGGACATGATGGTATTGGATGCACTTTTATTATTAAAAGAGCAAGATCCAACATTATCATTCCGTCGCTCATGTCGTGAAGGCGTGTGTGGCTCTGATGGCGTTAACATGAATGGTAAAAATGGTTTAGCATGTATTACACCATTATCTACGCTGCAAAAAGGCGGCAAAGGTACTATTGTAATTCGTCCTTTACCTGGCTTACCTGTGGTACGTGACCTTGTTATTGACATGAGTCAGTTCTACACTCAGTACGAAAAAGTTAAACCATACCTAATTAACGATCAGCCAGCGGCTGGTGAGCGTCTTCAATCTATTGAAGAACGTGATAAATTAGATGGACTTTACGAGTGTATTTTATGTGCATGTTGTTCTACATCGTGTCCTTCGTTCTGGTGGAATCCAGACAAGTTCATTGGTCCAGCAGGCCTTCTTCATGCTTACCGTTTCTTGGCTGATAGCCGTGATACGGCAACTGAAGAACGTTTAGCAGACCTAGACGATGCATTCAGTGTGTTCCGTTGCCACAGTATCATGAACTGTGTTAGCGTTTGTCCTAAGGGTCTTAACCCGACCAAAGCAATTGGACAAATTAAATCTATGTTATTAAACCGCGCGGTTTAATCACTTAGTAACGTAAGATGGCTAATATTTTTATTAGCCATCTTGTTATGACAACTATTAATTTCTGCGCTAAAGAAAAGGGCTTATAAATGCACGAAGGTGTGATGAAGGCATGGCTAGAATCTTCACATTTAAACGGCGGCAACGTTGCTTATGTAGAAGAGCTTTATGAAGCGTATTTAGATGATGCGACTTCTGTGCCAGAAGAATGGCGAGAAGTGTTCGAACAATTACCAAAAGTAGATGGTGTGGATGTTGAAGTAAAGCATTCAGAAGTTCGTTCACAGTTTGCGGCGCTTGCTAAAAACAAGCATAGAGAGGTAGTGGTAGCAGAGGGTAGTGGCGGTGACCTTAAACAGGTTAAAGTACTACAACTTATTAATGCTTTCCGCTTTCGAGGACACCAAAATGCTAACCTAGATCCATTAGGCATTTGGCAACGAGAGCGTGTTCGAGATTTAGAGCTAGAATACCACGACTTATCTAAAGCTGATTTTGACCGCGAATTTAACGTAGGATCGTTTGCCGTAGGCCGCGATACTATGCCTTTAGGTGAACTATACCAGGCACTTAAAACCACCTATTGTGGTTCTATTGGTGCTGAGTATATGCACATCACATCAACAGAAGAAAAGCGCTGGTTACAACAGCGTTTAGAATCTGTTCAATCACGACCTACTTTTTCTAAAGAAGAAAAACTGCGTATCCTTAAAGGATTAACCGCAGCAGATGGTCTTGAAAAATATTTAGGTGCAAAGTTCCCTGGTGCTAAGCGTTTCTCACTTGAAGGTGGTGATGCGTTAGTTCCTATGCTTAAAGAACTTATTCACCGTGCTGGCGAAAGCGGGCAAAAAGAAGCAGTTATTGGTATGGCCCACCGTGGTCGCTTAAATGTACTAGTTAATGTGTTAGGTAAAAACCCATCTGAGTTATTCGATGAGTTTGCTGGTAAACACAAAGACACGTTAAGCTCTGGTGACGTTAAATACCATATGGGTTATTCATCTGACTTTGCGACCAAAGGTGGCAATGTTCATATGGCACTTGCGTTTAACCCTTCTCACCTAGAAATTGTTAACCCTGTTGTTATGGGCTCGGTAAGAGCGCGTTTAGACCGTTTAGGTGACAGTTCAGGTAGCAAAGCATTACCTATTACTATCCACGGCGACTCTGCGATTACAGGCCAAGGTGTTGTACAAGAAACATTTAACTTGTCGCAAACAAATGCCTTCTCATGTGGTGGTAGTATCCGTATTGTTGTAAATAACCAAGTTGGTTTTACAACCTCAAAACAAGACGACGTACGTTCTACAGATTACTGTACTGACATTGCTAAAATGGTTCAGTCACCAATCTTCCACGTTAACTCTGATGACCCTGAAGCCGTTGCATTTGTTACACAACTTGCACTTGATTTTAGAAACCAGTTTAAACGTGACGTAGTAATCGATTTAGTATGTTATCGCCGCCATGGTCATAACGAAGCTGATGAGCCTAATGCAACACAGCCTCTTATGTACCAAAAAATTAAAAAGCATGCGGTTCCGCGTTTAATTTACGCTGATCAACTTATGTCTGAAGGCTCATTCACTGAGAGTGAAATTAAAGCATTAGCTGATGAATACCGTAACGGCTTAGATGAAGGTAACTGTGTTGTTGAAGAAATTCAGCCAGAAACTTCGCACTCATCTGATTGGGCAAAATATGTTGGCCATGAGTGGAATGTTGAGTACGACGCAAGCGTACCGGTAGATAAGCTAAAAGCACTTGGCGAACAAGTTGCGCAGTTCCCTGAGCAATATAAAGCACAGTCTCGTGTTAAAAAGATTTACGATGACCGTAAGCTTATGGCAAGTGGCGAAAAACCACTAGATTGGGGTATGGCAGAAACACTTGCTTATGCAACAATTGCCTCTGAAGGCACAGATATACGTTTAACTGGCCAAGATTCAGGGCGTGGTACTTTCTTCCACCGCCATGCTGTAGTACATAGCCAGTCAGATGGTTCAACTTACCTCCCTCTTCAAAATTTAAGTGAAGACCAAGGTACCTTTGAAGTATTTGATTCTGTTTTATCAGAAGAAGCGGTACTTGCTTTTGAATATGGTTATGCAACAGCTGAACCTACATCATTAGTCCTTTGGGAAGCCCAGTTTGGTGACTTCGCAAATGGTGCACAAGTCGTATTTGACCAGTTCTTAAGCTCTGGTGAGCAAAAATGGGGCCGCTTATGTGGCTTAACATGTTTGCTTCCGCATGGTTATGAAGGTCAAGGCCCAGAGCATAGTTCTGCACGTTTAGAGCGTTTCTTACAGCTTTGTGCCGATCACAACATGCAAGTGTGTGTTCCTTCAACACCTGCACAAGTTTACGCTATGCTACGTCGTCAATCAGTTAGACCACTTCGTCGTCCATTGATTGTAATGACACCAAAATCACTACTTCGTCACCCACTTGCGGTATCTTCACTTGAAGAACTTTCACAAGGTGTATTCCATAATATGATCGACGAAATCGATGATATTAACCCTGAGAAAGTAGAACGCGTAGTATTTTGTAGTGGTAAAGTTTACTACGAACTATTACAAGAGCGTCGTAAGCTTGAGCAAGACAACATTGCTATTATACGTGTGGAGCAGTTATACCCGTTCCCGCATGCAGAAATGGACACGATTATGGAACGTTACCAACACGTTACTGATTTTGTTTGGTGTCAAGAAGAGCCACAAAATCAAGGTGCTTGGTACTGTTCGCAACATCACTTTATTGATGCAATCCCACAGGGTGCTAAATTGACTTACGCAGGGCGTAAGGCGTCGGCATCTCCAGCGTGTGGTTACATGTCAGTACATACTAAAGAACAACAAGCGCTCGTTGCAGACGCGCTTACTATACAAAAGAAAGGATAAGCAATGAGCACAGAAATTAAAGTTCCTGTTCTTCCTGAGTCGGTTGCAGATGCTACCGTTGCTACATGGCATGTAAGTGTAGGCGACAAAGTAAGCCGTGACCAAAACTTAGTAGACATTGAAACAGATAAAGTGGTTTTAGAAGTGGTTGCACAAAATGACGGTGTAATTACTGAAATATCACAAGAAGAAGGTGCAACGGTACTTGGCGACCAAGTTATCGGTTTACTTGGTGATGCTGATGCAGCACCAGCAAGTGACAGTGCTCCGGCTAAAGAAGAAGCCGCACCTGAAAAATCAGAAGACGCGCCTGCGGCGCAATCAGCTCCAGCATCAGAAGGTAAAGAAGTGGACATTAAAGTACCTGTACTTCCAGAATCAGTTGCAGACGCAACAATTGCTACATGGCATGTACAACCAGGTGAAGCGGTAACTCGCGACCAAAACTTGGTAGATATTGAAACTGATAAAGTTGTTCTTGAAGTAGTAGCTCAAGAAGACGGTATCATGGGCGAGCAACTAAACGCAGAAGGCGATACTGTACTTGGCGAGCAAGTTATTGGTAACGTTAAAGCGGGCGGCGCTCCAGCGGCACCTGCAGCTAAAGCAGAAGAAGCGCCTGCTGCAAGTGAGTCTAACGATAGCTCAGATGTGTTAACGCCGTCTGTACGTCGTTTAATCGCTGAAAAAGGGCTTGATGCGTCTAAAATTAAAGGCACAGGTAAAAACGGCCGTGTAACTAAAGAAGACGTTGATACTTTCTTAAAAGCACCTGCTCCAGCTGCTAAAAAAGAAGCTGCTTCAGCACCTGCTGCACCTATGGGTGACCGTACACAAAAACGTGTACCAATGACGCGCTTACGTAAAACCATTGCTAATCGTTTATTAGAAGCGAAAAACTCAACAGCAATGTTAACTACATTTAACGAAGTAAACATGAAACCTATCATGGACCTTCGTAAGCAATACCAAGAAGTATTCGAGAAGCGTCACGGTATTCGTTTAGGCTTTATGTCTTTCTACGTGAAAGCAGTAACTGAAGCACTTAAGCGTTTCCCTGACGTAAATGCATCAATTGATGGTGACGATATTGTTTACCACAATTACTTTGATATCAGCATCGCTGTATCTACACCACGTGGTTTAGTTACACCAGTACTTAAAGATTGCGACAAACTATCTGTTGCTGAAATCGAGAAAGGTATTCGTGAATTAGCCCTTAAAGGCCGTGACGGTAAACTAACACTTGACGATATGACAGGTGGTAACTTTACCATTACTAACGGTGGTGTATTTGGTTCGTTACTTTCTACGCCTATTATTAACTTACCACAGTCATCAATCTTGGGTATGCACAAAATCCAAGAGCGTCCTATGGCTGTAAATGGTAAAGTTGAAATTCTTCCTATGATGTATTTGGCACTATCTTACGATCACCGCCAAATCGATGGTAAAGAATCTGTTGGTTTCTTAGTGACTATTAAAGAGTTACTTGAAGATCCAACTCGCTTATTACTGGATGTTTAATCGAGTAGTATGAAATATAAGCTGTGAATGACAATTCACAGCTTTTTTTTTGCGCCTTTGGTGTTACTGGGGTTTTCATGTTAAGCCTTGGGATCTATACTAGGTGCGCAATTTGGGATAGCTGTTTATTTGCATAAATATTCAGCTCTTTTAGTATAAAAAATTGGATAAAGCATCATGAATTTGCATGAGTATCAGGCAAAACAACTTTTTGCCGAATATGGTTTACCAGTTTCTCAAGGTTTCGCTTGCGATACACCTGAAGAAGCTGCAGCAGCTGCCGAAAAAATTGGCGGTGATATGTGGGTTGTTAAAACTCAGGTTCACGCAGGTGGCCGTGGTAAAGCTGGCGGTGTTAAGCTAGTTAAAACAATCGAAGAAGTAAAAGAATTCGCTGCTAACTGGTTAGGTAAAAACTTAGTTACTTACCAAACAGACGAAAATGGTCAGCCTGTTGCTAAAATTTTAGTAGAAAGCTGTACAGATATCGCTAACGAATTGTACTTAGGTGCAGTTGTTGACCGTGCTTCTCGCAAAGTTGTTTTCATGGCGTCTACTGAAGGCGGTGTTGAAATTGAAACTGTTGCTGAAGAAACTCCAGAGCTTATCCACAAAGCAGAGATCGATCCATTAGTGGGTCCTCAAGCTTACCAAGCACGTGAGTTAGGTTTTAAACTGGGTCTTAACCCTACACAAATGAAGCAGTTCGTTAAGATCTTTATGGGTCTTGGCAACATGTTCAACGATTTTGATTTCGCTCTTCTTGAAATCAACCCGTTAGTAATCACAGACGAAGGTAACCTTCACTGTCTTGACGGCAAAATCGGTATCGATGGTAATGCACTTTACCGTCAACCAAAAATCCGTGAAATGCACGATCCATCTCAAGAAGATGCACGTGAAGCTCACGCAGCAAGCTTCGAGCTTAACTACGTAGCACTAGATGGTAACGTAGGTTGTATGGTTAACGGTGCAGGCCTAGCGATGGGCACTATGGACATCGTAAACCTACACGGCGGCAAGCCAGCTAACTTCCTAGATGTTGGTGGCGGCGCGACTAAAGAGCGTGTTTCTGAAGCATTCAAAATCATCCTTTCTGACGATAACGTAAAAGCTGTTTTAGTTAACATCTTTGGTGGTATCGTACGTTGTGACATGATTGCTGAAGGTATCATTGGCGCAGTTAAAGAAGTAGGTGTAAACGTGCCTGTAGTTGTACGTTTAGAAGGTACTAACGCTGAATTAGGTCGTGACGTTCTTAAGAACTCTGGCCTAGATATCATCGCTGCTGAATCACTAACAGACGCTGCTGAGAAAGTTGTAGCTGCTGCGGAGGGCAAATAATGTCTGTATTAATCAATAAAGATACAAAAGTTATCTGTCAAGGTTTCACTGGTGGCCAAGGTACTTTCCACTCTGAGCAAGCGCTTGAGTACGGTACACAAATGGTTGGTGGTGTAAGCCCAGGTAAAGGCGGTCAAACGCACCTTGGTCTTCCAGTATTCAACACAGTACGCGATGCAGTTAAAGAAACAGGCGCAACAGCGTCAGTTATCTACGTACCAGCACCGTTCTGTAAAGATGCAATCTTAGAAGCTATCGATGCGGGCATCGAGCTAATTGTTTGTATCACTGAAGGTATCCCAACACTAGACATGGTTGACGTTAAAGTTAAGCTTGATAACTCTGGTGTTCGTATGATCGGTCCTAACTGTCCAGGTGTTATCACTCCTGGTGAGACTAAGATTGGTATCATGCCTGGTCACATCCACAAGCCTGGTAAAGTAGGTATTGTTTCTCGCTCTGGTACTTTAACGTACGAAGCAGTTAAACAAACTACAGACGCTGGTTTTGGTCAGTCTACGTGTGTTGGTATTGGTGGCGACCCAATCCCAGGTACTAACTTTATCGACGTGCTAGAAATGTTCGAAAAAGATCCACAAACTGAAGCAATCGTAATGATTGGTGAAATTGGTGGTACTGCAGAAGAAGAAGCTGCAGAGTACATTAAAGCTAACGTAACTAAGCCTGTTGTTTCTTACATTGCTGGTGTAACTGCACCAGAAGGTAAGCGTATGGGTCACGCTGGCGCAATCATCGCAGGCGGTAAAGGTACTGCTGATGAGAAATTTGCTGCACTAGAAGCTGCTGGCGTACAAACTGTACGTTCACTTGCTGATATCGGTAAAGCACTTAAAGAGAAAACAGGCTGGTAATCAGTTTGCTTAATCTTTAAAAAGGCTCGCATTTGCGAGCCTTTTTGTTATTGGCTAAAAAATTAGTATGGGTAACTAATGTGTTGAAAAAACCGTACTAATAAATCTTGTCGTTCTTTATTTATTGCCAGCTCTGAGCACATAGCGTGTATTGTTTTTTCTACTTGATTCATAAAGCGGCCGTAGCCCATTTCATGTTTATCTTTATGGGTGGCAACAATCACAAAATGTAGTGACTCAACTAATTTTTCAGCATTGAAAAAAATATGTATTTGCGTGGCTGTGCCATTCACATCAAAACTTATTTTTTGCAATTCTGAATTCCCATCATTTTTATCTATTTGGCTATTACGCACTATGGGCCTTGCACCATTAGCAACCATAGCGCCGTGAGATAATTCGTATCGATCGCAGCACCCTTTAAATGATTGGGCAAAGTAGTTATAAAACTCAGTGTAATTATTTTTGTTTATTAAGCTTTGAAATTGCGTTTTAATGCCGCGCGAAACCGGTATAGAAAACGTTGCATAGGTCATTTCTGCATGCTCGGCGGGTATTTTACATTGGCGAGCTAAATAACGAGGGTATAGGCTTCTAAGTTTGTAGCCGTAACTTTGGTTACAGCCTTTGCTCTTGGCAAATAAGTCATAGGTTAAATGCTGATGATCGCGAAGCTTAAACTGGGGTTGCTCAATAAATAATTGTGTTTGTAAATTATCTAACACTTTTTGCACCCTGCTGTGAAATTGTGCCGAGCTTGCGCGTAAATCATCACCGGTGGCTAAAAATAACAAGCGAATTTTTTTACTTTTAAAAGCAGGGGTGTAGTGTAGTTTGTGCGCTTCGTGGTAACGCGGGTTGTAAAAAAACAACATTTGCTTTGCTGTTTCTAATTGATACGACTCATCATGAAATCTGACCACGGGTAATTTGTCGTTAGCGAGTAGATGTACATTATGTAGCTCGTATTCATCACAGCTTGCAAATAGTTGCTTGGCAATGCGGGTATAGCAACTATCGATATCGCTAAAACTAGTGTAAAAGTCATCAGTGGGTGTAATTTCAGCGAGTAAATAGTGATTAGCTCGCGCATTTGTTGGAATATAAACTCTGTGTTGTGTAGAACTGGCCATCTTTGAATCCTTTTAAGGAGCTTAAGTTTAGGTACTATAAATGCCTTTCATGACTCAAATATTGCGCTAAAACAAATTTAAGTAATAAACTAATGCACCATTGCCATAATAACTAGAATAAACCCGCATCTAGTGCTGTATGTTAGTGTTTGTTTTTGTAATAATGCATTAGTTTTGTTATCACGAATATTCAGAGGATCGCACTCCTATGGCGGAAATTGAGAATCGCCCAAGTAACTTTATAAGAACTCGAATTGATGAAGATTTAGCAAGTGGCAAACATGCAACTACGCATACACGTTTTCCACCTGAACCAAATGGCTTTTTACATATTGGCCATGCAAAATCAATTTGTTTGAATTTTGGCATTGCAAAAGATTACGATGGTTTATGTAACCTACGTTTTGATGATACAAACCCAGAAAAAGAAGATATTAACTACGTTAATTCAATCAAAGAAGACGTGCAGTGGTTAGGCTTCAACTGGAGTGGTGAGATAAAATATTCGTCAAACTATTTTGATACCCTATACGGCTATGCAGTAGAGCTTATTGAAAAAGGCTTAGCGTACGTTTGTTTTTTAACGGCCGATCAAGCACGCGAGTATCGCGGTACGTTAAAAGAGCCGGGTAAAAACAGCCCATACAGAGACACCTCAGTAGAAGAAAACCTCGCATTGTTTGAAAAAATGCGCGCGGGTGAATTCAAAGAAGGTGAGTGTGTTCTACGCGCTAAAATTGATATGGCAAGCTCATTTATGGTGCTTCGCGATCCAATTATTTATCGCGTTCGTTTTGCTCATCACCATCAAACAGGTGACAAGTGGTGCATTTACCCAATGTATGACTTCACACATTGTATTTCTGATGCGCTTGAGGGGATAACCCATTCATTGTGTACACTTGAGTTTCAAGATAACCGTCGTTTATACGACTGGGTGCTTGATAACATCAGCCTTGAATGCCACCCACAGCAAATTGAGTTTTCGCGCTTAAATCTTGAATACACAATTATGTCTAAGCGTAAGCTAAACGACTTAGTTGTAAATAACTATGTAGAAGGGTGGGATGACCCACGTATGCCAACTATTGCTGGTTTACGTCGTCGTGGTTATACACCGGCTTCAATACGTGAGTTCTGTTTACGTATCGGTGTAACTAAGCAAGAAAACATGGTTGAAATGGGCATGCTTGAAGCGTGTATCCGTGAAGACTTAAATGAAAACGCACCACGTGCAATGGCAGTACTCGATCCAGTTAAAGTTGTAATAGAAAACTTTGATGCAGAAAAAGTAGAAACATTGTCGGTAGCTAACCACCCTAATAAAGAAGAAATGGGGCGTCGTGAAGTACCGTTTACTCGTGAGCTTTTCATTGAGCGTGAAGATTTCCGCGAAGAAGCGAATAATAAATTTAAACGCTTAGTACTTGATAAAGAAGTACGCTTACGTGGTGCTTATGTAATTAAAGCCCAGCGTGTAGAAAAAGATGAAAATGGTGAAGTTACCACTATTTACTGTACTTACGACAACGAGACACTAGGTAAAAACCCAAGTGACGGTCGTAAAGTAAAAGGGGTTATTCATTGGGTTTCTGCGCCTGAGTCGGTTAATGCAGAAGTTAGATTGTATGACCGTTTATTTAATGTACCAAACCCAGGTGCAGCTGAAGAGTTCGAATCGACACTTAACCCTGATTCGTTAGTTGTATTAGAAAATGCAAAACTAGAAGCATCGCTTGCTAAAGCCGAACCGGCTCAAGGCTTCCAGTTTGAGCGTACTGGCTATTTCTCACGTGATACAAAGTCAGAAAATTTAGTATTCAACCAAACGGTTGGTCTTAGAGATTCATGGGCTAAAATCGAGAAGCAGTAACGCTTTTATAATACCAATTTGCATAATATCTCATTATTGCAAATTGGTATTAAACACCGTTTAAATGTTTAATTTTAAACACAAAAAAACCTGCAATAGCAGGTTTTTTTATTACTATAGCGCGTTATTAGCTATTTGAATCGCTAAATGCCTTACACGCTGCTTTGTCCTGACACTCACCGTATAGGTATAAAGAGTGATTTGTTAGTGTAATACCGTTTTCTTCGGCTATTTCTAACTGGCGACGTTCAATTAAGTCATCTTCAAATTCAACAACTTTGCCACATTTTAAACACACTAGGTGGTCGTGGTGAGTGCTGCCAGAAAGTTCAAATACTGACTTTCCGCCTTCAAAATGGTGACGGCTTACAATACCTGCGTCATCAAATTGGTTTAATACACGGTAAACAGTCGCAAGACCAATTTCTTCACCTAAATCTAAAAGAATTTTGTATACATCTTCAGCGCTGATGTGTTGGTTATCTGGAGATTGTAGAATTTCTAAGATTTTAATACGCGGTAAAGTTACTTTTAAACCGGCTTTTTTAAGTTCCAAGTTATGATCAGTCATTAAATCTGTCTCAAATTTGTTTGGTTATACTAGACATCTCTTACAGATGCACACGACACATTAGCAATAACAAGGATAACGCGCCTAAGCACTGAGTGCAAAGAACAATTGATCAATTTTGCTATTAATTCTAAAGTCGCTAACTGTTTGATAATTATTTAAACAGTTAGCGATAAAAGGGGGGGGGAGGTTAGTCTGCTAGTTCGCTTAAGCACATTTCATCATATACTTGTGCGCACCATGCTTTAACACGTTGTTCTGTTAATTCAGGTTGGCGGTCTTCATCAATACCTAAGCCTACAAAGTGCGTGTCATCAGCCATACCTTTAGATGCTTCAAAGTCGTAGCCTTCACTAGACCAATGGCCAACCACAATAGCACCGCGCTCGGTAACGATATCGTTGATCATACCCATAGCGTCTAAAAAGTATTCTGCGTAGTCTTCTTGGTCGCCACAACCAAAAATAGCCACTAGCTTACCTTCAAAGTCTACTTCTTCAAGCTCAGGGAAAAAGTCATCCCAATCACATTGTGCTTCACCGTAGTACCAAGTAGGAATACCGAATAAGATTAAATCGAACTCTGCAATCTCTTCTTTAGAGCTTTTTGCAATATCGTGTACAGCCACAAGCTTTTTACCCAATTCTTTTTGGATCATTTTTGCTACGTGTTCTGTATTACCTGTGTCACTTCCGAAAAAAATGCCTACACTTGCCATGGACTTCAAACCTTTTATCTATCAATAGCCAATCTTTCTTGTAAAATTGTTTCAATCAGCGCACTACGGCTAATATTTTGTGCATCTGCCATATCACTCAGTGCCTGATATAACTGTGATGAAACTTTAAATTCTACACGCTTTAAACCGCGTGCTTTATCTCGTTTTATTTGATTACGTTTATTAACCTTTAACTGCATATCCCTTGGTAAAGGGTTCGTTTTAGGCCTGCCTGGGCGCTTTTCGTATTCAAATAAATCGGGAGTTGTTCTATCTGTTTCTGACTTCGCCATGCCTAACCTACACCTGCACCTTGCCAAAAAACTTGTATAAGTCCTTTCGCAATAAAGCCAGAACACCCTAAAAAGAGGACGCCCCACACAATGTAGCGACCAAACTTAGGTACGTTACCACTATTAAGTACGTCTTTAATTGCCAGGCCGATGAATACAAAAATACCGGCTAAGCCAAAGTACAACCCTAGGGTATCAAATTCGTTAATAAACTGACTGACCATCAACGTATAACCTTTAAATTAAACGGCGCGTACTATAGCATATAAATATGCATTAATTTAGTACGGATAACCAAAAACACATGATTAAAATTGCATTAAAGCCCTGTTAAAAAGTCATTTATTGCTTTATTAACTGCAGCGGGTTTTTGTGCATGAAGCCAATGTCCTGCACCGTGTATAATTTTTGCTCGTGTATTTTTAAAGCGCTTTGTTATTTCATCGCGGTATTCTGGCAGTATGTAATCAGAATCGTTGCCTTTGATAAACAAAGTATCGCACAAACAAGAATTGTTTTCATTAACATTGGCGGTGATTGTCGAATATTTTTCATCAAGTACATCTAAATTAAATCGCCATTTGTACTGTCCATCGTCGTTTTTAGCTAAGCTTTTTAGTAAAAACTGCCTAACACCTAGCTCATTAATGTACTCGCTCATAATAGCATCGGCTTGTTTTCTATCAGTAACCTGGCTAGTTGCCACTTTTTTTAGTGCATTAATAATTTGTGTGTGGCGGGCAGGGTAACTCACAGGGGCAATATCAAGTACCACCAGCTTATTTACTTTTTGGCTATGCATTAGCGCCACTTCCATCGCCACTTTACCGCCCATTGAATGGCCAATCAGGTGCGCATTGTTAATATTTAACGCGTTCATTAGCTCAACAATATCTGCGGCCATTGCAGGGTAGTTCATTTCATTACTGTGCGGTGAAGCGCCATGGTTACGCAAATCTACATTCGTTACCCTAAAGTGCTCGCTCAATGGTTTTGCAATAACATTTAGGTTTTCTAAAGAGCCAAATAAACCATGGATGATCACAACATCCGGACCTTCACCGTATTGTTTATAGTTTAATAGCATGACCGCCTCCTAAAATTTTGGCTTAGTTTGCCGAGCATTGCCCTAAAAAGCAAAAGATATAACGGTTAACTGCTCTGCACGCGCCTTTTATGGGGTAACACCGTTTATTTTTACGCCAGTTGTGGGCTATTTGGTGTTACCAGCCTAATGGAGATAAAAATATGGGTAGTACTTTTAAAAGCTGTTAATTACTACATTGGGTTTATAAGCAAATAATCAACACACCTTTATTAGCGTGTTTATAGGATATGTTTGTGCGAGTGCTTGTTGTAACTCGCATTTATATTTGGTTTGGGTATAATCACGGGGAAAGAAAAAATGTGGCCCGTAATGACAGGAACAACATGAAACAAATCGACATAGACGACGAGTTATATCAGTATATTGCTAGCAATACACAAAGTATTGGTGAAAGCGCATCCACTATTTTACGTCGTTTATTAAATCTAAACGGTGATGACAACACTCCCGTTGCTAAGAACAATCAAAACAATCAAACAGCTACTCAAGCCCCAATTGACGACACGCCAGCTACTAACGACAGCCAAGAGCAAGAGGTTGTCACACCCGTGAAGCAAACAAACGCTAATGTATTTAATATTCTAAATAAAGAAGAACTAGCAATGCAAAAAGGGGTGGTAGGCAGGTTTTTATTTATTTTAAGTGCTTTTTATAGAACGCATAAAAAAGAGTTTAGTGCTGTGCTTGATATAAAAGGGCGCGACCGCGTTTACTTTGCAACCAGCAAAGAAGACTTAGTTAATAGCGGCAGTAGTATGAACCCTAAAAACATTACCGACAGTGAGTACTGGGTAATGACAAATTCAAACACGACACGTAAAAAAATGATGCTACACGAGGTTGCGCTGTGCTTAGGTTATTCAGCAGAGCAAGCAGAAGAAATTCGCGATTACTTGTAAGGAAATAAACATGGCTATTCATTCAGGTGCTGGGAAAACTGCGCCACATTCAACTTTAGTTAACGTACCAAAACTGGTATCGGCTTATTACTTAAATGAGCCAGACTTAGAGCAAAACCCAGAGCATTGTGTTGCTTTTGGTACGTCGGGTCACCGTGGTTGCTCTTACGATGTTAAGTTTAACGAATCTCATATTTTAGCCATTACACAAGCTATTTGTGACTACAGAAAGCAAAACGACATTTTTGGTCCGCTTTTTTTAGGTAAAGATACGCATGCATTAAGTGAAGCTGCTTTTAACTCTGCCATAGAAGTATTAGTAGCTAATGAGGTGCAAGTAATTACCCAGCAAAATCACGATTACACGCCAACCCCTGTCATTAGCCATGCTATTGTTTGCCATAACAAATTAAATCCTAACGAATTAGCCGACGGTATTGTGGTAACGCCTTCACATAACCCGCCAGAAGACGGTGGCTTTAAATACAATCCACCTAACGGCGGCCCAGCAGATACCGACGTAACTAAATGGATTGAAGACAGAGCAAATCAATTACTATTAGAAGATTTAGTAGAAGTTGAGCTGTTTCCATTTGCTAAAGCATCGCGTTCAGGGTTTATTAAATACGAAGACCTAATGACGCCATACATTAACGACTTAGAAAGTATCGTTAATTTAAAAGCCGTTAGCGATGCGGGTATTAAAGTAGGTATTGACCCGCTAGGTGGCTCTGGTATTAACTTTTGGCCATTAATAGCGCAAAAATATAATTTAGATTTAACCGTAGTAAACGACAGTGTTGATCCGCGTTTTGCATTTATGCCACTTGATAAAGATGGCAAAATTCGTATGGATTGTTCATCACCTTACTCAATGGCTAATTTAATTAAATTAAAAGACGACTTTGATATTGCTATTGGCAACGACCCAGATTACGACCGCCATGGCATTGTTACCCCAGATGGGTTAATGAATCCTAATCACTTTTTAGCGGTAGCGATTGATTATTTATTAAAACACCGCGACTGGGACAGCAGTGTAGAAATTGGCAAAACGCTGGTTTCTAGCTCAATGATTGACCGCGTAGTAGCTCGTAATGAGCGTAAAGTTAAAGAAGTGCCGGTAGGCTTTAAGTGGTTTGTCGATGGCTTAAACAAAGGCAAGCTTGCCTTTGGTGGCGAAGAAAGTGCGGGTGCTGCGTTTTTACGATTTGATGGCAGCGTATGGTGTACCGACAAAGACGGTTTTATTATGGGGTTACTTGCAGCTGAAATACTCGCAGTAACGGGTAAAACACCATCAGCGCTTTATAAAGAGCTAGAGCAAGAATTTGGCTCTCCACTATATAAGCGTTTAGATGCCCCTGCTAGCAGTGCGCAGAAGTCACGTTTAAAAGCACTTAGTGCAAGCGATGTTAAAGCCGATACATTAGCTGGCGAACCTATTTTACAAAAATTGACTCATGCCCCTGGCAATGATGCGGCCATTGGCGGCTTAAAAGTAGTGACTGAAAACGGCTGGTTTGCAGCGCGTCCTTCTGGTACTGAAGATATTTATAAAATTTATCTTGAGTCTTTCAAAGGTGAAGAGCATTTAGCACTACTAGAAAAAGAAGCGAAGCAATTAGTTGATTCTGTGATCAGCTAACACGGCTTACACTATTTAAAAACGGCTGATTTATTCAGCCGTTTTTGTTTGTATCTCTCACACTATAAAAGGGCTTATCATGTTAGCCAAACCAGATTATTTAAATGAACTAATAAATAGCGGCGACTTTTTAACACTCAGTCGCGACAATGAATGGCATTTAGAGGCAAGTGAATTCACGCTAGTACATGGCACGCGCGTAACTGTTCACGATACAGGTGTTATTGAATTTCAACCTCAGGGTACAACAACAAAAGATGTTGTGCTTTCAAGCGCTGTACACGGTAACGAAACCGCACCTATAGAAATATGTGACGAGCTAATAAAAACCATAATAAAAGGTGAGCTTGCATTAAATCAGCGTGTGCTCTTTATATTTGGTAATCCAAAATCAATAAATATTGGCCTGCGTTTTGTAGAAGAAAACCTAAACCGTTTGTTTAACGGCCACCACACTGTTGAAGGTGTGCCAATGAACGATGAGCGCAAACGCGCAGCAAAACTAGAAGAGTATGTAACTGACTTTTTTACACGAGGTGAGCAAGGCAGTGCACGTTATCATTATGATTTACATACTGCTATACGTGGCTCAAAAAATGAAAAATTCGCTGTGTATCCTTATCTTCATGGTAAACCATGGAAAAAATCACAGTTACAATTTTTACTTAGCTGCGGTGTAAATACCGTATTAATGATGAAATCACCGGCAACCACATTCAGTTACTATTCTTCGTTTGTTCATGGCGCTGATTCATTTACCGTTGAACTGGGTCAAGTTAAACCGTTTGGTGAAAACGACATGGCTCGCTTTGCAAAAACCAAGCAAACGCTAACTGCATTAATTAGCCAAAAAGAAGTCCAATACCCTCAATTTAATGCAAGTGATTTTGAGCTGTTTGCCGTGCATCGCACAATTAATAGAACGCAGCAGGACTTTAGCTTTCCGTTTTCTGATGATGCAGAAAATTTCACAGGGTTTGCTAAAGGTGAGTTGCTAGCAACAGACGGCGATACCCCTTATTATGCCGATGTGGAAGGGGAAGCTATTATTTTTCCAAATGCGCACGTTGCGCTTGGGCAAAGGGCATTGCTTACCGTTATTCCTATGCAAGTAGATAGTAATTTCGTCTAATAAAACTCATCAGACCACTTACCTTAAATATTTAACTGTATGTTTTTATTAGTTTAATAAATGCGTACAGTTAACTTTCCATCTTTTTAATCGTATTTTACTTTTGTTTCGTCTTACACTTGTTGAATAACATCTTACGTTAACGTAAGGTGGTGGCAGCTTTAATTAAATACAGCGCAGATGCTGCAAAGTTTATTCGCAAGCCTCACCCATAATAAAAACTTAAAAGGGGTGCTGTATCACAGACAACAAGAGAAGGTAGGTTATGAGTAATCCAAATAACGTATCGCTGAATATTAACCACGACCTCGAGTTTATAGACGGTCATGCGCTAACTATTCCAACCCTTAGTATTTTAACTGAGGACGGCGACATTCATCCTAGTGCTACCGCACCGACTATTTCTAAACACACAGCGATTAAACTATACGAAACAATGCGTTTTATTCGCCTACTCGATGAGCGGATGCAAGGGGCGCAGCGCCAAGGCCGCGTAAGCTTTTATATGCAATGTTTAGGTGAAGAAGCCGCTGTTACAGCCTCTGCTGCCGCACTTGATCAAGATGACATGATTATGGCGCAATACCGCGAGCAAGCCGCTTTGCATTACCGCGGATTTACGCTTGACCAATTTATGAATCAAATGTTTTCTAATGAATTAGATTTAGGAAAAGGCCGCCAAATGCCGATTCATTATGGTTCAAAAGAATTAAATTATATGACCATATCATCGCCCCTCGGTACGCAAATTCCTCAAGCTACAGGGTATGCCTACGGGCAAAAAGTAAAACACATTGACGCAAAAACCGGCGAACTTGCAAGCACCATAGATAATGTGACTATTTGTTACTTTGGTGAGGGCGCAGCATCTGAAGGTGACTTTCATGCGGGTTTAAATATGGCTGCGGTACACAAAGCCCCTGTTATATTTTTTGCACGTAATAACGGGTATGCAATATCAACACCTGCAGATGAGCAATTTAAAGGCGATGGTATAGCATCGCGAGGCGTAGGGTATGGCATTAAAACCATACGAGTTGATGGCTCAGATGCATTAGCCGTGTTTGCAGCAACACAAAAGGCCCGCGAAATTGCAGCAACGCAGGGCGAGCCGGTATTAATTGAATCAATAGCGTACAGATTAGGTGCTCACTCAACCTCAGATGATCCAAGTGGTTATCGCTCAAAAGATGAAGAGGCCACGCATAAAGTTTGCCCAATTGATAAATTTAAAAAATGGTTGATCAAACAAGAGTGGTTAAACGAAGAGGACGATGCTAAAGCGAAAGACACTATTCGTGAAGATATTTTAGCCGCCCTTAAACGTGCTGAAAAAGTGCAAAAGCCAGCGCTTGAAGAGCTAATATCAGATGTTTACGATATGCCGATTCCTTCACTTGAGCGCCAATATAACGATTTAAAAGCACATATAAAGCAGCACCCAGATGCGTACCCAATCACAGCAGGGAGAATTAAGTAATGGCTAAAATGAACATGCTACACGCAATTAATTCTGCACTCGATATCACCATGAATGAGCACCCTCAGGCGTGTATTTTTGGTGAAGATGTTGGCTATTTTGGTGGTGTTTTTAGAGCGACCTCAGGTTTGCAAGAAAAGTACGGTAAACACCGCGTATTTAACACACCGCTTACAGAGCAAGGTATTTTAGGTTTTGCCAATGGCTTAGCCGCGTTTGGCGCGCCTGCACTTGCTGAAATACAATTTGCTGATTATATTTTTCCGGCATTTGACCAAATAGTTAATGAGTCTGCCAAGTTTAGATACCGCAGTGGTAATGAATTTAACGTGGGCAATTTAACGATTCGCACCCCGTATGGTGGCGGTATTGCGGGGGGCTTATATCACTCACAATCGCCAGAGGCATATTTTGCCCATACGCCAGGGTTAAAAATAGTGGTACCGCGTAACCCGTACCAAGCAAAAGGGTTACTACGAGCAAGTATTAAAGACGATAACCCCGTTATTTTCTTCGAGCCTAAACGTTTATACCGCGCTTCTACCGGCGAAGTACCAGAGGATGATTACACCATTGAGCTGGGTAAAGCAGAAGTAGTACAAGAAGGTACAGATATCACTGTACTTGCGTGGGGCGCGCAAATGGAGATTGTTGAAAACGCAGCAAAACAAGCCAATGAACAAGGCATTAGTTGTGAGGTGATTGACCTTAGAAGCATATTACCTTGGGATGTTGAGACAATTGCTAAGTCGGTCACTAAAACAGGACGTTTAGTGATAAGCCACGAAGCGCCTATTACCAATGGCTTTGGTGCCGAAATTGCGGCGACTATTCAGCAAGAGTGCTTTTTACACCTTGAGTCACCTATTATGCGAGTATGTGGGTTAGATACACCTTACCCATTAGCACTTGAAAAAGAATATGTGCCTGATGCGCTAAAAGTAATGGCCGCAATTAAACAATCAATGGATTTTTAGGGGATACCATGGCTAAAGATTTTATATTACCCGATATTGGTGAAGGCATTGTTGAGTGCGAAGTGGTTGAATGGCTAATACAAGAGGGTGACACAGTAAAAGAAGATCAACCCATTTGTGACGTGATGACTGATAAAGCCCTGGTGCAAATTCCGGCTGTGCACGATGGCGTAATCACTAAATTGTATTATCAAAAAGGAGAGATAGCCCAGGTACATGCACCCTTGTTTGCTATGAATGTAGCCGATGAGCAAAACCAAAGCGATGAAACACACACAGAACAAGTGCAAAATACACAAAGCGATAACGCATCGTCAGAGCATTTAGAAGATTTTATTCTTCCAGATATTGGTGAGGGGATTGTTGAGTGTGAAATTGTTGATTGGCTAGTGGCCGAGGGCGATGAAATACAAGAAGATCAGGCTGTGTGTGATGTAATGACCGACAAAGCGCTGGTACAAATTCCGGCTAAATACACAGGTACAGTGCAAAAGCTTTACTATCAAAAAGGTGAAATTGCTCAGGTACATAGCCCGTTATTTCAAATGAGCATAGCCGGCAGTACAGCTAAACCCAATGTAGATGTAAACGACGCCGTTGTAAAAGCACAAAGTAAAGCGGCAGATAAATCTGTAGCAACGCAGCAAACAACAGCAAATAAAGTTGTTAATAAAAAAGCGGTTGCCTCTCCAGCTGTAAGGCGCAAAGCGCGAGAGCTTGATGTTGATTTAACGTGCGTACCGGGCAGCGGTAAAAATGGCCGCATTTATAAACAAGACATAGAAGAATTTATTAAAGGTGAGGTACCTAACACAATAGATACATCACCACTTAGCAGTGCTACTACTAAAAACAGCGTTACTCAAAATAAAGAGCCACAATCGCCACAAACACAAAACGGTGGTATGCGAGCAGAGCCAATTAAAGGCATTAAAGCGGCTATGGCAAAGCAAATGATGGCCTCGGTCTCTACAATCCCTCACTTTACCTTTAGTGACGAGATAGATTTAACGCAATTAATTGCCCTGCGAGCGAGTTTAAAAGAGCAGTATAAAGCGCAAGGTGTAAAGCTCACTATGATGCCATTTTTTATCAAAGCGTTATCGCTTGCGATGAAAGAGTACCCAGTGCTTAATTCTAAAGTAAATGATGATTGCACTGAGCTTACCTACTTTGACGATCATAATATTGGGGTAGCAGTGGATTCAAAAGTGGGTTTGCTAGTGCCTAATATTAAATCGTGCCAATCTAAGAGTATTGTTGAAGTTGCAAACAGTTTAACAAGCTTAACTGATGCAGCACGCGAGGGGCGCGTAGCACCAGATGACTTAAAAGGGGGCACCATTAGCATTTCAAATATTGGGTCAATTGGCGGCACTATTGCGACCCCGATTATTAATAAGCCAGAAGTTGCTATTGTAGCATTAGGGAAGTTACAACACTTACCGCGCTTTGATGAAAGCGGCCAAGTTGTTAGCAAAGCTATTATGCAAGTGAGTTGGTCAGGCGATCACCGTGTTATTGATGGCGGTACAATTGCTCGCTTTAATAATTTGTGGAAATCGTATTTAGAAAACCCATCGGCGATGATGATGGCAATGAGTTAAAAATTAAACTGACAAAAAAACCAGCAATTTGCTGGTTTTTTGTTTTAAAGCGCGGTGTTTTTAATTAAGATACAAGTGTTACTAAAAAGTAATAAAAATTAAACCCATTAGGGAATATAAAAACTAACACTAAGGAATTGTAATGGAACATTATATGAACGCGCTGCGTAGCTACGCAGATTTTTCAGGACGTAATCGCCGTAAAGCATTTTGGATGTTTTACTTAATAAATTTATTAATCAGCATAGTACTAGGTGTTGTTGATGAGCTTATGGGTGTAGCTGTAATTGGTACTATCTATAGCTTGGCACTGTTAATTCCTCAATTGAGCGCTGGCGCACGCCGTTTACACGATACTGGCCGCTCTGGCTGGTGGCAGCTACTTTGGTTAGTGCCAATCATTGGCTGGATTGTTATAATTGTATTCCTTGCGCAAGACTCACATGAAGGTGAGAACGATTATGGCCCAAATCCAAAAGAGTTAGCGGCTGAACCTGTTTCTGTATAAATAATACGCTAACATTAAAAAAGCTCAGCAATTGCTGAGCTTTTTTGTACTTATGATTTTTTAAACTGTTAACTTAAAAAGTAAAGCCCGTAACCAACAACTAAAGCAGGTATAGAGGTATACAAGGTAGCAATTACAGCCGCTTTTGGCGCCATTGCAATGGCAGGAAACAACGCATCGCCATCATTTGAAATCGCATTGGCAGCTAATGCACTAAAAGGAATAATGCCCTGTATATAAAGCGTGGTTACAATTATTTGTGGCCCACAGCCAGGTAAAAAACCAATGACGACTGCAATTAACGGTGCTAAATAGGCGTAGTGCATAAACCAGGTTTTTAAATCAAGCCCTACCACACTGACTAATATTTCAAACAGCATGAACGAAGCCACCACCCATGCAGTTACAAAATGGGTATCTTGTAATACTTTTATAAGCTTAGAAGGCGGATTACATTCATCGTCTTCTGAGGTAATTTCTTTATAGGTTTCACCTTTAGAAGAGTAGGCCCATATAACAACCGTAAACAGTGCCATTGCTGCACCAAATAAGCTAATACCGGTGCTGGTATATTGACCAAATTGGTTAAAGTCCACATTAAATGCAATTAAAAACGCAATGATTAAACTTGGAATAATGGCAAACATCCACACAGATTTGCTAATTCTTATTATTTTAGTGGGCAAAACTTTTACTTGGTGTTTTTGCTCTTGTGCGCTGGGACGTAAAAAATCAGGTTTGTGAATTGCATTAACTATTAATCCACACAGCGTGCCTACCACTAAACCTATAGCCATTATTGTTAAGCCTTCAGTAGGGCGCGTAGCAAGCAGTAAAAAAGCAGCATCGCCCATTGTGGCGGTAAGTACAGCAACAATAGCCCCAAAGCTTGCTTGGCCTTTAGTGTATTGAGTAACCACAATAATTGCACCACCACAGCCGGGTAAAGCGCCAAGAACGGATGCAAACAGCACTTCAAGCGACTTAGATTTAGCGCTTAAGTAGCTCATTTCTAATTGAGGGATATGTTCTATTGCGTAGTAGTAAATAAGTAACGTAGCCGCTACAAATACACTAACCTGAAAAAACGCATCACTGAGAGCATTAATGGTTATTTCGCGAAGACTAGGAACAGCTAAACATACCAATAAAAAAAGTGGTAGGAGTAAGCGTTTATTTTGGTTAACAAACCGTTTGGAAGCTGGCGTAATAAATCCTATTTGAGAGAGTAAAATCATAAGTGTGCCCCAGTTTTATTTTAACTAGGACACACTGTATATACTTTGCAAATGATAATCAATATCATTTACATCTATTTAAATCGATAGCTCAGTTTGAGTTTTTCGATGGTAAATAACCTACGCTCAGGCGAAATACGTTATTTGCGTTGAAACTCTGAGTTTTCGTACCATACAGGCCATTGTGCTTGCTCAGAAATATCAAAGCCTACTTTATAAAATAATTGTAGGTCTTGCACCGCACCCGATAAATCCCACTCATCGCGGTATCTGTCACAGGGTTGATGGTAACAACCACGTAGCACTAAGCTCATACGTTTACGGTAATTTGCTGTATCCTCATCAGCGGCAACAGTACCGCCGCCTGCATACATAGCCGGAATACCCATGTTTGCAAATGCAAAGTGATCAGAGCGGTAATAACCACCTGAAGATGGTTTAGGGTCGCCCGCTATTGTTCTACCTTGCTCTTTTGCTGCTTTGGCTAGTAGGTCGTCCATTTGCGACTTACCTAAACCTACTACGTTCATGTCTTTTACTTTACCTAATAAGTTTAGGCTATCCATGTTTATATTAGCGACTGTTTTATCAGCAGCAATAACCGGGTTAGCAGCGTAGTATTTAGATCCAAGTAAGCCTTGCTCTTCAGCCGTAACAGCTAAAAATGTCATTGAGCGAGTAGGGTGCTTTGGCAGCTTAGTAAATGCCTCTGCAACCTCAATTAGCCCAGCAGTGCCTGTGGCGTTATCGTGTGCCCCATTATAAATTTGGTCGCCCTTACGGGTTGTATCTGTACCTAGGTGATCCCAATGCGCTGAATAAATAACATGTTCATCCGCTTTTTCGCTACCCGGCAACGTGGCAATAAAGTTATACGACACCGATTTTTTAATTGTATTTTTAACATTAACCGATGCAGTTAAATCGCCCATGTCGACGTTATACGCACCTTTAGCTGCATTGGCTTTTGCAGTCTCAAAATCAAGACCCGCTTTAGCAAATAACTCTTTTGCTACATCAGTGGTCACCCAGCCTTCAACCGCAACGCGGTCCATATTGTTGTTCTCTTTTTGAAAACCAAACTGCTCACCGCTCCATGAATTTTCAACCACTGACCACGGGTATGATGCAGGGGCTGTTTCGTGAATGATGATAGCACCGGCTGCACCTTGACGACTCGCTTCTTCATATTTATAAGTCCAACGGCCATAGTAGGTCATTGCATCGCCGGTAAATAACGCAGGATCTTTTGTAGCAAAACCCGGATCGTTAACAAGCATAACAACAGTTTTGCCTTCTACGTCTAGGCCTTCGTAATCGTTCCAGTTATATTCTGGGGCATTTACACCGTAACCTACGAATACAAGCTCTGAATTTTCAATCCCTTCTTGTGCGCTAATGCGGCTACTGCCCATAACCATGTCTTTTTTGTATTGATAATCTTTGCCACCAATACTTAATACCATATTTGAATCAGCTTCTAATGAAACAAGCGGCACTTCTTGTAAAAAGCTATCACCATTACCGGGTTCAAACCCTAATGCTTTGAATTGAGTGGTCAGATAATCAAGCGTTAACTTTTCACCTTCAGATGAAGGCGCTCTACCGCCAAATTCATCAGAGGCAAGCACTTTAATGTGCGCTGCAAGTTCATCTGCTTTAATACTGTTGTAACCATTTGTTACATCGGTAGGTGTAATACTTGTTGTTGTACAGCCAGCTAACACAGCGCCAGCAATCAGTGTGAGAGAGAAATATCGTTTCATAGTAGCTCTATTCTTGTTCTAAGATGTGATTAGTATATTAACTTCTATTAATTAGAACCAGTTTTTGCGGTAAACTGCCCGCAAATTAACAGCATAAATTGTTAAAGGTATAAATGAAGCGCTTTACTCCGCCCGAGCAATGGCAAGTTAGTAGTTTGAAAAGCGGTGCGTTTGAGCACTTACGAACACTGTTTAATATTGATAAACAAACTGATTGGCCAACCCCCGATTGGTTCAGTGTATATTTGAATGCCATTAATGCTAATAACCTCCCCATAACGTTTGAAGACGATGCAAACGTTGATTTTGGCGAGCGCTATTACGAGCAAGTCATTTTTGAAACTGGCGTAGTGCCAACACGCAGTAAAAATTGGCACGACTTATTTGGTGGCTTTATTTGGTGTTTGTTTCCAAAAACCAAGGCGCTTATTAATCAGCGCCACGTACAAGAAATAGTGCAGCACGGCTTAAAGCAACGTACTAAACATCGTAATGCACTCACATTATTTGACGAGTGCGGCGTGGTGCTTGCCATTAGTGATACTAAGTGGCAAACACTTTTAACAGAGCACCAATGGAAAACTGCATTTATAACTCACCGAGAAGAGTGGGGCAAAACAATACAACCTTTTATGTTTGGCCACGCTAATTATGAAATGCTCACAAAGCCCTATATTGGTTTAACGGGTAAAGCGTTATTTGTATGTGTACCGGATGAAATATTTTGTAAAGATTTAGTTACTCAATATCAGTACCTAGACCAAGTACTTTATGAGAAGATAAAAATAGAGCATTGCTTAGCCGATAACAAACAGCTTTCTCCATTGCCATTATTAGGTGTACCAGGGTGGCATGACGCAAATGAGAATGAATCGTTCTATGATAATACCGATTACTTTAGAGCTAAACGAAGGATACGAAAATGATAGAAGTCGCAGGGCTTAAAAAAAAGTTTAAGTTAACCAAGGATCACAAAAAAAATAAAGTTGATGGTATAGACCCGCGTGAAGATAAAGATTTTTTTCATTCAGTAAGAGATGTCAGCTTTCAATGTGCAAAAGGCGAAGTGTTAGGGTTACTTGGCCCTAATGGCGCGGGTAAAACTACCACATTGCGTATGCTCTCAACCGCACTTAAGCCCGATGAAGGCACAATAACTATTGCCGGCAACGACATAATTAAAAAGCCGTTAGTAGGGCGCAAGTCTATTGGTTTTTTATCCGGTTCAACTGGTTTGTATGGTCGCCTGACCGTTAAAGAAAATATTGAATACTTTGCAAAGCTTCATGGAATGAACAAAGAGCAAATAGCGGCTCGTTGTGAAGAACTTTTTACTTTACTCGACATGCATAAATTTATTGATAAACGTGCAGAAAACCTATCTACCGGCATGAAGCAAAAAGCCAATATTGCCCGTGCTGTGGTACATCACCCAGAAGTGGTGGTACTCGATGAGCCAACAACTGGCCTTGATATCATGACCACACAAACAGTGATCAACTTTATTAAAGGCTTAAAGGCGCAAGGCACGCCTGTTATTTTTTCAACGCACCATTTAGATGAAGTGGCCCTTTTATGTGACCGTGTTGCGGTAATTAATGAAGGCGTTAGCTGCTTTGATGGCACACTTGCTGAATTCAAACAGGCAGGTAATAGTGAAGAGCTAAACCAAGCGTTTATGAATATTTTAACGGAGAAACACGATGTTTGAAGTTTTTAAAAAGGAATTAACAGAACTCCTACGCGATAAAAAAACCTTGTTGTTTGTAGTCGCTCTACCCGTTGCGGTGTTTCCCTTATTATTTGCCGTTATGGCGTTTATTAGCTCTCAAGCGGCACTCGATGCTGAACAAAAGGTACATACCTACGCCATTATTAATGGCGACTACGCGCCAGAGTTTACCGAAAAAGTGTTTTATCATAAAAGCTTTGAACTTTATAAAGGTGCTAAAACCTTTAATAGCATTGAAGAGCTAAAAGAAGGGGTAATCGCAGGTGATATAGACATGGGTATATATTTACCCACTAACGCTAAACAAGCCTTAAATGATGCCCAGCAAAGTAAGTGGGAAGTGGTATTTAATGATGCTAAATCTATCAACTTTTTATTTCAGCGTGTAAAAGAGCTCGCCAAAGAATATAGCGATGCATTACAAACAGAAAAATTAATAAGTTTTGGTATTGAAAAAGAAGCCCATTTAGCACTTTTAACACCTATTGAAGTAGTAAAGGTTGATACCGCCGATAAACGTGAAAACTTAGGTGAAAAACTAGGTGGCTTTTTGCCCTACCTACTTATTCCCATAGTTCTTATGGGCGCTACGTACCCAGCAATAGATTTAGGTGCAGGTGAAAAAGAGCGCGGTACATTAGAAACCTTATTGCTTACACCTATTACGCGTACCGAGCTGGTACTAGGCAAATTTATAACCTTACTGACAACCTCAATTGCATCAACAACTATAACTGTACTCAGTATGGGCGGGTGGATAGCCGTAGCCCTTGCATTTGCAGACCTAGAAGTAATTAAAACAGCATTTAGCACATTAGCGGTAAGTGATTTATTAATGATTTTTGTATTGTTATTACCTATTGCCGCGATATTCTCAGCATTGGCGTTAGCAATATCTATTTATGCTCGTACATTTAAAGAAGCGCAAAACTACATGGCACCATTAAGTATGGGGGTGTTTTTTCCCATCATTGTATCCATTATGCCTAATGTAGAGCTAACAGCTAAAACTGCTTTTATTCCTGTTACTAATGTAGCGCTCGCAATTAAAGAAATTGTTAAAGGCACGGTAGATTACACCCTTGTAGGCTTAATATTTTTAGCAACAGCTATTATAGCCGGCGCGTTACTTGCCTTTTGTGTTAAGTGGTTTAACCGCGAAGACGTTCTTTTCAGATAATATTTTTAATTATAAAAAGCATCACTTAAGTGGTGCTTTTTTGTTTCTTAAGCTACTTCTTTCAAAGCAGTTTGTATTAAGTCGTTAAATAGTTTAAGTTTATGGGCTGAATTATGGAACACAAAACAAGGATGGATTCTTGAAAATACCCCTCATTTACTTTTCACTATTGAGCGTAAGCAGTGCTTTTAGTTTGCTAAGTTATACAATTCCCGCTCAAGCAAAAACAATTCAATCGCCACCACCTGTAGGCACGTGGCAAAATAATGATGAAGACGCTGACGATGTGCCTGATGAGCAGGACGATTATCCGTTTGATGTAAACTTAGTTAAAGCAAAGTACTATCAAGAAACGGAATTAAACGACAATTTAGCCAAAGCAGAAAACTTGACTTCAGAGATCCCATACTTTGTTTCAGGTGTAGTGCAGCATACAGCTGATTTAGATTTATTTAAATTTACAACAAATAAAGCAGAACGTGTATCTGTTGTACTAAACACGACAAACACAATTTTCAGACCAAACATTTTTATACTCAATTCAGATGGTTCGTCGGTAGAAAAAATAAAATCAAACTTTACTGCTATTGGAAATATTGGTGCCGCTGCTAATTTTACGCTTCCTGCTGCAGATACTTATTACTTAGCTATTACTGATGTTGATGCGCGAGGGAATACTGATTTTACATATAAAGCAAAACTCTTTTTTGATGTAGATATAGATTACATAGATGATGGTCTAGAGTCAGCTTTTGGATTAATTGTTAACGATATAGATTCAGATAGAGATAGAATTTTTGACGGTACAGAATTTTATGTTTATTTAGATGGTAATACATATTCACACGATGTTGACTTGGATGGTATTCCTAATTGGTTGGATGACGATAGTGATGCAGACGGTATACCAGATAAAATTGAAGGCATTTCAGATCAAGATCAAGATGGTTTGGGTAACTTTGTAGACGTTGACTCAGATGGCAATGGCAATCTCGATAAAAATGAACTTAAGGATATTCTTACTTCTTTTCCAGCCGATACTGATGGTGACAGAGTACCAAATTACGCCGATGTTGATGACGATAACGACGGGTTACTTGATGGAAATGACGCTGAACCATTAAAAATAGTTGATTCAACTTTCCCTGGCGAAGCTGATTATAAAGATATAAGTACTGTAGATTATATTTTTAAGGGCGATTCGTATAATGGGCTTTTTGTAGAGAATGGGACGCACAAAATAAAGGGTAGAGGACTTGAAACCGAGGGCATACTCGTATTCAAACGAACTAATAATTTACCACCTATCAATAAAAAAGTATCATCATTGCTAGATGTTCCCTTTGTGCTGCCTGAGCATACCCAATCTATGTATTTTTTTGCTAAGGGTAAACGTTCCAATTCAATTAATGTGATTAAATCAAACCGTAACCTTCCATTAATATTAAAACCAGAACTTGATTACTATTCGGTGGGTGACACCTTAAGTCTATCGGGACAACATTTTTCTGATGATACGCTTGTTTTTATTGATAATATAAAAACTAAACCTTCAATTATAAATACCGAAAAGTTGACCTTTGTTGTTCCTGACGGCGTCAGATCTCAAGCTAAATTAACAGCCAAAACAACTTATGGTACAAGTAATACAGTCACAGTTAAAATTGGTGATGAAGTACTTTTAGATTACAGCCAATTGAACATACCCAATAAGGTATTAGCACCATTATTAGTTACTTCTTTAAAATCACCGATAAATCAAGAAGAGCAGCTTGGTGATGATTTAAACGTTAATTATATTTTTGGCGGTGATAGTGATGTTGTTATGGCGCTTTATATTGACGAGAACAAAGAGCCCTATGAATTTATTAATACTATGGTTTTTCAATCAGATAAAAATATTTTGATTACGCCAATTCATATAGCAGCATCTTCTGTATGGTATAGCGGTGCTTTAGGTAACAATATAGAACAAATTAATTGGAAAGAAGAGTTTAACGCGCTTAGTTCTAACGAAGACGTTAAAGTATTTGCCAACTTTATTGAAGCAAATTTAAGTAACCCTCGTTATATTGATGATAATTCAGCCAAGTACCGCTCACTTTTAAATAAAGCAATAGTGAGTTCAAAAAACTCAATATCAAACTGATAAGCAGCATCAATAAGTTATTTATTTTCAAACAGTAAAAACCAAAACTTAGTTAAGGATAATTATGAAACTATATAAATTTTTACCATTTTTTTTATTTTTTTCTTACTCTGCTAGTGCGGTACCCGATAAAGAATTTTTTGTTCAAAAGTGTTATGACAATGCCATAAAAATTGTGAACAAGGATTTTGATTCTTATATAAACGACTTTCATCCTAATGCCAAAGCAACAGAGAAATCTAAGAAGTATCTAAAAAAAATGTTTTTAAAAAAAGCAGCTAGATACGATGAATCAATTAAAACAGCTGATTACGAACGTACATTATTTTTATTGATAGATGAAAAAGAAAAAAACTTTTTGTTTGATATAGAAAAAAAAGTTCAAGTGGAAATTGGCTTTTTAAATATAAAAACCGGCAGTTCTCATTTTCTTTGTGAGTTTGGTTTGGATGAAGATACAAAAAAATGGTATAAAACGAACATTTAATAGCAGTAGTCATTGAGGACCTTATTTACTGAAGCTTAATAAATGAGGTGCTTTTTAATTGGTACAAGTTTTAATTTTAAAAGGAGCAGTATGCGCAATATAGTGATTACAGTAATTGCCGTCAGCTTAGTTTTATTAACGGGTTGCACCAATGGTGAATTAGTGGCGGATCATGGTGTAAGTTATGAAGCGAGAACTGTTGGGCCTGTAGAGTTTGAATACTCATTGTAAATTGATTAACTAAATAGTTTTTATTGCAGCGCAATACGCTAGAAGAAGGAACTTTTAAAACGTGAAAGACTCACTCTCGCACTATATTTATAACAATGTAAAAAACATGCCTGTTTTTGCACATAATGATAATTATAAACTAAAAAATACGGGGCGCTGGCCACAAAAAACAACAAAACAGTGGTTGATGTTTTTTGTAATAAATACACTTGTTGCCGTTATTTTTGGATTAATCGGCATAGACCTTACCCCCAATAAATATCCTACCTATTCAGATCCACAACTAATCCAATCAATAGTTTTAAATTTATTACTCATAAATACAATCCGCTTTGTTATATGGGTTAACCATAGTATTAAATGTGCCAAAGATTTAACCGTTGATAAACATACAGGCTGTGTAGAACCCATTGAATCAACTAAGCCGGTTAAAGTAACGGTAAAAGCATTTCCGACTAAAAGTACTCAGTTTAAAATTATTACCGGGGCATTAATTGAATACCAGAACAATAAAAAACAGGCTTTTAATCGCTTATCGATATTACAGCTTCCTGAGTTTGTAGATTGGTTAAAAGAGAAGCATGGTGTAAGTATTGATTTCAAAACTTCATTAATTACAAAATTCCCACTGTATTTTTTATTGTTAATCATTTTTTGCTTGATGATTTTGTTATTTTTTATCTAACCCTATTACAAGGGATTTCTGATTTTATAAAAGAGGCTTTATGGACTTTTTGTGTAATAAATTTAGGCGATTAACTAACTCATATAACGCGGATGAACGCCTTGAGAAAGATAGTAAGGCCGATTTAACAACGTACCCTTTATTAAATAACTTTACTAAAAAACAACTCTACCTACACAGTGTAGTAGCTTACATTGTTGGGTTTTTATTAACCTGTTTTTTTATAAGTGAAGGTAGGGTGTACGATACTAATAATAGGCCTGAATATGTTGTACTTTATTTTACCGGCTTTTACTTTGCTGTTTTAATCGCGTTTCTGTTTTTTAAACGTGGCAACAAACAATCAATTACTCTGTATCAAGACTATTTTGAATTTAAAGGCACTGGTAGTGTAAATAAAAAGTTTTACTATCGGGATATTGAAGAGGTAACCGTGGGTAAGTTTGATTACACCATAGTAAAGCGTATTCGTGGAACGGTTAGTCGCCATGAAAATATTAAACTCCCATTTTTTACTCATGCTACATTTTTATTTACTAATAAAGACACGCTGACAATTAATCGAATAAACCTTTTTATGCTGCCTGAAATAATAGAAGTAATGGTCAAAAGAACAGCTGTTGAAGTATCTTATTTATTTCCACCAGTCATTAAGGCTATAGCAATTATGTTTGCAGCACTTTTTGTAACTGTACTTACAAGTATTGTTATTGTTCAAACATACTTAATTTGATAGCTGTTAATTGATATTTTAACTTTGTTAAATTGGCGTAGCGGTTAAAAATAATGAAACACAAGGAATAAATGTGAAAAATAAAACATTAATAACGGCCATAGTAGGGTGCTTATTTAGTGCATCAACTGTTGCAATGGAGCGTTTTCATGGAGTTGAAGATGGTTCAGATGAAAATTTAAAATCAGTATGTAAAGATTATATGGTAAACAGTTATTTAAAAAATGATCCCACACTGTTTTTTTATTTATTACCTGAATCAGTAAAAAATATGGAAGATAAAATTGAGAAAAGCTGGTTTGATGACCATACCAAAAAGTTTGGTGACGAGCCAATCACTGAGTATGAATTTTTAGAGATCAGTAATAATATAGAAAAAGGAGCTTACAAAGGAAAAGCCACAAAAACTATTAGGCTTGAATTTAAAGCTGGGAAAATGGATAAAACTAAAAGAAGCCTCTGTTATTTTAAGCAATCAGAAAATGGCCGTTGGTATTTAGGTCAAAAACCTTAAACTCAATAAGGAAGGCTTAGCCTTCCTTTTTTATCATGAAAATTCATTTGTCGTGTTGGTGTATCAATGAGTTACAAATTACAAAAACAAAGCAATGGGCAGCTAAAGCAAATAACAAGACACCCATCCTAAATTTTCACTTTTCAAGTTAGAAGCTAGCCTTTGTGTAGTGTGAAAAACAAGCAGGGTGATCTGTGGCTATCGCTATCGCAAGAAAACTATGGGAAGTCCAATTCCATACAACTTTGTGGGAAGGGCTTTTACTTTCGATAATCAGCAATTACTAGCTTTGTTAAATGAAGCCGCACTTGTAATGTGTCTATGGATTTAAACCCGATTTAAGCTCACCACCCAATTCACGCGCGTATTTCATGGTCAGTTGTCCGGCCTGGACTCCTCCAAACTAACTAATATAAAAAGGCCTTCGTATAGTTAATTACGAAGGCCTTTAGTATCCTGAAGTTATCAGAGTAAGTTATTTTTTACGGCGTCTCAATATCGAAAGTGGTGCCAACATCAATGTAAGCCAAAATAGGCTGCCGCTATCATCATCACTTGAACTAACCTCGTCTGGTTCTTCCTCCGGCTCTGAGCCTTCATTTGGGATTGTTACTGTAACAGTGACTGTACCTTCAACAAAAGCCCCGTTATTGTCGGTTACTGTATAAGTAAAAGAGTCGGTTATGACCGTGCCTGGTGCTTGATCAGAAAATGCGGAGGTTGCATCATAAGTTACTTCATTTTGTTCTAAAGTAACCAATCCAATAGTCCCATCAGTTTGTATACTATTAATAGCTAATGCTTCACCATCTGGATCAGAGTCGTTTTCTAAGGGCTTAATTACTTTAATTTCTCCGGATTTCAAAGAGATATTATCAGGCTTAACTTCGGGTGCATTGTTAGATGGTTCATTGCTAACAGGTGTATCTGTATAAATAGGCTCTCCGGCACTTATTTGGTATCCCCCCATACTTGCATTTTCATCTTGATGCATAACTTCTACATAAATTTTTGATTCAAGTTGTGATTTATCAAATTTATAATATACATAATCTGTGTTGGATGGATTGCTCTGCAAAGTGATATTTTCTTGAATGGGAGTTGTACCATCAGATTTGTATATATTAAGGGTAGGAACCATCCCCAAACTCATGTCAGATACCCGTACAACTAGCTGTTTGGTTACATCTATGTCATTTATTTCATAAAAATCTTTGTCGCCCTTATTATTGATTACTCCATTCATATATACATTATTTGAAGCCAATTGTTCGCTAAAATAAAAGTCATCATTATAGTCTGAGCGTGGTACATCGTTAACAACTAACGTGGTTTTACCTATACGTACAAAATTTTCATCTATGCTTGGCAAAGCCTCCATCTCAGGTACTGAGCCATCAAGTGTAGGCGTTAATAAACCTGTTGTAGTATAAATTGCATTTCCATCATCATTATTTACATGTACTTCTATTTGGTAAATACCATTTTCGTTATATGGTGCTATTACCGAGTAGATACCATCTCCCGCTACGGCATCGCCTTCTAGACCATCATCAGACATTTCTAAATTAGTTGAATTTTGATCAGGATCGGTAATGGTTGCTAACACATTAGCGCCCGTGATTAGTTTGTCTTTAGTAATCGCTGCAGTTAAGATCATAGGACTGGGGTAGGTGACAGAGTTTCCTTGAGAGCCTTCAACACTTAATGTGTAGCTGCCCGATAGAGTAGGTTCAGCACTCACATTAACAATAGCATTTAAGCTAGTGGTATTATTTAAATTAGTAACTTGTAACTGCCATTCACCTGTTCCGTGTGATGTTATGTGTTGGTTAGTAATATAAGCACCGCAAGTTAACGTTTCTGAAGCATCATTACAGTTGAAAACCACATCGCTTACTTCACTACCTGTACTATCTAAAAGAGTAAGTTGTACATCATCTAGGTTGGCGTTGTGGTTAATAAACACACTTACGTTATCAAGCCCTGAATCAACGGCAATCACTTGAGTGGCACTTTGCGAACTTTCTATCGTAAAGGTTGTAGATGCTAAATTTTGGTTATCTGTTGCAGTAGCATTAGCTTGTAAAAAAGCATCTACAATTTCAGCAAGTGTGGTGGGTGAAGAAAAGTATTTCCCACCAGTTTCGCTAGCAAGTGTTAATAATGGCCCTGTAGGTGATGCAAAACCATAGCCTAAACTAAAAATAGCAATGTCATTATTTTGATAATTGGCGATAATTTGTTCTTGTGTATAGCTTGAGTCGTTGTCATAGCCATCAGCCAAAAGAAAAACAACGCCAGGTGCATTGCTTTCTTCGTTGAATTGATACGCGGTTAAATTATCTAATGCAAGTTGTGAAGCATCGTAGAGTGCAGTAGTGCCATTTTCGTAAATAGCATCTATTGCTGTTTTTAGTTCTGTTTTAACATTTGAATTAGGACTATCAATTTTTGTAATAGGATAATCTTGGTTAACAAGCTCTTTGTCTGAAAAAGAAATAAGCCCCATTGATGTACCACCTGAAGATGACGCATCAACAAGCACTTTAGCAGCTTGTTTGGCATTACTCATTGCTGGACCTAGCATACTATAAGATCGGTCTATCACAATTTGCATGTCTATATCACCTTCAACCCACTCTACACTAAGCTGGTTTTGGCAGGAATCTTGCGCTGCTGGTAATTCGATCTTTAATGGTGTATTTGTATCCGGAGCATTATCCGCCAAAGTTAAATAGCGTGTTCGGCTTGGCTGTGCGGTTTTACGGCCAGATTTAGGATCATCTTTAATATCTTGCAGAAGCACTTCCCACGCACTTTTACCATATATTCGGCCTTGTGCTGTACTGTCAATATTACCAATAGTGTCCTTAGTTGAGTGATTTAACCATTGCATACCTGCCGTTAATGCTTGCCATTGGTTACTCATGATAGAGGTTGTTGGTGCATCTGACTTAATAGGAGTGTTAGGCTCTGCTGAATCAGTTGTACCTTTATACTCATCAAATAAACCATACGCATAATGGCTCCATTCATGTGCTAAAGTATATCCTGCTCCTTTTGGGTCCTGTAGCATGTTATGGTCTTGACCTGGGCCCGAGCCATTAGGAAAAACATCACCAAACCAAATGTGCATGCCATTTGCGCCAAAACCGGAAACATTAGCTCGGGGCCACTCTCTTTCACCCCATATAATATCAGACTTAGAACGATGCTTGTTTTCTCTAAATACTCTTACTTTGCCAAGCTTATGTGCGCCATTAGTTTGCTCACAAACTGCATTTGCAAAATGGGAAAATATTTGCTCGTAGGCAACTTTATCTGAGCCTTGAGGGTTATTATGCAAAGATACTGTAATATCAAATACCGCTTTAGATGAATCAGTACTTAATGATGATGTGTTTTGTACTCCTTGTGACATAAGAATGTTTTGATGTTGCTGCTGGTCATTCGTACTTACACGTGACAACCAGCTGTTAGCTGCAACAGCTGAGCTTGAGGCTAAAGCAAGCCCCACGCAAATCGCACTTTTAGTTAATTTACTTTTTTGCACTGTTAATTCCTTTTTTTGTTAACGGTTATTGGTGATTTCTCTAATCATTGAACATGCTATAACTTTAAATAATTAGAACTACTATTATCGTTTTTTCTTAAATATATATAGATCAGTATTTATATTCTCAAGTATTGGTAAAAGGTTCACATTTAAGTAAGGAAAATTAATTTTTATTATTTTACATTTAGATGTATTAAATTTTTTACTGATTTTCTGGATTTACTGAATAAAATAAGAGTTAAGCTATAAATGCATGAACTAAAATAATGCTTGGTGGCTACAATAGACGGGATACAGGTACATTGCTTAATCATAACGTATGTCCAAGTTATAATGTGGCGAAAATAGTGAGTTAGAATTATAGTTAAACATTTCAAATTCATTATTTGGGTGTTTAGTGATCTCCCCAATAGTGTGAGAGTAATAGAGAGTTATAGGTGTGCGTATAATTGATGCAGAATCCACAATAACATTTTTATTTATCATCATCATCCTTGAGCAATTTAATCCTTTCAATGCAATTACTCTAGCAAAAAATAATTTTAAAAAAAAACCTGCCTGTTAATCTAAGTTATAAAATTGGAAAAGTAATAAGAGCTTTCTTTCTATTATGTATTAAAAATTAATATCGTACTTTAATTTAAAAAAGTTAATCTTTACAAAGAAGCATGTTTTTAACTCTAAAGTTCTCAACGGTAATTAAAACATGGAAGTATGAGTTAATAACTGTTTCAAGGTACTGTAAGCTGTTAGCAAAGTAGTATTTGAGTATTAAACTATAAAAACAGTTTTTATATGATTATATCTTTCAAGCTTTCAAAATTAGGTCGCAGGTTGAATTGAAGACTAGCTTAAATGTTGAGTTTAGAGTTTTATGAAAATAAAGTGTACACTTTATTTTATCTGGTTCTATTAGTACTGGACTATGGTGTGTATATAGTGTCTTAGGGGTAGCTACGGCATGAAAACGGCCGTTTGTACTTAGCTCAAAAAACCTATTTACTAAAAAAGGAAATTCATTTTTCATGATGGTGTATCAATGAGTTACAAATTACAAAAACAAAACGATGAGCAGCAAATATTTACAGATAATGGCGGAGTTTCAGGGGTTATATTTCACTTTTTGTTAATGTGCTTAGGCGCATGGCTAATTTATATTAGTGTTATAGGTATATATGAAACAGGCGAGCTAGTTTGGTCCAGTATAATAATTTTATTGGGTTTGGTGCTGTGCACGCCGGTATTAAAAGTCAATAAAGTAATACTAAGCGCTAAAAATAAAGATATTGTCAGTACACGCTCTTGGCTTGGCTTTGTTACTAAAAAAAAGCATATTATTAATTCACAGTTATCCCTTGTTGAAGTAAGTGGCTTTACAACCGGTGAGTTTGAAAAATTCTTTGATCCAGAAAAGCCAGTACTAGAACATTTTTCAATGAAGTTTTTTAGTTATCCAGAGCTCACAATGAACGTTGCGACACTTTCGGATATTTTAAAATCAGTTGCTTTTTTAGAGGCGCATTTTGATACTGATTTGGCGTTGGTTGCTGGTAATCGTAGGCATAAATTAAGTATTGATGGATTAAAAACTAAAAGCACAGAGTCAGCTGATATTCCTAATGACCGTTACTTTAAACAAAGTAACGGTGGTGAGTTAATAATAACTGCCAGACCCGTTACATCACCGCAATTTTGCTCGCTCTTAATGCTAATTTGGTTGTTTACATTATTTACTATTTGGTTTTTATTTAACCATGCAGACCTTGTAGGAGCTCAATATTTACCAGCCGCTCTACAGTCAGTTTTATCGGTAGTACTCATTGTGTTAGGGGGTTATTTAAGTATGTTAGTTATGGGCCGTAAGCGGTTTAGCGTAAGCAATGGCGATTTAATAGTTAAAGCTACTGGGGTCAAAAACAAAGTTATAAAGCTAGACGATGTGTGGGGCGCTGCCAAAGTCGCGCGAAGGACTTACCTGCTAACTAAATTTGGCGCGATTTGTTTAGGTTACAACTTACCAAGAAAATATAGTATCGCCATACATGATTGGTTTGCAAAATCTATCAATAAGTAGGTACCTATATATTTGTAACCTTGAATGGCTGTATTAATTTAGGTACGATGCTCTTATTAACTAATTAGAATTAATTTTAGGCAATCAATAAATACGTTAACGGACTAAACAACAAGGATGGAATCTTGAAAATACCCCTTATCTACTTCTCACTATTGAGCGTAAGCAGCGCTTTAAGCTTACTAAGTTATACCACCCCGGTCAAAGCAAAAGCAATCCAATCGCCACCACATGTAGGCACGTGGCAAAATAAAGATGAAGATAGCGATGGTGTGGTTGACGAACAGGACGATTATCCTTTTGATGTGAGTAAAACAGGTTTTTATGAATTAACGGAATCTGAGAATAATAATCTTGTAGAAACTTCGAATTCACTTGAGGGGAACTTTCCTGGCAGGGTTTTCGGTGAGTTAGATAACTCTGGCGATACTGATGTATTTAAATTTTCTTTTCCAAGTGAAACAATCGAAAGTAATAATAGGGTAAGTGTTATAATTACCTCTAATGATAATAATTTTTATCCAACAGCAAACTTATTTGACAGGTCAGGTACTCAACTAGCTACCTCTGTAGATTCTGATTTTAAGCCAGTAAATAGTTTAAAATATTTTTTTACTTATATTCCAGATAGTTCAGCCCCCGTATTTCTAAGTATTTCCTCGTTAAGTCAGCAAGGTATTGCTTCTTATACTGCCGAGGTATTCGTGGATAACGATGCTGATGCCATGAGTGATATTAAAGAAATCTCCTTGGGTATGAATCCTAAAAGGTCGGATACTGATAGTGATGGAATATTGGATAGTTACGAATACTTCGTATACAAAAATGGTCAACTAAATACAGATGTTGATAATGATAATATACCTAACTTTTTAGATAATGACTCTGATAACGATAATATACCTGACAGTGTAGAGTTATTCTCTGATCCTGATAAAGATAGTTTAGCTAATTTTGTTGATATAGATAGCGATGGCAATGGTTTTCTAGACAGTGTTGAAGCAGTTTCTTTAGATAACCCAATTGATACAGATTCTGATTCGGTTCCAAATTACCTCGATATCGATGATGACGGGGATGGAGTCTTTGATATTTATGATAAAAACCGATTGACTGCCGTAGATATTGCAGGTGTCAATTCGACGAGCATAAAAATGTATGGTGTATCAACTGTTTTAAGTGAGCAGGTTCAACTTTCACAGCAATCAATTCAAGGTCAGGAATTATCAATATCAGGTAAATTTACGGCCTTTACTGATTATGTTGTTGCTCTTCAAATAGGAAGTGAATTTTTTAATATTTCAGCTTCAAGTGATGAAGACACGAAGATCAAAGTTAACATCCCAAAACTATCTCTTATTCAAACAACGTCATTAAATTCTAGTGCGTTTGTTTACACAGTAGAAGACGTGCGTACTAATTCAAGTAAATTTGAACTCCTAGCACCTCAAGTACCTTTGATCTCAGAAGTAGAAAAAATTAAATATTCAAAAGGTGATAAAATAATATTAAAAGGTTGGAATTTTAATAATAAAACAACAGCTTGGTTTGGTGATGTTAATGTCCCTTCAACTAATTTTTTATCTAGTAAAGAAGTAGAGTTTAAAATACCCGACAATATTACAGATTATACTATTCAACTTGAAAACGGTTGGGGTATGGGAAACGTTTATGGAATTAATATTATAAATGAAATGTCTGCTAGGGTTAGTATTCCAGGGGATCTTAATCATAAGCTGAGTAATCTTTATTACTATGATGGTAATCAGCAGTTACAGAAGTTTTCTATTAATAATAGTAATGAGATCAATTTACCTAGCTTAGAGGATCCTATATTGACACTGTATGTTCAAAAAGGTGAAAAATATGTTCGAGTTTTGAGTTCAAATTTAGAAAGCGGTGTACCTAATATCGTTTCTATCGACTCTACCTTATTAACTTGGCTTAAGCCGTTCGATAGTCAGTTAACATTAGCCAAAATGCAGACTGATGAATCATACCCAAGACTATATGATTATATTTATGCCGAATTACTGCATAATATTTACTTTTTTGAATTTGAAGAAGAAGGTTCGCAGGCTCAATTTTTTGCTGAATTAAATACATTTATTAATTCATATAAGGCTACTGCTTTTAGCACTACTAAAAAAATTAATGGGGAAACCCCCTCGAAAAAATAGAAGCTAAAAGATAAAAAGACACCCATTTTAATTATTTTTAATAAAAAGTACACGATAGAAGCAATATTTATCAACAAATTGAGTTTAGAATAAACTCCAGTAGTGAGCTCTGCAGAGCTAAAAGTTAAAACAAGTTACGGTTATTAAAATAATATTGATTTTGAGCTTGGATCAAATAAGGCGAACAATTTGACGAGTGAATTTAGTGCTGTATCGAGTGCTTTCTAAGGCAGATAGCCTAAACTTCTATAACGCACTAAAGCAGTTAAAAGAGGTGTTAAATTTAGCAAGTTATATTAGTACTCAAGCCAACACTTATAAAATACTTGATGAGAAATACCATGAACTTTTAAATACAGCGAGTATCGCTGGTGGAAATATGGTGAACAAGCGAAAAATTTATAATGGCAATTAAATTAGCTGGCATTAGATTTATAGTTTTACAGCCTAACAGCAATAAGGAAATTATTATGGCAAGAATAACCAAAATATTAAGTAGTTTTATATTTTTAGCATGTTCACTCTCAGCATTTGCTGATGAAGTACCCGACGAGCTTAAAACAATGAGTAAGGCAATTGTCGATAGCTACCTAGTAAACGACAGCAGTGAGTTTTTAGCCCAATACCACCCAAGGTTGGGCAAAGCAATGGAAGAATACTCAAAAGGTAAAGTTGAACGTTTGTTTGAGCATAAGCGTCATGACAAGCATGAACATGAATGGGACAGTATTGAACTTGATACAGAAAAGTCTGGTTATAAAAAGTTTGATTCTCCGATGAAAAAAAGATTTTTTCCTAGCTTAGATACGCACTATATAGTTCGTTACTCATTAAAAAGGCATAAACATGGAGCGTCAATTTTTTTAGATTATGTTAAGGAAGACGGCAAGTGGTACTTGGTTAACTAATGAAAGACTCGTTATCAAAATTAATTACAAATAATGTAGAAAATATGCCGCCTTTTGCACAGGGCGGCAACTACAGCTTAAAAAATACAGGCTATTGGCCACAAAAAACCACCGGCCAGTGGACTATTTTTTATTTGGTAAACTTAATTGTGTCTGTGTTACTTGGGTTGCTGGGTATTGATTTTTTCCCGCAACCTACACATCAAGCATTTCACTTACAAACGCAGGTGTTGGTGTCAGCGCCGATTAATATGGTGCTGATAAGTAGCTTTAGGTTAGCGCTTTGGGTTCATGATAGTAAACGAAAAGCTCAGCCCATTGAAGTAAATAAGGCCAGTGGGTGTATCGCTCCTGTAAGTGGCATAAAACCAGTTAAAGTGACTGTAAAAGTGTTTCCTAAAAGTAACTTTGAACAAGAGAAGTTTCATATTTTTACAGGGTTACAAGTTGAATATGATGATAATACCAAACAACAGTTTAACCGGTTATCAGTACTTCAGTTACCAGAGTTAGTAGCTTGGCTTGAGTCAACTAAAGATGTAGAGGTTACTTTTAAAACATCGTTAATAAAAAAAGTGCCTGTTTGGTTTACCAACACCCTGTTACTTATTGTAGCGACTGTCATAGCGATACGCTTATACCAGTTGTTTTCAATTTAATTAAACTTTTATTTAGACATAAAATAGTGGAAATATAAATGAAGAATATAAGTCTACTTGGCGCATCACTTTTATTATTAGCAGGGTGTGGCAATGGCACTATAAATATTGTTGGTGTACAAAAATTCGAAGCCCCAAAAGAATTATATGAAGGTTATACAACACCACCGCGATTATTTTTAGAAATAGAAGGTGGCGAAGAAGATGAAATCTGCGAAGTGGACTTTCCTATCGATGTACTTAAAAACAAACAAGCCATAGATGAAAGTGGAATTGTACCTACTTTGAGTGTAACGTGTGACTATGATGGCATTAGTGGGGTAGGTGATAGAGTCGACTCTGAGTACGAACATGTAAAACTCAATTTTTTAGAGGGGAATAAAGCGGTTATAAGTGTAAAAGCTAAGCTTATGGTTTCGTCTGAAGATAGGTATTACGAAACACAAACAGTTGAGCCACTTGAGTTCGAATACGCCTATTAAAACAATTTTTATGAACGATTAAATTACAATATTAACGGACTAATCAACAAGGATGGATTCTTGAAAATACCTCTATTTTACATCTCATTACTAAGCGTTAGCTGTAATTTTATAACACCATTACACGCAAAAACTATTCAGCCAACTACCGATATAGGCACTTGGCAAAATAAAGATGAAGACGGCGATGGTGTACCTGATGAGCAGGATGATTATCCGTTTGATGCGGATAAAACCATAATTACTATCGTCCAAGAAGAAGAATTTAACAACAATAATGATGTAGCGACTGTCGCACCTGAAAAGTTACCAATTAAACTTTTTGGCCGAATTCAGCAAGCGAACGATCAGGATTATTACAAAATTAAGCTTAAAAAAGATGTCGCAGTAACCGTACTTTTATCGTCTTCAAATAATGAATTTGACCCTGGTATGGCAGTAATGGATAGCTCTGTAGTGGCTATTCAATCATGGGCACCCAATTTTACTGCTGTTGGTAAGTATAAGCGGGCTATTCAAGTAAAGCCGAGCGAGTCTGGCACCTATTATATTGTTATTAACGATAAAGAATTTAGAGGTGAGGAGTCTTACGATTACCAACTACATGTGTTTGTAGATGAGGATGTAGATGCAATTGATGACTCTTTAGAGCCTGCTTTTGGCTTTAAAGGTTATACGCAGGATACTGATGGCGATGGCATTTATGATGGTACTGAATTTTACGTGTTTAATTTAGATTCAGCGTATGCCCATGATGTTGATAATGACGGTACACCAAACTGGCTTGATGAAGACTCGGATAATGACGGGATTAAAGATGTACTAGAAGGTGCATTTGATTTAGACGAAGATGGCTTGGGTAATTTTGTAGACTTAGATTCCGATGCAAACACTATTATAGATGGTAAAGATGCGGGAAATCCTCAAAGACCTTTAAATCATGATAAAGACGAATTAGCTAACTTTATTGATTTAGATGACGATAACGATTTAATTTTAGATGTAAACGATCCTGAACCACTAAACTCAGCATCAAATGGCGCGTATGGGACCGATAATTATTTAGAGATTAGTAACATTTACTATTTATTGAATGGCAGCCAAGAAGTTGAAAGTGTTATTTTAGCAAATAAAAAACACCGAATTTACGGTGAAAACTTATCAAATGGATTTTTAAACTTCAACATAAAGGGCAGTCTTTCTCCCGTTAACCTTCCTGTTAATGCCAATGGCAAGGATTATATTGACTTTGTTATGCCGCGCAATGCTACAAGTATTAGTTATAGTGCAGCAAATATACGTACAGCACCTATGGAACTTTCGTTTAATCAACAATTCTCGCCCTTGATAGTGAACCAAGGGGTTATAGAATCTTCAGCGAATCAGGAAGTTACTTTATCTGGAATAAACTTTTCAGACGATACTTTAGTGTATTTAAACGAGGTAGAGCTTACCCCTTTAGCAACTTCTCCTACTAGCTTAAGTTTCACAGTTCCTACAAATGCTGAATCAGGCAAATTATATTTAAAAAACAGTTATGGAAAAAGTAACGCATCTAAAATTGCTGTATTTAGTGAAACAACATTAACAATAGATGACTCCTTGTCGTTTGCTAATTCTAAAGTGGTTGCAAGTACATTTATATCTGGCATAGAAAAAACGGTCGATTTTAACAACAGCGTTGCCGTCGTGCCTGTTTCTAGCAATAACGCCACAACGATTACCTTATACTTTGGTGATGAGCAAAAGTATTACTTAAATGTACTTTATTTAGGGCAAGCAGATTTACAAATTACACCACGATTTCTTGCTGCATCTACTGCATGGGGTTTAAGTGGCTTGAACCGAACACAGCAACCCGCAAAATTAAGAGCTTTATTCACACAAGTACTTAAGCTAAATGAAGTAATTGAATTTGCGGATTATATTAAAGAAAATAATAACCAATTGCCTAAATATAAAAGCAAAAAATTTACGACTTTAAAATGGGCGGCTGCGGATGCAATTACAGCTCATCTTAAACAATAAAAAGGACATTTTTATGAAAAATAAACTAACCACACTTTTAATTGCTGGGCCTTTAGTCAGCTCATCTTTTTTTTCAATGGCTAGCGAAGTGCCAACTAAAGAGTATTTTAATAAACGCTGTATGGATGCATGGCAAAGTATTAAAGCCGGAGACCGTGAAGCTTTATTTACAGAGTTACCACCAAAATTACAAAATTGGAATGAAGGTAAAACAGCATGGAAGCAAGTTGATAAGGCAATAAAAAACTACAAAGAGGATTGGGAACAATTAAATTTAAATAATTTGAAAATAACGTTGTTAGATACTGCCGGAGAAGATCCTAATGGTAATAAATTAGTATCAGGCTTACAGAGTTCAGTAGATAAACGAATGGCCCGCTTTTACCCTGAAGCAACTCGTGAATTCACATTATTTTACACTTTTATAAATAAAGAGCGCAACGGGAGAAAATCATGCTCATTTTTAGAGTTTGATAACGAATGGTATATGTATCATAGACTACTTTGATTATTATGAATTTAATATCTGAAAAGCTTAAGAATACATTTCAAGTCTGTTTTGAACACAAGCGCTGGGTGCCTTATACCCGAGTAAAATCGTTTTTAGGTATGTTACTGGGCGCTTTTGTCGCCTCCTTTTTTGTTGATGGCCAACCAAGTTACTCAAACGCTGACCAAACATTGAATACTATGTTTGTGGTTACCCCGTTTTTGTTTTTTGGGTTGGTGCTATTGCAATCCTCGTTACAAAAAACATTTTACAACGCCGATGTATTTATCACGCGCAAAGGTTTAACCATGCCAGATTTTAAAGGCGAGCGTGAAGTATTTATCGCCTTTAAAGATATAGAGGCGATGTATATCAATTATTTTCCGTTAACGCCGCTTCTCTGGTTTGGTCCTTACATAAGTACGCATTTAGCGATTAAAACAGTCAATGGAGAGCGTTACGGAGTACATACGTTTAATTTAAGTGACTATAGAGCAATTGTTAATTATTTAGCGAAAGTGCATAACGTAAAAACTAAACACCGTTTTTCATGGTGGACATTAACCTACTTATCTCTTTTCCCAATCGGGTTTTTATTGGGCTTTATTGTTTAATTTACTTAAAAAACTAAGGAAAGGTTTGAAATTGAAATGTCCTGTTTAATCATTGCAGATCAGATTGAGACACTAAAAAATTTATAAACAGATAACCTATTAAACAGAAAAGTGCACAGTGCCTATGGTGTACTCATAAACTCAGCAGATTAGTAAAATGCATATAAATCGAAAATTACAGGAGAAAACTATGAAAAAAATCGCTTTTATGACACTGGCTCAATCATTACTTTTATCATTTACGGCAAGTGCCGTTGACTACAGCATCCCGATTGAAAATTGTAAAAAGTCAGTAGATATCGTTTTAAATCAAGATTATGAGCTTTTCATGCAGCTTTATGCACCGCTACCTAAAGATATGGACCAAAGTATTGTAAAAGGTATGTTAGCTCGTGAGCATGATCATTATACAAAAAATTATTATTTGGGTATCCATAACTTTGTAATTGTCGGTACTGAGGTGCTTGAGGATGCTAAAAATAGTATAATTAAAAGGACACAAAAGAATGCATTGGAGTATGGTTATACTGACGAGCTGTGGGTTAATTATACATTTAAGACATCAAAGGTTTTTGGTAAAAAGGAAGACAACGTAACAATAAAAGGGAAATGTAAGTTTGGGCAAGTCGATGGTAAGTGGCTCATGGTCAACTTATTAAGAAGCTAAATATGACTAATAAAGAACAACCAACCAGTCTAGACGATAAAAAATGGTTTAAAAATGTTCACTTTAAAGAGCAAGATACCTTATGCCCAACGAGTGAAATTAAACTTCCTTTATTGCGTTTATTATGTCATTTGTCTTTTCCAATAGAGTTATTATTTAGCGCAACTTTAATTACGCTTTCATTGTTAGCCGGACTTTGGTTAGTTGACAGCTATAGCTTAGCTAGCTTAGTTGTTTATTTACCGCTTCTTATTGGTACCCTATTTTTAAAACGTATTCTTATATGGCGCAAGTTTGGGTTTAGTTCAAAACACGTGATGACCATAAGTAAAGATAAAATTAAAGTTAACCCATTTATAAATGATTCATTAAAACAAAGCAGACTATTCAAAAGGGATGAAATCGAGTCGGTATTATTTAATTACAGTTTTATTACTCATGTATCTGATACACAAATTCAAGTAAATGCTGCGCTAAATAGGGCTTTTATAAACCTTAAAACAGGCGAAAACATTGAGTTGAACGTTAACCGAGTGGGGTTGTTTAATGTTTTGTATTTGTTGTATTACTTTGATTACCCATTAATTTATAAAAAATCATTTGAAGGAGGGGGCTCTAGTATCGGCTATATATTCTTACGCGTTTCTGGCATTGTAGCTAACTTTCCTATAATAGCGATGTACCTTGCCGAGTTTTAGTAAGTAGCTAATATTAGAGCGCTTCAAAATCGCTGTGGAAACTAGTTAAATAGGCTAGGTAACTTAACAGGTTTCATGTCGTGTTAAAACCTAGCTCTAATTAAGTTAATATGAGAACTTAATTAAAAAATGGCTAGCGGATATGAGTGGCTTTTCAAAGCCAATTGCATTGGCTTTGTAATATAAAAAAATACCCATGCATACTAATATGTTAAGTTTTAATTTACGAGTTAAAGTATTAGAATATTTAACGCTTTCTAAATAAACTAATTTTTAGAGCCGAACCTATAAAAAAGGAATTTTAATGAACAATAAAGTTATAAAAATACTCCAAATATTTATAATTTATCTAATTGGTGTATCAAGTGTACAAGCAAAGCCATTATTGTCACCGTATCCAAAAGCAAAGCTAGATAATTCAGTTACTCTAGCGGGTGAAGAAACTCAGTTAATGACAAAGTTTGATCCTAATGCAGAAAAATCTAAGCAGTTTGAGTTTACAAAATTTATTGGTGATACAGCTCATTACGCATATGAGATAAAAAATGTAGCTTCGTTAAAGGTTACAAAAAACTATGAAAACGCTTTACAAGATGCAGGCTTTAACGTGATTTACAGGTGTTCTTTGAGTGAGTGCAATTCTGGGAAATATAATAATGGTAAATTGATATCAGAAAAGACTAGTTATTTTAAAGCTTATAGCTACTATAAAAAGCCTCATTATATTTTTGCTACAAAAGGAGGTGACGAACTTAAAGCCGCAATTTCATTATTCGTAGGACAAGATGAAAATAAAACAAGAGTGCTATTAACCTCTGTGGATATAAAAGACATTGAAACAGGCCTTATCTCAGCTGATTTTAATGCATTCAAAAAACAAAATGACACAAAAACAACAAAACCCCCTCGCAAAGATAAAGGTGGGTCGTCTGATCACCCATTAATCAGTCGTTACCCCAGCAGTTACATTGAAGATTACAAACAAGTAGATTATGAAGAATTTAGCATTCCTATTGGTATTGCTGATAAAAAGACCAAAAAGCTTCCAACACTTGATGTAACTGGCGATTTAACACAAATTACTTATGTTGTGAAAAATGTGTCAACACTTAAAATTTATCATAACTATCTAAGTGCATTAGTAAAAGAAGGGTTTGAAACCATATTTTCTTGTCAAAAATCTAGGTGTGGTTATAGACCTACGGTACAAAAATTAGGGGATGCTATTTCTATATCACAGGTCTACAATTACTGGCATCAGCCGCGATATAACGTAATGAAAAGCACATTTGACGGGCAGACTACTTACGTAGCGTTTTTCATAGGCAACTTTGAAGGTGACTCTCGTATTCAGCTTTTAGTTATGAGAACCGAGCCACTAATAACGGGGTTAATAGAAACAAATAGCGATAAAGTACTAGAACAACTAAAGCAAAAGGGCAAAGCGTCTATTTATGGTGTACTGTTTCACTATGATAAAGCAGTTATAAAACCTGAATCTAAGCAATCTTTAGATGTGATTGCCCAGGTTCTTGAAAAAAATAAAAAATTGAGTTTATATGTTGTTGGGCATACAGACGACAAAGGATCTGCAGAATATAATCTCGATCTATCTAAACGCAGAGCTAATGCGGTAGTTAAAACGTTAATCGCTGATTATGGCATTGCCAAAACAAGGTTAATCCCTCAAGGTGTTGGGCCTTATTCTCCGGCAGCGACTAATAAAAATGAGCTAGGGCGCGAGCTTAACCGTCGTGTTGAGTTAGTTGAAAGGCTGTCTGATGCAAATTAATGTATTTTAAAAATATAATATAACCAACTTAGTTAATGCTAAAAAGCTAAGTTGGTAATTTTTCAATGCTATAAATAAAGATAGATAACATTTTCGCTAGTTGGAAAACAGCCTCGCGCACTATGCTAATCTTAAGGATGTGTAAAGTAAGTATTTATTATATAAGTACTTAATACACATCTTTTTTAGCTTTTAGCGTTATCAGCACTAAATTATAAAAATTGGATAATTAAACAAGGATGGACTCTTGAAAACACCACTAATATATCTTTCGCTTTTAAGTGTTAGCTGTGCTTTTTGCACGCTAACCTATACACCAAATTCACATGCAAAAAATATTCAGCCAACCACCCATATAGGTACATGGCAAAATAAAGATGAAGACGGTGATGGTGTGCCTGATGAGCAAGATGACTATCCGTTTGATGCGAGTAAAACTCAATACCCTGTTTATTTTGAAAAAGAACCTAACGATAACCCATCTGTTGCAACTCCAGTAGAGCTTGGTAAAGGTTTTAAAGTTAAGGGCGTTATTTCATCAAGAACAGACAAAGGTGATTTATATGGTTTTAACGTTGATGATGGAACTATGGTCACTGCTGTATTTGAAAGTGCAGCTAAACGATTTGACCCGCAAGTTTATGTATCAAACTCAGAAGGCAGAGTAATTAGTAAGTATGTTATTAGCGAATATAAGAAATTTGGAAAGCATATTGTTAACTTTCATATGTTTGAGGCAGGTCGTTATCAACTAAGTGTAATGGATAATAATTACGGTGGTGGCCCTGATTTAACCTACAGTATGGTTTTATTTTATGACGAAGATGTAGATGCTTTTGATGATGAGAAGGAACGTGCATTTGGCAGTAACCTTATTAAGAATGACCAAGATCAAGATGGTATTTTAGATGGTTTAGAGCACGTTTTATTAAATAGTAGTACTGACATAGACTTTGATGGTGATGGAATACCGAATTGGCAAGATGTCGACTCTGACGATGACTCCTTCACTGATAAAATAGAAGGCATTGAAGATTTAGATAAAGATGGCTTCCCAAATTATATAGACCGTGATGCTGATGGTAATACCATAGATGATGAACTGGAAATTGGTGATTTTAACTATTCACTTGATTTTGATGATGATGGAAAATTAGATCACTTAGATTTAGATGATGACGACGATTTAATATTAGATATTTACGATACGCAACGTCGTAAAAAATCTAAAACTGTTAAATTAACAGGGCCTAATCAAAATCGTTTACTTGTGCGCTGGGTTTATAATATGTCCTTTGAGGGGCACTCTATTCGAGATTTTATTAGAGCTGGGGATAAAGTAGAGTTTGAAGTAGATGGCTTACCAGCAGATGCAAAAAATTTGGTCCTTGTTTTTCAATATCCTGATGAACTTATTAACTTAAAACCTACCATAGCTAGAATTGAAGGGAGCAAAACATATATAAGTATAGAGCTGCCAAGTAAGATAGGCGAGGCTTATGTATATTTAGCTCATGATGAGGTTATTAGTGATGCCCAACCAATTGAAGTTAATAAGAGCAAATCCCCACTTTTAAAACCTGAAAAGCGAAGTATCAGTGCTGGAGAAACAATTACTCTTATAGGTGAAAATTTTAATGAGCAGACGGTTGTTCATTTTAAAAATGTGACTGTTAATAGCATTTATATAGATGAAAAAACCATTAAAGTTAAAACGCCACGTCAACTAAGTGGCTGGCGTTACTGGGTAAGTAATCAGTTTGGAAAAAGTAACGCGGTTAGCTTTTCAATCGAATAGGTCAGGCCCTAATGTTTTAAGGATAAATAATGAATAAATACCTAATTCCATTGTCGTTATTAGCAAGCTTTACATGCCACGCAAAGCTTGATTTAACAATCCCAAAAGAAAACTGTTTTAAAGCAGTAGAAATAGTAAAAAATAAAGATGAGCAACTATTTAAGCAGCTGTTTACACCCGTTGACCATATCCCTAATGCTGATAAGGAAATTACAAAACTGGTTGACAGTACACATAAAAAATACTACGAAAAAGAGTACGATGGTATTAGAAACTTTCGTCTTGTCGAATCAAAGCTTGTTAACTACTCTGAGGACACTAAGTATAGTGTTGTAGAAGAAACGTATGAAAGATGGGGATATACAGAGCAAGCATTTATATATTACAAATTTGATGCCTATGATAAAAGACTTAAAGAGCAGCGCACAGTGTATAACAAATGCCGTTTTGGTTTAAAAGACGGCAAGTGGTATATGGTTAATTTACTGCAAGATTAGTTGTAGTGCATATTAAAAAAGAGCATGTAATTTATATTACATGCTCTTTTTTATAATTTACTGTTGAGATTAGTAATGCAAAGCGAAAAGTTAGATATACAATTAGATGACAAGTTTTGGTTGAAGCTCGTAAATTTACCTGAAAAAGACGCCTTAACTCCTACGAGCAAAATCACTATGCCGGTAGTAACTAAATTATTTAGGCTAAATTTAGGAATCGAGTTTTTATTTGCAATTGCATTGGGTGCGCTTGCATTGTATAGCCATGTTTGGGTTGAAGAGGACTGGGTTAGCGGGTTGTTTTATATATATATTCCTTTATTCCTAGGACTATGTTTTTTACGAAAGGTGTTAATTTGGCAAAGGTATGGCTTTAATTACAAAGCCGCGTTTGAAGTAAGTAAAGATGAATTAACCATCGTTACCGAGCCATTATCTAAACAGCAACAGCTAACTATGGCTAAAGCCGATATAGATTACATACAATTTAGCTACGGGTATATGCGCTCAAACGGGCAAGGCTATCAAGAAAAACGATCGCACATTTCCCAAGCGGTTGTGGTTTTAAAAAACAATGAACGCTATACAATTAAGCCAAATACCATCGCAACATTAAACTTGCTTTATCTGTGCATTTATTTTGACTACCCCTTGAGTTACAAGTATGGCCTTACTGATGGCGGTGGCAGTATTATGTTTATTTTGATGCGAGTTATGTCAATGGGTGGAAATTTTGTAATGATAGGTCTTTATTTGTATTGGATAGGGGCAGGGTATTTGAAATCAATTTTTTAGCTCAAGCAGAAATTTTCAACCTAAATGATTATGTAAAAAGTGTTCATAAGCACACAAAGTTTAAAACAAAGGGAATGTGATGATTAAAGGATTTGTGAGTATCATTTTAATTGCCGTACTGGGAATTACGTTATTAAGTATAGGACTGTACCGGTTTGCAATTCAGCCTGAATCTCTACAAACAATGACCTATGGGTTAATGTGTATTGGCGGACTTTTAAGTATGTACGGTTTGCTCGCTATGTTTTATGAAGGGCTTACTAAAAAGGCATATTAAATCTTTAGGGTGTATAAGCTGTAGGCTTTAATTCACTTAAAGTATATACAGTTGATTGCTCTAATTATCATTTTTGATTAAATTGCATACTTTATATATATTAGGTACAGTTTATAACTGTAAATGCTTTATGGATAAACCAACAAGGATGGATTCTTGAAAACACCCCTATTTTACCTTTCATTGTTAAGTGTTAGCTGTGCTATTAGCTCGGTAACATATACAACACACGTTCAAGCAAAAACAGTTAAATCATCCGCACATATTGGTACATGGCAAAACAAAGATGAAGACGGTGATGGTGTGCCTGATGAACAAGATGATTATCCGTTTGATGCTGATAAAACCACAATTACTATCGTCCAAGAACAAGAGTTTAATAATAACGTTGCCGAAGCAAACCCAGTTGGTACAGTACCTTTCTCTGTTGAAGGCGCGCTGTCGTTATCATCTGATATAGATGACTTTAAATTTACTGTTACTGAGGCTGATGTGCAAAGCGGTAAATCAATCAGTTTTATTATATTAGAGCAGTCTTCGCGGTTTCATCCTCAGCTTGGTATTTTCAAAAATAATGGTAAAGTTGTTGAACATATCGAATTAGCTATTGATAGAGTTGCGCCACTTGGCGCAGCTATTGCTTTCAATCCTAAACAAAGTGGGGAATATAACCTGTCAGTACTTGATCGAAATGGTAATCATGCTGATGATTTTAAATATCAAGCATTCGGTTTTATTGATACAGATAAAGATGCAATACCCGATAACAAAGAGCAAGCACTTAAACTAAATTATAAAATTCAGGATTCAGATCGAGATGGCATTGCAGATGGTAATGAATATTGGGTATTTAGTAGTAAAAATGTATTTGCGCATGACGTAGATGGAGACTCAGTACCTAATTGGCTAGATGACGACTCCGATGGCGATGGCATACCTGATACTTTAGAGGGCACTGCTGATCTTGATACTGATCAGTTACCTGCATTCGTTGATTTAGACAGCGATAATAACATTATTAGTGATAGGGACGAACAAGCTCAGAGTAATGGCACTTTAATTGATACAAATAGAAATGGAATCCCAGATTACATTGATATAGACGATGATGGTGATGCAGTTTTTGATGTGAATGACGAAGAGCCAAAAAAAGTCCTTACTTACACTAGCGCTGAAAGTGATTCAGCAATAACGTTAGCATCAGTCTACTATGAACTTTCAGACTCAATATCGCTTCCCAATAAAGGAAGAGTTTTTAGACCTCTAATTATTAAAGGCGAAAATTTCCCTGAAAAAGGTGGTTTTGTTGTAATAACAAAAGGGGATGAGCGCCTTCCCGTTGTTAATATGCCCATTACGCAAGCTACAAACACTTCAATAAGCATCGTAATACCTAATTATGAAAAAATTGCATTGGAAGGTGAAGAGCTTACATTATTTATTACCAAAGATAATATCCGTAGCAATGACTTAACATTCCAGCTTTTACATCCCAAAACGCCTCTAATAAAGTCGATATCGACATCTCAAGCAGTACCTGGCGAACAAATCCAAATTGAAGGTGAAAGCATTAACGATTTGGCTAAGGTTGTAATGGGAGAAGGTAAGTATGAAGCCGACTGGGTATCAAACAGCCTTGCAGTATTTGTGATCCCTGATGAAGCAGCAAGTGGTTTATTTTATTTACAAAACGTTTATGGCAAAAGTAATTCCATGTACATCAATATTGATAATCAAAGGGAAGTAACACTCGACTTGAACCTCCCAGCCGCATACCACGATTTGCAAGGGGAAGTAACTGTAATACCACAAGGGACTAAGTACTCACAATTATCATTGGTTAATGGGCAAGCGTTTAGCTTTAATAAAGAAGGCTCTACAGTCTCAATTTGGTATGACGGGATTGCTATTTTATCAGCTGGTGTTGTGGGCAATGAAAGCGAGCTGTCGCTAAGTTTGCAAAGTACAGCTGAGGAGTATGTATTAAAACCTTTTTTTGTTTCTGCAAGTCAATCTAAACGATTGGAAGCATTAAGAAACTTACGTGCACTTAAAGAGTATGGTGAGTATATAGCGTATTTTACAAAAGGTGTAGAAGAGGATTTTAGAGTGTTTTTTTCTCCAAAAAACTACAAGCTATCCATGAAAATGCTCAAGCTTAGAAACAAAGTAAAAGCGATGTCTTATGAATAAAAAAGCTTATGATGATAGATATAATTTAACTGCGTGAGCAAAATTCAATCAACCGAATATAAACATAATGGATTTAATAATGTTTAAAAAAATGATCTTATCTTTACCAATACTATTTAGCTGTGCACATGCGTTAGCGGCTGAGCCGAATGTTGAGTTTAATGCTAAAAATAACCAAGCAGATATTTTTATAGAAAAATGCCAGTTATGGCGAAATGCAATGCGCGACAATGATAAAGAGGTTATGTGGAGCTTTGTAGAGGAAAAATATAAAGGTACACTTAAACCTAAAATGACTAAAAAAATGGAAAAAGTGGCTTCTAGACATCGTGCTCGATTAAGCCAAGCTGGGGCTTATATTAAACGTGATGAATATTTATCGACTGAAGTACCAAAAGACGTAGCTCAAGTTTTTATAGATTGGGATAACGATGGTAAAGGTGGACAGAATATAGGGGTATTAGATAGCTGTGTGTTTGAGCTGTTGCCTGGCACGACAAAGTGGGTGTTAGATATATAGCTAACAAATTATTAATTAAAATAAAAGTTGGTTTTGTCATAATAAACCAGCGATATGTATCGCTGGTTTTATTTTTTAAAATTTAGTGAAGGCCCGCGCATAAATACTAACTAAATTTTAGTATTATTAAATAGTATAACTTTAAAGCTAAATTATGGATTACTAAACAGGATGGACTCTTGAAACTACCTCTATTTTACCTCTCATTATTGAGCTTTAGCAGCGTTTTTAGCTCGCTAATGTTTATAACACCATTAAGCGCAAAAACCATTAAACCAACTATTCATATAGGTACATGGCAAAACAAAGATGAAGACGGTGATGGCGTGCTTGATGAACAGGATGGTTACCCGTTTGATGCAACTAAAACCACAATGTCGGTTGTTCAAGAACAAGAGTTTAATAATAACGTTGGCCAAGCAAACCCTGTTGGGAATATACCTTTTAAAGCGGCGGGGGTTATTGCTAAAAATGTAGATATAGATGATTTTAAATTTAATATCCCCAACTCAATGCTATTTGAAGACTTATCAGTGACGTTTATACTTTTTAAAGATGATTCACGTTTTACACCGTCTTTAACGATTATTAATAATAATGGCGATGTTATTTCTTCTATACCAACAAACATTGAACACGTTGGTAAAGTCGGTCAGGTTATTACTTTTTCACCTAAGCAAGCAGGTGAATATAATTTAAGTATTACTGATAGAAACAACTTAGGTGCAGATAGCTTTACATATACGGTACATGCATTTATTGATATAGATAAAGACGCAGTTCCCACAAACAAAGAGCTTGCTTTGGGAATGAACCACCTTGGGCAACATACAGATGCTGATAAAATACCCGATGGAAATGAGTACCATATTTATGCAGCTAACTTTATCTTTAGTCATGATGTCGACAATGATGGTACTCCAAACTGGCTTGATTTAGACAGTGATGATGATGGCATTACTGATGCTATAGAACAAACCTACGATTTAGATGGTGATAAAAAACCAGCCTTTATAGACTTAGACAGTGACAATAATGCAGTTTTAGATTCAGATGAATTAAACTTAGTTGAATTTATCCGTTATGATCTTGATGGTGATGGCATCCCTAATTTTTTAGATACTGACGACGATGGCGACTTTTTGTTTGATGAAAATGACACTCAGCCACTAGAAAAACTAATTGGTATAAATAACTTATACCCATCAAATACCCCAGTCATTAGCTCTGCAACATATTCTCATAGTGACGAAGCAGTATTTATTAACAAAGTTAGGCCGTTTTTCCCTGCTAATTTAAATGCAGAAAACCTAAAAGGTGATGCGGCACATTTGGTAATGTTAAAAGGGGATGACAAACAGCCAGTCGTTAATTTACCAGTGACGATTACATCAGAGAATAAAATTGAATTTGTTATACCTAATTATCCAAAGGTAGCGTTGGGCGGAGAACCCATTACATTTTTTCTAGCTATAGATGGCTATAAAACCAACAGTATTGATGCCACATTACTGCATCCAAAAACACCAGTTGTTACAGGCATTCCGATTAAAAATGTAGTTGAAGGCGATAGAGTATCAATAACTGGTGCAAATTTAGAAAGTGGTACTGCATTAGTTTTTGCAGAAGGCCCAACAATTCAGTTGGATTATATAGACGATACTAATGCTAATTTTATTGTACCTAGCGATGTTGGTACAGGCTGGTTTAGCTTACTAAATATATATGGTGAAAGTAACTACTCAAGTATCAAAAAAGAACACGTTATATCGCTAAAGGTTGTAATGCCCGATTACTTACATATTAAGGGACCTTTTTATGTAGATAATTTAGACGGAGAGTTTTATGGCATTAATGCTTTTAATAACAAACAGGTACAAATAAGCTCAACCACTGATTATATTTCTCTTTATTACAAAGACGGCATTCGATTATTCCAAAGCTACATAGCCGATGATAGCCAAATAGAGCTAAGTGTTGATAGTACGCTTAAATCTTTTGTTTTACGTGCTTTTGCATATCAAAACAAAGTTGAGAATGTGCAACAGTTAAAAAATAAAATAAGTGATTTAGTATCATACAAAGAGTTTAAATACTGGTATGAAGAAAATTTAAGGCAAGAGTCGATTGACGCATTTTTAAAAGATGACTCTTATAGCATTATTGGTAAAGCCACAGCAGTAGCCGATGATCTTTATAAAAAACTAAAAAGTGAACGTAAAAATAATAATTAAGAGCAAATAAGGGAACGTTATGTTAAAAAAAACCATGTGTGTATTGCTTGGTTCATTAGTTTTGCAAGGGTGTGTAGACTCCCACTTAGTGACGGGGGTTATTGAAGATTCAATTAAGTTTGAATCTGGCGATAACATGTTAATCTATGATGTAAGCATTGAGGGTAGTAAGCATAGCTGCACAATGCTATTGGCTGTAATGGGAGAGGACTTATGGGCGCTAGAAAACGAAGATACCTTATTAGGGGGGTTAGCATGTATTGATAAAGAGGGTCGAATTTTATCTGGTCCTCCGGAAGTAGATGGTTTTACTTGGAAACCAGTAGAGGGCGGTTTTGAATTTACTATGAACGCGACTGCTACAGAGCAAAATAATAAAAGTGAAAAACTTAATATTTACACAACGTCCCCCTTATTTGTTCCGTTAACAAAGGATTTGAAATGAAATCACAATTAATAGCGCTTTCTAGCATCATATTTTTAAGCACAGCAGCTTTTGCTGATGAATCTAACGTAAATTTGCCAGCCAAGGATAATCAAGATCCATTATTTATAAAAAAATGCGAAGAATTTAGACAAGCAAAAGCTGATAAAGACATTGATACTTTGATGTCTTTTGTACCAAAGCATTTTAAAGATACGGAAGACGAAAAAAAACGAGCTATTGCATATTTGAGTAAAGAAGCTGAGAAGTTTCAGGAGTATGCACAAGATCCTAATTTTGAGATTACCTCTATTAAAATATCTACTAAAGCACCTAAAAAAAATGCATCCGTTAGGATTGAAGCTAAATCAGGTGATAAACGTAGTTACTCTACGGGTTGTGCTTTTGAAAAAACAAAAGCTGACGGTTGGATAATCATTGTTGCGTCTAGTTAATTAGCTTTTCGACTACTTTAAGTATTTATATATTATGAGAGTATGTAACTAAGCATACTTTTTTATTCAAAGAGGGAATTTTGGCTAATTCAATTATATTAAAATCACTATTAGAAACGATTAAATGGCTATTCATTTGGCTAACTGTGGCAGGCCTTGTACTAGGTGTTTTAAGCCAAGGCTTTATTTTTGATACAACCGATGGGCTTGATGTTGTATTAATTATTGTGCTTTTGATGTTTCAACACCGGTTAAAGTTTGATGAACACAATAATCAAATAGATATAAAGTTGGGGGCTTATTTTTTTAAGAAAGAAATCTTCACGTATAGTCACCACACCATTGATATAAACAGTATAAACACAATATCGTTTAGAGCAGATAAAGCTGTAAATATCATAGATATTAATTACACTTCAGCAGAAGGTAAATTGAGCACTTATACGTTTAGGTGTTTCAAGCAAGACAAACAAGCACAGCTAGTAGTGAGGAAACTCTCAACCGTTGAGCGCGTTTATGCAGCTAAACGTGAAGAGGCCGAGGCTGAAAAAACACACTCAGCAACAGTAAACAAATTTACAAAAATATTTCCGCAACATACTATTTTAGGTAATGCGGAGGCTAAAAATAATATTCCCATACTTAGGTGTGCGCTACCGCTCCCTGATAGTAAGAAAAATTTAGTTCATTTTGTCGTCGTGTGTTTTGCTTTGCTTACGCTATTTATTGCTTATTCATCACAAAATTGGAAATCATCTTTGGCATTTTTAGTAATAACTTATGTAAGTTATTACTTTGCTAGGGTTATTGTTTGTAATAAATACTATTTTATAAAAACAGCGCCTCTAAGCTCCATTATAGTAAATGATAACGAGCTTTATTTACCCGCCCTATTATTTACTGATAAAACACCACGTACACTAACTAAGCAGGATATTATTAGCATTGAGGCTAAGTGGAATTACAATTATGACTCAGTTGAAGGCTCTGCCAGGAAAACTAAAAGGTCATATTTAATTTCATTGGTATTTAATACAACAAAGGGGCAGAGTATTTCGCTGACGCACTGGAGTGTTGATAGTGAAGCACTTGTGTTTTCATTATTAAAACACAAATACCCAGTATCGTTAGACAGAACAAGTCAAATGGTTTACCCACTTGAGCTTCATGTGGGATTATTCGTTTTTTTATTTATACTCATTATACTTGTTATGAACCTAGAAAAAGTTATGTATATTTAATGTAATAGATACTTTAATATAGGCGCTAATAACAGCTTAATATGGCGTGTTATATCGCTTTTTAGCTCCTAAGTTTTAAGGATGAAATTTTGAAAAATATTGTTAAGTTAATAGTTTTTATCACTGTGGTTTTTTGTGGTTATGCACATGCGCAAAATAGCCTAACACTTAATTATCAAGTCACTAAAGAGTTAAATCATTTCGCACATATTAAAATAAAGGTCACCGATAAATACCTTCGTACAGATTATATTTTGCCAAATAAAGCCTTTACAGAAATGACCATTAAAGATGATGGCCAATATATTCTAGATCATCAAAAAAACATTGCTTACAGAACTGATTACTCAGTTACGTATAAGCGCGCAGAGGATGCTTTAAAAGGAATGCTGCAATACGCTCCAGGATTTACCAAAGAGCAAATTTATGAAATGAGCTTAGATCCTAAAAATGACCCTAATAATTACATTGCTTATGAAAAGGAAGGAGATAACTTATTTGTAGGATATTTAGATGGTGATAAAGTAAAAACAGTTAAAATAAGTGCATTCCCAAATCAATTTATATCATCTACTGAATATACTTGGCTGTTAAAACGAGCAAAAGAAGATACTTATTTTGGAAAAGCGTTGGTTGGTTTTTTAGACGTGCCTTTAATAGACTTTATGCGCAAATTTAAATACGACACAGATCAATTACCGACGGAAATCACATTGCATGATGAAGGAAAAGCTGTTTTTTTAAAGACAGTTAGTAACGATGGCATAGATCAAGACGATTTTGAAATAGAGTCTAAGTTTATAATTAAAGACATAACACATGAATCGATTCAATTTTTGAATAATTTAAAGAATATCGCTAAAGAAACAGGGGTAATAGAATGAAAAACTTCACTGTAATAATTATTTCATCTTTAATAGCTTTATTTATATTGAGCTATGGCCTTTTTTCGATGACTTTAGACACTGATTCTAGTCCATTAATCAACTATATCTGTATAGGGGGAGGGTTTACCTTTTGTGTGGCTATAGCGATATTTGTTGTAAAAGAAGGTTTGCATAACCAGAAGACTCCTAAGTAGCTCCTTGATTGAGCGCTTGTTCATCTTAGGTTAACTCTTTGAGGTGGTTATTTGTTTTGTCTAATACATTAGTACTTTAATTATTAAAAATTTTAAAGTTAATAACGATAAGTAGTTAGTTTTGGGCTCCTTTTTAGCTTTTAATACTCTATACTGTAGCGAGTAAAATCTGTTGGTGAAGGTTAATGTTAGAAAGGAATGTATTTATAACAGCAGCAAAAGGTAATAAATTATTACTGGTTGCCATTATTGTTTTTTTAGTTATTGCATTACCTTCGGTGTATGTGTTTGAAAAAAAAGTGCGCGCAGAGATATATAACGATGCACGTAATGAACTCAGTCGTGAGCTTGAAACAAAAGCCGCGTCTTTAAAAAATCATTTAAACGACAGTATTACCGCTATTCGCTTTTTAAACGCCACTCCACCTATTCAAGGTATATCTAGAGCGACCGACAACCAATTAATCGACCCACTCTTACAAACCCCAATTGCTGTATGGCAAGACCGCCTTGCTGATATTTTTAGCGGGTTTATGCAAACCGACGATTCTATTTTGCAAGCACGTTACATTATGCTTGCTGAAAATGGCCAAGAGATAGTACGTGTAGACCGCTTTTTAGGTGACATAATTAGGCTAGAGGGCGCGCAACTGCAAAAAAAAGGCGGGCGAGACTACGTACTTAAAGCCAGCATGCTTGATGAAAAAAGCGTGTATATATCGCCTATTAACTACAACCGCGAAAACGGTGAAATACAAAAACCCTTTGTGAGTACATACCGCGTAGCTAAGCCTGTTTTCGATCATTTAAAGCAAGTGTTTGCCATTTTAGTGACAAACTACTCCGCAGATAAGTTATTTGAAAGTTTAACGTTTGAACTTCCACCTGGGATTAATATTTATTTGCTTAATAATGAAAGCCAATTTTTATACCACCCAAACCCGGATTTACGGTTTGGCTTTGAATTTAACCAAGCCAAAACCTGGAGTGATGAATTTAGCCCCACACAAAACATGAATTCTCACGAAACCTTGTTAATAGGTGATGCACCAAAACAGTACTTTTTAAATAAACGGGTAAGTTTTGAAGGCTATATTGCCATGCTGCCGTTAGAGATGGCCGTTTCTATTGATTCTGAAACCTTGTTGGAACGCGTTGCAAAAAGGCGCGAAAGTTTTATTGCCATCACTGCCACATTTTTTACCATATTTATAATTATTACGCTGTTATATCAGCGCTATATTAATCGCAAGCTGCTTATACACTCTTTAACAGAGCAAAATAATAAAGTGATTGAAAATTCACTCGACGCTATTTTTACCATAGACAGTGATGAAACTATTATTCACTGTAATCAAACGGCTAAAAAAGTTTTTGCAAGTAGGCTAGGTAATGATAACACCCGCTTTAGTAACTTATTTACCCTTGCAGATGAAGATAAAAACTGCATTAGTGAAACCATAGAGCATGGCTCTAAAATGCCATTTGAAGCGGCTTATACTGGTGATGATGGCAATAAAGAATATTATTCAATCACGCTGACCAGCGTATTTGATGTATTTAGCAATCGTTATCAGGTTGCTGCTATTTTGCGTAATATCAGCTCGTTAAAGCAAACTCAATCACAGTTACAGGGTTTAAATAGCACGTTAGAGTTAAAGGTATCTCAGCGTACTGTTGAACTTGAGCGAGCGATTGACCAAGCCCTTGCCGCAAGCCAAGCAAAAAGTGACTTTGTAGCCAATATTTCCCACGAAATACGCACACCCATGAACGGTGTTTTAGGCATGCTTGAAATGCTAAAAGAAGACAGCCTCACTGAGCAACAGCAACATTATTTAAAATTAGCTAATAGCAGTGCGCACTCGTTAATGAATTTAATTAACGATATTTTAGATTTTTCTAAAATTGAAGCGGGCAAGCTAGATATTGATAATCACTCGTTTGATGTTATCTCTGTCTGTAGCGATATGATTAATTCAATTGCGTTGCAGGGCCAACGTAAAGGGCTAGAGGTCTTTTTAAATACCCAAAACGTGGTTGATAGAATGGTTATTGGTGATAGCCATCGCCTTAAGCAAATTTTAATTAATCTAATAAATAATGCGTTTAAGTTCACGCATAAAGGCGAAGTAAGTTTAACCTTAAACTCTAAATACATTACCGACAGTAAAATTTTAATGAGCTTTATAATTAAAGACACCGGTATTGGTATTGCCCCTGAAAACATCGATAAACTGTTCGATGTGTTTACCCAAGAAGATTCAAGCACAACCCGCCATTTTGGTGGCACCGGTTTAGGGTTATCTATATGTAAAAAACTGGCGCAGTTAATGGGCGGTAATATCACCGTTAGCAGTGAAAAGGGCGTAGGCAGCACCTTTGTTGCAACGGTAGAGTTACATGTGGCGCAACAGCAAAAACTTAATACCGGCATTGAGCTTTCAAAAGAGGTCAGTGTAGCGGCGCTTATTGCCCGCGATAACGTATTTAAAAATGTATGCGGATTATTAACTCAAACCTGTAAAATTCAGCCAAGCCACATTATAAGGCTCGACTACTTTAGTGAACACAGGGAATTTGATGCCGATTTACTGATTATTGATGACGAACACCCGCAAGTTAATGCGCTAATAAGCTACTGCGAAAAGGCAGATAAAAAATATGTGCTTATATTGCGAGACATGGTGGTTAATAAGCAATCTAAAAAGGTGTTTCCTGAGCATAGCCACATTTTGCACAAACCACTCACGCAAGATCAATTTACCTATAAGCTAGGCAGTATTTTTGGCGCTAATAATGAGTTTGTTTTAACCGCGCCTAAACAAGCAAACGACATAGAGCCAGAGCCTGAGTTGTCTAAGTATCATGTATTATTGGTTGACGACAACATGATTAACATTGAGGTAGCGAAGGCTATTTTAAAACGCACAGGGATAAAAATTACCTGTGCAAGTGATGGTATAGAAGCACTCTCTGCCCTTAAATTTAATCAAGAGCAACCGTTTGACTTAATTTTAATGGATTGCCAAATGCCTAACCTAGATGGCTACGATACCACCAGCGAAATAAGAAATGCTAAAGCTGGGGTTGAGTATATTAGCATTCCAATTATTGCCATGACCGCAAGTGCAATGGAAGGCGATAGAGAGCGTTGCATTACCGCCGGCATGAATGATTATATTACCAAGCCAATAAAGCCTAAAACACTTAAAAATAGGCTACTAACCTGGTTAAACTAAATGGGCTAAGTCAGCAGTTACGCTGCTGACTTACTTGGTTTGGTATCAGTTTGAATAGGTTTAACTAAGCTGGTTACATCGGCTGTATCAAGTACTTTTTGCGTATCAGACCAATGCAACAGCTCTATTTTACCGTTTGGTTGCTCAACTAATGCGGTACAGCTTTCAATCCAATCACCATCATTACAATACACTATGCCATCTACTACTTTAATTTTAGGGTGATGGATGTGTCCGCAAATGATGCCATCGACCTTTTGTTTTTTTGCCTCATGTATAGCGGCATCTTCAAAAGCTGCAATGGCTTCCCGGGCTTTATGAACGCGTGCTTTTATCCATGCAGCAAGCGAATAGTAGTTACCGCCAAACACTTTACGAACTCGGTTAGTCCAACGATTTAAAAACAGCAGTAAGTCGTAACCTGCATCGCCTGCAATACTTATGAGCTTGTTGTAGCGGGTTGCCGAGTCAAAGTCATCACCGTGGATCAGTAAAAAGCGCTTATTGGCTTTAGTGGTATGAATAAACTGCTGGTGGACTTCTACACCAAATAAAGTTTGATTTATGTAGTGGCGAAAGGTCTCGTCGTGGTTACCAGGTATGTATATTACACGGGTGCCATCAAGGGCTTTTTGTTGTATACAACTAAGCACTTGGTAATGAGATGGGTGCCAATAAAAACTGCGCTTCATCGACCACAGATCAACAATATCACCCACTAAATAAAGCGCATCGCATTCAATTGAATTTAAAAAATCTAATAAATAGTCGGCTCTACAGTCTTTATACCCTAAATGTACATCCGATATCCAAACGGCTGGATAATGTTGTTTTTTACGCTGTTGATTGTTTGTCATGCCCGTCATCCATAGTGTAATAATTGAACACTGTAGATAAATCTAATGACACTTATGAGACACTTTAGCGAAGCCTCCATGACAATTTATATCAAACCAGCTAATTAAAGTTTATTGGCTGGGAAGGAGATTAGGTGAGCAGTTTTATACATTATCATTAAACGCGCATAAAAAAGGCCGCATGTTTAAATGCGGCCTTATAAGTTTGTTTTAAGCGTAGGTGTTATTAACCTTTAACAGCCGCTTTAATAGTCTCTATTGCGGTGTCTAAATCAACCATTAACTTTTCACCGGTGCGGCGATTTTTAAGCTCAACCTTGTTTTCATCAAGGTTACGCTCACCAATCACTAAAGTATAAGGTACACCCATTAATTCCATGTCGTTAAACATAACGCCAGGGCGCTCTTTACGATCATCAAATAAAACATCTAGGCCTGCATCTTTTAAACCTTGGTATAGATTATTAGCAATATCAGGAATACGATGCGACTTATGCATGTTCATTGGCACAATAGCTAAATCAAATGGGGCAATAGATTGTGGCCAAATAATACCGTAATCATCATTATTTTGCTCAATAGCCGCTGCCACAATGCGCGAAACACCAATACCGTAACAACCCATAGTCATTACTTGGTTTTTACCCGACTCGCTCAGTACGCCTGCTTTCATGGCTTCTGAGTACTTAGTACCAAGTTGGAAAATATGACCAACTTCAATACCGCGTTTAATTTGTAAAGTGCCTTGTCCACACGGGCTCGGATCGCCTTCAACAATGTTACGAATATCAGCAACTTGATATTCTTTAACATCGCGATCCCAGTTAATTCCGCTAAAGTGCTCGTCATCTTTATTAGCACCGGCAACAAAATCTGCCATTACATTAGCGGTTCTGTCTACAATAATTGGCATTGATAAACCCACCGGGCCAAGTGAGCCTGGCTTTGCACCAATAGCCGCAACAATGTCAGCCTCAGTGGCCATTTCAAGTGGAGAGTCTACAAGTGGGTGCTTTTCAGCCTTTAATTCGTTTAACTCGTGATCGCCTCGTAGTACAAGCGCAACTAAACCACGTTGTTCGTTTTCATCTGGCGTACCGTACACAATTAATGTTTTAACACCGCGGTGTGGTTTAACGCCGTAGTGCTTTTTAAGCTCGCTAATTGTTTTAGCATCTGGTGTAGGAAACGCTTTAAGCTCTTTAGATGGCTCAGGACGACTTTGAGTTGGAGCTAACGCTTCTGCTTTTTCGATGTTAGCTGCATAATCGCTTGCATCACTAAAGGCAATTGCGTCTTCACCTGATTCAGCAAGTACATGAAACTCATGTGATAAGCTACCACCAATAGAGCCCGTATCAGCTAGTACTGGGCGGTATTCTAAGTTTAAGCGTTCAAATATATTACAGTACGCTTTGTGCATTACTTTATATGTGGCATCTAAACACGCTTCACTTAAATGAAATGAATACGCGTCTTTCATCGTAAATTCACGTGCACGCATTACACCAAAGCGTGGGCGTCTTTCATCGCGCACTTTAGTTTGTACTTGGTACAAAGTAACAGGCAGTTGTTTATAGCTGCTAATCTCTTTACGAACAAAATCTGTAATTACTTCTTCATGCGTAGGACCTAGCGCAAACTCACGGTTATGGCGGTCATTAAAGCGAACAAGTTCAGGACCAAATTGCTCCCAACGGCCAGACTCTTGCCATAAATCAGCAGGTTGAATAACCGGCATCAACATTTCTATTGCGCCTGCTTTATCCATTTCTTCACGAACAATATTTTCTACTTTACGAAGCACGCGTAAACCAGAGGGTAACCATGTATATAAACCCGAAGCGACGCGACGGATCATACCGGCTCTAAGCATTAATTGATGCGAAACAATTTCAGCATCTGATGGCGTTTCTTTAAGTGTTGCGAGTATATATTGACTGGTACGCATGATTTTTCCGAAATTAAGTAATATGTTCTTTTTAATAGGGCGCTAAGTTTACCAGCGCTTGCTTTTACACTAAAGCGCTAACTGCACTTTTTAGTTATTTTCTATACTTGTTACTAAGTTATGCTCGCCGTTAACCTGCCAGCGTATATTATAATTATACAGTGTCATACCATAACTTTGCTCGCCTTGTTTTTGTTTTTTATAGGCAGGGCGTGGGTCTTGTTTTAGTACATTAGCAATAAAATCTTCAAGCTCAGGGTAGTGTGTTTGCTTGGCAATAAAATCAATTGCCTCGGGTGAAAACGCGACACTCATTTGTGTTTCTGGTCGGGTATCGGCAAAACCGGCACTGGCGTCGTGCATTGCATCTGAATACGGTAAGTAAGGCTTTATATCCACAATAGGCGTGCCATCGAGTAAATCAATACCAGCAAGCAGTAAACTAAGTTGGCCGTTTTTATACTCAACGCCTTCAAGTTTTACAGCGCTCATCCCAATGGCGTTGGGTCTAAATGTGGCGCGCGTTGCAAAAACACCTTTGCGCTCATTGCCGCCTAAACGTGGTGGGCGCACCATAGCTGAATACCCTTTATCGGCGGTTTCATGAAACCTAAATAACAGCCAAATATGGCTAAATTCTTCAATACCTCGCACAAATTCTTCACGATTAAACTCAGCAGTAAAAATAAGTTTGGCTTTAGCTTGAGGCACTAAACGTGGTTGCCTAGGTATTGCAAACTTTTGTTTATAAGGGGATTGAATGTGGCCAACAGCCGAAATGCTATAATCGCTCATAATGCTCAGTTAACAAAAAAATAGGGCGCTATTCTACCTCTATTTAGTATTTATAGCAGTACAGTTAATGCGTTATATTTTAGACTGGCTGGTTTAATCGAGTATTAGACTAAGTGGTTTAAAATATAGCGATTAGTGTTTATACCAATTTGCTTAATTAAGTGGAGCTATTTTGAGGCTGGAGCGACACGTTTAGCCCCGCAATATAATTAGCTATTATTACGGATGGGTATTATTTATAAGCAACAAAAAGGTGAGCACATGGCTCACCCTTAAGTGTTTTAAATGCTAATTAAAACATGTATTGAATTGATACTGATGCAACATCCATTTCTGGGTCAATTTCATCATCTAGTTCGTAGCGTTCGTACTCTAAGCGCATTTGAACATTGCTAGAAAATGCGTATTGAATACCCGCGCCGTAAAACACGTCGCCGCCGTCTTGTGATGCTGAAATGCTACCAACAGGAAGCTCTTGCTCTACATCTGCATCCCATTCAAACCAACCACCTTTAGCATATACTGAAAAGCTTTCAGAAAGCGGAGCCGCTAAAATAGCTGCTAATGACACACCATCAACTTCTGCTTTGCTGTCGATGTCGCTCACTTCATCAAAGTTTTGATAAGCTAACTCAACGCTAAAGTGTTCGTTAAATTGTGTACCAATGTAACCTTTTAGCATTTGTGCATCATCATCAAATTCAGTGTCGTTTTCGCTGTCTTCAAATTCAAATGAGTATTGACCATAACCAACACCTGTATAAATGCGAGGAGAATCAAAATCCGTAATGTCAGCGTGTGCTGCAGAGTTAAAACCCAGTGTTGCTAAAGCAATTGCAGAAAGAGAAAGTGTTTTAATCATTGTATAGCTCCTTTAAAAAAATAATAAATGTTTGATTTAACTTATCAAACGACAATTAGTTATTTGCAGTGAGCATGCCAACAATAGGCTGTGGTTACAAAATAGCCGTAAAAACGACTTATACGGCATTTTTACGGCTATTTTGTATTTTTTATAAGCAGGGTGAACTTTTTTAGTTTTTTGTTTTCTAAGTAAAGGTTGTACCTTTTACATGGTCTATGTGAATTTTACATTGTACTTTTATACTTTATGAAGCAAATTTTCTGTCTCAATTGCAATTTGTTTCATTTTAATAGCGTAGTTTTCCAATTTAATATCTTCTTCTGTTTGTGCTTTAAAAGCAGGAACCTCTACCGGGTAACCTGTTTCGTCCATTGCTACAAAGCTAATAACACAGTGGTTTGTTTCTACCATGTTTTGAGTTTTAGGATCGCCACACCGTACCTGAATAAATATTTGCATACTTGTTGAGCCTGTATGCGCAATTTTTGCTTCAACTTCGACAATTTGGCCAACCAAAATAGGGCGTCTAAATTTAACCCCAGCAACAGAAACAGTAACACAATAATGGCCGCTCCAACCTGCAGCGCAGGCATAACCCGCTTGGTCAATCCATTTCATGACCACACCACCATGAACCTTCCCACCAAAATTTACATCGGTAGGCTCTGCTAAAAAACGAAATACAACATTTGACGACGGCATATTAAATACTCACTTTATGAAACTTACCTATGAGCATACCGCAAAAAAGGGGCCGAAGCCCCTGCAATTTAGGATAGGTTTATAATTTATATGTAAAAGATAGGTTTTTAATGCACCTTTGTGCATAAAATAGTTACATATTAGGGTAGTTTGGCCCGCCAGCACCTTCGGGTGTTACCCACGTAATGTTTTGGCTTGGGTCTTTTATGTCGCAGGTTTTACAGTGCACACAGTTTTGAGCATTAATCACAAACTGATCTTCACCTTCAATTTGTTGCACTTCGTATACCCCTGCAGGGCAATAGCGCTGTGCGGGCTCGTCAAACTTTACTAAATTAACCGCAATAGGAATGGCGGGATCTTTAAGCTTTAAATGGCAAGGCTGCGACTCTTCATGATTAGTATTAGATAAAAACACGCTAGAGAGCTTATCAAAGCTAAGTAGGCCATCAGGCTTAGGGTAGTCAATGTGAGGGCTGTTAGCTGCATCTTTTAGCGTATCGTAATCGGGCGTGTTGTCTTTAAAGGTAAAGGGCAGTGCACCGTTGAAGATGTTTTGATCAAGGGTATTATACGCACCCCCAGCAAACTTACCTAATGTATGCATCGCGGGGCCAAAATTACGCGATTGGTAAAGCTCTTTATAAGCCCAAGAATTTTCAAACGCGTTTTTATAATCAGCTAAATCAGTATTAGCTTGGCCATTTTGGAGCGCTTTAAAAATAACGTCTGCCGCCACCATGCCCGATTTCATTGCGGTATGGTTACCTTTAATTTTGGCAAAATTGAGCGTACCGGCATCGCAACCTATTAATAAGCCACCAGCAAAATGCATTTTAGGCAACGAGTGAAGGCCGCCTTTTGCAATTGCACGGGCACCATAGGCAATGCGTTCACCCCCTTCAAGGGTTTGCTTAAAAACAGGGTGGTGTTTCATTCGCTGAAACTCATCAAACGGGCTTAAATGCGGGTTAGAATAATTTAAATCAACAATTAACCCTACAACCACTTGATTGTTATCGCAGTGATACATAAAAGAGCCGCCATTGGTATCGCCACTTAGCGGCCAGCCCGTACCATGCACTACTTTACCTTGCTGGTGTTTACTGGCATCTATTTGCCAAATCTCTTTAAAGCCTAAGCCATAGTGCTGTGGTGACACATCTTTATCAAGCGCAAACTCGTTGATAAGCTGTTTACCTAAATGCCCGCGACACCCCTCAGCAAATACAGTGTATTTAGCGCGAAGTTCCATACCTGGCATATAACCATCTTTTTCATTGCCGTCTTTATCAACGCCCATATCGCCCGTAATAATGCCTTTAACGGTGTCTTGCTCAATAATTAAAGAGTGAGCGCTAAAGCCTGGGAATATTTCAACACCTAAATTTTCAGCTTGCTCGGCAAGCCATCGGCACACATTGCCCATAGAAACAATGTAATTACCTTCATTATGAAATGTTTTAGGGGTCGCAAAGCGAGGGAGAGTAGTGGCTTTTTCGCTGTTATTAAACCAATAAATTTCATCCTGTGTCACTTGTGTAGTGACGGGAGCGCCTAGCTCTTGCCAGTTAGGCAAAAGCTCATCTAAGGCTTTGGTTTCAAATACCGCGCCTGAAAGAATATGCGCGCCTACCTCGGAGCCTTTTTCTACCACACAGATAGTTTGTTCTTGTTGTTTTTCTTGCGCTAGCTGTGCGAGTTTAATTGCACTGGCAAGGCCCGCTGGGCCGGCACCTACAATAACTACATCAAATTCCATGGTTTCACGTTCGACCATAATAACCTCTTAATCAATGACGGGCTTAGCTAAATTAGATAAGCAATGCAGCCTTTTTAATACTTGCACATTAAATGTTACAGGCTGTGAATACTTTAAGGTTATTTTAGGTTGACGTTTACGTCAACAGGAAGTAGTCTGAATTCATAAAATAAATAGGTTGACGTACACGTTAGCTTGTAGGTTTAAATATAGATGGAGTTCCTATGAAAGTTCTCGTTCCAATAAAAAGAGTGATCGATTACAACGTTAAAGCACGCGTAAAGGCTGATAACAGCGACGTTGACTTAGCAAATGTAAAAATGGCAATGAACCCATTTTGTGAAATTGCGATAGAAGAAGCCATTCGATTAAAAGAAGCGGGCACAGCAACAGAGGTTATAGCGGTAACAATTGGTGCAAAAGCAGCGCAAGAGCAGCTACGCACCGCACTTGCATTAGGTGCAGATAAAGCCATTCACATCGAAACCGATGAAAAACTAGAATCGCTGCACATTGCTAAATTATTAGCAAAATTAGTTGAGCAAGAAGCCCCAGAACTGGTTATTTTAGGCAAGCAATCTATTGACTCAGACAACAACCAAACTGGCCAAATGCTGGCGGCTTTAACTAAGTGCGGCCAAGGTACGTTTGCCTCTAAGGTGGATATAAACGGTAACACAGTGAATGTAACCCGTGAGGTAGATGGTGGCTTACAAACTGTTGCACTAAAACTGCCCGCTATTGTAACTACCGATTTACGCTTAAACGAGCCTCGCTATGCATCGCTGCCAAATATAATGAAAGCAAAGCGTAAACCACTTGATGTAATAGCAGCAGATTCGTTAGGTGTAGATTTAACACCCCGCGTACAGTTAATGAAAGTAGAAGAGCCGGCTAAGCGCAGTGGCGGGATTGTTGTTGAAGATGTAGCCCAGCTGGTAGAGAAACTTAAAACAGAGGCAAAGGTGATTTAAATGAAAACACTTGTAATTGCAGAGCACGATAACGGTGCACTAAAACCAGAAACCTCAAAAACAATCAATGCGGCAAGTAAATTAGGCTTTGATATAGATGTACTTATTGCGGGTTTAAATGTAGGTGCAATGAGCGAACAGGTTGCCAGTATAGAAGGTGTAACAACTGTACTCACTGCCGATAATGCACTTTATCAACATCAGTTAGCTGAAAATATGGCCGAGCTTGTTTTAGCTATTGCCGATAATTATACGCATATTGTTGCCAGTGCAACCACCACAGGTAAAAACTTTATGCCTCGCGTTGCAGCGCTTTTAGATGTCGCGCAAGTGTCAGAAATAATAGAAGTAATAGATAGCGATACATTTAAACGCCCCATTTACGCCGGCAATGCAATTGCCACGGTTAAATCGCTTGATAGTAAAAAAGTGATCACCGTACGAGCGAGTAGTTTTGACTTACAAAACCAACAATCACCTGCCAGCATAAATGCATTAGATGCGCTAAGTGATACTCAATTAAGTGACTTTGTAAGTGTTGAACAAACCGAGTCAGAGCGTCCTGAGCTAACTGCAGCTGAGGTGGTTATATCAGGTGGTCGTGGCATGCAAAATGGTGAAAACTTTGCTTTATTAAACGGTATTGCTGACAAGTTAGGCGCTGCAATTGGTGCGTCTCGTGCTGCCGTTGATGCAGGCTTTGTACCGAACGATATGCAAGTAGGGCAAACGGGTAAAATCGTGGCGCCTAATCTGTATATTGCCGTGGGCATAAGTGGTGCTATTCAACATTTAGCAGGTATGAAAGACTCAAAAGTTATTGTAGCGATTAATAAAGACCCAGACGCACCTATATTTCAGGTGGCAGATTACGGCCTAGTTGCTGATTTATTTGAGGTATTACCGCAGCTTGAAAACGCGCTATAAACATATTCTGGTTGTAAAGCCGCGGTGAACTTAGGTTCCTGCGGCTTTTTTTATTCAGCCTCAACCAAAGAATAATGATGCGCTGACAAAGTATCTAAAACACGCTTATTTTTTAATAAATTGAGCAACACCTTTGCTTGTTCTACAGAGCGGCTAGATTGGCTATTTACCAATAAAATTAGGGGGCGAACAAACGTATATTCACCATTTTTAATAGTTTCATCTGAAACGTTAACGCCATTGATACCCAGTAAATTTATTTTATTTATTTTTTTAGAGCCAAGCAGCTGCGAGACTGCACCGTAAGAGTCAAAAGCAATGGCATTGGGCATGCGTTGTACTATGCCAAGGGCTTGGTTAAATTCGTCATACATCTGCACTTCCATTTTAGGAAATAACCCGTGGTTACCTGCCTGCTTTAGTTTAATTGTATTACCATTTGGAACCCGCATAAAAGATAGGTTTAAAAACTCTAATAAAATATCAAAGGTGCCATGGTTATAGGCCTTACTAAACAGGAGAATTTTATTATCTCTTTGTGTCTCTGGTTTATAATCTGGGTTAACTTCTTGCCACGTTTTATATTTTCCCGCGTAAATGTCGCTGAGTTGCTCTACGCTTAGCGAATCAATATTATTTTTTTTGTTAGTAAAAAATACCAGCGCATCTTGCGCAATAACAATTTGACGTACATGAGGGTATTGCTCTTGCTCTTCATTGGTTAAATAGCGCGATGAAGTACCAATATCAATAATGTTTTGTGCTATGGCTTTAATGCCTTTAGTACTGCCCATAGAGCGGACTTGCATGGCCGTATTAGTTTGCTCTTCATAGTTGGGCTTTAATAAAAGCAACAGGTGCGAGACCGAAGAAGAGCCGCCAATAAGTAAAGGCTTGTGATCGGGGGCGATATCAGAAACTGATGTTGCAATGTTAGAGGAAGAAAGCAGAACGGTGGCTGCTAAAATAAGGTTTTTTATCATGCTATTAGCCAAATAACGAATACGTTATAAAACTATAGTTCAAAATTTATAAATCTCTAATTTATAAACAGTATTCAACAAAGCCATAATTAAAAACAACAGGCATTAAAAAGCCAGCAAAAAAGCTGGCTTTTAAAATCAATTAATTTGATTAGTACGTTGCGCTGCCTTTAGTACGAGGGAAGGCAATTACATCACGTACGTTGCCCATACCTGTAACATAAGCAACTAGGCGTTCAAAACCTAAACCAAAGCCAGAGTGTGGCACGCTACCGTATTTACGTAAATCGCGGTACCAGCTGTAATCTTCTTTGTTTAAGCCCATTTCATCTAAACGCGCATCAAGCACATCAAGGCGCTCTTCACGTTGTGAACCACCAATAATTTCACCAATGCCTGGTGCTACAACGTCCATAGCGGCAACGGTTTTACCGTCTTCGTTTTGGCGCATGTAAAACGCTTTAATATCGCGCGGGTAGTTTTTAATAACAACCGGTGCTTTAAAGTGTTCTTCAGCTAAGTAGCGCTCGTGCTCAGATTGTAAATCTACACCCCATTCAACGGCGTACTCAAACTTTTTACCACATGATTTAAGTATTTCTACGGCGTCAGTGTAATCAACTTGGGCGAAGTCTTTTTCTACAAACTCTTCTAAACGGCTAATCGCTGTTTTTTCGATACGTTGTGCAAAAAATTCCATGTCGTCGCGGCGCTCTTCAAGTACCGCTTTAAATACGTACTTAAGCATGTTTTCAGCAAGTTTTGCAATATCTTCTAAATCAGCAAATGCTACTTCAGGTTCAACCATCCAAAACTCAGCCAAGTGACGAGACGTGTTTGAGTTTTCTGCACGGAATGTTGGGCCAAAGGTGTAAATTTTTGACATTGCCGATGCGTATGTTTCACCATTTAACTGGCCAGATACCGTTAAAAAGGCTTCTTTACCAAAAAAGTCTTCGCTGTAATCAACGTCGCCTTTATCAGTGCGTGGCAAGTTTTGCATATCAAGTGTTGATACGCGGAACATTTCACCTGCGCCTTCACAGTCACTGGCTGTGATGATTGGGGTGCTGATCCAGTAAAAGCCTTGCTCGTGGTAAAAACGGTGAATTGCTTGTGCTAAACAGTTACGCACACGTGTTACTGCACCTATCATGTTTGTACGTGGGCGAAGGTGAGCGTGCTCACGTAAATACTCAATGCTGTGGCGCTTAGCGGCCATAGGGTATGAATCTGGGTTTTCTACCCAACCTAAAACTGTGACAGAATTAGCTTGAATTTCAAATGACTGACCTTTACCTGCAGATTGCACTAACACACCAGTAACCGACACAGAACAACCGGCTGTTAAGCTAGTAACTTCATCATAATTATTTAGTGAATTAGGAACTACCGCTTGAATAGGATCAAAACACGAACCGTCATGAACGGCTAAAAATGATATTCCTGCTTTTGAATCGCGGCGTGTACGGATCCAGCCTTTTACTGTTACTTGGCTGTCTACCGCAACATTGCCTTTTAATAGCTCTGAAATCGCTAAATGGCTCATCTTCACTCCAATGATATAAGTTGCCTAACTGTATAATATTAACTACTCAACGCAGCGGTTAAATTTAGTGCGTTGAACTTGAACCGTGTATCTTACCTAGTTAAATAAAATAAAAAAACTATTGTGAGCAACTCTTTAAAAGTTTTTATGCAAGTGGGTTACTTTTAAAGCGTTTTTTGCTTTAAATTACCACTATTGTTATTTGGTGCTCTGAAATTTAGTGATTTTGTGGCATTATTACTGCGTGTTGACTCTACGGATTGAAATTAGCCAACCTTGAGGCTATTTAATCACCGAGCAAAATTTGTAAGCTAGTGGGCGCGCTAACTGCTTCAGCGTTATTCTAATGGCTTACAATGATAAAATAATAAGTAACAATTAAGCCGGTAAAACAGCACATCATAATTTTAACTATTTAATATTTACCATTACCCAGAAATGGATGCTATGAAACAAGTTTTTATTTTAAGAGGGCTACCAGGAAGTGGTAAGTCTTACTATGCACAAACCCTAGCCGATGAGCTTGGTGGAGTAGATACAAGCCAATATTTAATTTGTTCAACCGATGACTACTTTGTCAATGAACAAGGCGAGTATCACTTTGATAAATTTAAACTACCGCAATATCATAATTTAAATTTAGCGCGCTTTATAAATGCTTTAGCGCAAAATATTCCGCTTGTAATTGTTGATAACACCAATATAAAAAAATGGGAGTTTATTGCGTACTCTCAAGCAGCACATGCACTTGGTTATCAAGTTAAAGAAGTTATTGTTGGTGAAGTAAAAGACAAGTCTATGCAGCATTTATACGCTAAGCGCAACACGCATAACGTGCCTTTAAAAACCATTAGTAAAATGGCGTACATGTTTGAGTGGTAGGTGAGTGTTACTTATGGGTTATTTAAGCTTTATTAAAGCGCTTAAATCATATTGAGTAATGGCATCTAGATGAGCAGTGATTTTTTCATTGCTCCAATCCCACCAAGCTATATCTAATAACGTATTTATTGTGTTGCTATCAAACCTGGGCTTAATTACTTTTGCCGGATTACCACCTACCACGCTATAAGGGGGTACATCGCAGGTAACCACCGATTTACTTGCAATGATAGAGCCACTGCCAATATTTACCCCTGGCATTATGGTTGCGTCATAACCAATCCATACATTGTGACCGATAACCGTATTGCCTTTAAAGGGTAACTCGCCAGCCTGTGGGGCCGATTTTTCCCAGCCGTTGCCAAATATAAAAAATGGATAGGTAGAAAACCCCGCGGTTTGATGATTAGCGCCGTTCATTATAAAGGTCACGTTTTTAGCTATGGCGCAAAACTTCCCAATAAGGGTCTGTTTACCTTTCAGGATTAAAATTTGTTCAAACTAGTGGCAATTTAATCGCGGCGCGAGGTTTGTGACCTAGTGGGCTAAGTGAAAACGGAGCAAAGCTTCCGCATCCTGCTCACGCCCCTTACCTACATCCATGTAGGCAACAAAGAGTTAATTGCCCCTAGGCAGAACCCTTCGGGCAGTGCGTGTTTGGTCTTTATACTGCGTTATCGCCTATTTATGTGAAATAACCACACTACATAGGCTCTGCCTTGTCTAAAAACCAAACACACTACTGCAAATTTAATCTCGAAAGATAAACAGACCCTCTCGATCACCAATAAAATCGAAATGGTAAAGGACATTTTTTTCGAAGTTTTCAGGGCCGTCAGGATCGTCGTAATAGGTATAATCACCCACCACTATATTAGGCGAGGTAATAAAGTTTTTTAAAAAGCCAACCTGAGGAAAGCCCTCAACAGGGGCAGGGTTATTTGGGTTAGGGCCCTGTTTAGGCATAGCTACCTCATAGTTTAATTATTGTTTTTTATACACAGCCAGCGGGTGAGTAGTAACAATAGATACATGAACGCTGTCACCCGGATTAACCACAACCTCGTGGCTTACACGGCTAGTAACGAGCGTATTACAGCTTAATTTAACCGCACATAAACGGCTGCCACCTTCAAAGCGTACCCAAACAACTTCACCGTTAGGTTGATTTAAGTTTTGAATAAGCTGTACATCGTCAGGGCGAAGCAACACATCTACATCGCCACTGTCGCAGTCTATACCTTGGCCTGGTGCTACGCCAATACTGGTGGTTGCTTGGCCATTTTCAAACTGCCCAGCAATAAAGCTTGCCTCACCTAAAAAGCGTGCTACAAAGCGGTTGTTTGGCATGCTAAAGCATTGTTCAGGGCTGTCGAGCTGTTGTATTTTACCGTTTTGTAATACACCTACACGGTCACCTACCGAAAGCGCTTCTTCTTGGTCGTGAGTAACCCACACGGCAGGCACTCCCGCTTCTTTTAGGGCGTTTCTTATATCCCAGCGCAGCATATCTTTTAATGCGGCATCAAGGTTAGAAAGTGGTTCATCAAGTAACACAAAATCTGGCTGGTGAGCAAGTGTACGCGCAAGTGCTACGCGCTGTTTTTGACCGCCAGAGAGGGTGGCTGGCTTTTTTGCTCTAAAATCATTTAGACCAAGCAGTTTAATCCAATGATCGGCAATGGCGGTGTCTTTTAATCTAAAACAAATGTTTTGCTCAACCGTTAAATGAGGAAACAATGCAAAGTCTTGAAACACCATACCAACACTGCGTTTTTCAGGGGGCACATTACGTTTTGGTGTTGCGCGCCATTTGCCTACGTTTATTTCACCCTCGCTAATGGGGATAAGCCCTGCAAGTGCTTGCAATATTGTACTTTTACCGCAGCCCGTAGGGCCTACTAGCATGAGAATTTCATTTTCACCTAACGATATATTTAAATCGCTTACTACACGGTTACTGCCGTAATCTATAGACAACTGGCTTACAGATAGCATTTGTTTTTAAATCCTCAATGTTCGAGTTGGTTACGTTTTTCGCCAGACATCATAATAGCTAAGCCACAGGCAGAAATCACCACTAACAATAAACCGGGAATGGCAGCACGGCCAAAATAACCGGCTTCGTACACACGCCATAAATAGGTTGAAAGGGTTTCAAACCCGGTTGGGCCTAGCAATAGCGTTGCTTCAAGCTCGCGCATTGATTCTAAAAATACCAATGCAGCACCGGCAATAATACCACGCATTGTTAGCGGCAGGGTAATGCGAGTAAAGGCTTCACGCGGGCTTGCGCCTAATACGCGAGCAGACTTTATTAAGCTTTGATCTAAATGCTCTGTACTGGTGCGAATAGAGCCAACGGCAAGCGGTAAAAATCGTAGCATATAAGCAATAATCAGAAGCGCTAATGTTTGATATAAAAACGGAAGTTGCAAGCCGCCATATACCAGCGCGGTGCCCATCACAATGCCAGGAATACCAAAACCAAAATAGGTAACGCGCTCCATTATTCTGCCGGCTTTTCCGCTTAATGCGGCATGAGCAACAGGAATAGCTACAATAACCGCCACTATGGCAGCAATGGCTGAGGCATACGCTGAGTTCCACGCTATGCTAAAGTCAAAATTGCTGTAACCATCGCGTGCTAGCCAAACAAAAAATATCGCCAGCGGTAAACCAATAGCTAACAATAAAATAGGGCCAAACGCAGTAATCATTGCGGTTATTTGCCATTTAGTTGGAAATAAAACCAGTGGGCGACCGTGTCGTTCAGAGGCGGCTTTTATTTGTGACTCTATTAAAAGTAAAAAGCCAACAATAACCATTAATTGCAGCGACAACATTGCCGCGCGCCCTAATGCAAACGCATTGTATTCTACGTAAATTACCCGGGTAAAGGTATCTAGGCGCATCATTGCGGGTGTACCAAAGTCTGAAAGTGTATACAGCGCCACTAATAATGAGCCCGCTGCTATACCGTTAACTACACGGGGTAAAATTACTTTAAACACACTTTGTGTCATCGACATACCCAAGGTACGCGCTGCATTTACCATGCTGGCATCTAAACTGAGCAGTGACGAGCGTGTGGTCATCATTACAAAAGGGAAGGTATACAAGGTCATTACAATGGCTGCACCGCTTAACCCATACATGGGTGGGGTTTCAAAGCCAAGTAGGTTATTTATTTCACCACCTGGGCCAAACGCAGCGTACAAAGTAAATGCGCCAATATAACTTGGAATAGCCAAGGGCGCGGCAAAAATCACCAGCCATATTTTTTTAAAAGGCAAATGCACATAAGCACTTATAAAAGCCAGTGGTACCCCAATCAGAATTGAGCCAAATACGGTTAAGCCCATTAGCGATAACGTATTGCCCAGTATTTTTAAATTATGACTGTCAAAAAGGGTACTGGAGTCGCTAGCAAGGGTAATTAAAATATAAACAGGGGTAATCGTAATGAGCGCTGCAAGCAGCGCCATTGGGTAAGAAGCAGGTATTCGCATTTATAAAACGCCGTTGTTGCGCATCAAGTTGATGGTGGGGCGTAAATCCGCAAGTTGAGTTAAATCAACCTTTGGTGGAGATATGTCACTCAGCGATGGTAAGCCTGCCGGTTGAGTAATGCCATTAACAAGCGGTATTTCATACGCTTCTCGGGCTAAATAACCTTGTACTTCTTCGCTTAATAAGTAACGCATAAAGTTAGTAGCAAGTGGGTCATCGTTTAGCGTTAAAATACCCGAGGCATTGACTAAACAACCTGCATCTTGCTCGGTAAAGGCTAAGTCTAATTTAGCATCTGGTTTACCCGATTTAAGACGCAGCGTGTAGTAGTGATTAGCAAAACCAATATCTACTTCACCACGTTCTACCGCCATTACAACACCGAGTTCACCGGCGTATGTTTTAGCGCGCTTTTTAACTTTTTTAAGCCATTTAGCGGTTTTATCATCGCCTTCTAAAATACGCATAGCGGTAACAAACGATTGAAACGACGCATAAGCAGGCGCCCAGCCAATTGATAAATCGCTATCTGCAATGTCCATTATGCTTGTGGGAATTTGGTCTTTAGTTAGACGCGATGTGTTATACGGCAAGGTTCTGATCCGACCGGTAACCGGCGCCCATTGATCATATCTAAATTGCGGTTGTAACTGTGCAGATAAATCACTCGGTAGGGGCTTTGCAAGGCCTGCATCGGTAACTAGGCCAATAGCGCCTGAGTCAACCGCCCAAAATAAATCGGCGCGGCGTACACCTGCCTTTGCCTCTGCCACTATAGTATTGGCAAGTGCAGCAGTCGGACCGCGGCGAATAGCTAAGTTAAAGTCAGGATTTTTTTTCTGAATCGCTTGTAATACATTTTCATACAAACCACCTTCACCACGGCCTAGGTATAAGGTTAAATCACCTTTAAGCTTTGGTAAATTATCAACAGAAACTGGGTTTGCTATATCGGCAGCTAGTGCGCGAGAAAGGGGCAGTGGCAAAGCGCCAACAACCCCTAACGCAGCTAGGCCTTGTATAAAGGTCCTACGCTTCACTTAAAAAACATCCTTACGCGACTTCTCCGCTTTTTCTATTAGCGTTTTAGCGCGGTCTAATTTAGTGTGCATATCACTTACCACGTCACGTACTTCATCAACGCTTTTAGCGCTTTTAATTGTTTGCGGTAGTGTTACGTTAAAATCTTTTTCCAGCACTTCTACTAGTTTTGCATCTTGTTCGATAAGCGTACCTTCTACGCCTTCAAAAAGGTGTAAATACGTATCGTGAACAATTTCAGTGGCTTCTTCGTTTAAGCGCTCTGCAAATTTAGCAACAACACGGTCAAGCTTGTGCTTGATTTCGTCAATGGTGGCACTTTGGGTCATGCCTTCTGTAGCAGTGGCTTTAACTGTATCAAGTAAGCCTTTTTGCTGGAATTTTGCCGCAAGCTTAACAGCACCAAGACCTTGCCACAAGGCTATGTTCATGGCTTTTTGCTGATTGCGCACTTCTTGGGCAGGCTTGTTGTTATCAATAGCCATTTTTACACCATAAATGCCTTGCCAAATTGAGGCATATACAGGCACAAAGTTAGTTTCAATGGCGCTGTGAAACTTAACCGACTCCCAATATTCAATTAAATCGTCGCTGTTTACAGCCTTTGCACCGCTTTTGCTGTAGTCAGTTACCATGGTGTCTACTTTACCAACCATCCATTCAACTTCTTCTGAATAGTCTTTAATGTTTTCTTGTAAATGGTTTACGTGCTCACCAATTGGGCCGTTAGCTAGCGCCGGTTGCGTTACAAAAGCAGAAGCTAACAATAAGCTTGCACCTAATGTTTTTACAGATTTAGAAAGGTGTTTCATAGTAAAGAGTCCGAAAAGGTAATTGTAAATGATAGACATTATCATATCCGTAATATTTACTAAAATCAATATAACAAATACGTCAATGCAAAGCTCAAAACCTGAGCAAAATTAATACCTAACAGGCAAATAATGACTATGCCTCTTAGGTATAATTTAACGCTTAGCAGTAATGCTTACCTGCAATTGCAGTGTAAATGGCATCACATAAGGTGTTTATACTGGCTGAGTCACTTATATACGGGGGCATTAGGTAAATAAGTTTACCAAAGGGTCTAATCCATACGCCTTGCTCTACAAAAAAGGCTTGAATTTTAGCAACATCTACATTGCCAGCATCATCAGTTAGCTCTACAACACCTATTGCGCCTAAGGTACGCACATTGGCTACCGCATCTAATTCATTGCACTTTTTAAGCTGTTGTAGTTGAGTGTTTATATCGCTAATGCGTTGTTGCCAATCCTGCGCCAAAAGTAAATCTATACTGGCGCACGCAACCGCACAGGCAAGCGGGTTGCCCATAAATGTAGGTCCGTGCATCAAAACGCCGGCTTCACCTTCGCTAATGCCTATGGCTATTTTATCACTGGTTAGTGTGGCCGAAAGGGTCATTGAGCCACCGGTAAGGGCTTTGCCAATACATAAAATATCAGGCTCTATATTAGCGTGCTCTACAGCAAATAATTTACCCGTGCGGCCAAACCCTGTGGCTATTTCATCGCAAATTAGTAAAACATTATATTGTGTGCATAATTTACGAACGCAGGCTAAATACTCGGGGTTGTAAAAGTTCATGCCGCCGGCGTTTTGTACTATGGGCTCAATAATAAAGGCGGCTACCTCGTGATGGTGCGTTTTAAAGTATTGTTCAAGCGTTTGGGCTTCTGCTTGGTTAAACTCGCCATCAAATTTACTTACAGGGGCGGGTACAAACACATGCTCTGGTAAAAAACCTTTATACAAACTGTGCATAGAATTAACCGGATCGCACACGCTCATAGCGGCAAATGTATCACCATGATAACCCTTATACGGCGTCATTAATTTTTGCTTGTTTGTAAACCCTTGGCTTAACCAATATTGCAGCGCCATTTTAATCGCTACTTCTACACTTACCGAGCCGCTATCGGCTAAAAACACCTTAGTTAAACTTTTTGGGGTAATTGTAATAAGCCTTTTACACAGCTCTACCGCGCTATTATGGGTAATGCCGCCAAACATTACATGGCTCATGCTATTAATTTGTTCAATCATGGCGTTATTTAATACCGGATGATTATAGCCATGAATTGCGCTCCACCATGAGGCCATGCCATCAATGAGTTGCTCGCCGGTTTCTAGGTAAATTAAATTATGATTTGCATGAGTAACAGGGTAAACCGGAATAGGCTGTGTCATTGATGTATAAGGGTGCCAAATATGGTCACGATCAAAATCAAGGTCAATCGTTTGTTTTTTATTCATATGTAAACTTTAACGTGGTGGGTTTCGTTGACAATGGTACTTCAAGACGTAGACTAATCCAACATCACCACTGAGAAAAATAAGAGACTACTATGGAACTTGCACCTGTTCGCCACGATTGGACCCACGCACAAGTAAAGGCATTATTTGAAATGCCATTTAACGATTTATTATTTAAGGCGGCATCGGTTCATCGCGCTAATTTTAATCCTAACGAAGTACAAATATCTACTTTATTATCCATTAAAACAGGGGCTTGCCCAGAGGATTGTAAATACTGTCCACAATCGGGGCATTATAAAACCGACTTAGAGCGCGAGCGCCTACTAGAAGTAGAAAAAGTGGTAGAGCAAGCACGCCTAGCTAAACAAAAAGGCGCAACCCGTTTTTGTATGGGCGCAGCGTGGTCAGATCCAAAAGACAGAGACATGCCGTATATTTCTAAAATGGTTAAAGAAGTAAAAGAACTTGGCCTAGAAACCTGTATGACGCTTGGTAAACTTACCAACGAAAAAGCACATGAGCTAAGTAGCGCAGGGCTTGATTACTACAATCATAACCTCGACACTTCGCCTGAATATTACGAGCAAATTATATCAACGCGTACCTTTGAAGACAGGTTAAATACCATAGATCACGTACGCGATGCCGGCATGAAAGTATGCTCAGGCGGTATTGTCGGTATGGGCGAGCAAGCAAGCGACCGTTACGGTTTATTAATGCAGCTGGCAAATTTACCGCAGCAACCAGAAAGCGTACCTATTAATATGCTGGTAAAAGTAAAAGGCACACCGCTTGAAAACGTAGACGATTTAGATCATTTTGAATTTATACGTACCATAGCTACCGCCCGTATTATGATGCCACATAGCTATGTGCGTTTATCGGCAGGTCGCAGCGCCATGAACGAGCAAATGCAATCAATGTGCTTTTTTGCAGGCGCTAACTCAATATTTTATGGTGATAAACTACTCACAACCGAAAACCCAGAGGCCGATGCCGACATGAAGCTAATAAAAAAATTAGGCATGAACCCAGAAAAACACCAAGACTACTCAGACGAAGCCGTTGCCGCATCGCTGTCATCGCAAGTGGCCGATAAAGCAACGTCAGCCTTATTTTACGAAGCCTAAGCTTACCTTTTATGCCATTTGAATTTTTAAATACGCATTTGCAGCAACAACAGCAACATGCGTTATTACGTAAACGCCATGTGGTGCAGCGCGCCACAGCACGTACTATTACGGTAAATAACGCAACGTACCTTAATTTTGCCAGTAATGACTACCTAGGTTTTGGTGATTGCAGTATTAACCTTGAGCAAAACAACGTACTCGGTAGCCACAGCTCACCTTTAGTAACTGGGTATCAGGCGCAGCAACAACAGCTAGAGCAATATTTATGTAGCGCGCTTGGCTACGAAGCTGGCATGTTGTTTAACTCGGGGTTTAGTGCAAATAGCAGTGTAATTAAAGCGTTGTTTAACGATAAAAGCGCGGCGCAAAACAGTGCTATTTTTCAAGATAAACTCAACCACGCTAGCTTGATTGACGGCGCAATGCATTCAAATGCAGCATTAATACGCTTTAACCATAACGATTTAAAGCATTTACGTTCGCGGCTCGAAAAATCAAAAGCACACAATAAGCTAATTATTAGCGAAGGGGTGTTTTCGATGGATGGCGACACCGCCCCCATAAAAGAGCTGCTTGCTTTAGCTAAAGAGCACAATGCCTGGCTTATGATTGATGATGCACATGGTTTTGGCGCACTAGGTAAAACCGGTTTAGGTAGCTGTGAGGCATTATTAGATGAAGGCTTAGCACTTCCCGATATACTGGTTATTACCTTTGGAAAAGCAGTAGCAAGCAGCGGAGCCTGTGTATTAGCAAATAACCAATTTATTAATTACATGCTGCAGTTTAACCGCGACTACACGTATTCAACCGCTATGTCGCCGCTTATGGCAGCACTTACGCTTACGCGCTTGCAAGCCATTAAATGTGCAGATGTTAAACGCGGGCAGCTTAGTAGTAACATTGCTTTTTTTAAGCAGCTTTGTAAACAACACGCCATTGCGGTAATGGATTCAAACACCGCTATTCAGCCCATTGTACTTGGCTGCGCTGAGCAAACGTTACACGCAGCACAAAGGCTAAAACAGCAGGGTATTTGGCTAACCGCTATTCGCCCACCTACGGTTGCGCACAATACCGCGCGGTTACGTGTAACCTTAACAGCGGCGCATACCCATTCAGATATAACAGCACTTGTTGAGCAATTAAAAGGCGCAATAGCATGATTGCGCAGGCTTTAGCTCATACCCACAGTAAGCAAGCTTTAAATAAAAAGCCAGCGCTTTTACCTATAAATGGGGCTTCACAAAAGCGTGCGCTTATACAAAGTGCTGAGCAAGTACGCCCTCATACAGCGCTTAAAAAGGGGGCGAATGATAAGTTTTCTAAAGCAGCTGAGCAGTACAACAGCCATGCCAATGTACAAAAACAGGCAGCAAGCGATTTATTTAAATTAATAAGCTCCCAGTCATGCAACCAAAGTAAGCGCTGTGTAGATTTAGGAGCTGGCCCACTGGTTAATACCTCACAGCTAAGCAAACAATACGGCCAAGTGATTGCGATAGATTTAAGCTTAAACATGCTTAAAAGCGCTGCATTAACTAACCCAAAAGTTTGCGCCGATATGGATAACCTGCCGCTACAAGCCAACAGTATTGACGCCATATTTAGTAATTTTGCAGTGCAGTGGTCGGCTAATTTTGAAAAATTAATGCATACGCTTTATAAAAGCTTAAAGCCTGGCGGGCAGGCGTATATAAGCACAGTGGTTGCGGGCTCGCTTAACGAAATTAAAACAGCGTTTGCAGCGCTTGATAACCGTAGCCATATAAATATATTTAATACACACGCTTATATAAACCAGTCGGTCCAAAAGGCAGGGTTTAGTATTAATAGCTCACAAAAAGTAATTTATACCGATTGTTATTCAAGCCCGTTAAAAGCCATTAAATCTATTAAAGCCATTGGTGCTACAACGCAAAATCATGCTAATTCACGCCAAGGGCTATTAACTAAGTCGGCGCTACAACGGGTATGCAATGCGTATCCGCTTTTAAACAATCAAGCGTGTGTATCTTACCATGTGGTATTGTTATCATTACAAAAAAGCCATGAGTAGCTAATACTAAAATTAATCAAGGCACTAAAATGAAAGAATTTTTTATTACCGGTACCGACACCGACGCCGGAAAAACCCACGTGACTAGTTTGCTATTAAAGCTACTTGCCCAGCATAAAAAAAACGCAATTGGCTTTAAGCCACTTGCCGCAGGCTGCGAAATGGCGTTTGATCAGCTAGTAAATGCTGATGCACTAATGCTAATGGAAAGCGCCACGGTAAGTGCCAAATACGATGTAATAAACCCCTTTGCCTTTGCGCCGCCCATTGCGCCGCACATAGCCGCAGAGCAAGTAGGGGTTAATATTACGCTCGATAAACTAAGTACAGCGTACTCAACACTTAAACAACAAGGTGCCGATTACCACCTAACCGAAGGCGCTGGTGGCTGGGCACTGCCAATTAATAATACCGATTATTTATACGACTGGGTTAAGGCCGAGCAACTACCCGTAATTTTAGTAGTAGGCATGAAACTAGGCTGTTTAAACCATGCTTTGCTCACCGCTGCCCATATGCAAAGTTTAGGTATTAACTGCGTAGGCTGGATTGCCAACCAAGTTGACGCAAATATGGACGAATACCAAGCTAACCTTGATTCGTTAAAGGCACGCTTGCCATTTCCTATTTTGGCTATAAGCCCATACAGCGAGCAAACCCCTAAACTGCAAATATACAAAACCTTGCTTAATACCCTCAATATACAGAGCTAATTGTGGCTGCTTTGCGTTTTTAAATGCAAAGCAGTTTTTATATTAAATACATGAGCTTATTAATTGTATTTACGCCTTGAAATTCCCCCCTTTAGTACACATATTACAAATTAAAGCTATTGTTACTAAGGAAATAAACCGCTACATGACGCACCCATACATTAAACGCTTCGCTCAAAACACACAGGTAACGGGGGAACCCGAGGTAAAGCCAAGTGCTCAGCCTAAAACCCGTGTGGGCATTTTAGGTGGCGGCACAGCAGGGGCAACAATAGCTATTCGATTGGCAGCGCTAGGGATTCAGACAACTATTTTTGAGAAAAAAAAGTCACTTATAGATGGCCCACCTATGTGCCATTTACACGCTGGTGGTAATTTATACCGTGAAATACCAGACGAAGACTGCATAGATTTACTCAAACAATGTATCGATATTTTACGCTTATACCCCTACACCATAGACGTACGCCCAACCGTGTTTGCAGTGCCTACGCGCGATGACGACTCACCCGATGATTTACTACCACGATTAAATAAAATCACCAACGCGTATAAAGAGTTAGTTGAGCAAGACCCTAACAATAAAGTACTTGGCGAGCCCGACAATTACTACCAGCTGTATAGTCATGAGCAAATGATAGCGCTGAGTAAAAAAGAGCAGGTTAGTGAGCCTAAAACGCTAGATGAGTGGATGATCCCCGTTGCTAAGCACCTAAACTTAAACAAAGTAAAATACCCGCTAATTGTTGCGCAAGAATACGGGTGGAATATATTTAGGTTATCGGCCAGCGCCCAACTTGCGCTTGCCCAGTACGAACACGCTAATGTACTTACCAGCACAGAGGTAAAGCAAGTTAGCCAAGTTGAGCAAACCAGTGCTAATAACCAATCGCCAACCTGGAAAATTGAATACCAAAATAATCAAAGCGGCTCTACGCAAACACTAGAGGTAGACTACCTTATTAATGCCTGTGGCTTTCAAACCGGTATTGTAGATGACATGGTAGGCGTAGAGGCCAAACGTATGGTCGAATTTAAAGCCTCTTACATTACGCACTGGCAAGGTGCTGGCGGGCAAATTCCAGAAATTATTATTTATGGTAACCGTGGCACGCCAGAGGGCATGGCACAGCTAACGCCTTATCCTAATGGCTATTATCAAATTCATGGTATGACCAACTCAATTACCTTGTTTAACGATGGCCTAGCCGATACCAACGAGCAAAGTGCACAGCCGCAATTGCCAGCTAAATACTTAAATTACATAAACAATGGGTGGGATCAGCAGGTACTAAAAGCACGTAGTCAAAAAGCCATTGATTATGTAGCCGAGTTTGTTCCGGCATTTAAAAACGCCAACACACAAAACAATGCCTTGTTTGGTGGCCAGCAAATCCCAGGAGAAGACGACACCTTGCGCGTTGCAGATGTTAGCTTATATTCGCATATTAGCTACGCACGAGCCGAAAATGTAAAAGCGTCATCTACCTTAATCGCTGCCGATGAAATAGTGGCTGAATTTACTAAACTTGGCTTAATAAGCGACGATGCGCACATAAATGAGCATCGTACTCATCACCAGTGGACGTATCTTCAACAACACAACCATGCAAATATAACCAAGGTTGCACAATTACTCGCAAAAGAGCGCGGCTTTCCTATAGATATGGCAACAATTAATAATTGCATTACAAGTAGCGGCATAACCAGCAACTAATTGTTTTTATTGGCGTAACGAGGTTTTATAATTGCGTTACGCCACACTTTACTCCCTTTTTAAACTCCTCAAAAAATTTATTAATAAACCTGCAAATAACCCTTGCGTTATGACATAGTTTGTCACAGAATAGCCTCAACGCCTTGACATAGTGTGTCATGACGTAATGATTGCTTTAACCTAATTTAATTTTATGTTCGGTGATCAAACCTATTTTTGTGAGGACAATATGAAACGTATATTTTTGTTTTTATTAACTAACCTAGCGGTTATGTTGGTATTAGGTGTAGTGCTTTCAATAATAATGAGCGCGCTGGGTTTAAGCCATCGTAGCCTTGGCGGAATATTACTTATAGCCTCTGTATTTGGCTTTGGTGGCTCGTTTATTTCGTTATTTATGTCTAAGTGGATTGCTAAAAAATCAACAGGCGCACAGGTAATTACTCAACCGCGCAACGAAACCGAGCACTGGCTTGTTCAAACGGTATCAGCACAAGCTCAAAAAGCAGGCATAAAAATGCCTGAAGTAGCAATTTACGACAGCCCAGAAATGAACGCCTTTGCAACTGGCCCAAGTAAAAACAACTCGCTGGTGGCGGTCAGCACAGGGTTATTACATAACATGAATCAAGACCAAGCCGAGGCCGTACTTGCCCACGAAGTATCGCACGTTGCTAATGGCGACATGGTAACGCTTACGCTAATACAAGGCGTGGTAAATACCTTTGTAATATTTGCCGCAAAAGTACTGGCAGGCATAGTTGATAACTTTTTAAATGGCGATGAAGAAGAGGGCGGTAGTAGCTGGTCTTACTTTTTATTCGACATGTTATTCCAAGTTGTATTTGGTGTGCTTGCAAGCATAGTGGTTGCAAGTTACAGCCGTAAGCGTGAGTTTGCAGCCGACAGCGGCGCAGCTAAATTAGTAGGTGCAGACAAAATGCGTTCAGCGCTTGAGCGATTAAAGCAAAACCACCCATCGCAATTACAAGGCTCAATGATGGCCTTTGGTATTGCAAGTGGTAAAGGGATGGCTGAACTGTTTTCATCTCACCCACCGCTTGATGCGCGAATAGACGCCCTGCGTAAATAAGCTAACCCTTATTTAAAAACATAAAAGCCAGCTAATTAGCTGGCTTTTTAGTATGTGGTAACCGGTTTATCAAACGTTAAAGTTATTTACCAAAAATAATATCGGTAATTCCCTCAGGTGAGAGTATTTCTATCCAGTAGCCGTCAGGGTCTTTTATAAATGCTAAGCCTTTCATTGAGCCATCATCTGGCTTTTTAACAAATTCTACATCGTACTTTGCAAAGCGCTCACTGGCTGCGTATACATCTGGCACGCTAATGCCAATATGGCCAAAGCCTTTAGGCTCTTGGTTACCGCTGTGGTAGCCCTCAAAGCTATCGTCATCTTCTGTACCCCAGTTATGGGTAAGCTCAATTAGCGCAGGGCGACCAAATACCCATTTAGCTTTGGTTTTATCATCACCTTGCGGCTGCTCTGGCTCGTAGCCTAAAAAGTACAGCGTAAACTTCATTTCAGGAAAGTCATACTTACCTAACAGCTTCATACCTAATACATTTTGATAAAATTCGAGCGACGGTTTGGGATCTTTAATACGCAACATAGTTTGTTGCATCACATAGCCTTTAGTGGCTTGTTCTATTTGCTCTGGCGATTCGTTATAGCTAGACATGGTAATCCTTTGTATAAATTAAGAAGCGAAAACATAGATATAATGCTTAAGTTATCATAATCAACCATCGTTTAAATTTAAACTGCCCTGAGCATAAAAGAGTGATGCAAAATAGTCAGTGAAGCTTAATATCATTTATCATTAATGCGCCCCATGTAGTTTCATCGCTACAGCCATTTATTTCTGAGCTTATAAACATACACCCATACCCATTGGCTTCTGTTTTTTGAATTTCTGTGTAAACACTAGCACCATTATCAGATAGCCAAGTAGTGGTGCGTTCACGGCCATAAGGTAATATAAGAGGAATAGGAATGATTGGCGAAATTATAACACCCACCCATTTAAAGCCATCTCCATACTTAATTTGTTTAACGGCGGTACCTTTAACTGGCTTTTGGCCTGAAGTATATGTTTCAACGTGCACTAAATCGTAAGAAACACACCCTTGTACCAGTATTAATACTCCGATAACTATCGCTTTTTTAATTAATTTCAAGATAAATCCCTTTATAACGTTATTGAGCAAAGAAAACTGTTAATTTGTACCTAAAATGATAATCACATTATCCTTTGAAAAAGTAAACTTATAACTCCATATCGGTTACTTTGAATACTTGTGTAATACGTAGGTACCTATGCCGATAAACAAAGTACGATGCAAAGTAAAATTGAGTTTGTAAAACAATTAGCAAAATAAAATAGGGCGCTTTATTCATCGTTATTTAACTATGTGCCATGTAGGGTTTAATTAACTATTGCAGGAACTACTTACAGTAAGTAAATAACGCATATAAAGGAGTAACTATGTTTTTTGATGATATGCAGGGCTTAATACGCGTACTTATTATTGGCGTACTTGGTTATGTGGCGCTGGTGTTTTGGCTGCGTATATCGGGTAAGCGTACGCTTTCTAAATGGAACGTGTTTGATTTTATTGTCACTATTGCGCTGGGCTCTATTTTAGCCTCGGTGATTATTACAAAAAGCGTTGCGCTGCTAGAGGGCATGCTCGCGTTTGTTGTGTTAATAGGGCTGCAATATTTTATTACGTGGCTAAGTGTGCGCTCATCTAAATTTGCTTCGCTTATAAAAGCAGAGCCTACGCTATTGCTGAGTAATGGAGAATATTGCACGGCGGCACTTAAATCGCAGCGGGTAACTAAATCAGAAATTCGTGCTGCCATTCGTGGTGCGGGTATATTAGCCATAGAAGATGTAGCCGCTGTAGTGCTCGAAACCGACGGCAGTTTTAGCGTACTAAAGCAAAATAACAGTGGGTTAAAAACGGCGCTGAGTGATGTTAGCGAGCAGTAAAGTAAGGCGCTATTACTTATACTTATATTAATTAAGGCAGGTTTAATACCTGCCTTATCTTTTATTAAAGCCTAATTTATTTAGCGTGATGCTCTAACAAACTAAAGGTAGGTAAACGCCACTTAAAGCGAATTGACGCCATACGTATTAAGTAGCCTGCAACAAGGCTTACAATAATGCTGATGTTGTCATCAATATTGTAATGGTGCAGTGCTAGGAATAAGCAGGCAACCAGTAACGATACACTCGCGTATAGCTCGTTATGTAGTACTAAAGGTGCTTGGCGACATATTAAATCGCGCAGCAACCCACCAAATACACCGGTTACAACTGCAGCCACAACACAAATACCATAGTGCAGGCCCATATTTAGCCCAACTTGGCAGCCAATAATGCTAAACGCCGCAAGCCCTAGCGCATCTAAGCGCATAAAAATGCCTTTAAATTTAACCACCCACTTAGCAAGCCACGTAGTCACAATGCCCGCTATACAAGTAATTAAAAGGTATTCAGGGTGCTGAACCCAGGTAAGTGGGTAATTGCCTAGTAAAATATCTCGCACGCTACCACCACCAATTGCTGTTGCACTGGCAACCAGTACAACGCCAAACCAATCCATTTTCATTCGCCCAGCGCTAAGTGCACCGGTCATGGCTTCTGCAGTAATACCAATAATATAAACAACGGTTAATAGCATGAGATAATCACTTGAAAATTGCACGTAAAAATAAGGTGTGGATTGTATAGATAAATTAAGTAAATAACGAATGAAAAATCACACTAAAAACGCTTAATTCAGATAGAAATAACTAATAACAAAACCGAGTGTAAACAAGCTGTTAAGCTAATCGCTTCGCAAAAGTTAGCAGTAGTAGAATAAAGGATAAATGGCCGTAATTTATAAAATAAAACAGGCTATTTTTTGCTGCTTATTTAAAGCTCAAAGCTCGGTATTTTCCCTATACGGTTAAGTGTTTTGCCAACTATTTGGCGTGTTTAAATTAACCTAATATGAATATTTGGTTGCGTGGTAGCAATTTAGGAACGTATACTAACCATTCTTAACTTAAATGGAATTTGCTTAATCGCAGCTTAATCAGCACAGGTAACTACATGAACAAAGGATTGTTAAAAGCGTGGAATGACGAAAAGGGCTTTGGTTTTATTAAATCAGACACCCTAGCTCACGACACCTTTATACACATTTCAGCGCTCAAACATATGAGCCGAAAACCTAAAGTGGGCGACACCATTTATTTTGAAGTCGCTACACAGCCCGATGGTAAAACCAAAGCCGTTAATTGCCGGATAGAAGGCGTAGCTGCACTTAAAGTCACGCCTAAAAAATCGAACCATCATCGTGTTGCTAAATCTAATTTTACCGATAGTTTTTTAGGCAAAGTCGCGTCAATTAGCATTATCGCTGTACTTGGTTTTGTTGCAGTAAATAAATACAGCCATTATCAAAGTAGTGAGCAATTTAATAACCACACTCCCGTTATTACCAACGCCGATTTAGCCACCTTTGACGAGCAATACCCAAAAAGCGTTATTCCAAAAAGCACGCAAAATTTTACCTGCGATGGCAGGCAGCACTGTAGCCAAATGACTTCCCGTGCAGAGGCGGTATTTTTTATAAATAACTGCCCTAATACAAAAATGGATGGCGATAGAGATGGCGACCCTTGTGAGAGGGATTCACGGTTCCAAAATGAATGGTAATTTTAGAAATCGATTAGTTAAAGGTTAAGTTTAAGATAGGTTTTACTATGAACTGTATATAAATACAGTTGTGCGTAATTTGCCTCATAACATTATTAAAAGGCGTTATGGGGTTAAATAACACAGGCTACTGAGTAGCAATTGTTATTGTCTGATTATAAACGAATTATTTGCTGTTATTACCAAACAACGTAATAGATGCCGTTTTGGGGTGTTAGAAACCCCCTAAGTGGGGTCAATAAGACGTTAGCCATTATTAATATTTACGAGGTAGTTTTGAAGAATAGAGAAATATCAGGTTACATTGTTTTAGTTCTTTTTGTTGCTTTTTCAGCGTTTGCTTTAGATGTTTTATCTTCACACTTGACTGTAGAAATAGGACCCAAAAGTTTACTTGATAAAGATGGTAATATAACCACTACTTTAGAGATTGTTTATCCTTTATGGCATCAAGTTATTAATTTAGTAAAGAACTTCTTATACGGCCTTGCAGCTGCAATTTTTATAACTGTATTTGTTGCTAATAAACTACAAAGTAGTCAGCAGAAAGAAAAAGAAAACGAATTAATAAAGTTAAATGAAGCAGTCAATGTTAATGTTTTTGATAGTCTTTTTAAAACGATTATCCCAGAAGAGATTTTTAAAATAATTAAGCAAGAGATTATTGAAAATAAGGTTGTTAGGCGCGAAGCAAAATGGATTTATAACTTTGAAGAGGCAGGTGGTAAAGTTATTTGCACTCAAACTACTAGGTATGAACTTCATAACTTAAGCCAAGAGGCTGTTTCTGATCCAGTTAAGTTGGAGCTTGATTCTCTTGGTGGTGAAGAATACGAAATCATTTCTGCGGAATGTCTTAGTATCGCTGGAGAGGTTTTAGTCCACTATGATCCTTCTGATTTGAGTAATAACAAAAATATTTATGTAAACACTGACGGTAAGCATACTTCGGTGGAATATACGGTCAATATTCCACCTGAAAGCTACGTAGAGTATAAAACTGTATTTCGACGAGCTTACCTCGGAGATATTACAGATGCTCAAGCAACAAAAGTCCCTGTTATCGGTGCTGACATAATTGTTAACTTTCCTGAGAAGTATGATTTTGATGTTTTTCCTTTTATGTCATCAATACCAAGGTTAATAACTAAAAGTTCGACTCAAAAAATTTATCGTGTTGAGGGAGGTATTTTACCTCGGCAAGGATTCATCTTTTATCTGGTCAAAAATTTCTAATAAGTTGCTTAAACGGAAAAATAACAGTTGGCCATCGCTTCGCGATTATAGCCAACCATTATTTTCCTCTTAGCAAAGCGTTAGAAGCATTAGGAGTTTAATTGGACAAATTCATCTCGATAAGTGTCAATCAGGGGGACGCCTTTTATTTAGAAAGGGAAGAACGAAAAATCCTTGTTGATGGTGGAAAATCTAGAAATGGATTCCCACAGCAATTTTTAAGAACAACAAATTCTGAGTCTATAGACATATTAGTTTGCACCCATGCTGATGCAGATCATATAAATGGTTTACTTGGATTATTAGATCAAGGTTTTAGCATTGCAGAAGTCTGGCTACCAGGTGTTTGGACCAGCAGGCTAGAAGATCTTATAAACACACCTGACGAATTCATTTTTGAAGCCCACAAGGATATAATGGAAAAATATCTGGGAGATGAGATCAAACTGGAGGAAATAGGTGAAAGTATAAATCCAGATTGCATTGAAAATTTAAGACCTGATGAATCATGTATAGAGGTATCAAGGATTTATTCATCAATTGAAACACAAGAAAAAAATAATGAATGGAAATTTCGCTTTTCTTCTGAATATTTATACCACCGTCATATTCATAAAATGCTGGGTAGAAATATAGATATATATATTGATGCAATTCAAACTGCAGAAAAAATTAGAGAGATGGCAATATTAGCCTACCATTCTGGGGCCAAGATAAGATGGTTTGAATTTGGCCAAGAGCCCACAAAAAACTGTGGTGAAAAATACCTGAAGCCTATAAATTCAAGAGAAACATTGCAAATTTCAAAGCGTAAATCAGCCTTAGAGTATTTATCATTAAGCAAGGCTAACAAAGAAAGTCTTGTTTTCCATTCTCCCACCGAAAATGGAAGAGCAAATGTACTCTTCAGCGCTGACTCAGATTTAGCTTTAAATTATAACTTACGGGACGTTGGGAATGATTCTATTATCACTGCACCTCACCATGGCTCAGAACATAATAAAAACGCATATCAAGAACTAACAAATAACAATGTCATTACAAATGAAAGCATTCTTATTCGTAGTGACGGAAAGTATAAATCACGGCCTGGGAATTCTTACTTGCAATCAGTTGCTAAAAGAGCATGTACATTGTGCAGACCCTTTATTACACCTAAGCAAAATGTCATTTTCGAATCTAACGGCAAAGGGTGGGTGGCATCGAAAGGTTTAAACTGGTGTAAGTGCAAATAAAGCTCTAACAAGATAATTGGACTCCCAACTTCTACACTTAAGTAGAAATTATTTTTCGGAGTTCAATTAAAGCTAAGGGGACAAATTTTGACTTCATACATCAAAGCATAAATCGGTTAAATGCTTTTGATATAAGCTATTTATAGCCTCTAAAAGCGCAGCGCCTCATAACCTCTTTGTGAACTAGCTATAAATAATTAAGGTTTCTGGCACTTTAATTTCTATGACTCTAAACATAAAACATCGGCGAATTAGCACTCTAATACACGCCGATGTTTATAACTTATCTAAATAAGCAAATTACTTATAAGGTATAAAACCTTAGTCTTGCTTACGGTTAAGGCTAAATAAGCAGATTGCTAGAAGTAACGTTGCAATCATACCTGATGCACCAGCAACACCTGATGGTAAGAACCCATCACGCCCAGCAATAATTAATACTGCATTGGCAAGCATTGCAACTGCGCCTGCTAGGGCTGTAAGGCCGCCAATGGCTTTGCCACCTTTAGCAATAAAAGATAGGCCAAATACAAGGGCTGCTAAGCCTAATAATAATTTAGCTGCGTAGTAAATCATGAATGATAAAGACACCACGCCACCAATTAAAGGTTGTGCGCCTTCTACTGCGCCCGCTACTTTGCCAAATGTTGAAAACAATGTTAGGCCAATGCTTACCTGTACTATGTTTAATATTGCGCTAAATGTGATAGCCGACCAACCTAGTTGAGCGTTTTTAGCTTGCACCATAGTGGTACTTGCAAAGGCCACAAGCACAGTAAACAGCACGGCTTCTAGTCCCCATGCATACTGTCTTGAAAAGCTAATTTCAGCACTGTAAAGGGCAGTGAAAATAGCCTGGGTTATCGCCAACGCCAACAATAACGATGCTGTAATTAGGGTGGTGCGCTTATGTATAAATTCCATTATGTACCTCTTATAATTTTATATTTGACGCTTTAAAAGTTGCAGTCGCTTTGCATACATCAAACAGATGAAAGTATTACTGCTATAAGACAGGTAAAGCGGGGTAATTATTTCACTAAAACCAATAAAAATAATAATTAATATTAAATAGGCTAAAACTTGTGCTTTTAATGAAACTTAAATTGGCAAAGCCGCATTGAGATAAGCTGTTAAGCCCTTAAAAGAGATGCGCCTCTTATCCTCTTTGTGAATCAACTTTTAAATTAAATGTTGGAGTTACTTCGACTAACTAAGCTGGCTGTTTATTTAAAAGGAAATTAAAACAATCACTTAAATAAGCATTTATACCCACAAACAATGTTTATGGGTATTTTTATAAATGTTATTTATTAAGATAAAAGCCTAAAATGCGACCAATCACTTAATGCGATAATAGTTTGCTCTGTAGGCGGGGCTACATAGATTAAAGCTGCAATGGCAATTATTGATGCCAAGGTAATTAATTTATTGTCGAAGTCGGCTATTTTTAACGCGGTGCCAAAGGAGCGTTTAATGGTGACATTGCTTAAATCTACACTGTAAATTTCATCGAGTAATAAATGAATTAACCCGCCGATTAAAATAAATCCTCCTGTTAACCAGGCAAAGGTGGCTGCTTGTGTGGTTGTTTGCTCGTTTAGTTGCCACGTTACTTGCGTTGTTAACAGCGCGCATAGCACTAAAAATAATAACGAGTGGCAGCTGCCTCTATGTACTGTGATCCATTCAAAAATGGGCCTAATAATGTATTTCATAAACCCGTACACCAATAACGGCACTACGATTAGCTCAATAAAGCTAATTTCGATTATTAGCTCGGTGGTTATGTAATGCAGCACCAGTAATACAGCGCTCAGTGCAAATAAGTTAAAAATAGTATTGAGCGAGGTTGAGTTATCTGAGTCTATGTCGGGTAATAAGCCCCCAATTGAGCCTAAAAACCATAACCAAAGTGCGCCGTTTAAATCAATATGGCCTGCAGTTAATAAAGTGGCCGAGCCTAAACCTGTGATGATGACTGCAGTATTAAGATGAGTATTGAAATTTGCCATTGTATCTCTTGATAGAAAAATAGGTGGGCATTTTAGCAATTGAAAAGTTCATTGTTCAATTTACTTTAAAGGTAAGGCGTAAATAACTTAAGTACTTAATTTTAAACGCTGCCTTAGGAATGATTTTAGCCTAAATGGTTATGGATTTTTGTAATAGGCAAAACCCGTTGAATAAACCAACGTGGGTAACACTATTAAAACCTCTGCATCATTTGTTAATTATTAATATGTTATAGTGTTGCAATATGTGTTTGATATAGTATAACATTCATCACATTCTAATTTCCCTTAATAGAGTTTGAATGTGAGTACACCTACAGCTGTTAATCAAACATCACCTAAAGAATCTCCACGTGTAGAACAAACACGTAATGAAGACCTAAATACAACTCAAGCCGCTACTCAAGCAGTTAAAAGCGAAGCCATTATTGAAGTGGATTCGTTAAGTTTTAGCATTAAAAACAACGCTATTTTAAAAAACTTAAACTTTACTGTGGGCTCAGGCGAAATTTACGCGTTACTTGGCGGTAACGGCGCGGGTAAATCAACCACGTTAAAAACTTTGCTTGGGTTTAATAAACCCACTCAAGGCTCTGTAAAAGTAGCGGGCAAAGAGGTAACACAGGCACTTGATTTTGTACGCGGTAAAACGGCGTATTTGCCAGAGTCAGCAACGTTATATCCGCATTTAACTGCCCGCGAAAACGTGGCGTATTTTTTATCGCTTGCTGATATTAAAAAAACCGATGAGCAAATTAATGCTGCGTTTAACCGTGTAGCGCTACAACAAGCTGCATGGGAGCGTCCTATGCAAACGTACTCTAAAGGCATGAGGCAAAAAACTGCGATTGCACTGGCTATTTTACGCCAAGCCCCCATATTTTTACTTGATGAACCTACATCGGGCCTTGACCCTGTTGCAATTGATGAGTTTAACCAGTTAGTGCGTGAGCTTGCATTAACCGGCGCCACTATTTTAATGGTAACGCACGATGTATACGGCGCATGCCAAGTTGCAAACCGAATTGGTTTATTAAGAGCGGGCGAGCTGGTGGGCGAATTTGACGCGCCAGAAAATTGTCGAATTGATACCGAGCAAGTTCATGCCGCGTTTGCACAAAGAGGCGCGTAATGAGCAAAAATAACTTTTCAAAGGTGGTGATAGTTGCCAAAGATGAGTGGCGCTATTGGCTTCGCTCAAAACTGGCGATGACCGTTTTAGCAATTGGTTTATTACTTACGCTTTCATCGGTGGTGGTTACTGCCATTACAATGCACGAACTTAACCACACTCGTAATGAATTACAAAGCAATGCAGAGCAAAGCTTTGCTGAGCAGCCCGATCGCCACCCACACAGAATGGTGCACTATGGGCATTACGCTTTTAGAACGCCAACCCCACTGAGCACACTCGACCCAGGTATAGATGCCTACACAGGTAACTCAATATTTTTAGAAGGGCATAGGCAAAACAGTGCAATGTTTGCCGAGCAGCGCCAAGGCACAGCTTTAACAAAACTTGGCAGCTTAACGCCAGCTTTTATTGTGCAAACATTAGCGCCGTTACTCCTTATTTTAATTGGTTACAGCTCTATTAGCCGTGAGCGCGAATCGCAAACGCTGTCGTATTTATTGGCGCAAGGCACCAAAGGCAGCACGCTGATTGCGGGTAAAGGGCTGGCGCTTTTGTGTGTTGTTGGGTTAATTATTGCGCCATTAGCGGTGTCGGCGTTATTTACGCTTAGCGCGGGTGAGAGCCTTTTAGCAGTTGTTAGTTTTATTGTGGGTTATGCATTGTATTTAAGCGTGTGGGTGTTAGTTGTTTTATTAGCATCGAGCGTGTTTAGTAAAAATAGTGGTAGCTTTACAGCGCTTGCGTTTGTGTGGATTTTACTGTGCATTGTTATGCCGCGAGTAGCAAGTACCAGTGCCTCTACGGCTGTGCCATCGGCCGGTAAAATAGAAACCGACTTTGCAGTAAAAGCTGAGCTTAGAAAACTAGGTGATGGCCATAACACCAACGACCCCGCCTTTAAGCAATTTAAACAATCTCTGCTTAAAAAATACAACGTAAGCAGCATTGATGAGCTACCAGTAAACTTTAGAGGGTTAGTGGCCAGTGAATCAGAGGCTAAACAAACTAAGGTGTTAAACCAGTTTGCCGAGCAGCGCATGCAAAGTGAGCTTAAACAAACGCAGGTATCGCGTTACTTTGGTTGGGTATCGCCTATGGTGGCTATTCGCTCGTTGTCGATGATTGTAGTGGGTACCAGCATAGAAACCCATCATCGCTTTTTACGCGAAACCGAACAGCTACGCTTTGATTTTGTGCAAGGGCTTAACAAAGTACACATTGAAAAGCTTGATTACCAAGTTGATATGAACCGCAACGCCAATACCGAGGCTACTAAAAAAGCGCGCGTAGGATCAGAGAACTGGCAAATACTGCAAAAATTTACCTTTGATGTAGATAGCGCTGATGTTCGCGCGCAAAGAAGTGTACCTGCTTTTTTACAGTTAATACTGTGGATTGTAGTACTTGTAGGCGGTATTAAATTGGTAGGAAAACGTTTGATATGAGTTATTTAATTACACAACTTACACGAGAATGGGGCTTTTTACTGCGTCAAAAGTACCTTGTGGTATTGCTGTTATGTAGCTTTGTTTTATCGGGCTTTGCAATATATAGCGGGCTTAGCGAAGTAAGCGCGCAGCAGCAAACAATAGAGCGTTTAAAAGCTGCAGATCAAAGCGATCGCGCTAAAGTGCAGCAAAAGCAAGACGATCCGGGCATGTTGGCTTATTACAGTTTTCATTTAACGTATTCTCAGCCATCTAACCTTGCTTTTGCAGCATTAGGGGAACGCGATATATTCCCGTGGAAACACCGTATTAATTTATTGGCCATAGAGGGGCAAATTTACGAAAGCGATGCACAAAATGCCGAATTGGCACAAGCTGGTAAAATTGATTTTGTATTTGTAATTAGCGCCTTAGCACCACTGGTTATTATTTTGCTGTTTCATGACTTATTTGCAAATGAGCGCACCAGCGGCAGGCACGACTTACTTGTTACTACGGCTAAATCGTACTTTGCTTTGTGGGGCGCACGTATAACGGTAAGGTTTTTAGCAGTAATAGTGTGTTTAATGCTGCCATTTTTTATAGGTGCATTTATAGCTGGGGCAAGCGCGTTTGAAATTGCGTATGTATCGCTACTTTGTATTGCATACCTTGCATTTTGGACTGCGCTGAGTGTGTGGTGGGGCAAAAACGCGACTAGTGCGCCGCGCGTAGCCTCTGGCCTAATTGGTTTATGGGTATTATTTGCTTTTATTATTCCTATTTTAGGCGACCTTGCTATAAACAAGTCGGTGCATTCGCCTAAGGGTGGCGACATTATGCTTACTCAGCGTGAGGCGGTAAATGATGCCTGGGATTTACCAAAATCTGCCACTATGCAGCCTTTTATTAAAGAGTACCCAGCACTTGCGCCATACATTACTATGAGCAGTGAGTTTGAGTGGAAATGGTATTACGCATTTCAGCAAATGGGCGATTTAAAAGCAGCGCCGCTCTCTAAAGCATACCGAGACGCAGCCGCTAAAAAATATGACTTAGCAGGCGTTGTGTCGTGGTTTTCGCCACCGCTGTTATTGCAGCGCAGCTTAACGCGAGCCGCCCAAACGGACTCAGTAGCAGCGTATGCATACGAGCAGCAAATTCGTGATTATCATCAGCAATTACGTGAGTTTTATTACCCTTGGTTATTTTATAAGGGTAACCCGCCTAAATCAGCTCTCAATAACATGCCACGCTTTGAGGCTATAGCAAAGTAATCCTTACTAGGTGCGCTAACCGCCGCTGTTTGGCGCTCCTAGTAACAACACCATAATTATAAAATACTTATATTACTAACAAGGTTCACAATGAAAACCAACACAACAGGGCTTAAGCTCTCCTATTTAAGTGCGTGCCTAGTAAGCTTATTTAGCAGCCACGCTTTAGCTGCTGATCAAAACCAGCAAACACACAGTGCTAACACAAACATTGAAAGGCTGTCTGTGGTTGCTACGCGCCAAGCTTACCAAGGTAACTTTAGCCAACTAGAAACTCCACAATCAGAGCTTAAAATTGATTTAGAAGCGCTTGAAAATGCAGGTGCAGTAAGCCTTGACCAAGCGCTTGATTTATCGGCCTCTGTTGCACGGCAAAATAACTTTGGAGGGCTTTGGAATAGTTTTTCGTTACGTGGCTTTGTAGGCGATGAAAACCTACCGAGTAACTACTTAGTAAATGGTTTTAATGCTGGGCGCGGTTTTGGTGGCTCGCGTGATTTGTCGGGTATTGAGTCGGTTGAGGTTTTAAAAGGCCCGCGTGCGGCTTTATTTGGCCGTGGTGAGCCAGGTGGTACAGTAAACTTAGTTACTAAACGCCCAACGTTTGATACGCAAGGTGAAATTAAGCTCTCGGTAGCAAGTTTTGATACTTACCGCGCCGATGTAGATTACACCACGGCGCTTAACGATGACGTTGCAATTAGAGTGGTTGGTTTTTACGAAGACGCCGAGAGCTTTAGAGGCACCATAGAAACCACTAAACACGGCTTTAGCCCGTCAATAGTGTGGAATATTAACGACAGTAGCCAACTTGTTTACGAGCTTGAATACAGCGAGCAAGAAGTACCGTTTGATAGAGGCGTATTAGCCATAGATGGCGAGCTTGGGCTTATACCACAAAGTCGCTTTTTAGGTGAGCCGGGCGATGGCCCAATTGAAGCCGATGTACTAGGGCATCAGTTAGAGTACATTCATGACTTTGATGATAACTGGAGCATTTTATTTGGTGCAAACTACCGTGATACCTCTATGGAAGGCTTTGCAACCGAAACCGGGTTTGGCGGCGTAGTTGATGGCGAAGTAAACCGCTTTAGGCGCTACCGCGATTTTGATGCTCAATACCATGTATTGCGTGCAGAGCTAAGCGGCAGCCTTGAGCTTGGCGGTTTTGAGCACCGTTTAATTATGGGTGTTGACGCTGATAAATTTGAAAACGATCAATTTATTTTGCGTGTACGGGGCGATCAATACATTAATGTATTTAACCCTGTATACGGCGCGTATGAATTACCAACGCCTACATCTAATACCGACCGCGTAGAGATTCAAGAGTCACTAGGGGTATTTATTCAAGACCAAATAAGCGTTACCGATAAGTTAGATATTCGTATTGGTGCCCGTTTTGATGATTACGAGCAGCGCTTAAATAACCGTTTAGCAGGCACTAATACTAAACAAACGCAGTCGCGCGTGAGCCCGCAGTTTGGTGTGGTGTATGAAGCCGGTGATTATGTATCTGTTTATGCTGCCTATGGCGAAAACTTTCGCCCGCTGTCGGGCACTGATACTAATGGCGATGGTTTTGAGCCAAACCAATCTACCTCTGCTGAGCTAGGTGTAAAATTTACACTTAACGATGGCGCGTTATTTGGTACCGTTGCCGTATTTAAAGTAGATCAAGACAACATGCTAGTAGTAGATGACCCAACAGCGTTTACCTACGCAGCCATTGGTGAAGCGCAAAGTAAGGGAATAGAAATAGACCTAACGGGTGAGCTTAGCGATAGTTTAGAAATTTGGGCGTCGTATGCGTATGTAGATGCCCAAATAGAAAACTCATTTTTTGATGCTAACTTTGGCTACACAGTAGAGGCCGGCGAGTCACTTTTAAATGTACCAGAGCATCAACTTAGCTTGCAGCTTGTTAAATCGGGCGAGTTATATGGCAATGCAATTAAATTTGGTGGCGGGCTATTATTTGTAGACGAACGCAATGGCTATTTTGGTACCGACTTTAAACTACCCAGTTATACAACCGCGCGTGTATTTGTAAATTACGATGTAACAGACGCGATTGGTGTTACGGCTGAGGTAAATAACCTGTTTGATGAAACGTATTACACAAACTCGTTTGCCGATGCATGGGTACAACCTGGTAAACCACGTAACGTTAAATTTTCTGCCTCTTATAAGTTTTAATTGGTATTTTGCGCTGTAAACGTAAAAAGGTCGCTTAGTTAAAGCGACCTTTTTTATTTGGCGTGTTTGTATTTTTTTAATATTTTAGAGTACTCGCCTGAATTTTTTAACTTTTGCAGCTGAATATTAAAGTCATCACGTAATTTTTTTGATTTAAATAAATAGCCACTAGGGCTTTTACCAAACAGCGCAAAGTGATCTACAGGTTGTGTGCTATCAATACCTTTAAGGGTTGAGCGATAGTAATTAAAACTTTGTTTATCCATTTGAATCACATTAGCCTTGTTTGAAAAAAGCATTTTAACTTGAAGAGATTGGTCGTGCACTTCGTAATATTGCGTATTGGCTTTTGCCATTTTTGCATATTCTTCACCTAAATGTATGCCGGCGCTGGGCCACGAGATTAAGCTGTAATGTGTTAAATCTGAAATTTTAGTAAAGTTAAAATGCTTGCTCCTTAGGGCTATCGCAACGTTTTCGTATTCATAGGCTTCATTTGAAATATAACCGCTTAGGAGATTACCGTTTTCTGTGCTTAAGTTTATGTCGGCTAGTATGTCGAGCTTTCCATCTATATACTCTTTAGCGCGGCGAGTATAAGGATAATAGCGTGGCTCTATTTCATACCCTAAAGGCGTTAATGCGGCTTTAATAATATCGAGGGTTAGCCCGCTGTTGGTATGTGACATTACAAAAGGTGGTAGGGTTTCGCCAAAACCTACAACTAATTTTTGTTTAGTAGGCGATGCACAGGCAAAAGAGGATACAAGCAGTGTAGTTATTATAAAAAAGTTTAACTTCATTAGGCTGTTTAAATTAACTTAGCATACTAAAAAGATAGTAACTAAGTGGTTATGTAACAAGTAAATAGCCCATTAAAGTATGATTAAATACCTTTAATGGGCAAGTATTAGGCACAAAAGGTTAAACTTGGCACCGTTTAAAAAGGTGCGTAGCCGTCTGGCGTTGTTTTTGGCGTAGTCCAACGCTCTTTTGCATCAATATCTGTACGTTTTGACCCCGGCGCTGGTATACGGCCATTATCGCCAAAAAGCCATAACACTAGGTTTGTTCTGTCGCCACTGGTTATAGGTTTTGCCGCGTGTGGTACATTGCCTTTGTGGATCATGGCGGAGCCTGGTTTAAAGCTAAGTTGTACAACTTTTGCGTTTACTTGGTCGTAAAAATCAAGCTCTGATCCGCTAAATTCTTCCCCAGGTAAGTTTAAATTAATATTTAATGTTACTGATGATGCATCGGTATGCGGACGAATAGACGCATCTGTACTTGGGTCGTAATAAATAGAAAAACCAAACGTTTGCGTATCGTAACCTATGATTTCAGGAAACAATAGACGTGAAATAGGGCGCATGTATGTATTTAATACTTGGTTATAAAATGCCTGAAAACTAGGAGCAGCTAAATAGCCCTCTGAGCGTTTGTCGAGCATAGCGCCGCGACGGTTTAATACAATACCGTACGGTGGACGCATAGGAATGTTAGCATTCCATACTTTTTCTAGGTAACCACGTAAAACTGCTAGGCGCTCAGGATCAAAAAATTGAAACTGATAAACATCAGTCGCTACTTCTTCTAGTAGTGATTTTACTAAATGCTCTTTTGATGGATCTTGCCATGCAGCATTAACGGCTTCACGTAAGTTTTTATCTAGTAATGAATCGTCCAAGGTAAAGGTGGTTGTATCTACTTCGGTTTCTTCCCACTCTTTCCAGGCTTGTGTAAGTAGTTGGTCGTTGTTGTACCAAAAATGCTGTACAGAGTGCTCACGATTTAACATGGCCTCTCTTGAAGGTAACGCTAGAGCACGAGCAAGTTGTAATTGGGTGGCAGACATAATGTGTAACTCCAGTTGTTGAATTAGGTTTTATCAATTTAGGAGTGCAATTTATTATATTTATAAAGTTAGATAAATAAGCTGTTTTAGGAAACAGTATCAAAATAATGTTTATAATTAAGTAAGGTAAGGCTACTTTATAAGTTTTATTATTTTATTTGGCTTAATTAGTGAATTGCTTATCGCTTAAGCTTTTTTAGACAAAAATGTCAGTTTACTTAGTAAAAAGAAATACTAGGCTTGACATATAAGGAGCAACTTCCTAATGTAGGAGTAAATTTATTAAGCAAAGTAAAGGGAACTTATATGTCTTCGATAATAATGAGAACAGAAAATTTGTCACTTAAAGAGAGAAAAGAGCTAGAGATTAAGTGCTCAAATAGACTTAATTGGACTGATGGAGGTAATTGGATGGGGAGAGGGAAAGCTCCAAATTGTATGATCAAGGAAAGAGTAAGAAGTAAATCCTCACACACGCTTCTATTTCCTAGTGACTTATCAGCTAATAAATGGAATTCTGAATGGGAAAAAACCATTCGACACGGAGGATATGTTGCTTCTGCTTTATTAGGTCTAGCAACTGGATTTATAGCTACGGCTTCGGCTTCATTTTCAGTTTCAGTATTATCAGGCATTGTTTTAGGTGAAACGCAGGCTTCAATTGAATACCCTAAAATGGAAAGGGATTGGAGCTATGAGGTTATATTTGAGTATGATTTTTCATGGTCACCCCATCCTTTTTCTGGAAGGACTTTAACTCAAACCATCACTGGAGTGTCTAAAAATCATCTAGGACAGCAAGTTAAATTAAATAAAAACACTCAGAAATACGAGCTTAATCAGTTGCCTGATGGCCTAGGTCGATTATTAGCAAGCTCTCCTCCCAAAATAACAACTTCAGTCTATAGTTAGTATGTTTAAGAAAATATTATTAATTAAATATATTTTTTTCAGTCTTGTTATATCCTCGCCTTTGAGCGCTAAAAATATATCAATAGAGTATAAATGGAAATTAGTAGAAATTGTTGAATCAGATGATAAAGCTATAACAATTCCAGCTGGTAACTACCTTGATATTGATGAAAATTCAATACTCGAGGTAATGAAGACCTTTGGCAATAGAAACTATCCCTACCATAGAGAGGAGAACAATTTATTTGTAACATCAGGTTCTCAAACTATTAAATGGGAGATTATTTTTGTTGATAATAATAACCTGCATTTAGTCACGCCAATAGGAACCTATATTTTGGTGCGATAAAATTAAGCTTTGTAGTAAAAGTATGGAAATAACATGTTACCTAAATGTTTAAATTGCCAAAAGAATATATCATTAGCTTGGTTTGTTGTTGCTCGTATGTCTACAAAGTATAGGTGTACTCAATGCGGGGCTCTCCATGAGTTTACCCAAAGGCATAAGCTGATTGGTATTATTGCTGTAATTCCTCTGATAATTTTAGTGAATATTTTAGAAACTATTATTCCATCTTCAGTATTAAGATTTGTATTTCTTTTAGCGCTAGCAGTTACTGTAATGGTTTTTATACCTAAACAATATAGACTTTCAGAGCATGATAATTTGAAAAAATAGGTTAAAATTACTTATTAAAAGATGGGTTTGTGTAAACCCATCAAGCGTTTAACTATAGATTTTTAATGTGTGACTCTATCGCCCCAAATTTCTTCTAGGCGGTTATCGCGTCCGCAGCGCCAGCGGTAGGTATTGTAGCGTATGGGGTTATTTTTATAATAATCCTGATGGTAGCTTTCTTTACCTTTAATTGGGTAAAAAGTGCTGGCATTAAGTATTGGCGTGACCACTGTTTGATTTGGGAATTCTGCTATTACGGCTTGTTTGGTTTGCTCTGCTATTTTGCGCTCTTGCTCGTTAGCTACAAATATGGCGCTTAAATAACTTGGGCCTTTATCGCAAAATTGGCCTTTGGCATCAAAGGGATCAATATTTACCCAAAAATGATCAAGTATGCCTTTGTAGCTTACTACATCAGGGTCGTAAGTAATTTGTACTGCTTCATAATGGCCTTGATGGTTACCATTGTAGGTCGGGTTTTTAATTTTACCGCCTGTAAAACCCGATATAACATCTTTTACGCCTTTGAGCTTTTCAAAGTCGCTTTCCATGCACCAAAAACATCCACCGGCTAAAACTGCTTTTTCGGTTTTAGCTGCATGTGAAAAGGTGCTAAACAACATTGCGGCAGATGTTAATGCAAGCGTAAGTGATTTTTTCATATAATAATCTACCTCTAGTATGAGTTTAAATACATATTCTTAATAGTTAGACCCTTTAACTGTAAAACCTATTTCATTGTTTTTAGTAGGCTAACGTGAATAGCGGAAAAAGTAATATACGTAATGGTTTTTAATTACGGCCATACGTACATTGGGCAACCTCTGTAGCACAATGTTGTATTATTAGAGTGTGTTTATTAAAGTGAAAGCATTGAGATAAAAGTAGTAGGTGTTAAATGAACCAGTTAACCGAAAAATCGATAAGTTGCCCGTATTGCGGCGAAAGCATAGAAGTATTATTAGACGCGGCAGATATTGGCGAGCAATACATAGAAGACTGCCAAGTATGCTGTAAGCCTATTTCGTTTGTTGTTTTTGAAGATGAAGACGAGTTAAAAGTAAATGTATACAGTGAAGACGATACATTTTAATCCTTCGTTACTCTTTATATAGGTGGCTGCACAGTGGCAGCCACTTCCGTTTATACACGGGTGCTAGCTATTATTTTGCTCTCGGGCTAGTTGGTTTGGTAACAGCACTTCTACTATTTCGCGTGCGGGGAGTGTATAACGTGTGCCGTCAAACATTACCGAGGTAAACTCGTTTATATTAGTAATGCCTGTTAGGGTCCAGCCCTCACCACGTTTAGGGCAGTATACGGTTGTGGTAGGTTGAATTACTTTAAAATCGTCGCTCATTATTGCTCTCAATATTGGCTATAAAGATAATGCTTGTGAATACGCTATGGTAAGTTAATAATGCTTAACCATAAAGCGCTATTTTAACTCCTGTATAAAATGTTTAAAACAACTCAGCTTGAACGCGTTACGTTGCGTTTAATTACTCATAAGCATGCCCCACAGTTATTTTCTATTTTGAATCACCCGCAAGTGAGCGAATTTAACGACTATAAAACCCCCTTAAGTAAATGCCAAATTAAACAATTAATACAAGACGATATTACCGCCTATTACGAAGGCGAAGTGATAAGAGTAGCTATTGAACATAATATAAATGGCAAACTTATGGGCACCTGTGGGCTTTATAATTTATCGCCTTGTAAAAGTAGGGCGTTTATTGGGTTTGAGCTTGATCCTATATATTGGGATAAGGGCATTATGTTTGAGGTAATAACCGGCTTTGTTAAAACACTTAAACTGGCTATACCGCTAAACTACTTAGCGGCGCAGGTAAGTGCACATAATGCGCGTTCGCATAACTTATTAGTTAAATTAGGCTTTAGCTTGGGTGAGCATTCTATTTGGTATAAACATGTTTAGAACTGCATTAGTCATGTATTAGTGCTGCATTTGCATTATACACGTTAGTAAATTTCATCATAAGAGGAACAAATGCAATATAAAAAATAGCCAATTTGGCTTATAGTTAAGCGTAAGCAAATGAATTTGTTACCCGAGTTTTTAAAACGTGTTCGCTTAACAAGGATTTTATATGCTAGAAAAACTATCTCAAGATGCCCTCGTTATTTGGGCCACTATTGACCCAATAGGGACTATGGCGCTTTTTGCTGCGCTCACTTCTCATTTAACTGATCAACAACGTCGTAAAACTGCGTTTAAAACTGTGCTATATGCAGGTGCTGTGTTACTTGGCTCTATTTTAATAGGGCAGCTTATTTTAAATGCGATGGGTATAAGGCTGGTATCGTTTCAGTTAGGGGGCGGGATAATTTTATTTTTGTTTGGCTTACAAATGATATTTGGCAATGATTCTAACAAAGCAAAACAAGACCCAGGGCACGATATTGCAGTGTTTCCCCTTGCTATACCTGCTACCGCCACACCAGGTGCTATTTTAGCCGTTATATTACTTACCGATAATCACATTCACCCAATTACAACCCAAATAGGCACAGCTTTAATTACACTGGCAGTGTTAGGTGTAACCTTAATTTTGTTGTTGCTGTCGGGCAAAATTATAAAGCTAATTGGTATTGGCGGGGCGTCTATTTTAACGCGTGTGATGGGGATGATACTGGCCGCATTTTCTGTAGAGCTGATAATGACTGCACTTGAAGTTAAGCAGTGGGTAACGCTAGGGCCCTAATCAATCTTAAGATTTTTATAAAAAAGGCATGCACTGTATTTATATACAGTGCATGCCTTTTTGCTTATAATCCCTTTAATTAATACTTATTTGCTAAGGCTAAAAAACTGACTATACAACGCAATTAACTAAAGCAACAACCATTGCTGGTGGCTTTATAGCAAAAGAACACATCATACTATGTTATTCTAAAGTGCTTAACTTAGCTAAAGAGTGAGGAGGAATAAAAGTAGCCAATAAATAGGGGATAATTGGCTACTTAATTTGATAATTTTACCGGTTATTGATTGCTGCTTAGTACGCTTTAGGTTTTACAAGAAGGGCGATAGCTACAACGGCGCTTAAAATACTGCATATTATAAATACGTTATGTTCACCCCCAGGTATGTACTCCATAAAAGAGGTAAAAAACTGACCGGAGAACACCGCCATTGTGAAATACGATAAGTTACGTCCGCGAACATTTTCTGGGCTTAGCTCTACGGTCATGTGGTTTAAAAGAGGAATGCTAAAACCAAAGCCAATACCAATTAATAGCGCGCCTAATACTAATATCAATGTACTTGATTGTATAAAGCAAAGGTATGATAAACCAAAGGCAAAAAATGCAATTGCTAATACATTTTTCTCACTAAGGCGTTTAGTTGCTTTAGGCATAAATCCCGCTGTAAATACCGCAATTAACGATATAAAAGCCAATAGCTGGCCTATTTCAGACTCATTAAAATTTAGTGCGTGCAAGGTAATAGGTAAAAGCACGGTTGAGGTAAAAAATATGGTCATAGCTAGGGTTGATACTATATAAACCCCTTTAAGCGTTAATGCGTTTGAATTGCTCTTTTTTATTTGTTGAGTTTGCTCTGTGTTTTGGGCGTTTAATTGCTGCTTCCGGGGTACAAACATGAGCAACATAGCTAAAAATACCCAAGCAATTAAATACAAAGCAAGGGGTAATCCCCAATACATTGACGCTAAAACACCGCCTAAAAATAAAAATATAACGCCACCTAGCTCTATCGCCATGCCTTGTTTGGCAATCATATTCAGTCGGGCTTCGCCGCTGTACCACGTTGAAATTAATACGGTGCAACTTGCCATCACTATTGCTGTAATACCACCTAATGCAAAACGATTAATAAATACTAAGGTTGGGCCATGTAAAAAGTAAGCACATGCACCCACTAATCCGTATAAAAATAAACCTATTATAAGTAAAGGATATGCGCCGTACTTGTCTATTAATCTTCCGGCTAGGGGGGCAAACACCACCGCACCTAAAGAAGGTAAAGTAATTAATAATACGCTGTTGCTTTGTATGCCTAGGCCATCAGCAATGGTAACTAAACCCGGCGCTAATAGGGTGCCAACCATTATGGTTAAGCTGGCAATACATAGTAGAGTAAAATTACCGGCGGTTTTGAGTGAACTCATTTTCTCTCCATTAATTTTCGGGTGAATTTATAAGCATGTTTACAGGCATTATTAATACGCAGCGCACACAGCTTTTATAAAGTGTTATAGCAAATAATAGCGATTGTTAACGCATTCAAACATTTAATTTTTTTCATCATTTAACGTTTAAAATAAAAAAGCCCAGCATATAGCTGGGCTTTGTGTGTTGTTATGGTGGGAAATTAAAACTTGTATCTAAAACCAAATGCAATCCCGTCGTCTTCTGAGGCTTCCATTTGCGATTGCTGGTCTTTGTCATCACTTTCAAAGTCGCTAAAATCTTTACGGGCTTCAGCGTAGGCAATGGTGTTTTCGTCAATTAAGTAATGAACACCAATCACAGCAAATTGACGTTTGAATACATCATTAGGATCGGTATTAAAGTTAGGTTGAATAACGTAATCGTCACCGGCATCTAAAATGTTATAAGCCACAAAAGGGCGCACATCGTTATCAAAACGGTACGACATAAAGGTTTCTACACCAATAGAGTCTTTAATTAAGCGCCCTAGGTTATCGGTATCGTGGTTTTCGCTTTTATTTATGTTAGCGGCAACGTATAAACCTAGTTTTTCAATGCTGCCCCACATTACACCCGCACCAAAAATTAAGTCTTCAACGGTTTGTGTTGTGCCATCGCCATACGTTACATCAAATTCACCACGGTTTACGCCTGCTGTTAACGTTAGCATGTCGGTTGCGTTATAAGTTACAGAACCACCAAAGGTGTAGTTAAACTCTACTTCTTGAGCTGCGCTGTCGCCATCATTCCACAGGGCTTCACACGCTTCTTCAGAAATATCATCAACATCACAGGTATAAAATTCGCTGTTTTTAAGTTGCGCTTGAACTGCAAAGCTAAAGTCGTTGTAGCTATTACGGTATTGAATTAGTTTATCACCACGGCCAGTACCATTTACAGCACCGTCGTCTTTGTTGTATGTGTAAACACCCGCAGCATTACCATCCCATACAAAGCTGTTATTGGTGCCATAAACTACGTCGTACCACGCACCCCATTGTTTACCAATGGTAATTTGTCCGTACTTTTCGTGCGAAAGGCCAGCATAACCTAAACGGTTATATAAAAACTCATCTTGAATAGATTCAAAGCGGTTATTGTAAATAATATCGCTACTACCAACAGGGTTTACACCCCATTCAACTAGCGCCAGTGCCGACCAGTCTTTTTTAAGTTGGCGAGTAAAGCCAAAGTTTATACGCGATGTACCATTTACCACTTCGGTTTGGTTTTGCGTATTAATAACGCGCACATCAAGGTAACCACCTACTTTAATAGTGTTCTTTTCATCCTTATAGAGCTCTACTGCTGAAGCAGCTGGCGCAACTACTATGCTTGTTCCTAATAGTAGGGTTACAAAGTTTTTAATCATTTGTGATGCCTTGTGTGTATTAACTTTAAAAAGTGACATTAAATTTAGAAGGAATGAAGACTAGCAAAGCCCTAATGGGCTCAAAAGTGAAAAATAATCAATGAAATTAGCGCCAAAAATGAATAAATATTCACTGGAGGTTAATGGTGTTTTTTATCTGTTAAGGGATATGTTTTTTTTGATTAAAAACTACGTAAATAGTGCTGAAAATAGCGCAAGTAAGTGGGTTTTAAATTGAGTTTTTTTCATGTTGGATAAAAATAAAACGCTAGTGCAAAAACTCTAAAAAGCATTTTATATCATAAATATATACCCAGTTATCTGTTTTTTAAAATGCTTTGCGATAAACAATCGACTTATTAAGTTAAGCGGGTTTATTAATGACAATTTAAACCCTGATATGGCGCACAAATCGCGCTATTATTTTTAGCTAAGCGCATTTTTTAGTTGAATAAGCATTCACTGGCTTAATCGCGTTTTTAGGCACTATTTGTTAGGCATTAATTTACGCCTTTAATGAGTGGAATAGGGCATAGTTCATACGCTTTCAACCTTAAACTTTCATAGAAAAAAAGCTGTATTTAGTTTAAACTGCGCGCAATTTAAATACATCATGTCCCCTTGGAGGGTAGCGCTATTATTAGTACAGCTAACATCACCATGCAATTTGGTGCTAAACCGTTATTTGAAAACATATCTGCAAAGTTTGGCGAAGGAAACCGTTATGGTTTAATTGGTGCAAACGGCTGTGGTAAATCTACATTTATGAAAATCCTAAGTGGCGAACTTGAGCCCTCTGCAGGTAACGTAAGTACAGATCCAAATGAACGTGTGGCTAAACTAAACCAAGACCAGTTTGCTTACGAAGAATACTCTGTAATTGATACTGTCATCATGGGCCATAAAGAATTATGGGATATTAAACAAGAGCGCGATCGCATTTACTCATTACCAGAGATGAGTGAAGAAGACGGCATGAAAGTAGCCGATTTAGAAACTGAGTTTGCCGAAATGGACGGCTATTCAGCTGAGTCTAAAGCGGGTGAGCTTTTATTAGGGGTTGGTATTTCGACAGAGCAGCATTACGGCCCAATGTCTGAAATAGCACCCGGTTTTAAACTACGTGTGTTACTTGCGCAAGTACTGTTTTCTGACCCTGATATTATGCTACTAGATGAGCCAACCAATAACTTGGACATTTACACCATTAAATGGTTAGAAGATGTGCTTAATCAACGCGACTGCACCATGATCATCATCTCGCATGACCGTCACTTTTTAAACTCAGTATGTACGCACATGGCCGATATTGATTACGGCGAGCTTCGTATTTACCCAGGTAACTACGATGAGTACATGTTTGCAGCAACACAAGCACGTGAGCGCCTATTAAGTGAAAACGCGAAAAAGAAAAGTCAAATTGCTGAACTACAACAGTTTGTATCGCGCTTTTCTGCAAACGCGTCAAAGGCTAAACAAGCAACGTCACGTGCAAAACGTATTGATAAAATTCAGCTAGAAGAAGTAAAAGCCTCTTCTCGCCAATCGCCGTTTATTCGCTTTGAGCAAGAAAAACAGCTATTTCGTAATGCATTAGAAATGACCAACCTAAGCCAAGGTTTTGAAGACAATACGCTATTTTCAAATTTAGAAGGCTTAGTAGAAGTAGGCGAGCGCATTGCTATTATCGGTGAAAACGGTGTAGGTAAAACAACATTACTTAATACTCTTGCTGGGCGTTTAGCACCTAAGTCGGGCGAGTTTAAGTGGTCTGAAAATGCCAATATTGGTTACTACGCGCAAGATCATGCTGACGAGTTTGAAAAAGACATGAACTTGTTTGAGTGGATGGAGCAATGGCAACAAGAAGGCGACGACGAGCAAGTAGTTCGTGGCTTTTTAGGACGCATGTTGTTTTCGCAAAACGATATTAAAAAGTCTGTAAAGGTTATTTCAGGTGGTGAACAAGGCCGTATGTTATTTGGTAAAATTATGATGCATAAACCAAATATACTGTTAATGGATGAGCCAACAAACCACATGGATATGGAGTCTATCGAGGCGTTAAACCTTGCATTAGAAGCGTACGAAGGCACATTATTGTTTGTATCGCACGATCGCCAGTTTGTATCATCGGTTGCTACCCGCATTTGGGAGATAAAAGACGGCAAGGTGATTGACTTTAGAGGCAACTACAGCGAATACCTAGCAAGCAAAGAAGTATAAGCACTTTGTAACTGCAACCCTTTAAAAGCCATGTTTAAACGTGGCTTTTTTTGTTTTTGTGAGTCGCAATTAAACTTGGTTTGGGTATAATACCCGCCTAAAACCGGACATAAGTCCGCTATTTTTAAAATACATTACTGAGGAGTATTTATGACTGTTGGCATTATTATGGGTTCTAAATCAGATTGGCCAACCATGGAACACGCAGCGCTCATGCTCGAAAAATTTGGTATTGAGTACGAAACAAAAGTGGTCTCTGCGCACCGCACTCCTCAACTTCTTGCAGATTATGCAAATTCAGCCGCAGATCGTGGCATAAAAGTGATTATAGCTGGCGCCGGTGGTGCTGCGCATTTACCGGGTATGGCAGCGGCATTTACATCTCTTCCTGTGCTTGGTGTACCGGTTAAATCTAAAGCCTTAAACGGAGTAGATTCATTGTTATCTATTTGCCAAATGCCAAAAGGCGTAGCCGTGGGTACACTAGCAATTGGTGAGCCAGGCGCTGCTAACGCAGGTTTACTTGCTGCACAAATTTTAGGGTGCCAAAACCCAGAAATTTTTGCAAAAATTGAAGCATTTCGTAAAGAGCAAACCGAGACTATTTTAGCTAACCCTAATCCTGCAGAGTAAAAATGAAAATTTTAATTTTAGGTGCCGGCCAACTTGCACGAATGATGAGCCTAGCAGGCGCCCCCCTTAATTTAAATGTGGTCGCGTACGATGTAGGCAGCCAAAAAATAATGCATCCGCTAACCGGTGAAATTTACACAACCACACTTGAGCAGGCAATTAGTGACGCTGATGCGATTACCGCAGAGTTTGAGCATATCCCCGATGATGTACTTACACTGTGCTGCAACAGTAATAAATTTTACCCAGGGAAAGCTGCCATAAAAACCGGTGGCGACCGCGCATTAGAAAAAGCGCTACTAGATAAAACAAACGTAGCATGTGCGCCGTATCAACTGATCACAGAAAAAGCGCATTTAGAATTAGCGGTTAAAACCCTAGGTAAACCGCTGGTTATTAAAACGTGCCAAGCAGGGTACGATGGTAAAGGGCAGTGGCGTTTAAAATCAGATGACCAAATAGAGCAAATTTGGTCGGAAATGGCTGATTTTATTGCCTCTGGCACACAGGATGCGCCACACAGCATTATTGCTGAAAAAATGATCCCGTTTGACCGTGAAGTCTCTATTATTGGTGCACGCGATAAGCAAGGTAATGTGGCTATTTACCCAATTACTGAAAACGAGCACACCAACGGTGTGCTTACTTTGTCGATTGCAGGTAAAAATAACACGCTGGTTGAGCAGCAGGCCCATAGTGCATTTACAAAAATTGCCAACGAGCTTAATTATGTTGGCGTACTTGCCATTGAGTTTTTTGATGTAAACGGTACTTTACTGGTTAACGAAATTGCGCCGCGAGTTCATAACTCAGGGCACTGGACACAGCAAGGCTGCCATTGTTCGCAGTTCGAAAACCACATGCGAGCTGTAGCGGGTTTACCACTAGGTAGTACAGAGCTTAAGCATATTACCGCTATGGTTAATGTGCTAGGCCAAAAATGTATTCCTACCGAGGTTTTAACAGTCAGTGATGTAACCAGCCACTGGTACGGAAAAACGGCAAAACCTGGACGTAAAATGGGGCATATTAATGTATCTGCAGATAACATTAATAACCTTGCCGATAAGCTTGGGCAACTTACCGATTACCTACCTGAGCAAGCGTATCCCGGCATTTTAAAAGCCGCTACTGCACTTATGCTAAGTGAGTAAAGGCTGTAATTAACTTATTAAATACCGGCTTAAGCCGGTATTTTTTTGTCATAAAAATAGGTATTAATTGTGTAATACTGGTAAAGTCTATTTTTTAATTTTTTGAAGTAAAAAAATGAAACTAAACATACTTTATGGCGCATTAGCCATTGCCGCTTCATTTAGTTTAAATGCTACAGCCAGCCAAAGCCTTCGTATTGCCACCTTTAATGTGAGTATGGATGCAACTAATCACACGCCAAAAGGCGAGCAAGTTAACCCCGATGCGCTAGTTAATGCACTAAAATCAAACCACCAGCAAATAAAAAATATAGCCGAAATAATTCAGCGTGTTCGCCCTGACATTATTTTATTAAACGAGTTTGACTACGTACCCAAAGCGCAAGGTATAGATTATTTTAAACGCCAGTTTTTAAATGTAAGCCAAAATAAACAAGCCCCCATTGATTACCCATACAGTTTTATTGCCCCTGTAAATACAGGCCTTGCTACTGAGTTTGACCTTGATAACAACGGTAAAAAAACCGCTGTAATGGGCGATGCGCAAGGTTTTGGTTTTTTTGAAGGGCATTACGCAATGGCTATTTTATCTAAATACCCCATTAACCTTGAGAAACTGCGCACGCTTCAAACGTTTAAATATAAAGATATGCCTAATGCGCAAATGCCAATAGACCCAAAAACAAAAGAGAATTGGTATAACACGCAAGAATGGCAAGCGCTTAGGCTTAGCTCAAAATCGTTTTGGGATGTACCTGTTGTAGTAAACAATAAAACAGTGCATGTACTTGCCTCGCACCCAACACCGCCGGTGTTTGATGGTGACGAAGACAGAAACGGCAAACGTAATCATGATGAAGTTAGGTTAATTGCCGATTATGTTGCTAATAAAGCCTATATTTACGACGATAACGGCCAAAAAGGCGGATTAAAAGCAAACTCGCGGTTTGTTATTTTAGGTGACTTAAACGCCGCGCCTGAAGGGGATAAAGCACGGGTTGAAACCACCAATCAAATTTTAAATAACCCACTTATAAATTCACAATTTATACCGCAAAGCGCCGGTGCTAAAGAGCAATACCCGCAGCCATACGCAAAGCACTTTACCGCTAATTGGCAGGCGCGTGTAGATTATGTTTTACCCTCTACCTATGGGTTTAAAATACACGATGGCGGGGTGTTTTGGCCCACTAAAAACAGCGAGCAATATAGATTAATAAAAGATAGAAACGCATCGAGCGATCACCGATTGGTGTGGCTCGATTTGCTAATAGAGTAAACTCAGCTTTACCGTGAAAATGTGTTATTTATCTTAAAAAATTGCAATAACTCAAGTGCTTCTGCTTAAATACGGCTCAATTATAATAACCGTATAGAAGCACTATGATTTTTAACCTATCGTCATCAAAAACATTAGTAGCGCTTGCTGTAACCTCTAGCATTATGCTTGCAGGTTGTAGTGCTACCGCTAATACCTCTTCATCACAGCAAAGCGCTTTACCAGCAACTCCCGTTGCTGCGGTTGTAAACACACCTGCTGATACTGGCTCGCAAAATATTACGCTAGAACAAGCCATGGCAAATCCTGATTGGATAGGCAACCAGCCTAAAAATGCGTACTGGGCAAGTGATTCAGCCACCATTATTTATGCTCAAAAGCAGCAAGGCAGTAACCTAAACGATATTTATAGCCAGCCAATTAACAGCAAAAAAGCGATGCAAGTTTCACTTGATAAACTGCATACTGTAGGTGCTTCTAAAGCGGTTTATTCATCAGATAGAACACTTCAAGCTTATACCTTTAAAGGCAATGTATTTGTTAAAAACCTAACAACGGGTGAACTTAAACAAATAACAGCCACCTCAGCTAATGAGTCTAAACCACAGTTTTTAAACAATGGCGATTTAGTTTACCGCCAAGGTAATGTGTTTTTTAAAGTTGATTTAAAAACAGGGTTAAGTACAGAGCTTGCTAACTTAAAATTGGCCGATGAGCCAAAAGGCTTACAAGAGCCAACTAGTTACATTGCAAAAGAGCAGCATAAACTGATTGAGTTTGTGGCGCTGCAACATAAAAATAAACAGGATACACAAACACGCAATGAACAAATAAACGCGCAAAATAGCTCCATTGCTAACACCGCTTTTTATTTAGGTGATGGCAATGTAATTAAAGAAGCGCAACTATCGCCAAACGGTGATGCTTTAATTGTTGTGCTGCAAAAGCAGCAATCGTGGCGTGATAAAGGCGATATTATGCCTAACTACATCACCGATGATGCCACTATTGAGCCTAAAAAAGTGCGCCGTCGTGTGGCTGATGCAAAAGAGCAAACATCATCGGTGATACACATTAACCTTGTAGATAAAACACAAACGCCACTGAGCTTTGATACGCTACCGGGCTTTGATGAAGATGTTTTAGCCGAGGTTAAAAAAGAAAACTACGCGCGTGATGGTAAAACATATAAATCTAAAAAAGCGCCACGCGGTATTAACTTAATTACTAATTGGGGTTTAAACCAAGCTCCCATAGTGTGGAACGATGACGGCACGCAAGTTGCCATTATGCTAGAGGCGTGGGATAACAAAGACCGCTGGATAGCCACAATCGACTTTGATAAAAACGAGCTTGTGTCGCAGCACCGCCTACATGATGATGCTTGGATAGCTTACGCGTTTAACAATTTTGGCTGGTTACATAATTCAGACACCCTGTATTACTTATCAGAAGAATCGGGCTATAGTCAGCTTTACAAAAAACCGCTTAACGGCAAAGCAACCGCTTTAACTAGTGGCCAGTTTGAAGTATCGGACATTACGTTAACTCATGATAATAGCGCTATTTATTACAAGGCAAACGTAGAGCACCCAGGCCTTTACGAAATTTACCGTGTTAACCCACAAACAGGTAAAAACGAGCAAGTGACAGACCTTAACGGTATGACCGACTACACGTTAAGCCCAGACGAAAGTAAATTACTGCTTAAGCACTCTAAAATAACAATGCCAACAGAGCTTTTTGTTGCCGATGCTAAAGCTAACACCACAGCTACACAGCTCACCCATACAGTGTCGGATGAATTTTTAGCTAAAAAGCTCACCGCACCTAAAATTGTTGCCGTGCCATCTAGCCACACAGAGCAACCTATTTATGCCAAGGTGTATTACCCAAGTGACTATGTAGAAGGTGAAACAGGCAAAACTCGTAAAGCGGTTATTTTTAACCACGGAGCAGGGTACTTACAAAACTCACACATGGGTTGGTCTGTGTATTTTCGTGAGTTTATGTTTCATTCATTACTTGCCGATGAAGGTTACATAGTGATGGATATGGATTACCGCGCTTCTAAAGGTTATGGCCGCGATTGGCGTACTGCGATTTATCGCCAAATGGGCACACCTGAAACGCAAGATTTAGCAGATGGCGTTAAATGGATGGCGCAAAACGCAAATGTTGATACCAACGCAGTAGGCACATACGGTGGCTCATACGGCGGGTTTATGACCTTTATGGCGCTATTTACTGCCCCTGAGCTATTTCAATCGGGGGCAGCACTTCGTCCAGTAACCGATTGGGCGCATTACAACACCGCTTACACGGCTAATATTTTAAATCACCCAGATGTAGATCCCATAGCGTATGAGCGCAGCTCGCCAATTTATTACGCTGAGGGCTTAAACAAGCGCTTATTAATTAACGCACCTATGGTTGACGATAACGTGTTTTTTCAAGACTCAGTACGTTTAGTGCAGCGATTAATTGAACTTGAAAAACAAAACTTTGAAACGGCCATCTTCCCGGTAGAGCCGCATGGCTTTGTACAGCCATCAAGCTGGTTAGATGAATACCGCCGTATTCATAAATTATTTAAAGAAACACTTTAATCTTAAATTAAAGTGTAAAAACAAAAACGCCGCGTTAACTAACGCGGCGTTTTTATTAATATTGAAAAGCTTAATCGCTATTTTTTAAGTATTTAATTGCTAAAGGTATGCCAAACAATGTGCCGCCCACCGCGCCAATTAAGTGCGCATCAATGGCAACGGTTGAATCAATTAATTGGCCAATACTTGCATCGGGGCCGTTTACTTGCTCCATTATTATTTTTATCCACACGCCTATAAATAATAAATAACCCGATTTAAGCGACAGGGTAATGTCTTTTACCGCTCCCCAAATAATGACACCATGTAATAGGGCGCTTAACCCCGTGTAAATAGATATAGCAGGGCAAAACCATAATACGCCGAGCCCACACCACAGTGCTAAAAAAAACACATTAAAGGCATAACGCGCAGGCGACGTGTATTCGCCATGCAGCAACCAAATTAAAAATATGCCTAATGCATTTAATCCTAAATGCGCCCAGTTAGCGTGTACGAATTGACTGGTAAACACTCGCCAAACTTCGCCGTTTTCAATGAGTGCTCGGTTAAATTCAAGTAAATTATTTAAATCAAATGCAGCAAAAACAATACTAAAAAGCATCAAAAATAATGGCGGAAGTAAATAACGAGGTTGTAGCGGTAAATTAAGCATTTTATTATGTTTTTTTAGTCAAAATTTTTGCATATTGTGCCCGTTTAACTTTAAGATGCCAAATACAACTACGTAATTAAGTGTTTTTAGTATTTTTATGCATTTTAAACTTAAGTCATTATTTACTATTGGTTTGTTTGCAGTAACGCTGCCAACAATAGCAAAAGAACCTGCAAAATTAGAAATTCGTGAGCCAGAAGCCACCACCTCAATTGTACAAAAACAATTAGTAACTGGTGATCAATACATGGTGGCCGCGGCTAACCCGTATGCCTCACAAGCTGGACAACAGATTTTAGCTAAAGGCGGAAGCGCGGTAGATGCGGCAATTGCAACGCAATTAGTGCTTACCTTAGTTGAGCCACAATCATCGGGCATTGGTGGTGGTACATTTATGATGTACTACAACAAAGCTGATAACCTACTTACAAGCTTTGATGGCCGTGAAACCGCGCCACAAAATGCTGACGAAAACCTTTTTTTAGATAAACACGGTAAAGCCGTTAAGTGGATTGAAGCAGTTGTTGGCGGTCGCTCTGTGGGTGTGCCAGGTATTTTGCACGCCTTTGCAAGTGCGCATCAACAATACGGTAAACTTGCGTGGAGCGAGTTATTTAAACCCGCTATTAAACTTGCCGAGCAGGGCTTTGAGGTATCGCCACGTTTACACGGTTTATTGGCACGCCAATTAAACCCAGGTGTAATGAGTATGCCGGTGATTAACGAGTACTTTTACCCTAATGGCGAATTAATTAAAGCTGGTACGATTAAAAAAAATCAGCCCTTAGCTAATTTATACAAAGACATTGCTAAACAAGGCATTGATGCATTTTATAAAGGCGATAACGCTAAGCAAATGGTAAGCGCAGTGCAAAATTCAAAAATTGCACCGGGTACATTAAGCGAATCAGACCTGGCTAATTACAAAAGCAAGCAACGCGACGCAGTATGTATTAAATACCGTACTTATAATGTGTGCTCTATGGCCCCACCGAGCAGTGGTGGTGTAGCGGTATTACAAATTTTGGGCTTGCTTGAACACAAAGACATGAGCGCGCTTAAACCTAATAGCGAAGAGGCAATTCATTACTTTAGCCAAGCCTCACGCATAGCATTTTCCGATCGTAATATGTACATGGGTGACCCAGATTTTACACAAGTGCCTACCAAAGAGCTGTTAAATAAAAAGTACATTGCATCGCGCGCCAAGCTTATTACTGAGCAAGACACAAAAGCAGTAGCAGGTAACCCGGTAGGCTATTTAAGCTACGCAAAAGATGATTCTTTTGAACTGCCATCAACATCGCATGTATCCATTGTAGATAGCTTTGGTAATGCCGTATCAATGACCAGTTCAATTGAAATGGCATTTGGCTCAACTGTGATGGTTAATGGCTTTATTTTAAATAACCAATTAACCGATTTTGCGCTTTCGCCACGTATTGACGGCAAATTAGTAGCTAACCGCGTTGAGGCGGGCAAACGCCCACGCAGCTCTATGTCGCCAGTAATGGTGTTTAACAACGACGGCAGCTTACGCTTAGTGGTTGGCTCGCCAGGTGGCAGCCGTATCATTGATTATGTAGCGCAAGTGGTTATTGGTGTACTAGATTGGAATTTATCGGCGCAAGAGGCGATTAACCTGCCAAGAACAACCAATCGTAACGATTACACGAGCCTTGAAAAAGGCACCGCGCTTGAAGCCATAGCCCCACAATTAACTAAACGCGGCCATGCGGTACGCGTACTTGATTTAAACTCTGGCTTACATGCCGTAGAGGTTAAAAACAATAAATTGTATGGCGGTGCCGATCCGCGCCGTGAAGGGGTTGCTTTGTCGGATTTAACTGACAAAAACGCCACTATCAAATTTTAATTTATGTATAATAGCCATGCAGGCAGTGAAGCCTGCATGTGTTTTCTCTCAATGGTCTGACAAGCTTAATTGTCATTGCAATTTAACCTTTTACAATGATAATGGCAGATCATAACTTAAGACTCCGTTAAAGCCTGGAAATATGACAACTAATACTGATCCTAACTACCTTTATATTCCTTACTCTGGCCCTGGCCTAATTGAAACTCCGCTTTTAAACAAAGGCAGCGCGTTTAGTAAAAAAGAACGCGAAAACTTCAACCTTGCGGGTTTGCTTCCTCCACGTTTTGAAACAATTGAAGAGCAGGTTGAGCGTTGTTATCAGCAGTATTCAAGCTTTAACGATAACTTAAACAAGCATATTTACTTGCGTGCCATTCAAGATAACAACGAAACACTTTACTACCGTTTAGTGCGTGATCATCTTGAAGAAATGATGCCAATTATTTACACGCCAACGGTTGGTGATGCCTGTGAAAAATTCTCAGATATTTACCGCAGTGCACGTGGCTTATTTATTTCGTACGAAGATCGCTATCAAATTGACGACATTCTACGTAACGCCACCAAAGGCAAAGTAAAAGTAATTGTGGTTACCGATGGCGAACGTATTTTAGGCCTAGGCGATCAGGGTATTGGTGGCATGGGTATTCCTATTGGTAAATTATCACTTTACACAGCGTGTGGTGGTATTAGCCCAGCGTACACATTACCTGTAATGCTTGATGTAGGTACTAACAACGAAAAACTGCTAAATGACCCTATGTACATGGGCGCGCGTCATAAGCGTATTGCGCAAGATGAATACGATGAGTTTTTAGACTTGTTCATTAAAGCAGTTAAACGTCGCTGGCCAAATGTATTACTGCAGTTTGAAGATTTTGCACAGCCAAACGCTATGCCTTTACTTAAACGCTACCGTAACGAAATCTGTAGCTTTAATGATGACATTCAAGGTACTGCAGCGGTAACTGTAGGCTCTTTATTAGCTGCGTGTCGTGTTAAAGGCTCAACCCTTAGCGAGCAAAAAGTGGTATTTGTTGGCGCAGGCTCAGCCGGTTGTGGTATCGCCGAGCAAATTATTAGCCAAATGGTGTTTGAAGGTATTAGCGAAGCACAAGCGCGTAGCCAAGTATTTATGGTTGACCGTTTTGGCCTACTCACTGAAGGCATGGAAGGCTTACGCGATTTCCAACAAGCACTAGCGCAACCACAAGCTGCATTAAGCGAGTGGACCTACAGCGGCGAATACGCTTCATTGTTAGATGTAATGCACTGTGCAGCACCTGATATTTTAATTGGTGTATCGGGTCAACCGGGTTTATTTACCGAGCAAGTTATCCGCGCTATGCACTCAGGCTGTGAGCAGCCGATTATTTTCCCATTAAGTAATCCATCTAAGCAGGTTGAAGCACACCCAGCAGATGTTATTAAATGGACTGAAGGTAAAGCACTTGTAGCAACGGGTAGCCCGTTTGAGCCAGTAGAATTTAATGGTGAAGTGTTCCCAATCCCACAATGTAACAACAGTTATATTTTCCCAGGTATTGGCCTAGGTGTAATTGCAGCAAAAGCAACACGCATTACCGATGCAATGTTGAGTATGTCGAGCGAAATGCTTGCTGAGTCATCACCCCGTGCAAACACCGGTAAAGGCAGCTTATTACCTGCACTGACTGAAATTGAAACATTAAGTAAGCGTATTGCATTTGCAGTGGCTAAAAAAGCAATTGAAGAGGGTGTAGCTCTTGAGATTAGCGATGATGCACTGTGGGCTGCTATTGATAGAAATTACTGGTTACCTAAATACCGTAACTACAAACGTTGCAGCATTTAATTACGCTGAGTAACGTAAAGTAAATAAGGCTGTACATTGCGTTACAGCCAGTTACAAAAAACAGGCAATTGCCTGTTTTTTTGTGCTTGTTCATTTATTGTTAACCACGTAGGCTCTTTAATGGTGACAACAAAAATACAATGGATAATGCAATGAAAACACACATTCTGTTATTAAGTAGCGCAATTGCCTTAAGTACCTTGAGCCTTGATGCGCATGCAAACTCAACACCTAACGCTCCTCATATTTATGTTAAAGGTGAAGCAACCGTAACCACTATGCCTGACTACGTACAATTAAGCGTAGGCATTGTAGAAATAGATAAAGACCTAATTGATGCTAAAAACAAGGCCGATAAAACCATGGCCAAAGCGATCAAATTAGTAAAAGAGCTTGGCATTAAAGACGGTAATATTAATGCAGGGCATATTTCTATAAATCGCGAAAGCCAATACAACAGAAGCTCTGGCGAGCAAGAATTTAAAGGCTTTAGAGTGTCGCGCACGTTAAGCGTTAAACTCTCGCAAATCGAAAAATACCCTCAGCTGTTACAAAACCTAGTAAATAACGGCATTAACCAAATAAATCAAACTCAATTTTTAGCGAGCAACTATGAAGAGCTACACAAACAGGCGCAAAAACTGGCCATTCAAGATGCCCGTAAAGCCGCTAAAGAACTAAGTGCCGATTACGGCGTTGAGCTTAAAGGGTTATATACGGCATCGCTAAGCCCAATGAACGTACCTGCTCAGCCTTATGCACGCTCAGAAAAAACCATGATGGTAGCAGATAGCGCACCCGGTAATTTTGTTCCTGATGCGTATCATGCTGGAGAAATTAAAGTAACAGCGTCTAGCTATGCGGTTTACTTTATTGACTAGTATGTTTGCAGGTAAAACGAGCCACTAGTTTATCCCCTTGTGGCTTGCTAATGCGGGCAATCGCGTTAAGCATGTTGGTAATTTCTTGTCTGTCGTATTCGTTACTTACATGCTCGTTTATGTCATCTACAATGGCATTTAAGTAATTAAATAGGCTGTTTCGGGCTGCATCATTGCCATGCGCTACAAACAATATATTTTTAAATGCCTCTAAAACGTTCGTCATTACATACGCATCGCCTTTTGCGTAATTACGCAGTGGCGTAAAGTTATCGTGCAGTAACTCATCAAAACTGGTTTCGTGTATAAAGAGTAACGGGGCGTTATCGCTGTGTTTAAACGAATAATTTGTATCGTTAAGCGACAGGCGCTCAATTAATAAAATACTCAGCATATCTATCGATTTAACCGCTGTACCAGGGTCATTAATACCTGGGCTCATTGCTTTAACGGCAATTTCTGAAATTTGCGTTAATCCATAACGGTAATGATCGCTAATGTACTCTTCTATATAAAAAATAAAGCAGTCTAAAATTTTTGCAATAAGTTCTTCGTTGTTAGAAATGTCTTTATCGCATTTTAAAAACGGATAGCCTTTAACGGTAAAGTAACCTTGGTTTACCGAGATATACACCCGAATATTTTCCTCGGCTAATATGGCGCATAACTTATCTGTATGCACCCCTTTGTAATAACCCTCGGTAGTGCTATTAACTGAGTGCCATTGTGTAAAATCAGGAAAGTCAGTGAACGGTTTTTCTGATTGCCTATCAACAATGGCTTTAATTTCGCGTTTAGTTTGGCTAAATAAACCGTTAAGTACATTATCTACTTGAATGGCTTTAGATATTGAATGTATAAAAAATACAAACAAGCCAAGCGATACTAAGCCAAACACCAATGACAGCAGCACCCCAAGCGATGGAATAGCGGTATCGCCACCTTCAAGCTTATTAATATTAATGAGCATAATAATTGAGTAAATTATGCTGCCTAAATAAAAGCCCAATACCATTTGATGCGACTTACGGGTAATAAGCCCAGGTACAACCCGCGGAGATAAACTGGCGCTGGCCGAATTTAAAACCACCATCACCATAGAAAAACTAAACACCGTAAGCGATATAATACTGCCTGCTAGCGTGCTTAAAATGGTGCGGGCATTTTCGGCGCTATCTACCAGCACAACAGATATAAACGCCTTGAGCTGCTCTACAGGCGCTATGTATTCAAGCGACATGGTAATTACAGCAAAAAGTAAAAAACCAACCGAAAGTACAGAAGGGTAAAAGCCAATGCTGTTGATCATTTCACGATAGCGGTCGGCTACTTTGCGAGGGACAAACATAAATTCCTTTAATTGCGTTATAAAATTCAACTAATACACACTGTAGCATAGTTACTAAGTAAACTTATGATTGTGCAAAACTATGTTATTATTGCCAAAAATAAAATAGGACAACACCGTGATAGTTTCTACGTATGCTGCGCTTTTAGCGTTTTATTATATTTACTTAAGTTTTAATGTGATCAAAGTGCGCCGCAGTGAACAAGTGTCGCTTGGCGATAACGGCAACCCTAAATTACAACGTGCTGTGCGTGCCCATGCTAATTTTATGGAATACGTACCCTTTGCGATTATTTTGCTTTTTTTAGCCGAATACCAAGGCCTTGCCAGCCATTATTGTAATATTTTAGGGGGGGCGTTATTAATAGGGCGCGTCTTTCACAATTTAGGCATTGTTGAAAACAACCTTAAGTATCGCCAAATTGGTACCATTGCCACCTTTTTAGTGATGGTTATTAGTGCCTTTTTGTTGCTTGTAACACGCAATAGTTAGTAATAGATGTTATGAGTAAAATATTTATAATAGGGCTTCCGCGTACTGGCACCACCAGTGTATGCCACGCATTTTTAGAGTTTGGCATTGCCACGGCGCACACTGCGTACACCTCGTATTGTTTTGAAAACGCCACAGCCATAGCCGATACCCCTGTGTTTAATGACTACCCAGCATTAGATAGCCATTACCCCGGCGCTAAATTTATATATTTAGCGCGTGAAAAAACACCCTGGATTGCCTCAATTAGGCAATTGCTGCTGCGAATGCATACTAATTTAACGCGCCCAGACGGTGGTTTTAATATTCATATAAAACGGTGTTACTTAACGACCTTTACTGACTTATCGATTGATAATATTAACCAAGATGATTATTTAGCAAAGTGCTACAACACACATTTAGCTAACGCGCGTGAGTATTTTAAGCACCGCAGTAACGACTACTTAGAAATTGATATAGCAAAGCCACAAAGTTTTGCCCAGCTTACTGCGTTTTTAGACATTAAAAGCGAGCGCACCGACTTTGAAAAAATGAACATAGGCGGCAAAGTGACCGCATGGAACGATATTAAACACCCGTTAAAAATTGACTCAACAGCAAAAGGGCGCATAGATAAGCATTTACCTTATATGCGTTAATTTTGCCCTGCGCTGCAAGATTTTTACTATTAAATACGCTAAAATCCCCGCATTATTTTTTAAGTAGTACAAAAAATGTTTGAATTAAAATACAACACCCCCTTTGAATGGACTGAAGCGGTTTTAGCCGACTTTAATACGTTTTTACAAGACCACGCTGCCGCTGAGAAAAAGGCATCGGGCATGGCTATTTCTATGCTGTCTCATTACCCAGACAAACGTAAACTGGTAAAAGCCATGACCGATTTAGCGCTTGAGGAGTTAATCCACTTTAAACAAGTGCTTAAACTGCTTATTGAACGCGATACTAATTTAGGTGATGACAAAAAAGATCCATACATAAAACAAATTCGCGCTTTATTTAGACATGGCCGTGATGGATTTTTAATGGATAGATTACTGGTTGGCGGCGTTATTGAAGCCCGCGGCCACGAGCGTTTTTCATTGGTTGCCCAAGCTTTACCAGAGGGTAAAGAAAAAGACTTTTATGTGGCGATTGCTAAATCAGAAGAAAAACATAAAAACTTATTTGTAGAGTTAGCGTACGAATACTTTGATAAAGAAGAAGTTGATGTTCGTTTAGAAGAGCTACTAGTCGCTGAAGCCGAAATTTGTAAAAACATTCCTTTTACTGCCGCACTGCATTAATACTTTTGGCACAAAGCACTGCTTTGTGCCTTCTCTCCTAACTTCATTTGCATTTTGCAAATCAAAATACTAAAGCCGCCTGTGCTTATATCTCCAACCATTTTAATTTATTGAATTTAAAGCTAAATATTTGCTGGTCTTAAACTTGCTCTGTTAAACCAACGCATACTTGAGGACGCGCATATGTTTAAAGCCATTATTTTTGTAATACTTTTTTTACCGTGCTGTGTATACGCCAAGCAAAGCAGTTTAAATTACATAGAAAACGCCAATGGCGATAGAGTAAAAAAAGTATCTCACTTAGTTAAGTGGACTCATACTCGCTTTGTATTTAACCGCGATATAGCACGTGTTGCGCTAGGCCACGAAACCACACTCGATGTAAACGTAGTAAACGGACGCGAGCTGTTAATTTTAGCTAAAAAGTTGGGCCGCACCTCTATGATGGTGTGGTATGACGACAACACATCAGAAACATTTTTGCTGGGCGTGACCGAAGACTACAGTGTACTTGAAAATGCCCTTAACGATATTCATCCTAACTTAGCGCTCACTATCGCACCTGATAGACACGCGGTAGTACTACGTGGCGAAGTACCTACGCTTAATTATCGCCATGCAGCCCACGAAGCAGCAAAAAACTATTTATATGCAAGTAGCTCGCAATCGGCGCAACCTGTTATTACCTCTGCGCCTAACCAAGGAATGTTTAATTCTTTAGCGCAGCGTTTACAGGGCATGGGTAATTTAAACAATGGCTTAGCACAAAGCTCAAGTAAAGTAGCGATTATTAACCTTATTAAAGTTACGCAAGCGCCAAAGCCTAAGGAAGCGCGCATAGCGCAGGTGTTAAAATCGATGGGGGCTGACAAAGTAACTGTAAAACGTATTTCGGTTGATGAGTTATCAAACGATGATAACGATGTGTTTATGCTCAGCGGCACAGTTAAAAATCAAATTGAACTGGTGCGTTTGTTAAATACCATCAATAAATTATTTGAACCAGAGCAAGCAAGCCAAGCACCCACTTCGGCACTAGATCCAAACGGGCTTATCAGTAGTGCAACGCAAAACGAAACAAGCGCTATTGAAGTACTCGCAAATGAGTCTGGCGGGTTATTAAATGACGATTCTGGCCTGACTTTAAGCAATGTTAATTCAAACGTAGCGCGGGCTACTTTGCTTTCGGTGGCTAAAGGTAAAGTGCTCTCAAGCATTGAAGTAGAAGACTTACCTCAAGTGAGGGTGTCGGTGCAGCTTTATGAAGTTAATCAGCGCCGCTTAAAGCAATGGCGTCCAGATATTAGTGTGCTTTCGAATGGGTATAACAACGAGCAAGGTTTATTTGGCCTAGAAGGCATGAATGCCCGTGAGTCTGGCTCAGCATCAATAGAAAACGCACTGCAATTAATTGGCGGACAATTAACAAATAACTTGCAGTTATCAACCTCGCAATTTGCCATTGATATGTTGTTTTCTTTGCTAGAGCAAGAGGGAATTTCAAGAACGCTTTCGCGACCTACACTTACCGTACTTGCAGGCGAAAGCGCGGTATTTAAAGTAGGCGGCGAAGTGCCAGTACCTACAAGCTACAGCCCATCTGGCGTTTCCAGCGGGCAACAAGGTAACAGCGGTTCAGTGTTTAGTGGTACTGAGTTTAAATCGTTCGGCGTTGAGCTTAATGTTCGTGCTTTAGTGGATGACAAAGACCGCATAACCCTTGATTTAAACCCGGTTATTTCATTGCCAGACACCACACTCACAGCAGAAATAGCACAAAGCACTGGCAGCAGTTTAAACAGCAGTGCATTTAATACGCGCAGCATGCAAACATCTACCCGTTTACAAGACGGACAACCTTTAATTATTGGTGGATTAATTAGTACAGATAACAACGCCAGTCACGACTTTGTACCTGATGCAAACGGCGAGAGCCTGTTTGGTAAATTAAGCGAAACAACCAGTAAAAGCGAAAACAACCGCGAGTTGATTATTGTGGTTACCCCTAATTTAGTCCGCGAGCCGGTTAATAATTTACGTGTGTGGCGAAGAGTTGATTTAGATAGCCAAATGGCCAGTTTTATACAGGAGCAAGGGTTATGAAAATAATATATATCGTTATTTTACTGAGTATATCGGGCTGCGCACATATAGATTATGCGCCTAGTGTAAACCCACATACTGCACTAAGTGAAATTGTTACTAAGTATGCATTAAACAGCAGTGCTTTAACTTGTGAAGGGGTAAGCGCGGTTAATTGTTTAGCCTTAGTGCATGAGCTTAATCAGTTAATGCTTGAGCACCCAAACAATAAGGTTATTTTATCTGTATCAGCTTATGCGATTTATAAAAGCGGACGAGCTAATCAGGCGCAATCGGTAATAAACAAGCTTCTTAATTTACCTAATCCGCCTTTAAACGCGCTATCTTTAGGTATTAACTTGGCTATTGAGCAAGGTAATTTAGCCAAAGCAAAACAAATAGCCCAATACGCTATTGATGAATTTGGTACTGAGGCTTCACCGTATTTACAAATGGCGTCTATTTATTATGCGCAAGGGCATTACGTTATTGCAGCTAACTATTTAGAGCTTGCCTATAAATTTGGCACGCAGAAAAGCCATTATTACTATCACAAAGGGCTAATAGCTGAGGCGACACCTGATAACGCATTGGCGTGCCATTATTATAATGAGGCAATAGGTTTTGATGCGCAGCACAGCCAAGCCACAGCGCGCTACGCGAAACTTTCGGTACTTGGTAATTGTGAAAGTTAAGGCCGCAAGGCCTTTTTATTTTATTAAACTGTGCACTCCTTAGTTAAACCCGCTCATAAAAAGTAAAAGCAACGTACCTACCTAAACAATTAAAATAGCAATCCTCAGCGTTGTTTAAACCTATCTCACTTTATGAATAATCCCAGCTAATTGCTCGTCACTCTTACTTTTAAAAGCTTTGTATAAATGAGTTAACAGCTTGCCTTTTAATTAATCTCTGCTTGCGTTGTAACGCACTTTAATAATGATTTGCAAAATGCGAATCACAACAGGGATAAGTAAAGCTCATTTTAAACAATAAAGGTAACCAATTGATTTTTAATGGTTTAATTAATGGCACGGTCCTCGCTATATATAAAGTGGGCATAAGCTCTAACACATTTAAGGTGATCATTATGAAAACTATGAAAAGCAACTTAAACGGTAAAAAACAACAAGGCTTTGTACTTACTTCTGAGCTAATTATTCTTTCAACTTCTATGGTGGCAGCGCTAGTAATTGGTTTATCAACCTTACGAGACTCTGTAACCAGCGAGCTTGAAGATGTTGCAGAAGCAATTGGCTCGTTAGATCAAAGTTATGTATTTGATGGCATGATCAACGCCGAAGGCACTGCAGAAATTTCAGGCTCTGGCTATGTTGATGCAGTAGATGTTTACGCAGGTGATGGTAGCTCGTTTACTTTTGTTGCCTCTGACTTTAGTGAAAGTGCTGCACTTATTAATGCAACGCCAAGTGGCGATGCTGCAACACGTACAGCAGCAGGTGGTTCACAAGGTAATTAAAATTATAACTACCTAAATCACACTGCCACAACCGTGTGGCAGTGAAATTTGTCAGGAGGAAATTATGAAAAGTAAAAATAATAAAGGGGCGACTACCGCTGCACTCACCTTACTTATCACCTCTGGCATGTTGGCCTCAGCGCTTGGCATCAGACAAGTAAACGAACAAGACTTAGTTACTGCCTGGGTGGTAAATAAAAATATGTCGGCGGGGCAAGTAGTGAGTGTGCACGACATTAGCCAAAAAGATGTAAACCCCAGTAACTATGCAAATATGGCGCTAAGTATACAAAATCCCCGCGCCTTTATTGGTAAGCAATTAGCCACTAATAAAATGGGTGAACAACCACTATTTGAAACAGATTTTATGCAGGTTAAAAGCCAAAATTTATCAGAGGCGATCCCCGCAGGCAGAGTGCTTTATACATTAAAATTAACCACTTTAGATATTCCATTATCGCGGGTGCACAAAGGCGACCGCTTAGATATTGTTGCCAAAACAAACCGGCTTGTAAGAACCGTTGCGCGCGATGTGCAGCTTATTGGTATTTCAAAGGGTCCTGGCAGTAAAGCGCAAAAAAATGGCGTTATGGACAGCCTAGCAAAAAAAGAGCCGGCAACAAGCGCGGGTGTGTCATTAGTGTTGGCTGTACTTCCTAAAGATGTGTATTCGTTAGCCGCAATTGATACCCAAGATAAGGTATCGATAATTGTGCACAGCGCTTATGACATTGAACAAGGGCGCTTACAAAATTTCTCCCAATTACAAACTAGCCGAACAATTCAAGTGGTTAAAGGCGTTAAAAACCAAGCTGTTTATGTAGCTAAGTGAGGCGCTATGTTTAATTTATCAAGTAAACCAGAGTCTGTAGAAGCCAATTTAAATACCTTTGAATCACTTAAAAAAATTCTCCACGATGCAGTAATTGAAGAATATGAGCAAGACCCAAGTGCTTTACTGAATGATGCGCTGCTTGAAAAAATATCCGCCCTTTGCAGTGATATTGACGAATTTGCACAATCATCATTTAACAGCCATCAACAAGCTCAAGTAGTACAAGCCGTTTACGACGAAATACAAGGTTTAGGACCAATAGCGCAATTTATGCTGGATGACCAAGTAAGCGATATTTTAATTAACGATACGCAAAATATTTGGATAGATAAGCAAGGTAAATTGCTATGTACAGCCAGTAAGTTTGACGATGAACGTCACTTACGTCGTTTTGTTGATAGATTACTAGATAGTTGCGCTCGACAAGTTAACGCTCTGACTCCCATTGTAGATGGCAAACTAAAAGATGGCAGCAGGGTACATATTGTAGTGCCACCGGCATGCACCAGTGCTGCTATTGTTTCGATTAGAAAATTTAATCACAAAAAAATTAACGATGATTTTTTAATCGACAATAAGTTTTTAAGCAAAAACTGCCTCACTTTTTTAAAAACCGCGGTGGCCTTAGGGGTTAATATTTTAGTATGTGGAAATGCCGGCGCAGGCAAAACCACCTTATTAAATGTACTCGCTAATTCAATAAATACTAACGAGCGGGTAGTAACTATAGAAGAAAGTGCAGAGCTAAATTTGCACCATAATCATGTGGTGCAATTAGAGGCGCACGACACCAACAGCGATGGCAAAGGCGCCGTTACCCTGCGTGATTTAGTAAAAGCGGCACTAAGAATGCGCGCCGATAGAATACTTGTAGGCGAAGTACGCGCAGGTGAAGTAATAGACATGCTGCAAGCCATGAACTGCGGCCACCAAGGCTCAATGACCACCGTACATGCTAATAGTGCAAGCGATGCGGTAACCCGATTATCAACGCTAGTGCAATTACATAACGCGCAGCTAAGCGACACCCACACCAGCGCATTAATCGCATCAAGCATTCAGTTAATTGTGCATGTTTCTCGAAATACAAACGGTGTAAGAACCCTAAAAAGTATTGGCGAAATAAAGCGAGTAGACGCACGTGCGCAATACTCTGCGCTGTATAGCGTAAGCGATACCGAGCAAGTAAATGATAAGGCAATTAGTACCTCAAGCGTGGTGAGCTTTATGCAAAGCCAAGGTGCCAATGCAAACGAAATTAGTGCATTACTGCAACCGGCCAGGGAGCGTAATTATGAATAAGCTTGATTACTTACTGGCCATAGCAAGTATTATGTCATTTACTTTAGCACTGAGTGTTTTTATAACACTTAAAGTAAAAACACACGCTACAAATACTAAGCACGAGGTTGATGTACTTGAAGAAAAAGACATTATCACAGTGTCACTGCGGGTACTTGGGATTAACATCAGTAATGCTTTATTTATAAGCGTTGCTTGCTCGCTTGCCACCAGTACTTGGTATGTTGCACAGTACTTTTATCCTCAAGCAACTACGAGTGCATTAATCGTTTCTTTGGTTGTATTTATAACCTGCTTTATTGTGATTATTGATTTAGCGCACTATAAATTAGCCAAGTTTGAGCACTTATTTTTAGAGTACATAGAAACCGTACAATCGTGTTTAAGTACTGGGCTTTCACTTGTTCAGGCTATGCAATTTGCCGACGAACACGCCGATAAATACATTAAACCGCAAAGTCATTTATTACTGCAGCGCTTAAATATGGGCAGTGATATACAAAGCTCGTTTGCCCCTTTAATTAAACGCTACAACTGTGAAACCGTGCGGTTATTTGCACATAGCATAATTACTCATACACAAAGCCAGTGCGATTTAACTGACATGCTTAAAAGTGTATGCAAAATGATGTCGTTAAGAACGCTAGATCGCCAGCAGCTCAAAGCTAAGCTTTCTGGTACTAAATACGCTGCGCTGTTTAGTGGCGTTTTACCCTACGCTTTAGTGCCTTTATTTAATTACACCGATCCAACCTGGTTCGATCCGCTGTTAAATAACCCCAATGGCATGGCCTTTATTACCGTTGCGGTGCTTTGCCAGTTATTTGGCTTTTTATGGCTTCGCCTAAGCTTGAGGGTAACGCTATGATAGACCTATTTTTATTTGTTGGCTTATTGGTGAGTATGGGTGCATTTATCCATATTCAAAAGCAGTCATTAAAGGCTGAGGTTCAGCAACCTATCAAAACCAATATAAATTGGTATCCATTAATTGTTATTTCAAAAAGCCAATTTAGACAGGCAGGGTATCAGTTAAATAAAATTTTATTGAGCATGTACTGCTTTAAAATGGCCGCCACATTTTGTGCTTATACTGCCATAGAGATCACTGGTTATGTATTAAGTACACCGCTTGTAGCCATTATCTGTTTTATTAGCTTTTTTGCGCCTGATATGTGGTTTTTATTTAAAAAAGGCCAGCGTAAAGTACAAATAAACAATAGCTTAGAGTTTTTTTTAAGTGTGCTGTTAGTGTATATGCGCGCTGGCTTTTCGCTAGAGCGCGCATTTGCTTTAGCGGTTGATCACGGGTTAAGTAAAAAACACCCTTTATATAAAGAGCTTAAACTATTTTTGTTTGAGCTCAGTGCCGGTAAAGACCGCGAAACAGCCTTTAATTCGTTATATGACAGAACAGGGGTTTCGGGTTTAAAAAAATTAGCTAATTTAATGCTTATTGGCTCTAAGCTTGGCACCCCGTTAATACAGGCGGTTGAGTCACAATTAGAAAGCTTTGCGCTTAAAAAAAATATTTTATTAGCTAAAAAAGTAAATAAAAAAGCATTGCATACCACCTTTCCCATTATCTTAATTTGTTTTCCTATGTTTTTAGTACTGGTGTTTTTTCCTGCGGCGCTGCAGGTAATGAATGTACTAAAAATGCTGGTTGAAGTGCTATAGGAGCGCTCTATGAATAAACAATACCAACAGGGCTACATACTCACTATTGAGCTGATTTTAATTATTACCATTTTAATTATTGGCTCTATTGGTGGTGTTATTTTAGTGCGCGATGCACTTATTAAGCGCTATCACACAAAGGTAGATAACCAAATAACAGTGGTTGATGCTAATAACACCCCTTTGGGAATCGCCATTGGGTTTGATGAGCACCAGGCCCCTTTAATTTTTTACACAGACCGCCAAGCAAATGCAACATATCGCGCTTTAATTGGGATACGCGATGACAGGTTCACCTCACGAGAAGCCATTTATTACGATGCGCCTAATTGCCAAGGCAACCCGTGTATAAAAAGTTTAAGTGATGAGTTTTCAGATAGTCTAGGAGTTAGTAACACCGCTAATAGTGGCAATGTAAGTTATATCAATGCGCTACAGCAAGGCCCTAATTATGCCATTGGCCAATTAAGTAACTCCGTAATGGGGCAATTACTAAAAAGTACAGCATTAGCGTGCCCCGCAACAGGTGACGAAATTGTATCGCGCTATATGTCTCAAAAGGTAGTTACTGGTAACCCATGCGAAAGCTTTTCAATTGCTAAACAGCAAGCCGATAGTAGTTGTTTGGTTGGTGTAACTGCGCTTGGGAATCCGTTACTAGGCATAGACAGTCAGCAATTATCGCAGTCGTGCAATAGTTGCCGAACAGGGTATGAGCCGCAAGGCGATATTCTTGATTTATATTTGCCACAAGTTGAAGTGTTATTAGGAACCGCGCTTGATGCACTGTCGCTCATAGGTGTAGCAAGCAGTGTAGATGTAGAGCTAGGCGGTATTTGCTGCCCACAAGGTACGCAACTAGAAGAAGATGAAAATATAGTAGAAACACTGGCATTTACTATTTTAGAAACAACTTTTGAGCTGCTAGGTATCGATTTAATAAATAACGACATAATTATTCAAACGCTGGCCCTTATTGGCATAGAGCCTGGCGTAACTTACTGCGAGGCTTCGCTCAATTTAACCTCGGCAGAGCCGGTGTTAAATACACAAGGCGAACCTGCTTTAAATAACTTACTTCCGCCATTTAGAGTAAAACTTCCATCACATACAAGTGCTAACAGCACGCGTTGGATTTCTACACCGCCGAAAGGTGAAGGAGTGCGCCCATGAACAGCTCATATGCAAATAATATAAATGAATTTAACAACACACAAATAGATGAAATAAAACAAGAAATAACCGAAACGCTAACCCTAATGAAGCAGTTTTATGATGTTTCTATTGTTAAGTTCGTTGATTATAATGCCTTGTATACGCAACAAATTATTAGCTGCGATGACCCATACAAAGCCGACAGTGAATTAAATAGCTTGGCACAAACGTGCACACAAGAAAAACTCTACATAATTGAAGACACCTTATTTGACCCACTAACAAAAGGGCGCTGCCAACAGGTACGCTTTTACTCTCAATATCCCATTTATAATTTAGATAACAGCTTAATTGGCGTACTGATCATTGCCGATATTTCACCTAAAACACTTATAGGCTCTCAAAAAGAGCAATTTGTATCTTTTGCGCAATTACTGCAAACCCAGCTTAATAAGCATTTTACCCCAACTAAGGCAATTAAACCGAGTGAGACAAAATCACTGAATCGATTTGTTCATTTATTTAGCTTAGCGCCGGTGGCCTTTTTAATTGCGCTGGTTATTTGCTCGTTCTCGGCTTTGCTTTTATATACGTTAGATAAAAAAGATAAAAAAAGTGCCTATGCCATACAAACTCAGCAGTTAAGGCAAACGCTGTTTGATGCATTAGAGCGCTTTGACAACCAAGCACTTTATATTACTCAAAAAGATAAAATTGTTGCAGGCTTTTTAAGAAGCCAACAAAGTTATACACAGCAACAATTAAGTGATTTAGTAAAAACGCAGGTATCAAGCAGTTTAACGTATAAAGGTTTTGTTGTATTTGATAATGACTATAAACAGCTTGCCATATGGTCTAAAAACAACTTTGATTTAGCAGCTTATGGCTTTACTAATTGGCTAAACGCATTTTCAATGCGAGCAAATAAACAATCAGTAGAGGTATTTACTGTAGCCGATACAGCGTTTTTAATTTCAGAAATAAACATGGGTAATAGCGCTATTTATACACTCACAGCCTTTGATTTAAGTAAGTTTTTAAATGCCATTATAGGTAAGCTAAATACGCAAAATTATAATTTATTTATATCAACCCCTCAGTTTATATTAGGAAGTAGGGGGGAGCTAAATGTTAAAACTATCCCTAACAGCATAAGCGCAGCAAGTAGCCGTTTTCCTGCTACGTGGCGCTTGCATGTACAACCCATTAAACCGATAACGCCTGCTAATGTATCTAGGTTCGACTTATTTAAACTGGCATTAATTAGCTTAGCTATATTTGCATTTGTTTATTATTTTTTACGTTTACCAAGGCGCTTACATGACGAAATTAAACAAAAAAATACCCTTATACTTAATAGAGAATCGCTGTTTTCAAGCTCGCTTGATGCACTGCCGCATGGCTTTGCCATTTTTAATAGTAACGAATTTCCGGTAATAACTAATCAGGCATTTAACGAATTGTTTTCTCATGTTATTCAAAGCAATAAGCAATTAAGTTACAGCCAAATAATGAGTATATCTCAACAAAATAATATTATTACGCATTATCAAGAGCATAATAAATTAGCTAATGAACATAGCCAATTAATAGATATCGGCTTTAGTGATGGACGCTGGATCACCGTTGTGCAAAGGCATACCGACTTTGGTGGCTTTGTTTGTTACTTTAGAGATGAAACACAAGCGCATCAAAAAGAGTTATTACTTGCCCAAGTAGTAGAAAAATCTAAGCAAGCTAACCAGCTAAAAGATAAATTTGTAGCACGCTTAGCAATGCAATTAAAAGCACCACTTAGTTCACTGCAATCTATAGTAGAGCTTAATTATAAAAACAGTAAAGGCAATTTTAACAATGAGTTAGAAAATGCATGCACACAGTTAAGTTGTGTTGTGCAGCAGTTGGTTAATATAAATAAAACCGATACCGGTAAATTAAAGCTTAAAATGAGCGCTATTAATTTAGCTGACTTACTTAAAAATACGGCCGATATTCTTAATAAAGACTCTGATGATAAAAATATAATGATTAATAACAATGTGCCCATAGATAAAGGCATAAGCAGTGATGAAAAACTGATTATGCAATTAATTATTCAGCTTGCTAGTGAGCTTATAGAAAGCACACATCAAGGCAAATTGTCATTAAATTCTGAGCTGATTAACGAGCAAGGTAAACATTATTTGTCGCTGGATTTTTCTATAAATAACTTAGCAAATCAGGGAAATTTTTATAGTCAGTTACAAATGGTAAGCAAACAACGGTCTTTTGAAAGCGATATTAATTTTGATGCTACATTAGAGCTGCGGTTTTTTATCTCAATTTTTAAAATGCTCGGCGGTAAAAATATTACTGTGCACGAGCGCGGTAAAACAACATCTATTAATTTATCGTTATTAGTTAACACCGTAGAATTGTTACCCGTAAGTGCAAACAAGCAAGAGTCCATTACTGTAACTACAACGCATACAGAATTTAACAACACCAAATCGTTGTTGTTAGTTGATGATGAGCCGCTCGTAGAAATGGTTATTAAAGCCATGCTAAAAGATGAAAACGTAGCAATAGATTATGCAAGCAATGCAATAGAAGCTATGTTGATGGTGTCGCAAAATAATTACGATATTATTTTAATGGATATTGTTATGCCAGAACTGTCGGGCACTGACGCGATGCTTAAAATAAAAAAACATAACGCAGACAAGCAAACCAAAATTATTGCCCACACTTCAGATTCTGACACAAATAGTAATGCAAAGTATGTTGAACTTGGGTTTGACGACATGCTTGAAAAACCAGTAAAGCAGCAAGTATTAATTAATAAAATTAAGCATTTGCTAAGCTAGTCCAAATTAAACAATATAAAACTGTAAAATACACAGGGCCTATTATTTTTAATAGGCCCAAACTGGCAGTAATTATTTCATGTAGCTGCTACTTTATTTCATAATTTTAAAAATGAAGGTTATTTTAGACTCTTTATATTTTACTCTTTTCGCTTAACTCAAAATAAATCCTACTTACTATTAATAGCCGCAGACCGCATTTTAAAACGCTCTCAGGTTTTTGTAATTATTAAAGCATCAAAAAAAATATTTTAAAAACAAGCTGGGATGATAATTGCTCATCACTATACATACACAGGTTTAGACTAAATTTAAAATATTGATTAGGATAATAAGTATGAGTAAAACACAAACCATTACCGTTGAAGGCCACAAAATTGCGTATCAAGAAATGGGCGAGGGCACACCGCTACTATTATTACATGGTATTCCGACTAACAAATCGTTATGGCGAAATGTTATGCCAACACTGAGTGAGCAACATCGTGTTATTGCGCCTGATTTACTCAATTACGGCGAATCGGATATGCCAAAAAATACCGATGTATCAATTAATGCCCAATGCAAAATAATCAGTCAATTTATGGATGAGCTAGGTATTGCTAAAGCAAACATTGCCTCTCATGATATAGGTGGCGGAATTGCACAACTCATGGCGGTAAATTACCCAGAAAAAGTAAACAGCTTAATATTAATTGATAGTGTTTGCTTTGATTCTTGGCCAATACCCGAGTTTGAACCTTTGCTTGAACCTGGTGTAGAGCAAGAAACATCGGTTGATGAGTTTGTTGATACGCTAAATGATTTTATGCCAAAAGGTGTATACGATAAAAGCATAATGACCGATGAGCTTAAAAAACAGTATTTAAAGCAATGGAGTAATGAGCAAGGTAAAGCAGCGTTATTCAATAATATGCGCCGACTTAATAAAGAGTACACACAAGCAATTGCCGGTGAGCTTAAAAGCTTAAAGCATGAAACCCTCATTTTATGGGGTGATGAAGATAACTTTCAAAAACCTAAATATGCACCTCAGTTAGCTCAAACCTTACCAAATGCAACACTAACTTGGATAGAAAAAGCAGGGCACTGGGTTATAGATGAAAAACCAGAACGAGTAACTTCGTTAATGGGTGAATTTTTGGCTGATAAAAAGTTCTAAAGCACCTTAGTTTTAAAGGACTAGTTAGCCACTTTGGCTAACATGTATATAAAACCATGCCGTTTGAGCTTTATTAATTTTTATATAATTAGTTACTCAAACGGCTTTTTGTTTTCATCTATTTTTTAGTATTAAACCATTTAAGTATAAACCGCTATTAATAGCTCAATGTTCATACATTAAAAGTATGCGTAAACGCTTTATATCAGGGTGATTACGCATAGAAAACCACAAAGAACTCAATTTAACATAATGCATGTAGGTATATAAAAAACCCCTTATTCGCTAGGTCTACAAGTGACGTTACTGCGTTAAATATAAGGCGAGGGTAACTGTATACTCGCGACTTTTATTAGTAATACCAAAAGCCTAAGACGATATTATTGTATTTATAAACAATTAGTTAGATACATATTGCTGTAATAATGTACTGCTAATTTTCACCCTCATTTAATTGAGGATAAAACAATGAAGACAATAATAAAGGCATCAATAGTACTTACAGGTTTATGTTTTGCGCACAGTGCAAGTGCAGACAATTGTTTACAAGGTTGCCCAACAGGTTTAGATAATGGCAATACAATTGAGCGAAGTATTTATACTTTAAAAAATAATCGTTATACAAAGTTTGCAGATTGGGTGGCTTACCATGTTACTACCAGCACTATGAGTGGACCATCGAGAAGTAGAAGTTGGAAAGCCGATCCGGATTTATATTCTCACTATACAAAGGGCGTGCCTGTCTTTCAGGATTAAATTTGTTCGAACTAGGGGCTATTTAATCGCGGCACGAGTTTTGTAACCTAGTGGGCTAAGTAAAAATCGAGTAACAAAGAGTAAATCGCCCCTAGAAAGAACCTTACTAGGCAACGCGTGTTTGGTATTTATGCAGCGTTATCGCCAATTTATGGGGAATAACCACACTACATTGGCTCTGCCTTGCCTAAAAACCAAACACACTGTTGCAAATTCAATCTCGAATGACTGGCACGCCCTTAAACCTAGTGATTACACCGATGCATATGCAACAATAAATACCGATAGAGGCCATCAAGTTCCATTAGCATCTTTTAGCAATACGGCTGATTGGAAACTAACAAACTTACTTTCTAATATTACGCCGCAATCATCCGCATTAAATCAAGGCCCATGGGTTAGGCTTGAATCTGCAGTGCGAAATCACGTAGGAAATGGAAATGATTTATATGTAGTAACAGGTCCATTATACGAATATTATTTTGCAGAGTTACCACAAGCTAACGAAGCACATACGATTCCAAGCGGCTATTTTAAAATTGTTATGCAGCAAACTGGTAGCACAATTAAAGCATCGGCATTTATTATGGAGCAAACAGCAAGTCGCAGTGATAACTTTTGTAATACCGAAGTAAGTATTGATGAAGTTGAATCGCGCTCGGGTATAAATGTAATGCCAAACTTATCGTATAACAGTGCACAAACAATTGAATCATCAGTGTATGGTTTAAGGTCTGAACTAGGTTGTAACTAAGCCATATTATTTTTGCGTTAGGCCTTAGGTTTTGAAGAACTTAAATCTAAGGCTTTAAATTAAACCTGATATGAGGCGTAATAAATTCTTGTAGCAATAAGTTAGCTTCAAATAAAATGATAGAAACGAAAATTACAAAATTTGAGCTTGTTTAAAAAAGGTAATTAATTTTTATAAAGGGAATATAGAGGCAGCTATATGGAATTTGTAATTGCTAGGCTTTATAAGATTGAAATACTAAATAAACATTAGCGAAAATATCGGTGTAAAATGTAGTGCGTAAGTTGTTGTTAAAAGTTACTGTACATAACAATTTGAACGGTTAACTGAAAGACCAACTTTAAAAGACTATTACTCAAAACACCATAAATAAGGGTTTATACGTAAATAATAGAAGCTACTTACTTTGATTACGTATTAATTCACCTTATTTAACATAATATAAATTATAGGTTGTTATGTATATTATAATAAGGAGTGCGTATTGCACTCCTACTATGTCCAATACTAGACGGTATCGGACATTAAGGTGGTTTTACCAAGCTATATCAAGCCTTACTTTGTTAAGTGCTTTTAGTTTATTTCTGGTCATTACGTTTTATTATTCATTACACTTAAAACTTTACTAACTATATTAGTTACAAAGAACTTTAAGCATTGGCTACTTTAAAATTTTAACCATAGCAGTTTTTGCTTTGCTATTTTCATCAACGTTCTTTCATTGCGGCGTTTTTTTATTACAGCGCTATTTAAAACGTTTTATAAAAAGCCTACATTTATTAAAACTTTATTGGTATTTTAAATGAGCCTGTTAATTTTCCTTATTTGAAAATAAAAGGCTCAGTTATCATCCGTAGATTTTAAAAAGCTACCTAAAACAACCTTTGCTAATCCATACTTAAAATACGTTCTGCTGTGTATTCGTTAGTAATTAAACCGCTGATCATATTTGATCTAACTGCACCAAGTATCGCAAGTACCTTATCTTCACCGGCGGCTATAGCGTAAATTTGTTTATTACCTTCAATTTTTAATGGCGTACTGGCAACGCGTTGGTTTACAGTGCAGTCAATTAATTGGCCGCGTTTGTCGTAAACCCAGCTGATCATTTCGCCCACAGCCCCTAAATTTTGTAGCTCTTTTAGCTCTTGCTCATCAACAAAGCCATCAATATGCAATGGCGATTTTTCGCCTAGGCTACCTACACCCACAAACGTTACGTCGGCTTGGGTGGCCAATTTTAAGTTACTGGTAATATTATGTTGTGAATGCAATTGCTGTTTTTCTTCAACACTTCTTGGTAATACAGGAAGCGGCATTGGGTAATGCTTTGCATTTATATGCTCGGCCATTCTAACGACTACATCATAAGGTGAAGCCGACCCATCAAGTGCCATGTTGCCAAGCATAGCCACTACTTTGTGTTGGCTACAATCTAGCGTTGGCAGTTCATCAACGCATGCACGTAGTACGCGCCCGGTCCCCATAGCTAAAATTTTCGGTGTTTCTGATTTTAAATGGCGTTGTATTTCAGCAGCACCGGCTTGCGCTAAACCCACTGTAGAATTTGGATCTGAACCATCGCTAGGCACTACTTCACAAGAGTCTAAGCCAAAACGGCTTTTAATTTTTTCTGCTAAATCCATACATTTAGCAATAGGATGATCGAGCCTTACTTTAATAAGCCCTTGGCTTACAGATAATGCCACCATACGTTGAGCCGATTGACGAGATACATTGAGTTTTTTGGCAATTTCGTCTTGTGTTTTACCCGCAACATAATAGAGCCACCCTGCTCTAGCTGCATCATCGAGCTTACGTATTTCTGTATTTGATAGCTTTGCCACATAAACCTCTTATTTTGATAAGCCGCTTAGTTTAGCGATAAATCATTTTACAATATTTGCAAATATATCATTCATTTATAAAATGCCGAAGTATCACATTAATTTAATAACCAATACTTTAGGTAAATTTGCTATTCCTAAAGTATTGGCCTAAAACGGCGGATTAAACTGTTGGGTTTTTAATCGTTAAACCATTTTTATCAAATCTATGTACCTTGTGCTCAGGTGCACTTAAATAAATTGTATCGCCATATTGTAGTGGGCAATCGCCATCTGCTTTTACCGTAACCGTACTGCCATCGTTAATAGTTACATGTAAAAAGCTTTCAGAACCTAAATGCTCGATAACGCCTACAGTACCTTGCCAAGTTCCTGACTCAGTTGAAATTTCAAAGTGCTCAGGACGTACACCCAAACTGTGCGTTTGTGCATGGCTATCGTTATCTACTTCAATAAAGTTCATTTTTGGTGAACCAATAAAGCCTGCCACAAATTTATTTACCGGGTGCTGATACAGCTCAAGTGGCGTACCGACTTGCTCAATAATCCCCCCATTAAATACCGCAATTCTGTCTGCCATTGTCATCGCTTCAACTTGATCATGTGTTACATAAATCATTGTTGTAGCTAAGCTTTTGTGTAGCTCAGAAATTTCTAAGCGCATATTTACACGAAGTGATGCATCTAAATTTGAAAGCGGTTCGTCAAACAAAAAAGCCGACGGTTGCCTAACAATTGCGCGCCCTATTGCTACACGTTGGCGTTGCCCGCCCGATAATTGCCCTGGTTTACGGTCTAAGTAATCAGTTAAATTAAGTATTTTAGCGGCATTTGCTATTTTACTTTCAATTTCAGCAGGGCTTACTTTTGCGCGTTTTAGTGGAAACGCAATGTTATTGCGTACACTCATGTGCGGGTACAAAGCGTACGACTGAAATACCATAGCTAAACCACGTTTTGCCGGTGGCGTCTGTGTGGCATCTTGGCCATCAATCTCAATTGTGCCGCTGGTTGTGTCTTCCAATCCGGCAATCATACGTAGTAATGTTGATTTACCACAACCCGATGGCCCTACAAATACAATAAATTCGCCGTCTTTTATCTCTAAATCAAGCGGTTTAATTACGTTAACTTCATCAAAACTTTTAGTTACTTTTTTTAGTGTGATGCTGCCCATGTGTGTTCTCCTACTTTACTGCGCCAAAGCTTAAGCCGCGCACTAATTGTTTTTGACTAAACCAACCAAGAATTAATATTGGCACAATGGCCATGGCAGATGCTGCCGACAACTTGGCGTAAAATAACCCTTCTGGGCTTGAGTAACTGGCAATAAATGCCGTTAGTGGTGCGGCATTCGCAGCGGTTAAAATGAGTGTCCAAAATGCTTCGTTCCATGCCAAAATTACGTTTAACAGTAATGTTGAGGCTATGCCGGGTAATGCGATTGGCAGTAATACATGAAATATCTCTTCGCCAATAGTTGCACCATCCATTCGTGACGCCTCTAAAATTTCACCCGGAATTTCTCTAAAGTAGGTGTATAACATCCATACCATAATCGGTAAGTTTATTAAGGTCATAACAATAACTAAGCCCAGTTTTGTATCTAATAAAGCAAAGTCTCTAAAGAGTAAATAAATAGGAATTAACACCCCTACCGGCGGGAGCATTTTTGTAGAAAGCATCCACATAAGTAGGTTTTTAGTTTTTTTCGTTTGCACAAACGCCATTGACCACGCGGCTGGTACGGCTATTAATAAGCCCAATAAACTTGAGCCTAGTGATATAACCACCGAGTTCCAAAAGTGATCAAAATACGGCGAGCGGGCTAACACATCTTGATAGTTTTCCAGTGTCCAATCAAAAGCAAATAACGCTGGTGTGGCTGATATTGCTTCTGCTTCGGTTTTAAAACTGGTAATTAATGTCCATAAAATTGGGAAAAATATCATCCCACTGATGGTCCATGCTGCCAGGGTATAAATTAGTTTTGATTTTTTATTTGCTGCACTAGCCATGATTAACCCTCTAAGTTTTTACCAATAAGGCGCATTAAAAATATGGCTACAATATTGGCAATAATTACTGCAACTATGCCCCCTGCTGAGCCCCCGCCTACATCAAATTGTAATAACGATTGGGTGTAAATTAAGTAAGTAATATTGGTTGATGCATACCCAGGCCCGCCACTGGTTGTCACTAAAATTTCTGCAAAAATAGACAGTAAAAATATAGTTTCAATTAAAATAACAGCGGTAACAGCGCGTGATAAATGCGGCAGCACTATGTAAAAAAACTTACTAAAAGGCCCTGCACCATCTAAATCGGCAGCTTCGAGTTGTTCGCGGTCAAGGGATTGAATTGCCGTGAGTAATATCAACGCAGCAAACGGTAACCACTGCCAAGAAACAATAATAATGATTGAAAACAAAGGCATTTGCGCAAAAAAGTCGATAGGTTCAAACCCGAGCCAAATTGAAAAGTGTGCAAATAATCCGTTTACAGGGTTCATAAACATGTTTTTCCACACCAAAGCCGATACGGTTGGCATAACAAAAAATGGGGCGAGAACCATAATACGAACATAGTTTCGCCCCCATATTGCTTGGTCGAGGAGAACAGCTAAACCGATACCACCACAAATTGTGATAGCTAATACACCCGTTACTAAATAAAGGGTATTAAAAAAGGATTCAACAAATGCGGGATCTGTTAAAAAAAACTCGTAGTTTAAAAAGCCTACAAATTCGCGTTTACCAGGAATAAGTAAGTTGTAATCTACAAACGAGAAATAGAGTGTCATGCACAGCGGCACTATCATCCATCCTAGTAATAAAATTACACTAGGAAATAGCATTATGCGTGCAAGCGTACGAGACTGTGTAGTTGCCATATCAGTGACCTTCAAAAAGTCAGCATTAACCTTAGCAACAACGACAAACGGCTACTAGATAACATGCTAATGCTGACGAAAAATACGAGGTAAGCGCTAAACTTACCCGCCTACTTATTTATTTTGGGTAGCGTGCTTTACGCATTGTGCGCTCAACTAGGCGTTGTGATGTGTTAAGCGCTTGCTCAACAGTCATTTGCCCAGTAAGTGCAGCGGAAAACTGCTGCCCAACAGCAGTGCCAATTCCTTGAAATTCAGGGATAGCTACAAACTGAATGCCAACATAAGGCACGGGTTTAACAGTAGGGTTTTTCGGGTCGGCCGAATTAATAGAATCAAGCGTTATTTGTGCAAACGGTGCTGCATTCATGTATTGCTCGTTTTCATAAAGTGATGCGCGAGTACCCGGCGGTACTTTTGCCCAGCCTTTGTTATCGGCAACTAATTGACTGTACTCTTTTGATGTAGCCCAGCTAATAAATTTCATTGCAGCATCAGATTTTTTACTGCTAGAAGGAATTGCAAGTGTCCATGACCATAGCCAGTTACCACGTTTACCTAGGCCATTATCTGGTGCAAGTGCAAAGCCTACTTTATCAGCGACTTCAGAATCTTTTTTATTGGTTACAAATGCGCCAGCAACCGTTGCATCAATCCAAATACCACATTTACCCGTTTGAAATAACGCTAGGTTTTCGTTAAACCCATTCGCTGACGAACCCGCAGGTCCAGACTCTTTCATAACATCTACATAGTACTGGAGTGTGGCTTTCCACTCAGGGGTGTTAAATTGTGGTTTCCAATTTTCATCAAACCAGCGAGCGCCAAACGAATTTGCCATTGAAGTAATTAAAGCAACATTTTCGCCCCAACCAGCTTTACCGCGTAAGCAAAGGCCATAAACACCTTCATCTTTATTGGTCATCGCTTTTGCAGCTTTTTGAATAAAGCTCCACGTAGGCGCCTTTGGCATTTCTAGGCCGGCTTTTTCCATTAGGTCTGTACGGTACATAACCATAGAGCTTTCGCCATAAAATGGGGCCGCGTATAATTTGTTATCTATCGTTAAGCCACTGCGAATAGCCGGTAGTAAGTCATCAACGTCGTAATTTTCACCTAGGTTATCAAGCTCAGTTAGCCAGTTTTGTTTACCCCAAATTGGCACTTCATATGTGCCAATTGTCATTACGTCGTATTGGCCGCCTTTTGTGGCAACATCGGTTGTTACACGTTGACGTAAAATATTTTCTTCTAGTGTTACCCATTTTAATGAAATATCTGGGTTTTGTTCTTCAAAATGATTGCTAAGCTCTTTCATGGTGATCATGTCACCATTATTAACAGTGGCAATGGTTATGGTTTCTTTAGCGGCTACGTTAATAGCCATAACTGAACACGCGAGCATTAATAATTTAGTTTTCATCGGGTTAACCCTCATAAATATGTTAAATGACGCTTAAAAAATAACTGTAAAGCGCCTTAGTAAATAAAGCGGTGAGTAATTTCAACGTATTTACAGCGCTGAAATTACCTTTAAACCAAACAGTAAGTTAGTAAGCTATTTAAAATTTAACTGAGATTTCTGAGGTGAAACCGTCAAAACCACGACCAATTTGGCCGCCTGAGTTTGCGCCTTCTTCTTGGTTTACATACTCAACTTTTAAAAGTGTAGAATCTGTAAACCAGTAACCTGCGGCTACTTGTAAGCGCTCAACGGTGTTATCGTTTTGGCTGATTAAATCGGAAGTGTTTTCTGACTCTGCATAGCGCGCGGCTACGTAAAGTTTTTCAGGAATGATATATTGCTGTGCTTCAACTGCGTAATATTCTACTGAGCTTTCGCCTTTAATTACACTGTTAGAATCAAACGTGGTACCGTTTTCGTCTGCCACGCCATCTGTACCAAAGTAGGTAATACCTGCCACTGCGTTACCTGCAGAGTCTGCAAAGGTGTAATCGTCAGACGATTTACCCAACATTAAAATGATGCTGGTTTGATCTGATGGCTGATACGCTAAATTTAATTGAATGATGGACTGATCAAGCCCTGGCATAACACCTACGTGAGTATCACGTTCGCTTGAAGGAGAAGCCGAAAAGTTATAGTTTTCGCCATCACCAAAACGGTAATTTGTTGTTGTGAGTCCATCTAAGCTCGCTACGCCATTTTCAAAACGAAGTTGGTCGCCTTGGTTAGCTTGTAAGTAATTTAAGCCAACTTTAAAGCCACCTTCAAACTCTAATGTACCTTGTAAGCGGTAATTAAAGCCTCTATCTTCTTGAAATGCTTCGCCAAAGCTTGATGTAGTAATGTGACCTGCCACGTTATAAGAGCGAAGTACACCACTGTCAAAAGTTTCTGTGTAGCTTAATTGTGCACCGTTTTCTGCGGTTGCGTAGTCGTTAATGCCGTTACCAATTAAGGCATTACCTTGGTTATCTGCGCCGTCTTGAAAACCTTTAAACTGAAATGGAGACGCGCCAATATTACCTAAACGAAGCGTTAAATTTTCGTTTTCGTTTGGTGTGCCGTATAAGCCAAGTAAATCAAATTCAATACCTGCAAAGTCGTTATGAAACGAAAAATCACGGTCGCCGCCGCCAAAATCGTTTGGCTCTTCGGCTATATCAATGTCGGCAGTAATGTATTCATTTATATGAAACTTAAGCATTAAGTTAGCTCTGATACGGCCAAAACCTGATGATTGCTCTTCATCTCCAGGACGAAATGCACCGTCTTTAGCTTGAATAGACTGAAAGTTTTGCATTGCTAGAAAGTTAACGTCAAGGCGGTCAAAGTAATCTGACATTTCTGCTTGTGCAGGCGTCGCCAACGCTGCTGCTACTAAAGTTAGCGCAAATTTAGCTTTCTTATTATTTAACATAATGAACTCTCTATTTAGTGTGTTGTGTATTTTCAGTGTGCAGCTAAAGCTAATGGGCATTTTATTTAAATGTGTTTTTAAACTTCGTAATGGGCATCGGCTCAGCTAATGAGCATAATCACAAATGAATAATGTAACGTCAACATCTTTTATTACAAAACATTTACATGGAATCGTGTTTATAAAAATTTACACTTATAAACAAGGGTTTAATAGTTTTGAATTCCAAAATAAAATTGCCAGTTATGACTAAAGTCTTATTTAAAATGTTCTGTAGAGGGCTATTGAAGAGCGTTATTTAACATTTATTAACCAATTAAATGGTGTGGGCGTTTAATTAATACGGCAGGTTTAGACGCGTAAAAGCGCTAATTGGTTGTTTTTTGATTTACTTTCTTGAGCTTATACAGTGCTTAGCATAAAATTAAATTACTTTAGATGTATAAAAAATAGAAGTAATTAACATATGGAATTTGTGCGCCCGCTTGAGCCTATACTTATTATTGATGACGTTAAGGAAATACGTGACTACCTAAACCAAATTTTAACGGAGCTAGGCTTTGAAGATATTTTAGAAAGCAACGATTACCTTTCTGCAAAACCCCTTCTTGATAAAAAATCACCCAATGTCATCTTTTTGGATGTGGACTTACCTGATTCTGAAAGCTCTGATATTCTAGAACATATTAATGATAGCTACCCTCACGCTCACGTTGTTATGTGCTCGGGTCATAACACCCTTGAAAACGTGCAAAACACATGGGAATTAGGCGCTAAAGGCTTTATAGAAAAACCTTTTAACGCTAAAAAAGTTAATTCTGTTATGAAGCGCCTCGAACTAAGCGAATAAAATAAGGTCAGTATGCAAAGCACTGTTACGGCAATTATCGACGATTTATCGAGTGTTATTTTTGGCAAAAAACAACAAATAAAACTAGCACTCACCTGCTTATTCAGTGAAGGACATTTACTGATAGAAGATTTACCCGGTATGGGCAAAACTACGCTCTCACATGCACTTGCTGCTGTGCTTGGGCTGTCGTATCAGCGTATACAATTTACAAGCGATCTTTTACCTGCCGATATTTTAGGAACTAATGTATTTAACGCTAATGAGCACACGTTTACATTCCATAAAGGGCCGATTTTTAGCCAAGTTGTATTAGCAGATGAAATAAACCGCGCGGGCCCTAAAACGCAAAGTGCATTGCTTGAGGCAATGGAAGAGCAGCAAGTTACAGTAGATGGTACTAAGTACACGTTACCAAATCCTTTTTTTGTAATTGCCACGCAAAACCCGCTTTATCAGTCGGGTACTTACCCACTTCCAGAATCGCAGTTAGATCGATTTTTAATGCGTATAAGTTTAGGCTTTCCTCCTAAAGAGGCTGAAAAACAACTTATTTTAAACATTAAACCGCGAGACTACAGCCAATTACCACAAAGAATAGACGCTAAGCAGCTACAGCAAATTCAAACCTTAATTAACCAAATTGTGATAAGCAGCCCTGTAATCGATTATATTATTGAATTAGTAACACATACTCGTCAAAGCGCAGCATTTGCAGGCTCGCTCTCTCCTCGGGCAAGTATGGCGCTGGCCAAAGCGGCTAAGTCGTGGGCATTTATTGAAGGGCGAGAGTTTGTAACCCCTGACGATGTACAAGCTGTATTTGCAAGTGTGTGCCAACACCGCTTAGGACTGCATAACGAGTCGGGAGAAGCGCAAGTAAATGAAATCTTAAAAACCGTTGCTGTGCCAGTTTAACGTGTTATTTAAAAAAAAAGCCCAAAAGGTCAGTATATTAGGCGCATTAAAAAAGCGTTTACTTAATAAACTCCTTAAAAACAAGCATTCAAAGCAATCCATTACGCTGGCTCATAACAATATATATGTAGTGCCCTCGCAACTCGGCTTTTACTTTATTATTGTGGCTATTTTAAATTTTGTTATGGGCATTAATTATCAAAATAACTTAATTTTGGTGATGGCTTATTTAATGTTTGTGGTGATGATTATTGCCGTTCTGCTTGGTTATACAAATGCCAAAGGGCTAAAAGTTGAATATATAAAAAGTTTTGCCAGCTTCTCACCAAATAAAGGCTCGGTTAAATTTATTTTAAAAGCCCCTACACTTACGCAATCAGTATCGCTTAGCTACTCAAGTGACCCTGAATACGCAAAGCACTTAGCGCAAGTTACGCCCAAAGACAGCGCTTTAATTATTAACCTACCTTATAATGCCCGCGGTATATATACCCTTGAACGTTTTAAAATACACAGTAATTACCCATTTGGGCTGGTAAGCGTGTGGAGTTATATACAACCCAATGACTCTGTTTACGTTTACCCTGCGCCAGAGCATGTATTAAACGACACTTACAACAGTACGTTTGAACACACAACGCAAACAGGCAGTATTAAAGAGCCCGGCAGCGAAGAGTTTGATGAGCTAATTACGCATTTACCAGAAATGGGATTGCAGCGAATTTCATGGAAACATTACGCTAAATCACAGCAGTTACTCGTAAAAGAATTTATAGATTATAAAAAGTCCGATATTGTTTTTGATTTTAACCTGCTAACGGGTAACACCGAGCAACGCTTGAGTCAGCTTTGCTTTTTAGTGTGTAATGCATGCGAAAACAACACACCGTTTACACTGATTTTGCCCTCAGCAAATTACAAAGCAACTAACAACGCGCACGATAAATCACAGTGTTTAGCACTTCTGAGCGAATACGGCGGAGCAACTAATGGCTGAGCTATTAAATTACCGGGCAATTAATTTAGCAATGAGCTTTATATACGCCTGCTTATTTGCGTTTTATTTATCGCATATGCCCATACTGTTTATTGGGGTTTTATCGCTTTTATGTCTTTGGAACGTGTACTTAACACTGACTAACAACCCTAAACCTAACGCGTGGCTTGCAAATATTTTGGCTGGATTAGCTTTAATATTAATGATTTACACCATAGGTATAGGCGATACAGTCATATTGTTTGTTGCTATGCTATTGCTCTCTAGTATTTTTAAATTACTGCAGGCTAAAACAAAAAAACATTACCATATTATTGTCACACTCACGTTTTTTTCTATTTCATCGGCGTATTTGTTTAACCAAAGCATAATAACCACCTTAACCATGAGCGCCCTATTTTTACTCAACTTTGCTGTATTGAGCTTAATTGAATCTTCTCATAGTTTAAAATTAGCCTCTAAACAAAGTGCTAAGCTGTTATTTATTGCTTTGCCTTTAGCAATATTTTTGCTGTTGTTTTTACCTAAAATGCCCGCTTTTTGGCAGTTACCTGGGCCAAAGCTTGCTAAAACAGGGCTCTCTGAACAAGTAGACCCGTTTGATATTGCAAAGCTGTCTAATTCTGATGAACTGGTTTTTAGAGCGCGTTTTGATAACGACACGCCCGCCTCACCTTATTATTGGCGAGCACTTGTACACGATACCTTTGATGGTAAAGCGTGGAAAACATCTGATTTATTAAAATATAATAATCAAAGTGCTGATCCCAATAAACAAATTACGATACAACACACCTACACTATTATTGCCGAGCCTGCAAATCAAAAATGGTTATATGGGCTTGGTTACGCAACCAGTAACAATAAAAATGTTGAAAGTAATGCGCTAGGTTTACTTCGAAAAAAACAATATCAAGCTAAAAGCTTGCAGTATCAGGTATCAAGTGCAGCACTGAGTACAGAGCAACTTTCAGATTGGCAAACCGCTTATTACACACGTTTAAATAACCAAACAAACCAACAAGCAGCCAAGCTTGCTGCCGAACTTAAACAATCAACAACCTCGCAAAGTGACTTTTATAATGCATTGCTTAGCTACTTTGCTAAACAAGAATTTAGTTACACGTTAACCCCCGAGCCTATGACCGGTGACAGCACTATTGATCAATTTTTATTTGATAAAAAACGCGGCTTTTGCGGCCATTACGCCAGTGCAGCAGCGTATATTTTTAGAAGCGCCGGTATTCCCGCGCGCTTGGCCAGCGGTTATTTAGGTGGCGAAAAAAACCAAACAAATAATTATTTATCGGTTCGCCAATACGATGCCCACGCTTGGGTTGAAGTGTATATTAATAATCAGTGGCAAATTTTTGATGCCACTGCGGTGGTCGCCCCCGAGCGTTTAAATGGTTCACTTTCACAAAACGAAGAACTCAATGATGAATTTAAAAGTAATCTCGATTTTGGCTTAGTGAGTTTAAGTAACTTTGCAGCCGTTAATTGGTTAAGGCTCAAACTAGAAACCCTTGATTACCAATGGACCAGCTGGGTACTTGGCTTTGACGAAGAAAAGCAAAGCAACTTTTTAAAATCACTTTTTGGTAGTAAACATCTTTGGCTGGTACCTTTAGCGGTTATTTTAGGACTTGCTTTTAGCTTTGCTGCTTACTTTATTTATTTAAATTGGCCACGCAATAAAAGTAAACGCCCGCCGTTAGTTTCAGAATTTGAGGCAATTAAGCACTGGGCAGATAAAAACGACATAGCGGCGCCTAGTCACTATTCACCTAATCAGCAGTTAATATACTTTGCTGAGCAAAGCCCTGATACTGCGGAACCTTTAAGCGAATTTAGCTATTTATTTAATCAAGTGCGCTACGCTAAAAAACCTTTTACTAAAGAACGTAAAAATCAGGCTAAAGATCTGATAAAATTAATTAAATCTTCAAAATAGAGAAAACTATGAATGCGGTTGTTATAGGCGTTATTTTAATGCTTGGGCTCTCCTTAGCACGTGTAAATGTCATTGTAGCTATGATAATTAGTGCACTTGTAGCTGGTTTAACAGCGGGTTTAGGAATAAAAGAAAGTGTTGATGCATTTAATTCTGGTTTGTCGGCCGGCGCTGAAATTGCACTAAGTTACGCAATGTTAGGTGCCTTTGCAGTGGCTATTTCAAAATCGGGATTAACCCGTATCCTCGCCGAAAAGCTATTAAACAAAGTGAATGCACAAGGTGCAGGCAGCGAAACCTTTTTAAGCTATTTTATTTTATTAATTATATTAGGCTGCGCTATTTCTTCTCAAAATTTAGTGCCTGTTCACATAGCCTTTATACCTATTTTAATCCCCCCTTTGCTGGTTGTGTTTAATCAACTACGTTTAGACCGCCGCGCCATTGCCTGTATATTAACGTTTGGTTTAGCTACCTCTTACATGGTATTGCCTTATGGATTTGGTGGCATTTACTTATACTCTATTTTGCATAAAAACTTAGTTGATAACGGCCTAGACATAGTTAACACACAAGTGCCTATGGCAATGATTATTCCTGCCTGCGGTATGTTGGTTGGGTTAATTATTGCGGTGTTTATAAGTTACGCAAAGCGCCGTGACTACCAAGCGCAACCGTTAACAACACAAAGCAAAGCTAGCGACATTGAGAAGCCAAAAAAAGTGATGATCGTGGGTTTGTTTGCTGTGCTTTCATCATTGGTTGCACAAAACCTAAGTGGCTCTATGATATTAGGCGGCCTTGTTGGCGTAATGATATTTAGTGTATTTGGTGTTGTTAAGTGGGAAGAAAACGGCGACGTATTTAGTAAAGGCGTCGCCATGATGGCGATGATTGGCTTTATTATGATTTCGGCTCAAGGATTTGCCTCAGTAATGAAAGCAACCGGTGATGTAGCAAGTTTAGTTCACAGTGGCGCGGCGTTATTTGATGGCAATAAGCCTCTCGCTGCGGCCTCTATTTTATTGGTGGGATTATTGATAACAATGGGTATTGGTAGTTCGTTTTCTACAGTGCCAATTATAGCTACCTTATTTGTGCCTTTATGTTTAGATTTAGGTTTCTCGGTTATGGCAACTGCGGCTTTAGTGGGTACTGCGGGTGCATTAGGTGATGCGGGCTCTCCAGCCTCTGACTCTACACTTGGACCAACCTCGGGTTTAAATGCCGATGGTCAACATGACCATATACGAGATTCGGTGATCCCCACCTTTATACATTTTAATATTCCATTACTTATATTTGGTTGGATTGCGGCTATGGTGCTTTAGCACCTCTGCACTTATAGTGTGTATAATTCATTATTTTTAAGGCATGTATTTCATGCCTTTTTTATACCTCCCTATTTGCTGACTTAATCTATATATTTTTATAGCTGCTAAGATTGCTTTTACAATTAACTAGTATGATGTGTTCTTTTGCTATAATTAAATAAGCACCTAATAAAGATGCTTATTTAAAGGCTGCTTGCCTTAATATTTATTTATTCAAAACCGTAAATCATTTTATCGCACACAACCGGTGTCGGTCTGTGGTCATCATCTACGGCTACAAAGGTAAAGCTGCCTGAAATCGCCGAGTGCTTATCATCTTTATGCATGGTTTCTAAACAAATATCCACATCCACTTTAAGTGATGTATTGCCCACATGCACAACTTTAGCAATTAGCTCAGCAAAAGTCCCCGCTGGAATAGCCTCTTTAAAATCAACTCTATCAGATGAAATAGTCACTAACGGCTTTCGGCAAAAACGAGTGGCGGCAATAAAAGCAACCTCGTCCATCCATGCTAACGCATCGCCACCAAATAATGTGTTGTGATGATTAGTGCGCCCAGGAAACACCGTTTTAGTAACCGAGGTCGTTGAGTCTTCAATACGCTTTGCAATAATTGCATCGCGGTTAATGTCTGTCATAGTATCTACTTTTTATTAGCAAGCTTATCTTGCATCAATAATGCTGGGTCTAGGCGCTCGCCTTCCCAGTTAAAACGCCAATCAAGGTGTGGGCCTGTTACACGCCCAGTCGCACCTATTTCGGCAACTTTGTCGCCTTGGCTTATTGTATCGCCTACTTTTACATCTAATTTGCTTAAATGAATATATGTAGAGGTAACGCCATGGCCGTGGTCAATAATAAGCGTACCGCCCGAGTAGTATAAATCGGGGTCGGCAAACACCACAGTGCCACTAATCGGAGCATAAACAGGCGAGCCGGTTTTATTGGCAATATCTAAACCAAAATGTGGGCGTCGCGGTTCACCGTTAAAATAACGTTGGCTACCATAAACACCCGATATACGCCCTTGTGCCGGCTTTAACACCGGGTCTAAAAAGTACTGTAAATCAGAGTTAACCGCGCGCGCTTTACGTATTGCTTGCGCTTCGCGGCTAATACGTGCGCTTACTTCTTTAGGAGGCGACACATACTTTTTAGCCACACCGGTAATTTTATCAATTTTATAATCGCGTTTAGTGATCATTAAATCTTGCGTGTGTGTTTTACCATTATTATCTACCCACGTAAGGGCATGTTTTGCTTTCGCGTCGCGACCAAAGCCAAACACAAAATCGCCAGAGTCTGATAACTTTAATGTTTTACCATCTAACGATACTGACTTTACATTTTCAAGCTTGCCTGTCACCAAGCCGCCCTGCGTAAGGTGCCCTTTTAGCTCAAGCGCTAATGCACTAAAGCTAGTTGTGGTTACAAGCGCTGTTGCTAAAAGAGTTTTAAGCATAACTAATCGATCCCTTTCCTACGCCTTCATATGCGATAATTTTTACGTCTTTGTCTGGGTATTCTGCCTTAACTTGCTCAGCAAGGTGTTGAGCAATACATTCTACCGTTGTATCAACAGGTAAAATGTCACAGCGTGACTCGCTTATCGCCATTTCAAAGTAACCTTGTGCAGCGGTATAAGCAAAACACACATCATCGTTTTTAGCGCTTATGTGTTTTAATTCGCTTGCAGCGATTTGATCCTCAGCCGTGGCTAAGTAAATATCTTGCCATTTTTCAGCCCATTGTTTTTGTAAGCGAGGCATAGACATACCATCTAAACTAATACCTATTTGCGAGCGATGGCCATGAATAATGCGCTGACAGTTACCATCATGCTTTTTAAGGCCATGACTGTAGTGATAATAAAAGCTTTGGCTGTGCTCTGGTTTTAGCGACAATTCAATTTTTTCAATATTACTTGGTAGTTTAGGTAAAATAGTGTCGATTAAAAATTCAGTGACTGATTCAACACTAATTTCTGGTGCATCTATCATGCAATAAGCTTGATGCGGAGCACTCATGGCTAAATGGTGGTTATCACCAAATGTGCAATCGAGCGTTTTGTAAGTATCAAATTCTTGTACCGTGCCATTTAAACCTTTAGCAATGGCTAGTTTGTGGTCTAAACAATCGTCAATTATGCCTTTAATTTGCTTTTTAACTAAGCCAAAGTCTAACACCATAGACTCTTCGTTTAGCTTGCCATGCAACGTTAAGTCAACAATCCAGCTCTCGCCAACGGCGCCGCGTTTGTTACATAAGTAAGAAAAATCAATCACTGTTAGTGAGTTAACAAAAAGGATCATAAACTTCCTTTAAACTGGTTATAAGTCAGGGGTAATTATAATGATTTCTGATTGTAATTGCGCGGTTTTATGGTCTAAAAAGCCGTCTCCACTACTGATTGGCGATAAATCACGCAAAAAAGTGTCTTTTTTCAACTGCTCCGAGTTGTTTGGCGTACAAGTGTACGCTAAAGTACTTGGCAATTTCTAAGCGAAGATAAGTGTTATGGAACCTAAAAATAGCTATACAAAAGAAGATTTGATCCTATGTGGTCAAGGTGAAATGTTTGGTGAAGGTAACTGCCGTTTACCAAGCGACAACATGTTAATGATGGACCGTATTACTTCAATCACTGCTGATGGCGGCGAGCACGGTAAAGGCCAAATTGTAGCTGAGCTTGATATTGACCCAAGCCTTTGGTTTTTTGACTGCCATTTTAAAGGCGATCCAGTTATGCCAGGCTGCTTAGGCCTAGATGCTATGTGGCAACTGGTTGGCTTTTTCTTAGGCTGGTCTGGTGGCCCCGGTTTAGGCCGTGCGCTTGGTGTAGGTGAAGTTAAATTTACCGGCCAAATTTTACCTACAGCTAAAAAAGTAACGTACCGCCTTGATATGAAACGTGTAATAAAGCGTAAATTATTTATGGGCATGGCTGATGGCACAGTTGAAGTAGACGGCCGCGTTATTTACGAAGCAAAAGATCTAAAAGTGGGCTTATTTCAAGATACGAGCGCATTTTAATATTATATATTTAAGCAAAAAGGCCTCCATATGGAGGCCTTTTTACGTTAATTCTTTTGTGATGAATTAGGTTTTGTACATGTTTCGGTTTTCAATTGCTTCGCGCCAACCGCCTAACCATTCAGACTTAGGATCGATTTGCTGATAAGGGCATAGCTCTTTAGAGCGCCCAGCTAAACCTGCTTTAAAACCTTGAGAATGAGCTCTTTCTAAACGATCTCTTTTTTGTCTCTTCATCGGTAATATCCTCACCTTTTTTAATTATAAATTTTGTAGCATTAGTGAAATCTACATTTAATGAATAGTTAATAAAAATGTTAAATTCAAATAGCAAAATTAATTAATTTGTTTGACATTAACTAACCTGCTGATGCAAAAATAATTTAACATTTATAAAAACACAGTGGTCATACCACTTAATTTCTTACTGCTTATTTAATTTACAATACGGCTATCTAACCGCTTAAATGCACTTATGTGCTTAATGTCGGACACACCATTTTTGGCTTAGTTCCCTACAATAATGTAATCATGACAATTTTATTGCACTCTTAATTTTGAATAAAAAACAGTTCAAATGATTTATTTTTGAACAACTGCTATTAGTGCTTGATTAATTAAAGTCGATCGGTCTAATATGGGTTAACACAAAAAAGACTATAAAACCAATTCGCATAATTAAGTGATCAATTTTGAGGATGGATAAATGTGTTGATAGCAAGGCAAAAAATTCGCTATTTAGTTATTCTAAATGAGAATTTTTTAACGCAGATAGCGACACGTTTAGCCCCTGAAAATGATTAAGTATTATTGCTGATTGGTATAAGGGGTTACTAATAATGAATACAGCTCAGGCACCTGCACGGCGCGGAAGGCCCCCTAAAATACCTCGCGAAAACGCTGATACGAAAGCGCATCTTATTCGGATTGGCCTAGAAACCTTAACTGAATTTGGTTTTAGCGCAACTGGACTTGATACCATTTTAAAAAAAGCCGGTGTGCCTAAAGGCTCGTTTTATCATTACTTTAAAAGTAAAGAGGCGTTTGGTATTGCTTTAGTAAATGCCTACGATGAATACTTTATCACTAAGCTTAAAAAATACTTAACCGATAGCAGTACCCCGCCGCTTGAACGTTTAATACACTTTACGCAAAGTGCCATAATGGGCATGCAAAAATATCAGTACAAACGCGGTTGTTTAGTCGGAAACTTAAATCAAGAGCTCAACCATTTAAGTGATGAGTTTAAAACCCGCTTATTACAAAGCTATGTAGCATGGCAGCAGCAAGTTGAGCAGTGTTTAAATGAAGCACAACAACAAGGCACACTTGCTAAATCTGTTAATACAAAGCTTATGAGTGAATATTTTTGGATTGGCTGGGAAGGCGCTGTTATGCGCGCTAAATTAACCCAATCAAGCAAACCACTTACACTGTATACAGAAATGTTTTTACGCGCATTACTCACTTAATGCGCATTTTATTTAGCCATTAAAAACCGATCGGTCTAAAAGGATATGTTATGAGTAACCCAATTAAAGCTATTGTAATTACGAAAGACGAAAACTACGCTGCCGCGCTTAGTGGTGTGCAGCAAAGTGACCTACCAGATCAAAACGTGCAACTTGATGTACTTTATAGCACGCTCAATTACAAAGATGGGCTAGCCATTACAGGTAAAGGCCCTGTCGTGCGTAGCTTTCCTATGGTGCCCGGCATCGATTTGGTGGGTACAGTAAGTGGAACAAGTACGGATGAATTTAGTGTAGGCGATAATGTAATTTTAAATGGCTTTGGTGTAGGCGAAAAACACTGGGGCGGCCTTGCACAAAAGGCATCGCTTAATAGTGACTGGTTAATCCCCCTCCCTTCAGCGCTTTTGCCAAAACAAGCAATGCAAATTGGCACTGCGGGTTACACAGCAATGCTCAGTGTTATTGCCCTTGAAAAACATGGTATTACACCAAGTGATGGTGAAATATTAGTGACCGGCGCAAACGGTGGTGTTGGCAGCTTTGCCATTTATTTATTAAATCAGCTGGGCTATAACGTAACCGCTGCAACAGGGAGAATGGAACAAAGCGATTACTTAAATGAGCTGGGTGCATCACAAATTATTAGCCGCGATGAGCTTTCAAACCCAGGTAAGCCACTTCAAAAAGAACGCTTTGCTGGCGCTATAGATTCGGTAGGCAGCCATACGCTTGCCAATATTTGTGCATCACTTAAATATGGAGGGGTAGTTACTGCCTGTGGTTTAGCCCAAGGGATGGATTTACCCGCCTCAGTAGCGCCCTTTATTTTGCGTGGTGTATCTTTAATTGGTATAGACAGCGTTATGCGCCCTAAAAAAGACAGAATCGAAGCATGGGACAGACTAGCAAGCTTAGTTAAAGCCGATTACCTTGATAAAATTTCAACCGAAATTACACTTGAGCAAGTCATTGAAAATGGCGAGCAACTTATGGACGGTAAAATTCGCGGCCGCGTAGTTGTTAATTGCCAAAGTTAAGCAATTTTATCTATTAAAGCCTCGTTATTAAATTTATAATGACATTTGTATTTTTATTAATGAGGCAACACCTATGAGCAACCAAGATCTTTACAGTAATAACCCACTGCAAGGCGTAAAATTAGAGCAAGTGGTTGAAGAACTGGTTGAGCAATATGGGTGGGAGCTACTGCACGCTTATTTGCAATTAAACTGTTTTAAAAACAACCCAGATATAAAATCGGCGGTTAAATTTTTACGTAAAACACAATGGGCACAAGAAAAGGTAGATAACTTTTACCTATACCGTCTTAAAAACTTGCCTAAACCCGACGATGTACAATACCAATTACCGCCTCGAGATAGAGTTATACCTGCGGATCATAAACCGGGGGAGCCGTGCGAACTAAGCTTTAGTGATGCAAAGCGAATTATGGAAAAAAAGGCCACTAAACAACGCGCCAGAGCACGAAAGCAACGTTCAAACGCCAGTAACCCGTGGGGTAACTAAGTTAACCTCAACTTTGGATAATAAATCTATCTCTAGCAGCTATTTTCAGCGCTAAAAGCGTTGAATTTACTTGCAATAGGCTAGCTATTGACGCATAAATTCGCCTTGTTTTCACCGAAAACCGCTGGCTAGAGAATTAAGCTTAAAGATCATCATGATAAATTATGTTGGTGTATCTCTTAACCAGAGTCCAGGTTAAGTTATATTTTTAAAGCCAATGTATATTGACTTTTTTTAGCGCTGCAATATAAGGGCTTAGTAACCACGTTTGCGCCAAAAGTAATTAACTGAGCCTTGCTCTTCAAGCGCAACTTTAAATGTTTTATCAGCAATAATTTTATTGTTCAGGGTAAGTGTCATCCGCCAATCACCTAATTTATTTTCAATAGGCTCCCACAGCGTATCCCCTAAATAAAACTGCCAGTCATTCTCTTTAATGTATTCAACGCCTGCAAAGGGCGGCATTATTTCACCATTGTTGTCTGGTATATCAGGGTGATAAATACAAAAGTGGAGTTTTTCCCCTTTGGCTTTTTTGATATTAATTATTAAACCAAATTCAACATCAAGCTTAGCAATAACATTGGTTGTAAATTGCTCAATTTGTGGCAACGCCTTACTTTTACTATCCCATGTAGAATAAATGCCGAAGCTTTGAATTGACACCTCAGGTTTTGATTTTGCCATTACACCATTCTTTATTTTGGGCTGTTAAAACACTGATTTTATAATACTTACATCTTAAGTAAAATCATCCATTAACATACATACTCAATGTTGTTGTATTTTTGCACATTGCTTGCACATTTAAGATTAAAAATAGCGTCAATTAGTACTTAATTGGCTGTGTACAATGAATCACTCACTACCTAATAAAATTAAACTATTAAAAATTTCGTTATTAAGCGCAGCAATTTGCTCTATTGTTGCATGCGGTAGTGATGAGCAAAGCATAACAACCGCTACCGATGAAAGTACACCTTCAAGCAGTAACACTACAACAGCAACAGGTAGCAGCTCTACCGAACAAGTGCTATGTGATTACAGTTACAATGAATACAACGACTCTACATCAGTGCAAACCACCAGCTCTGCTGATTGGGCATGCACAGGGACAACACGCTATGTAGTCGCTAATGGCATTCCAGATCATGATGTAGGCACGTTCCCTAACCCCGATAATCCAAACACCATTTCTGAACAAACTGTGAGTGAAAGCTTTACGCTAACGCCTATACAAAGCGATACCACAACCTTAATGGGCGGCCCTCGTGGCGTATTAGGCATAGTACTAAATGGCGTTAAAATTGATGCTGGTACAGGCGTCAGCTGCGATGATTCTGGCGATAACTGTTCGCCTGGCGATAATAGTGGCAACTGGAGTATTGAAGCTCTAAGCCAAAATACTTTTAGTTTTGGTACAGACGATAACAACGCACATGTCCAGCCCGATGGCACCTATCATTACCATGGCATGCCAGAGGGATTTGTTACCCTTAGAGGCGGCAACAGCTCAACAATGACTCTAATTGCATGGGCGGCTGACGGGTTTCCTATTTATGCGCGTTATGGCTACAGCACTGCTGATGATGCCAGTTCGCCGCTTAAAGTGATGACAGGTAGCTACCAGCATATTAGTACAGTAAGCGATAACCGCCCTTCTATCGAAATTTATCCTCTGGGTACTTTTGCACAAGATTGGGAGTATGTAGCTGGCTCTGGCGATTTAGATGAGTGTAACGGGCGCTTTGGTGTTACCCCTGAATTCCCACAAGGCATATACCATTACTACGCAACCGATACTTACCCGTTTTTTCAGCGCTGTGTGAAAGGCGAACTGTAAATTAGACTATAGGCAAAGTGAGTATGATGAATATACAAAAAAAAGCACTGGTTGCGCTTATATTAGTAGCTAACATGGTTATAGCTCCAGTTGCTTATGCACATTTAATGGTGGCTCAACATGGAACATTAAACGTGATTGATAATCATGCCTTTATAGTTCTCTCGTTGCCTATTTCGGCATTTAATAACCTTGATGACGATTTGAACAAAAAAGTCTCTTTGGATGAATTTAACGCCCATAAAAAGCAAATCCGCAAAACCATAATGCGAGGGGTTTATTTAAACGATCATCATTATAAGTTTTCTTTAGAGGGCTTATTACTAAACCCTGAAGTGTCGCATACTGATACTAATAACATTGAGTACATAACGATTACGGGCCGATATACAGTGCCCGATATAAGCGCACAGCTAAAATTAAACGTTAGGTTATTTAGTCAAAATTCTGATTTAAATAAGTACCACATTACCGCCACTAACAAACAGCAAAAAATGACTCATCAGTTTGCCTTAACACCCCGTACGCCTTTTAGCACAGTGTTTTAAACTAACAATTAAGTAGCCAAGGGCAGACTTAATATTTAGCTGCCCTTTTTTATTTTTACTGCGCTAATAATTTTGGATTTTTAGGAAAGAAATTCTCTGGTTGTTTTTCACAAAGCGAAAATTCGCGAGTGTTTTTATAAGGAAGCTTCATAAATCCTGCTACACCCACATCAGTAATGTTAACTGCATACTGCATTAATTTATTAAGTAACCGTTTAAACTCTACTTCTTTGCTTTCATCGAGTAAGCGATAGTAATGGTGTATTTTCATTCTATCTGGCAGTGCTTCAAATATAATACAGCCAGTATGATGAATTTGGTTTAGCTCAAACACGCATCTAATCACTTTTTTAGGCAGTTGTAGCTGCTCATCAGGGTCTTTACCGTCTTCAAAGTAAGAATGTGGACGTGCAATTTCGTTTGCCTTCATACTGACCACTTCATAATCAAGCTCAGGGAGGTTATCAAACTTAAACGCCCCGGTTCCATCTCGCTCTAACTGAATGGTTTTACGCGCATCAAATAAACAACACTTAAATAAACCTTTTTGACTTATTGCTTGAGCAAGCATCACGGTATTATTAATGGCATCGGTAAAGGCTGTTTTTAAACTTTCATCATGCATAATAAGCGATGACTCAACAAACACCGACTCATCTTTCCAATGAAAACTCAATCCACCCACTACCGGGTATTTAGCTAGGCGGCTGATAGAGGCCAAAAAGGCTTTTTCGGTATCGCCGGTATCAAACAAAAACTCTTTATAGTAGCGGTCTAATTGAGCATCGTTAACATCTAGCAGCTGCTGATTATGATCGGCTTGTCGTAAAAACTGTTTGCGCGAGCTATATACTACGGTGTCGGGCTTATCACCTTTGCCAAACCAATACGGGATAGCAGGACGAGGCTCCGCTTTTTTAAGCTCAGGTAAATACGCCTGAGCCATTTTGGTAATGTTACGCATAAAGTAATCGCCTGCGCCATCGCGTATGGTTTTATTTTTAGACAGCATGCCATCAATTACATTGGCAAGCTCTTTGGGTAAGCCAAGCGAGCTTGCAGGAATGGCTTGCGCACCAAAACGACACGACTGAGCGGAGGCAAGTGCATATAAAGTAGAAGCCACGCCTTGTTCATCAAAGCGTGGTGATGACTGCTCACCCGACATTTGCGCATCACCTATAAAATACACATCGCCCATTCTGGCATTAGTAGTGCTTAAATCTCCCGACATTAAATCCATAAAATTACTGGCTATAGGCTCCCCCTTACTATCAACCTGTGCGTAAACAGAGCTTCCCCAATCAACTAAAGACAGCGCATCGCTTTGCTCATCCCATACTAAGTTAGAAGGTTTAATATCGCCATGCACTATAGGTTGAGGGGTTAAACCATTTTTATGATTACGCAAATCAATTAATACATTACGCAGCCGCACCGCTAATTGCATTATATGGGCGGCACTAAAACGCCCTTTTTTTAGCGATACTTTTTCAAGGTCTTCTCCAATGGCACGGGCCATCATTAGAATACCTTGCTTTTTTATACGCTCAAAAGCATAAAAGGTAGGCACTAGCGGGTTATTAATTTGCGAGAGCATATACGCTTCGTCTTCTAGGCGGTCGCGCACACTTTGGGCAAGCGTAATACGCGAGAACTTAAACACCCAAGGTAAGGCGTTTTCGTCATTGCCAGCAAACACAAACCCAAACGCCCCTGAGCCAATCATCTCTACATTTTTATACCCAAGCGCACTCAGTTGTTTAATACAAATATTAAGCCATTGACGGTGTTTTTTGGCATCTCTATGTGACAGCAAATAAACAGATTGCTCTTCGTTAATATAAAAATTGCGAATTTCTTTGGCTTTCAATACAGGCTCTTTGTTTTATAGGTTAAATAGTGAGTTAGCCACTTGATTATTAGTGTTATATAGCCAGATTACAATACTCACTAGGTAGTTTTTACTAATACCTAAAGAGCTAACTAGCCAAGTGCTAAACATGCACTATTACACCTTGCTAACAAATGTTGCATCCAATCGATTAGCTAAGCCGTATTTAAACTATCTGCTTATTTTAGATAGTAAATACATAGGGATTTTAGCGATGAAGAGATTAGCTTTACTTACACTGAGCACGTTATATAGCATTAGCACCTACGCTAATATAGAGACCCTTACTGTTTATGGGCATAGAGATGGTTTAATTGGCGAGTCTATAAGTGCCTCAAGCGGTATCATTGGTCAAGGAGAAATACAGCAGCGCCCCATGCTCAGAAGCGCCGAAATGTTAGAGCTTATTCCAGGCATGGCGGTTACACAACATAGTGGCTCGGGTAAGGCTAATCAATACTTTATTAGAGGCTTTAATTTAGATCATGGCACCGACTTTGCCACCAGCATTGAGGGCATGCCCATAAATATGCGAAGCCATGGACACGGGCAAGGTTATACCGATCTTAATTTTATTATTCCAGAAGCTATTTCAACTATTAATTACCAAAAAGGATCATACAGCGCTACACAAGGGGACTTTTCAAGTGCGGGGAGTGCGCAATTTAATTTAGCTAATAACTTAAAGCACAAGCAAATAGAGCTAAGCATTGGTGAAGATAACTATAAACGTGCAGTAGTGCTTAGTGCAGTTGATGTATCTAATGCCAAGTTAATAGCAGCAGCTGAGTGGCAAGGCTACGATGGCCCATGGGATGATATAAACGAAAACGTAAATAAAAAAAATGCCCTACTTCGTTATGTTGGCAAAGCTTTAAATGGAGATTTATCTATTACAGCAATGGCCTACGACAACACATGGCAATCAGCCGATCAAATTCCACAGCGCGCAGTGTCACAAAATATAACGTCACCCTTAGGGTCGCTTGATACCACCCTTGGGGGGAGTTCGAGTCGCTATAGCCTATCAAGTGTTTGGCAAGGCAAGCATATAAAAACCAGTATTTATGCCATAAATTACGATTTAACGCTGTTTTCTAACTTTAGCTATTTTTTAAACGACCCTATAAATGGCGATCAGTTTAACCAACAAGATAGCCGCACTATTTATGGTGGTGAGCTAAGTTATCAATTTGACTCCCTTACTGCTGGTTTAAATATGCAGCACACTGCTGGGCTTGAGGTTCGCCATGACGATATAGACAAGGTAGGACTTTATAACACTAAAGCGCGAGAGAGACTCAATACAATAAGACAAGATGCCATAAAACAAACAAGCTATTCGAGTTATTGGCAAACAAAAATACTTTTCACACCTAAATTAGAGGCAACAGCAGGCGTGCGGTACGACTATTTTGATACCGATGTAAGCAGTATCACACAGGTAAATTCGGGCAAAGCAAACGATGACTTAGTAAGCTTTAAAGGCAGTTTAAATTATAAACTTACTGATTTGTTAGTCGCTTATGCAAACTGGGGGCAGTCTTTTCATTCAAACGATGCCCGCGGCACTACCATTAATATTGACCCTGTTAGCCAACAAAATGCCGAAAAAGTAGATTTACTGGTAAAAAGTGAAGGTGCTGAACTAGGCCTGCGTTTTGCCGATGATCAAAACGTTAATTTATCCGCCGCTTTATGGTGGCTTACACTCGACTCAGAGCTTTTATTTGTAGGTGATGCGGGTAATACAGAGCCCAGTGATGCATCAAAACGTTATGGTCTAGAGCTAAGCGCGTATTACTGGATTAATGAACGCTTTAGCCTAGACATGGAAGCCTCGTTTACTCGTTCAAGATTAAATATAAACTCTGACAAGAACTATATAGAAGGCGCAGTACCTGTTGTTGCAAGTGCAGGTTTAAATTGGCATATGAGTAAAATGTGGCAATCATCATTTAGAGTACGCCACATAGGTAAACGTACGCTTTCTGACTCTGGTGATATTCGCTCTGAACCATTAACGGTAGTTAATAGTGCTATTAGCTATAAACAAACTCACTGGAAAGTCGATTTTGAACTACTGAATTTATTTGATAGTACCGATCACGATATAGAATACTACTACGCTTCGCGCTTACCGGGCGAGCCTGCACAAGGTGTAGAAGATAACCACTTTCATCCTATTGAGCCTCGCACAGTCCGCTTATCAATTAGCTTATTATTTTAACCGAGCAAAACACTGTATATAAAAACAGTGCACATATAAAAGCGCACCTTAATACATTTTTTAAGGTGCATTTCGCTGAGATGGCGCTGTTTTAAAACTTTTTAACATAGCGTGGGGATCTACGTTTTTACTATGTTGGCTGCTCGCCTGTGCCCACCACATCAGTTGGCTAAAAGTACGCGAATAATAATTAAACCACGATTTTTCTTCTTCGCCCTCTTGCATTGAACCATCGCTATTTAGCACCTCTTGCGCCTTTGGTACATGAACCATTGCAGAGACTGGCAAACACCCAAGTTCTGATAAAAAGGTACGTAAACTAATTGCCGCACGTAATCCTCCCCATTGCCCTGCCGAATAGGTGACAATAGCGCTTGGCTTATACGAGAACAACGAGCTGCCAAAATGGTTTAGCAAATCAGCTAATGCCGGGCTCATACTATGATTGTACTCTGGGCTTACCATTATATAGCCATCTGCTTGGGTAATTTTATCTGCTAAGGCTGTTAAATGTGCTGGAGCTTGGCTTTTTGCATAGGCAAAATGAGGTTTAAATACATCCTCTGAAGGAAAGTCGAGCGCGTCTATAAGTTCAAACTCGTGCTCGCTGTAGCGCTGATTTAAACATTTGAGGCATGACTCAGCCACTCGCTCTCCTAATCGTGCTGGCTTAGGGGGTGTGCTATCTCTAACGGTGCCTAAAAAAACTAAAAATTTCATAAAAGCCTCCTTAATTGAGTGTTGTACCCACTATACCTTAAACCTAAAACATATTAAAAATGCGAGACTTTTATTTGTTTGCACAATTTTTAGCACTCTAAACAAAAATTAATAAGGGTGGCACCCATCACTTACGCTTTAACGCTAACGCCAAGCCTACCCTCAATTAAATTGATAACTAACACCAAACCCTGCCCAAAATAAGGAGCGTAAATGTTCATCATCGCTATAGTGTGCTGCATCTTTGTTTATTGCAACGCTGTAACTGGCATAGCCAGATAGCATGACATTATTTAATAGTTGATAAGATAAATTAGCAGCAAGTTTTACGTTATTAAGGCCATTGTGCCCATCGCTTACATAACCACTATTAAAACCCGCCGTAGTTTGCAGCTCCAATCGCATTAAATCACTAAATGCATACTCTTTTGTAATTGCCAGCTCTATAAAAGAGCCACTGAGCGATAACGAGTGGTAAATACTCGCCATTGCATGTATATCCCAATCATATGCATAGCTTATATCGAGGCTAAGCTCATTATCATGGGAATTTACTCCTTCCTCGCGTGCTTTTATATGGTTGTAACCTGCATACAAAGTTAGGTGCTCTGCAAGCTCAGTTGAATAAATAGCATTTAAATTTAGCTCATCGTAGTCATTATCAGTGCCTGTTGCTAACCAAGGGATAAACGTAAAGTCATTGTAATTTATTTCGCCCGCAATAGAGGCTAAAGCGCTACCGGGCAAGTTATCGCGCCCTTCTGTCACATAATGGCTTTCCCATAAAGGATGAATATGAAAATTTAATTTTTCATTTTCGTGGTCAGGGTGTGCAACGCTTTTTATATTCCCGCCTACACCTACCTCAAGCTCGTGTAGCGATTCATTCGCAGCGCTTTTACTCGTACCTAAAGCCAGCGAAATAATGCAGATTAAGTGAGAGATTTTTAAATTAGTTTTCATTAAAAGGTCCAAAACCAAAAAGTTGCGCATAATAGTGCTATTTAACGAAGCTCAGCATTAAAAAGATGCCTTTTTAAACAATTTATTTAAAAAATGGCTCACATCATTAAAAAACTAAGTAACTTGCTCATTTTACAATCTATAAGGTAGGATAAAAATGAGAAACCAACAACGCACATGGCTGATTTATAAATATAACTCGCGCATATTGTGCAATTAACAAGCAGGTAAGCGTTTGGCTCTTTAAATCTATATATAAGTTGGTATCCTACGCGGCTTTTTGATAATCATATTAAAATAATTACCCAGAGTTTAAGGTTAATTAGCCAAGGTGGGGCTCTCGCTGCATGGCACGTAAAGTGGCAGCAATCTAGGTTCAACGTAATAAAACGTTGTTCTAAATTTAAAAGCAAATATTAAGGTAACAGTATGCGATTTGGCCCAGGATTACTTGTAACAGCCGCATTTATTGGCCCCGGAACAATCACAACGGCAAGTGTTGCCGGTGCAAACTTTGGGTTTGCATTAATTTGGACATTACTTTTTTCGGTTATTGCCACTATTTTGTTGCAGTCTATGGCTGCTCGATTAGGAGTAGCAACAGGGCAAGATTTAGCACAAGCGTTACGTGCACACATTAAAACCCCTTATCTTAAAGCGCTTGCTAGTTTTTTAGTAATAAGTGCTATTGGTGTAGGTAGCGCTGCATATGAAGCCGGAAACCTCAGTGGTGCAAGTATGGGGTTGGTTGGTATTTTCCCAGGGGTAAGTGCACAAATATGGACGCCGTTAATTGCCGTATGTAGCGCTATTCTTTTATACAGTGGTAAGCACAAAGTGGTAGAAAATGCATTAATACTGCTGGTGATCCTTATGAGCCTGGTATTTATATCTACCCTAATTATGGCTGCGCCACCAATGGCTAAAGTACTCGCTGGGTTTATACCTACAATGCCAAGTGGTTCAATTACAACGGTATTAGCCCTCATTGGCACAACCATTGTACCGTATAACTTATTTTTGCACTCTGGTGTTTTGGCAGCGCAAGATCATTCTAAAAGTGATAAAGACACTGTTATTAAACAAACTAACTTAGATACAGGTTTATCAATTACGCTCGGTGGGGTGATCACCCTTGCCATTTTATCAACCGCGTCTGTTGCCTTTTATGGCACCGATGCCGGTAAAATTAGTGCAGCAAATATGGCCGTGCAACTTGAGCCATTACTTGGCGAAGCAGCGCATTACTTTTTTGCTATTGGCTTATTTGCCGCGGGATTAACCAGCGCAATAACAGCACCATTAGCAGGCGCGTATGCGGTATGTGGCATGCTTGGTTGGTCAAGCGAAATGAGTAACACCCGTTTTAAAACAGTCGCCATTACTATTTTAGCTTTTGGTGCATTTGTGGCCTCACTGGGGCTTGACCCTGTTGCGGTAATAATATTCGCACAAGCTGCAAATGGATTACTACTGCCCATCATTACCGCGTACTTGGTGTGGTTAGTGAATCAAAAATCAGTCATGGGAAAATACACCAACTCAACACTTTTAAATGTGGTTATATTACCCGTGCTACTACTCATTTTTTCGTTAAGTTGTTACAAGCTATCAGGGTTAATTTTTTAAAACCAATTAACGTTTAACCATGGGAATGCCCATGGTTAAACATACAACCTGTGCTGCCTTGGCTGCTCTCAACTTGAATGGTGGCGTGTTCAATGTCAAAGTGGTCATGTAAATGGTGCTGTACTTCAATTAAAAAGTCGTTATTTAATGCGTTGTTGTCAGTTACTAAGTGAACAATAAGCGCAGACTCTGTGGTACTTAGTGGCCACACATGTAGCCCATGCACACCTGTTACATGCTCAATGCTTAAAAAATACTGCTTTAGTTTTTCTATACTAATATTTTTGGGTACGGCGTCTGTGGCGTATTTGAGCGAGTCTTTAAATAATCCCCATGTGCCAATAAACACAATCACGACAATACTCAAACTTACAACAGGGTCTACCCATTGCCAGTTTTTAAATAAAATAACAATGCCAGCAATTACCACCCCTAAAGACACCGCTGCATCGGCCGCCATATGTAAAAAAGCACCTCTAATATTTAAATCGTGCTTTTGCCCCTGCACAAACAACAACGCAGTTAATGTGTTAATTACCACACCAATAAGCGAAACCACTATAACCGTCATGCCTGTAACCGGCTGAGGGTTTTCAAAACGCTCTATGGCATGCCAAGCTATGCTAGCAAGGGCAGCCATAAGTAAAACAGAGCTCATTAAAGACGCTAACACCGTTGATTTTTTATAGCCAAAGGTTCGCTTGTCGGTAGCGGCTTTACTTGCCAAAACATTTGCCCCCCACGCAAGTAATAAACTAACCACGTCGCTTAGGTTATGCCCTGCATCGGCTAAAAGCGCGAGGGAGTTGGCAAAAAAACCGTACCCGGCTTCTATCACGACAAATATAAGATTGAGTAAAACGCCTATAGCAAACGCGCGATTATAGTTACTAATATGATGGCTGTGATCGTGACTCATGTTACTCCTTACATAGTAAATAACTTAATTAACCTGAGCTGTGAAAAATCTATTTTTAGCGCTCACTGTGTTTAATTTATAAGGCTGATGAGGTATGTGTTCGGAAAAGTTTAAGCGTACCTAATAAATAAAACAGCCCATAAATACTGCATACAATTGAGCTTACAATCCAAAATACAATTGAGTTGTGATGAATTAACTGACTGGTTGTTACAAAAGGAGCGATTAATCCTGCTATCCCCCTTAGTAAATAAACGCCTGTTATTAATACTAAAGCCGTTTTTAATAAAGGCAGCTTTAAAATAACGCCCGCGCCAGAGAGCGCATACATGCCCCATATAGCAAGTATGGCTGATATAATTAATGTAACAAAGGTAGGATACGTACTTCCCTGCTCAGCCAACTGCGCCATGTGTTCGCCAGCACCAAAAAAGCGATACCAATCAGGGCCGCCAAAAATACAGGCAATATGTAAAAGTGACGCTATAAAACTTAAACCCCCTGCTATAACCAATAGCTTATTAAACTTCATATACTTATAAGCCTAAGTTACTGGCTTAGGTAAGCAACAAAACCAATTAACGCTGCGTAAAAACTAAAACCAAGCAAACATATTAGGTAAACGTTTTTGGCTTTATTTGCCTTAAAGCTCACATAATCTTTAATGTCAGCTTTAAACTTACCAAAGGTGAATACGTTTAAAATTGCACAGCCGGTAGAGTACAAAATAAACCCTAAAATGGTTTCTATCATTAGCCACATAACAATATCTAAAGCAATGCTCATAACACTCATCCATTAAGTAATGTAAAAACAGCGTATCAAATCTCTAGTTGATTATCAGCGTATTTATAGCGTTAAGGTGTAACAATAAATTTCGTAAGCCCTATTAATTGCCCCGACTCAGTTACCACTTTTACTTGCCACTTGCCTTTAGCATCATGCGGAAAATTTACTTTATGAGTCCATGCTCTGTAGCCTTGTTTTCGCCCGCCATTAATATTGAGCGTAATTCTGTCGACCTCTTTTTTATTGTGTATCCATACATGAAATATTTTTTCGTTTAGACCTCTTGGCGCTTTTACTGCGGTCCATGTGTATAACCCTTCATGATGAAGTGTATATAAATCAAGAGTATCTATACTTCCTAGTGGTTTTTTATGCTCAACATCTACTTTGTGTGCCAAGGTAATATCGGTTAAACGCAGGGCTGCTGGCGGTACAAAACTGCGAAGCTGCCAAACCCCGGCGCTTATTACGCATAAAATTAAAACTAAAATAGGAAAACGCCACCAGCGCGCATCAGGCATTAAGTTTGTTAAGCTAGGTAAAGTAATAAGCACTGAGGTTACAAGCGCAATTGCTAAGCTTTGGCTCGTAGTTAGGTTTAATAAAATAGGTAACGTAACAAGCAAAACCACAAATAATGCAAAGTTATGAAATACTGTAAACAGCGTGCGGTTTTTAGCTAACTTTTTATAGTAAAATGGATCTATTACCGATATAAAGGCACATATAATAATCAGCGATGTAAAGAGTGCTTGTGGGTGATCCCACTGGGTAACCGCTAAAAAAAACGGTAACGCAAAAAATAGGCTTTCTTGCTGCACCATTTGCAGTGCAAAGCGCATTACATTAGGAGATACGGCTACCCCAAAGCGCTCTTGTACTTTATCGCGTAGCCAATTGTCGATGATCAACCAAAACCAGCTCACCAGTAAAACAATGGCAATAACTTGCGAGAACGACTCTTTTCTATCAACCATTACATAGCTTGCAACACCTGAGCAAAACGCCAATACAGCCAATAGCCCTGGTCGCTTTTGCATTGCCACTATAAATTGAGTAATGAGATTTTTTAGTTTGTTCATTTATTTTAGTGTCCGTACATAATGTACTTTATTATTATCAAGTTAGTTAAGTCAGTGTAACTAAGCGTAGATGAACAACACATAGATGCCTGCGGGTATTATTGTTAGTTGTTGCATTAAAAACCACTCCCTTTTAACCGCTATTTTAATAAATAAGTGCCTATAACTCGCCGTAAAATTACAGTAATTTTTAAAACTGTAATTTTAAGCGTTAATTAAAATAAGGGTTACAGCCGTGCCTGAATTTTATTAATGCGCAACGTGAATTTGTCACAATAAACACTTCTAGACGTCTAAGCACCTATAAATTATACGCTGCACTATTTTTTTACATGCCCAAACACAGGTATATGTTCTCTCAGTAACACATTTAATTTATATAAATGAATCAAACTCATGTTTTATGTGAAATTAAACCGTTTTTATTAAAGCACCAATCAACGTATAAATTATCCATCGGCCAGCGCTTATAAGCATTAAGCCTGTTTATTACAAAACCACCCTTTGAGCACGCTAAAGGCTCAGGTTTTAAATATACAATATGGATAGAGTCACCATGAGTAAAAACATTACATTCAATATTAAAAGTCAGCGCCTTGATGAAAACTACCAACCCGCTGAAAACACCCGTATAACCACTAATTTTGCAAACTTAGCACGAGGCGAACACCGCCAACAAAACTTAAGAAAAGCGCTAAATATGATCAACAACCGCTTTAACACTCTTGCTAATTGGGATAACCCAACCGCTGAGCGCTACAGTGTAGAGCTTGAGATTATTTCTGTAGATATTGGTTTAGATGAAAACAGCCAAAGCTTTCCTTCTATAGAAATATTAAAAACGAATATTATTGATACCAAAACAAACAAGCGCATAGAAGGTATTGTTGGTAATAACTTTTCATCGTACGTTCGCGACTACGACTTTAGCGTGTTACTGCAGCAACATAATAAAAATAAACCACAATTTAGTATTCCCGATAATTTTGGTGAGCTGCATGGTAAATTATTTCAATCGTTTGTAAGCTCAAAAACCTATAAGCAACACTTTAAAAAACCACCGGTAATATGCCTCAGTGTGTCAGATAACAAAACCTATCATCGCACTGCCAACCAGCACCCTATTTTAGGTATTGAATACCAACCAAACGAATCTTCGTTAACAGAGCAATACTTTAAAAAAATGGGCCTACAGGTGCGTTACTTTATGCCTGCAAATAGTGCCGCACCCTTTGCCTTGTTTTTCTTTGGTGACTTACTAAACGATTACACCAACCTTGAGCTAATAAGCACCATTAGCACAATGGAAACCTTTCAAAAAATTTATCGCCCAGAAATTTATAACGCCAATGCCAAAGCGGGTAACGCCTTTAAGCCTAATTTAAAAAATGCCGACCACTCACTCACGCAAATTATTTACGACAGAGATGAGCGCAGTAAATTAGCCGCAGAACAAGGCAAGTTTGCTGAAGAGCATTTTATAAAACCGTATAAATCAGTGCTTGAGCAATTTACATCAGCAAACGTCTAACCTTATTTTAATAAAGGGTCACTCTTTTTATGAAAACATTATTACCTACATCTACAGCTGGCAGTCTACCAAAGCCCTTATGGCTTGCAGAGCCAGAAACCCTTTGGTCGCCGTGGAAGCTTCAAAACAACGAACTTATTGAAGGCAAAAAAGACGCCCTGCGCATTGCACTTCACTCACAACAACTCGCTGGTATTGACATAGTGAGCGATGGCGAGCAAACACGTCAGCATTTTGTAACTACATTTATAGAGCACCTAAACGGTGTTGATTTTGAAAAACGAAAAACCGTAAAAATACGCGACCGTTACGATGCAAGTGTTCCAAGCGTAGTGGGCCCTGTTAGCCGTCAAAAACCTGTATTTGTAGAAGACGCTAAGTTTTTGCGCTCGCAAACTAACCAACCTATAAAGTGGGCACTACCCGGCCCAATGACCATGATAGATACTCTTTATGACGACCACTACAAAAGCCGCGAAAAATTAGCCTGGGAATTTGCCAAAATACTCAACCAAGAGGCCAAAGAGCTAGAAGCCGCAGGCGTAGATATTATCCAATTTGATGAGCCCGCGTTTAATGTATTTTTTGATGAAGTAAACGATTGGGGCATTGCCTGTTTAGAACGCGCAATTGAAGGGTTAAAATGCGAAACTGCTGTGCATATTTGTTATGGCTACGGCATTAAAGCCAACACCGATTGGAAAAAAACACTCGGCAATGAATGGCGCCAGTACGAAGAAGCTTTTCCTAAATTACAGCAATCAAATATTGGTATTATCTCACTTGAGTGTCACAACTCACACGTACCTATGGACTTACTTGAACTGATCAGAGGTAAAAAAGTCATGGTAGGCGCTATTGATGTTGCCACCAATGAAATAGAAACACCTGAAGAAGTAGCCGCTACTTTACGCAAAGCCCTACAGTTTGTAGATGCCGACAAACTCTACCCCTGCACAAACTGCGGCATGGCCCCGCTTTCGCGCGAAGTTGCGAACGCTAAGCTTAACGCATTGAGTAAAGGCGCGGAAATAGTAAGAAAAGAGCTATTAGAGAAGTAAAGGTTTATCTAAAAGTGACTATCATTAAATTGGCCCACTAGTATATTTTTACTAATGGGCCATTAAATATAAAAAGCACGAGGAAAAAATCGCTTAACCTATAAATATACAAATTAAGACAACACTTTCTTAACCTTTTTCTTAATCTTTTTTATAAGTTCAGGTTTTTGTTCAGGAATTAATTTACTTGATAAGTTAAACTCTGAGCAAAAACGTTCTTCCCATTCTTTGTTTAGCTTATTACTTTGTTTACTCGTAACTTGTTCAGTAGGTATATCTTCAACATTTACTGAAACACCCATAAATTTAGCTATATCAGAAATAGTCTTATCCAAATTATTTTTGACATTATCAAAATTCATTTCCATATAATTACAGTCACTCGCCGCGAGAGAATATCGCCAAGACGAGTTATTTTTAATAATACTTTTAAGACTTTTATCAATACTCGAGTAATCATATTCAGGGTTTTCGTTTACAGGCTCTTGCCCCGCAATCCATACCCCAGTTTGGCTTGCTATTGATAAAGACACAGCTTGATTAAGCACATTTTCTCTTGATAACAAAACATAATAAGCATCAGGAAAATAATTAACTAATTGTTCAAATCCACCAAATTCTTCAATGTGCTGATAATGTAACTTTATTCCAAATACCCCATTGGGTGATGTTCTGCGTTTTTGTATCTCATCTAAAACCTCATAAAAATCATCGGTTTTAAATTTTTCTTTCCATTTTTTTAAATTAGCAGGATTGGCATATTCTAGGGGAAAACCGAACGCATGCGTATTATGTAAAGCATGACCAAGCATATGACTACCACAACGTTCAGTTGATGCGATAATAAGCACTTTTGTAGGTTTAGAAACTCGTGGGTAATCATGCTCTTCTAAAAACTGTTCCTCATATAAGTGCATAAACAGATCCTTGTTGTTTAGTGAAAATAATAATAAATCATTAAAAATACTACACCTATAGAATAGGCTTGTAAATATTGTATATTTTCATTAAGCAACATATATAGTGCAATAGATTGATAATAAAGGGATTAAAAAGTTCAAATATTGTACACACGCATTATTCTTCAGAATAATCTACATTTTATAATTTTGTTAAAAAAACGATAAATCCTATCGTATTGAAAATATATTAGATCCGTATTTTAAATAAACAGAGAATTTTAAATAACAATCCAATTTTCTAAAAACCTCTAGAGCCTTATAAGTTAAGGGTACAAATAGCAAAATCGATAACTGTTTTGTACTGACTAAAAAAAGGCGAGCTAATAAACCATGAGTCACTTGTTTAGCATTCCCAAACCTGAATTACACGCATAAAAAAAACTGCAAGATTGCAGTTTTAACATTTACTGAATGGTTTTTAATTTATGCGAGTAGTTTTCGCAGTTGCTAATATTTGAAAGCCGTTTGCGCTTTAAATTTTCTCAGTCACTTATTTGTGAAGTGAGATTGCCTAATGCACCATGAAAGAATCGACCTGTGCAGTTATCTTCTTTACAAGCTCTGCGACCAATGTCTTCATTTTTGGTTTCGGATAATTCACGCATAAACCAGCGCACTTATTTTAAAAATAAGTGCGCTGGTTAAGTTAATTATTTTAGGATTTAAGTAACGCGCAAAAGTCATCCCACGGTAATGGCCGCGATAAATAGTAGCCTTGTGCCCAATCACAACCAAGTTCTTTGAGGTAAGTCATTTGTGCTTCGGTTTCAACACCTTCAGCAATCACTCTAAGATCGTAAAGCTTGGCCAAACTTTGGATGATCATCACCATTTTGTTACGTGCCTCGCGCTCTGAAAAAAGATCATTTACAAATGAGCGATCTATTTTTAAGCAATGAGCTGGGTAGTGTATTAATTGATTAAATGCCGTGTAACCTGTACCAAAATCATCTAATGCTAAGGATACGCCAAGTTCATTTAGCGCATTGAGCGTTTTAAGGCAGGTAACATCACCAGCAACAAATGCCGTCTCTGTAACTTCTAGCTCAACACAGTTAGGTTTAATTTGGTGATGTTCTAATAAATTTTTTACCTGTTCAGAAAATAGCTCGTTGTGTAGCTCAACACCCGAAATATTAATACAAATTTTGCCACTAAAACTGTGTTCTTTTTGTAAAACGCCTTGTGCTTCTAAAGCGTTGTCTATAACCCATAAATCAATATCTTTAATAAGGCCTGTTGCCTCAGCCACAGGGATGAATTGATCAGGCCCATAACCTTTCAATGCGGGGCTGTGACACCTAAGCAGCACTTCAACGGCTACAATAGAGCTATCTTTACAAGCAAAAATAGGCATATAAACTAAACTAAAATGCGCTTCATTTAAGGCAAGTCTAAGCCCTTTTTCAATGAGTTGGCGTTCACGAAGCTTGTCAGCAATGTCTTGGGTAAAAAATTTAAAGCAATTACGTCCATTATTTTTAGCGTCATACATTGCTGCATCAGCATGATGGAGTAAATTTTTGGAGTCAGCAGAATCATCGGGGTAAACAGCAATACCAATACTTGCGTATATCATGTGATCTACATCATCAACACTAAAACCCCCTTTAAAAATATTTAAAATTCTTGCGGCCACAGTACTTGCATCAAGGGGGTCTTTAATATTAGGTAACAGTACAACAAACTCATCGCCAGCAAGCCTTGCTAAACTTTCTGTTTGTGGCTTATATAGTTGATCATTTGGGCGTATAACATCTAAAAGCCGCTCACTAAATTTAAGTAAAACTCTGTCCCCAGCTTCATGGCCATGCTGATCATTAACCTGCTTAAAGTTATCCAAATCTATATAAAGCAAACCAATGCGCTGTTTATCTCGCTCAGCACGGTTTAGCATACGCTCAAGGTTAGTTTTAAAGCTCCATCGATTAGGTAACCCCGTAAGCTTATCGTAATAAGCCATTTGGCGAATATCATCTGCATGCAGTTGCATAATAGTTTCGTAGGCTTGCTCTTCTGAACGTAAAGCAGCTAAACAAATAGAATTTAAAGCCAGCATTGTAAGCATGAAGCGAACGGATTCGGTGAGTGAGTAACTAGTCATTAATAAAGCACTTAATGGCGTAAATAAAAGCAAAGCACTTGCAATACTAAAAATACTAAATACAAAAACAGCAGGCCAAAAGCGGTTTATAAAAAGATTTATAGCAACAATAGGATAAATCCACAGCATTCCGGTATTGTTCTCACCGCCAGTGATTAATAAGCTCATCGATAAAACAAACAAAATACCGCTAAGAATTTTTGCCGCTCGCTCAACATTACCACTTCGCTTTAAAAGATAAAGATTGATTAACCCCACAAGTGCATTAATTAATAATATGGTACCTAATACATGCGAACCACTAACTAAGCTCAAACCTCCAAATGCAGCAAGAAAAAGCACACCTAAAAAGGTCAAAACATGGCAAAGTGTATAGCGCCTGCGTTGGCGCACCGCCAGCATTTCTTGCTGGCCAATTATATTTTCTGGTGTAGAAGACATGTGAATAAATTATTCCTTAAAGCACTTACTAAAATCACTTCACGACATCTGTAGCTGTGATAATAAAAAAACTTATTACTAAATGTTAAAAGAATAAACGAGATAGCTACTCTGTCAAATAAGTTATTGTTTTTTAACGTTGTTAATTATGGAATAGTTTACATTAGTGACTTAATTTTGCTGATAATGGTTATAAATAAAGCTCACTTTGGCTAAATAATAAAGACTCTGCCTTTCTCTCGAATTTATATTTCAAGTATATAACCTTTAAAGCTGACCAACTAAGTAATAACGCTTAATAGAAACCAAACTTGACACCCACTTTTATTTACAAATAAAATGTAACAACAAATTTACCAATCAGATTAAGAATTTATCTTTTATTTCTGGGTCACTTTTCATTTCATCTAATAAATAAGTCATTAGCATTCTTAGATCTAAATTTCATACATGAAAATAACTGCAGGATTGCAGTTTTAACTTTTACTTAGTGGTTTCTGATTTATGCGAGTAGCTTTTCGCAGTTGCTAATATTTGAACGCCGTTTGCGCTTCAAATTTTCACAGTAACGTGCTTGAGAAGCGGGTCTGCCTAATGCACCATGAAATACGCGTGTAAATTGGGTTGCAAGCTTGAACCAGTTTTCTGGTGATATATTAAGGCTTACTAGCAAAGGAAGGGTTATATTATCAATGTGCCCGCGTTTATCCTCTCGCATTATTAGCCCTGTTAGCTCAACGAGCTCTAGACTTGTTTTTTATACTAAATAAAAGCTACTATCTAATTGCGTGAAGTGCAAAATTTAATATGGGTGTCTCATTAATAATTCCTAGGTGCGTGCATTTTTAAACCACAACCCTAGGTGGTTTACCATGAAAGTCCAAGTACAATTTTTTGAGATTATCTGGCACGAGAGGCCAGCCACGTTCAATACCTTCTTTGGTTCCTTTCCAGAATAAGTGCTCTGTATAATATACATCTATGTACTCGAATTCCGCCTTGGTTGCAGTATCTAGTTTCTCGCTCATGTACTGCAACTGTTCTAGTGCTTCTTCTAAATCGCCTTGGTTTAACAAAATAGTTGTCAAATTTGCGAACTCTTCCATTAGAAATGTGAGTGCCCAACTCTCATGTTTTTCCATAAGAGGACCAACATTAGGAAATTTAGTGCGGATCTCTTTTAAGAACTGTGTTATTTCTGATTTAGCCATTGATTTTCCAGAAGCACCTAACGCTTTGCTAAGCGGCAATAAAATAGCTGGCTAAAATTAGCGAGGAACGAGCAAAAGCCAGCTGTTTTTGTCCATTTAAGCAACTTTTTAGCAATTTTTACATCGTTCTCTGAAACTCTTTTGCATCCTCGCCAAAAGAGAGCATTTTCAATGCTACGGCTTCTTTATCTTTATATATAGCTTGCAACCGTACTTCAGTAAACGCTTTAAAAATAATAGTTTCTTTATCAAGTAGCTCTATTTCAAAAGCTGGATCATCTAAATATTGATAAAAAAGTTTGCCATTTTCTTGAAAAACTTTGCGCTTACCATACGTACCTATAACTTGATTGAAATCACTCTGACTTGGCTGGTACGGGCTGGATTTTGCTTTAACCAATGGATAGACCCATTGATGCAAACTAAGGTTGCTACTATTACTTTTGATTAAGGAATTAAGCACCTCAGCATAAGCTACATTAAGTGCATTGTCGCTGTTCGTTTCTATATTTGGTTTTACACCTTTTCTTTCCCAATTATCTTTTGTTCGAGGGTCAACAGGTCGTGTAGATGGTAAAGTGAGAATATAATCGTTATTGGCTATTTCTACACTTCTACCATGAGCGGCACCAGCAGTTACCTCTCCAACAATGGTTGCTCTAGACAAACTTTGCATAGCATAGCTAAAGGCTTCTGCAGCGGATGCAGAATTTCTGCTGGTGAGAATATAAAGTGGAGTATCTTTAAACCTAGGACCCGGAACATATGGAGACGTCCAATCTTGCGTTTGAGTTAACACACCGTTTTCACGTTGTTCAAAGGTTGATAAGTGGACGGTATCTAAGTCAAAAAAGTAACTCGCTAAGGAAGTTACCATAAATGGGCTACCACCAAAATTGTTCCTTAAATCAATAATGATACCATCGGCATACTGTAAAAATTTAATCCCATTTTCAAGCGTCTCACCACCTAAATGACTGTCAGAGAACATTCTTATATCGAGGTAACCAATGTTTCCATCAAGCATTTCAACTTTTTTAAAACCATAGTTATCTGTCGGAGTCTCCATGGCTCGACTATCCGAAAACGCTTTAGTTTGTGCTGATGAACGGTATGTTTTCAGTTCATTTACCCATTGTGGGTCATAAACGACAGAGAGGTGTTTATCATTAGCAATTTTGTTTAATTCTAAAGTCATAAAATTAGCTATATCTTCAGCTGACTCTAGGCGACTGCAATCAGAGAGAAATAGCTTGGAGCGCATTAACTTAGATAGCTTTGTTGCCGTATTTTGAATTACGTAGTTATCTTCAAGCTGCTTAGCAATAATTTCTGACACATCACGACAATCTGCCGCAGCAACTGAATTACATAAAACTAATGAGCCAATGGCGAGGGATTTTAGTATTTTATTATTCATATTCTTCCTGAAATTTTATTATTATTTTTTAATAACGTCCGAACACACCAAAAGGGGTTAAAAAAATTTGCACATGCTAAATTAAATTGCTAACACTTTACATAAGCGGTTTTGGCCGCTCTTGCCAAAATCCGGTTTATGTAAAGTGTTAGTTGCGATATCAACTACATAGGTCATAAACTTCTCTTAATTTTGACCATCTTTCATCAGTTTCTACCTGCATTTCTATAGGAAGTTTCGCAAACTTGGACAAAGCCGAGTTAATTCTTTCACCTACTGAGCTGATATCATTAGTATAAAAATGCCACTCTCTAGTACCATTAAAAGTGTAAGTAAAAACAAATATGGCGAGTCTATCGTCATCAAGAACTGGTACTATTGCGTCTTCAAATTGCCGCATTTCTTCAATCTGAGCGTCGGATGGTAAACCACTCGAATTAGACTGTTCAAAATCCCAAAAAATTGTGAGCTTTTTAGGGTAATTAGTATGACCTAATAAAAAGTGAAGTTCAGGACGGTATCGAATTAACCCAACCGTTCCATTAACTTTTTTATCTGCAATATTCCAAGACGCAATGTCGGCAGATTCAATGTCCATATTCATTCCTTTTAGCAACTAGCTTTTAAATAAGGGGCGCAGACATGTGGGCTATAATGCGAAGCAGCCCACGTGTAGCGTCCCAGCAAACGAAGTGAGTGACTTAATTTTTTTGTTATGTGTAAACATTCAAAACAACCTTGCCATTACTAATACTGACATTACCAAAGCATGCCGAGATGAAAAAACCTGACTCTGTTTTAATGAAGCTATCTATGTAGCCATAGTCAATCGAACCGTCAATGTCGGTTGTCGGTTCGATTGCCGATTGCCCATTAACACAAGATATTGATGAAAAGTTAGAAAAGGTTAAAACAGCTTTCTTGTAACAAGTGTATTCATTTGGTTTGGGTTCAACATAATGAACTGATGAAGGCCAAATACTTGCTTCAAGTTGTATGGAAAACTGATTTTCTGAAACTTCCCATCCCAATACGAAAGAATCTTGAAGATCAATTCCATCCATAGAATCCAAAATTTTCTCCTTGCACATAACAATTTAATAGTGCGCTCATCGCGCATATTTCTGCCAACGATAAGCTCATGTATTTTATAAATCATTTTTACCAAATAACTTAACACATTGCTATATATAATTTTTTACTAGCACTCAAACTCTCAATAAAAGACAAAATGCGCTCGTCGCTCATTTTCTTGAATATTGGAGTAGCACAACTATACTGTATGTAAATACAGTTCTATTATTGGTGGTAATATGAAAACACGTTCTCCATTTTTAAATTTTATAGCCGATTATATGCTGGTACGTCAGTATTCATTTCGCACCGTAGATACGTACCTAAGATGGATTGCATCTTATATCCATTTTCATAATAAACACCACCCCGCCTCAATGGGAGACAATGAAGTCGAGCGCTACTTAGAGCATTTAGTGTTAAAGCAAAACGTTGCACCACGTACGCAAGCCACTGACTCAATTCATTGTCATTTTTATACAAACATATAATAAAAAAAGAACTTTCATTAAATTCAAATTTTGCCCGTAGTAAAAAACAAGCAAAGCTCCCTGTCGTGATAACCCCAGAGGAAGTTAAAATGTTGATGGCTGCGATTAAATAAGCGCTATTATTTAATCGCAGCCCTTATGTATGGAAGTGGTTTAAGAGTAATAGAAGCGGTGCAATTAAGGGTGAAAAATATTGATTTTGATTATAAATGTATTCAAGTATGGAATGGCAAAGGAAATAAACATCGTATTGTAACGCTCGCTACAGAGCTGTTCCCTATGCTGAAAACTCAAACTTTGAACGTTGATGACTACCTAAAGCTTGATTTAAATAACACTAAATATGCCGGCGCGTGGATGCCATATGCCTTAACAAAAAAATATCCTTCAGCCGCAAAAACACTAGCATGGCAGTATTTATTTCCTTCTCATATATTAAGTTCAGACTCTCAAAGTGGTGAAATAAGGCGACATCATTTTCATCACTCTTGTATTCGAAAAGTGGTTAAAAAAGCCGTCAAAAATCAGGGTTAACAAAATAATAACACCTCATACATTGAGGCACTCTTTTGCTACTCATCTACTGCAAAATGGCGCCGATATACGCTCAGTACAAACACAACTAGGTCACAACGATGTGCGTACAACACAAATAATACCCGCTGTATTGAATTAGTGAGCAATTATAGCGGCAGATAAATAGCTCAGTAACAAGGCAAAAACTTAGTTATATAGTTTATCTACATGAGAAGTTTTTAACGCAGTTAATGAGTTATTTAGAGCGCTAAAATGATCAACGTTTTAATACAGCGGGTATCCTACTCATGTAGTACAACAAAATGCCAACGGGGTTATGAGCCCTTTTTCAAGATTATCAATCTCCCCGATTTAAAACAAAAAAGCACAGCCCACAAGGGCCATGCTTTTTAAATCAATCTTAACCCAGTTCGGTTTACAAACGAATACCGCCGTCTATTTCAACCACGCGACCGGTGAAAAAGTCGTTTTCGATTATGTATTGTGCGGTATGGGCTATTTCGTCGCTTTCGCCTAAACGCCCTACGGGTGTTACTGCAAGCATACGCTGTTTGGCTTCGGGTTTCATGGCGTCGGTCATGGCGGTGCTTATTACACCTGGAGCAATAGCGCCTACACGTATACCAAAACGGCCAAGCTCTTTAGCCCATGTGGTGGTAAGTGCCACTACGCCTGCTTTTGATGCCGCGTAGTTTGTTTGGCCTATGTTACCTGCTCGCGCTACGCTCGACATATTGACTATAACGCCGCCTTTGCCTGATTCAATCATATGGCTTGCAGCTTCACGCCCTGCTAAAAATACGCCAGTGAGATTTACATCAATTACTGATTGAAATTGCTCAAGGGACATTTTTTTAACCACTTTGCCGTCTTTAGCTTTTATAAACATGCCGTCGCGTAAAATACCGGCGTTGTTTATAAGCACGCCAATGTGGCCAAAATCGCTTTTAATGGTATTAAATACGTTTTCTACTTCGCTCTCAACAGTTACGTTTGCGGCGTAGCCTTTAATAGTGCCAGATACACCTTCCAGCTGTGTTAGTTTCTCGCACGCTGTGTTTAATAACTCTTGCGCCATATCTATAAGTGCGATGTTAGCGCCCATAAGGGCAAATTTTTGCGCCGTTGCAAAGCCTAAGCCTTGTGCGCCACCGGTTATTACTACCGTGTTATTTTTAATTTCCACGCCTTGCTCCTACTTAGAAAACAGTTTAAAAATGGCGCTAAAATCATCACTGCCAGCACCTTGGTGCTGTAGCATAGTGTATAAATTTTTAGCCATTGAACCCATTGGGGTTGAAGAATTACTTTGCTGCGCGGCTTCCATGGCAAGCCCTAAATCTTTAGCCATTAAATCGACCATAAAGCCCGGTTTGTAATCGTTACTTGCAGGGGCTGTATCCATTACGCCTGGGCATGGGTTGTAAAGTTCAAGGGTCCAGTTACGGCCAGAGCTTGCAGTCATAATGTCGCTAAGTACTTTTGCATCTAGCCCATTATTAATACCCATTTGCAGGGCTTCGCTCGTACCTGCCATTAAAATACTTAACAGCATGTTGTTACATATTTTTGCAACTTGTCCTGCGCCAATATCGCCTGCATGGAATATGTTTTTACCCATATCATTAAGCACAGGTTGTGCGGTATTAAACGCGGCTTTACTACCACCAACAATAAACGTAAGCGTGCCTGCGGTTGCTCCAGCAACACCGCCCGATACCGGTGCATCTACAAAGCTAATACCCTGCTCGCCAAGTGCGCTGCCAACCACACGGGCCGACTCTGCATCTATTGTTGAGCAATCTATCACTAAGGTGTTGTTGCTAAGCACATTAATTAAGCCGCTATCGTCGTTATTGCCTAAATAAAGTGATTTAACATGTTTGCCCGCAGGTAACATACTAATAAGTATATCGGCATTGGTTGCACATGCATTTGCATTATCAGCTGCGTGTGCGCCTTTACTTGCAAGTTCATTTAAGACCGACTGGTTTAAATCAAATGCTGTAACATTATGGCCGGCTTTAATTAAGTTAGCTGCCATTGGGCCGCCCATATTACCTAAGCCGATAAAACCAATATTGAGTTTAGTCATCGTCTTTCCTTTATGTGTGTGTTGGTGTGTCTAAGCCATTGAGTGGGTGGTTTTCGCCAAAGCGGTTAGCAAAAAAGCTCTCTATTATGGCTTGTGGTACATCAATCAGTGTTTTGTATTGCCAATTAGGCGCGCCGTCTTTATCTATTAATAGTGCTCTTACGCCTTCTTGAAATTCACCTACTTCGCCAGCCCGTACCGACATACCCAGCTCCATTTTAAAACACGCTAGTAAGCTTTTGCCTTTACTGGCTTTTAGCTGCTCACTTACTAGCGCGCAACTTAGTGGGCAACCATGCTTAAGTGACTTTTGGGCGCGTTGCAGCCATTTATCGTCAGTAGCTAGGCCTAAAATATAATCAACTTGTTCTTGTAGCGTATTAAATTCAGCTAATTTTTGAATGGTTGCTAAGTTAGCTTTAATATTGCCTTTGGGCATACGCGCAGATTGGTTATCTAAATCGGTTAATAATTTAGTCAAACGCTCATGATTTAAACTTGCGGTTTTGCCCCACTTAGCCGCTAAAATTTGCGCTAGCATGGCATCATATTTAGTGCTGTCGATAAAGTAATCGGCTAGCGATACAAAGCGTGCATCTTCACAATTAATAGAGGCCGATGTTAGCCCTAAAAATAGCCCCACACCTTGTGGCATTTTATGTAAAAAGTAACTGCCGCCTACATCTGGGTATAAACCTATGGTTTGCTCTGGCATAGCAATGCGCGATGTTTCGGTTACTACGCGGTGGCTAGCACCGGCCATTAGGCCTAAACCGCCCCCCATAACAATGCCATTACCCCAAACAAGGATTGGTTTATCAAAGGTATGAATAAGGTAATCAAGCTGGTACTCTAGGGTAAAAAAGTCTTCCACTAAGCTTGTTGGTTTACCTTGCGCCATTGCATGATGAAGACTCACTACATCGCCACCGGCGCAAAATGCTTTATCCCCTGCGCCTTTTAACAATACCATTGCAATTGCATCATCGCTTTGCCAAGCCCGCAGCTGCGGCTCAAGTAATTTGATCATGTCAAAATTAAGGGCGTTTAGTGCTTTAGGTACGTTGAGTGTAATAACCCCAATTAGGCTGCCGTTTGCTGCACTTGCCGTTTCAAATAGCACGGGGTCATCGGCATTATTTAATAACGTTAAATTACTCATTAGCCATTTACCCAATTAGCGCGGCGTTTTTCTAAAAAGGCATTAACGCCCTCTTGTTGATCTTGTGTATCAAACAGCCCTACAAACAATTCACGCTCAAGTGGTAATACACTTGCCATAGGTTGATGTCGCCCTTTTTGAATTAGTGTTTTACATGCAGCTACCGAGCTTGGGCTTTGTTCGCTTACTTGGTTGGCAAGTTTTAACGCCGCTGCAAAGCTTTCCCCTTGTGGGACTACTTCCTCTACTAAACCAATTTGTAGAGCTTTATCGGCTTTTAAGCGCTCGCCACATAAAATCATGCGTTTTGCCCAGCCTTCGCCAACAAGCCATGCTAAATTTTGTGTGCCACCCGCGCACGGTAATAAACCCACTTTTGCCTCTGGCAGTGCCATTTGTGCCTGCTCTTCTGCTATACGAATATCACACGCAAGCGCTACTTCTAGCCCGCCGCCCATGGCATAACCGTTAATGGCCGCAACCGACACCCCTGTAAAATTAGTCAGTGCTTCAAAGGCTTCACCAAATACACGCGACATATCAGCGGCAACGCCTTTATCGCCACTGGCAAATACGTTTAAATCGGCACCGGCGCTAAAAAACTTCTCGCCTTCGCCAGTAAGCACTAAGGCATAAATGTTTTTGTTGCTATTAAGCTCGTTAACTTTGTTTTTTAAATCAATTAAGGTGTCTTTTGTCCAGGTATTAGCTGGTGGGTTAGACATAGTTAAAATAGCAACATGGCCTTCGGTAGTCAGTTCAATACTCGGGTTAGATTGTGACATAACTTGCTCCTTATAAAACGTCGCTTGCAGACTCGGCTAAAATACGGCGCGCTATAATTACACGCATAATTTCGTTAGTGCCTTCTAAAATTTGATGAACGCGTACATCACGTACATGGCGCTCAAGCGGGTATTCTTTTATGTAACCGTAACCACCATGTACTTGCAGTGCCTCGTTACACACGTTAAAGCCAACATCGGTGGCAAAACGTTTAGCCATGGCGCAGTAGGTAGTTTTTTCACTATCGCCGGTATCAAGTTTAAATGCCGCCAGCCTTACCATTTGGCGCGCAGCTACAAGCTCAGTGTTCATATCTGCAATTTTAAACTGCAAAGCCTGAAACGCAGCCAAGGGTTTACCAAATTGAGTGCGCTCTTTTAAGTACTCTTTTGCCGTGTTTAGCGCAGCTTGTGCTGTACCAATTGAGCACGTGGCAATATTAATACGCCCGCCATCTAGGCCTTGCATGGCAAATTTAAAGCCTTCGCCCTCTTTACCTAATAAGTTATGCGCCGGAATACGCACATCTTCAAAACTAATTAAGCGTGTTGGTTGTGCGTTCCAACCCATTTTTTCTTCTGCTTTACCGTATTCAACGCCTTGTGCGTCGGCAGGGACTACAAATGCCGAAATACCCGCAGCACCTTCGCCACCGGTACGCGCCATAACCACTAAAACTTCAGTTTCACCCGCACCCGATATAAACATTTTTGAGCCGTTAATAACGTACTCATCACCTTCAAGCACAGCTTTTGTTTTTAGTGATGCTGCATCTGAGCCCGCCCCTGGCTCTGTTAAACAATAAGAGGCAAGTAGCTCGCCCATTACTAGTTGCTCTACGTATGCATCTTTAACTGCATCTGTACCAAAACTTGCTACCATCCACGTGGCCATATTATGAATAGTTAGCATGGCCGTTGTAGCTGTACAGCCCATCGCAAGCTGCTCAAATATAATGCTTGAATCTAAGCGTGATAAACCAAGGCCGCCGGCTTCCTCTGGCGTGTATAAACCGCAAAAACCAAGCTCGCCCGCCGCTTTAATCGTATCTTTAGGAAAAATATGCTCGCGATCCCACTTTGCTGCATGTGGAGCAAGTTCTGATTCTGCAAATTGGCGTGCAGTTTCTGCAAAGGCTTGTTGATCTTCTGATAAGTTAAAGTCCATGGTAGACCTCTTTAATTGTGTTGTTAGTGTGTCCCATTAGGGTAAATGAGTGAAGAGCGGCAAAGGCTGATGTGTGTGTTCTAGTTGCTTGTCAGCGGATTTAGCCTTTGCGCCCTTCTTTATTATTATTTTTGAGTGTGTTTATTTTAAATTAATGCTCATGTTTGGACCTGAAGCGATGTCGTCTTCAAACCAACGTGAAGTAATGGTTTTAGTTTCTGTGTAAAAACGTATACCTTGCTTACCATAAGTGTGTGTATCGCCGTAAAACGAGCCTTTCCATCCCGTAAACGAGAAAAACGGCAGCGGCACCGGAATAGGCACATTAATACCCACTTGGCCTACTTCAATTTCATTTTGAAATTTACGAGCCGCAGCGCCACTTGAGGTAAATAACGAGGTACCGTTGCCGTACGGGCTTTCGTTAATAAGGGCAATTGCCTCATCAAGCGTATCTACAAACATACAGGCAAGCACAGGGCCAAAGATTTCTTCTTTGTATAAGTCCATTTCTTTTGTAACGTCGGTAAATAATGTTGGGCCAACCCAGTTACCTTGCTCAAAGCCCTCTACTGTGTAGTTTGAGCCATCAATTAAACAGGTGGCGCCTTGCTCTTTACCGCTTGCTATAAGCGATAAAATACGCTCTTTTGCTGCTTTTGATGTTTGTGGGCCGTAGGCTGCGTCTTTGTCATCCCACACGCCTGGGCGTACGGCTTCAAAGCCTGCTTTTATTTCATCTACCCACTCACTTGCTGGGCCTACAAACACAGCCACCGAAATACCCATACAACGCTGGCCTGCTGCACCAACCGATGCGCCAACTAGGTTATTTACCACGTGCGATTTACTCGCATCTGGCATAATAACCATGTGATTTTTAGCACCCACACACGCTTGTACTCGCTTAAGGTTTTGTGTGCCTTTAGAATAAATATACGCACCTACACCACACGAGCCCACAAACGAAATTGCACGCACTGCTTTATCTTCTAGTAGGCGGTCTACTTGTGGTTTTGTACCATGAACCACTTGTAATACGCCTTTTGGTGCGCCGGCTTCAATAAATAGCTCAGCTAAACGCATTGGAGTGAGCGGGTCTTGCTCAGAGGGTTTTAAAATAAAGGTGTTACCACATACAATAGCCAGCGGAAACATCCAAAGAGGGATCATCGCCGGAAAGTTAAACGGCGTAATGCCTGCACATACGCCAAGGGGCTGCATGTAAGAATAGGTATCGATTTTACGGGCAACGTTTTCCATTGTTTCGCCCATCATTAGTGATGGTGCGTTAGCTGCTTGTTCTACTACTTCAATACCGCGCCATACATCGCCTTTTGCATCTTCAAACGTTTTACCTAGTTCGTGGCAAATAATGGTTGCAAGCTCATCGTGGTGCTCTTTTAACAGCGCCGCGTATTTCATCATAATGCGGGCACGCTCGGTAATGGGCACATCTTTCCATGTTTTAAATGTTTCTGAGGCCGAGGCAATCGCTGCATCCATTTCTGAGTCGGTAGTGCATGGCACTTGCGCAAGTACTTCTTGGTTTGCTGGGTTAATTACATCAATAAGCTCGTTTGAAGCCGACTGAACAAATTCGCCATTTATAAGTAGTGGAACTTGGTGCATGGGTAAATCCTGTTGTTAGTGTGTTCTTTTAAAAAATGGCACCGTTTTGTTATTAGTATCAGTACGGTGCATTTTAGTTGCTGTTAGTTAATTAACTGTTTTGTTAGTAAGCCTCTACAGCCATGGCTACAGCTTCGCCGCCGCCAATACATAAAGACGCAATTCCTTTTTTAAGGCCACGGTTTTTAAGCGCGTGAATAAGCGTGACTAAAATTCTCGCGCCGCTGGCACCAATTGGGTGGCCAAGTGCACACGCCCCACCGTTTACGTTTACTTTGCTCTCATCAAGTTTCAATTCGTTAATAGCAAGCATGGTAACCATTGCAAAGGCTTCGTTAACTTCCCACAGGTCAACATCAGCAGTTGTCCAACCTGCTTTTTCAAGCACGCTGTTCATTGCGCCCACAGGTGCTACTGTAAATTCGCTTGGTTTTTGAGAGTGCGTGCTGTGCGCTACAATTTTACAAAGCGGTGTTAAGCCTTGCTCTTTTGCTTTTGATTCGCTCAATAATATAAGCGCTGCGCCACCATCAGAAATTGACGATGAATTAGCCGCAGTGATGGTGCCGTCTTTTTTAAAGGCAGCACGCAGGCTTGGTATTTTTTCTGGGCGGGCATTACCGGGTTGCTCATCAACCGATACGGTTACATCGCCCTTGCGGGTTTTTATGGTGTGCGGCGCAATTTCGTTTTCAAAGCTGCCGTTTTCGATTGCCGCATTGGCTTTACTTAACGAGCTAAGTGCAAACTCATCCATTTGCTCACGGCCAATGCCGTACTCATCGGCAGTATCTTGTGCAAAACAGCCCATTGCTTTGTTATCGTAAGCATCTTCTAGGCCATCGCTCATCATATGATCTTTAATTTCGCCGTGGCCCATACGCATACCGCCACGTGCTTTAGGTATAAAATACGGTGCATTACTCATGCTTTCCATGCCGCCAGCAATTGCGCTGCTAATTGAGCCCGCTTTAATTAAGTCGTGTCCTAGCATGGCGGCTTTTAAACCAGAGCCACATACTTTATTAATGGTGGTAGCACCCGTGCCCAGAGCAAGGCCTGCTTTTAACATTGCTTGGCGTGCTGGCGCTTGGCCAAGGCCCGCTGGCAATACACAGCCCATAATTACTTCATCTATTGCATCATTTGCTAAACCAGTTTGTGCAAGCGCACTTGCAATGGCGGTTGCGCCTAGCTCGGTAGATTGTGCATCGGTCAATGCGCCCATAAACCCGCCCATTGGCGTACGCTTTGCTGCTACAATTACCACTGATTCTAAAGTCATAATTAACTCCGTTGTATTTATATGCAAATAGTTGTTAGAATATTTGCTCTATTAATTTAGTATTCATTTATTGTTTAACACCCTTACACAATACTAACGTTTACGCTAACGTCAACTAAAAAGCGTTTAATTTTTAGTTTTAAAAGTGTAAGCATTATTTTCCAGTAACGGCGAAGTGAACAATCAATAAAAATAAACTATTGAATATTAATGATATAATTTAACATTTCACATCAACACTCCTTTATAAATAGTTTCATACCACACCAAGCTTTACCTTTACGTAAACTTCACTTATATTGGAGTTATTCGAATGAGGTAAACACAACTATGAAACCAGATAACCAAACAAACTTTGCAAGTTCTGCAAAAGCGCCAAGCAGTAACGATCAAACCTTTAGTATTAGCGATTTAGCTAAAGAGTTTGATATTACCACCCGCTCTATTCGTTTTTACGAAGACCAAGGTTTAGTAAGCCCAGAGCGCAATGGCCAAACCCGTATTTATTCAAAACGCGACAAAGTTCGCTTAAAACTAATACTGCGAGGCAAACGCTTAGGCTTTACATTGGCTGAAACAGGCCGTTTGTTTGAACTGTACGACGCTGATAAATCAAGCGCTAAACAGCTGGTGACTATGCTCGATTTAATAGCAGAGAAAAAAGCCGACCTTTCTCAGCAAATGGACGACATAAAAGTTGTGCTTATGGAATTAGTGACAGCGGAGCGCCGCTGCAGAGACACACTTAATAAAATAGACGAGTAGCCTATTTTAATAATAAAAACACACTGACAACACACACAGGAATGAATCATGAGCACTATTTCACTTTATAAAGAGATGAACTTTGGCCTTGGCGAAACCGCCGATATGATCCGCGACCACGTAAATAGCTTTGCAAGCCAAGAAATTGCGCCACTGGCTGAACAAACCGATATGGACAACGCGTTTCCTAATCAGCTTTGGCCGCAAATGGGCGAAATGGGTGTACTAGGCATGACCGTATCTGAAGATTTTGGCGGTGCAGGCTTAGGTTACTTAGAGCATGTAATAGCCATGGAAGAAATTAGCCGTGCGAGTGCATCAATTGGATTAAGCTATGGTGCGCATTCAAACTTGTGTGTAAATCAAATTAACCGTAACGGTAACCAAGCACAAAAAGAAAAATACTTACCAAAGCTTATTAGCGGCGAACACATTGGTGCCCTTGCCATGAGCGAACCAAATGCAGGCTCTGACGTGGTATCAATGAAACTTAAAGCTGAAAAAAAAGGCGATAAGTACATTTTAAATGGCAATAAAATGTGGATCACCAACGGCCCCGATGCACACACATTTGTTATTTATGCAAAAACAGATTTAGAAGCCGGCGCTAAAGGCATTACCGCATTTATTGTTGAAAAAGACTTCCCTGGTTTTTCTACCGCGCAAAAGCTAGACAAGCTTGGTATGCGTGGCTCAAACACGTGTGAACTGGTGTTTGAAAACTGCGAAGTACCCGAAGAAAACATTTTAGGTAACCTAAACGAAGGCGTTAAGGTACTAATGAGCGGCCTAGATTACGAACGTGTAGTACTTGCTGCAGGCCCCCTTGGCATAATGCAAGCCTGTATGGATATTGTTGTACCGTACATTCATGAACGTAAACAGTTCGACACCCCTATTGGCCAATTTCAGTTAATTCAAGGCAAAGTAGCCGACATGTATACACAAATGAACGCAGCGCGCTCATACGTTTATACCGTTGCAAAAGCGTGTGACCGCGGCGAAACCACCCGTAAAGATGCCGCCGGCGCCATTTTATATGCAGCTGAGCTTGCCACTAAAATGGCGCTTGATGCCATTCAAATTTTAGGGGGTAACGGCTACATAAACGAATACGCCACAGGGCGCTTACTGCGTGATGCCAAACTATACGAAATTGGTGCTGGTACATCAGAAATACGCCGCATGCTTATTGGCCGCGAACTCTTTACCGAAAGCCGTTAAGGATTAAATTATGACGATATTAAAATCGAGCGTTAATCCTCACGATCCTACTTTTGTGCAAAATCACAAAAACATGGCAGCTTTGGTTGATGATTTACATAGTAAAGTAGCCACCATTAGCTTAGGCGGCGGCGCTGCGTTAAAAGAGCGCCACGAAGGCCGAGGTAAGCTATTTGTACGCGACCGTATTAGCACTTTATTAGATGCAGGCTCACCGTTTTTAGAAATTTCGCAATTTGCAGCCTTTGGTGTGTACGAACAAGAAATTGCCTGTGCGGGTGTAGTTGCTGGTATTGGCCGTGTTAAAGGTATTGAATGCATGATCATTGCAAATGATGCCACGGTAAAAGGCGGTACGTACTTTCCGCTTACCGTTAAAAAGCATTTACGCGCACAAGATATAGCCGAGCGTTGCCACTTACCGTGTATTTATTTGGTTGATTCGGGCGGTGCTAACCTGCCTGAGCAAGACGATGTATTCCCTGATAAATTACATTTTGGCCGTATTTTTTATAACCAAGCCCGTATGTCGGGTAAAGGCATTCCTCAAATTGCCGTGGTAATGGGGTTATGTACCGCAGGCGGCGCATACGTACCCGCAATGGCCGATGAAAGCATAATTGTAAAAGAGCAAGGCACTATATTTTTAGCCGGCCCGCCACTTGTAAAAGCAGCGACTGGTGAAGTAGTCAGCGCTGAAGAATTAGGCGGCGCCGATGTACATTGTAAAACATCGGGGGTGGCTGACCACTTTGCAGAAAATGACGAGCATGCGCTGTCTATTGCGCGCCAATGTATTGAGCGTATTAATTACACGCGCCCTACAGCCCCTCTTTTAGAGGATGTAAAACCACCACGTTACGATATAAACGAGCTTTACGGCATTGTAGGCACCGACCTTAAAAAGCCGTTTGATGTGCGTGAAGTTATTGCCCGTACGGTGGATGATTCATCGTTTGATGAATTTAAACGCTACTTTGGTGAAACGCTGGTAACAGGTTTTGCCAGTATTTACGGTAACCCTGTAGGCATAGTGGCTAATAACGGCATTTTATTTAGTGAGTCGGCGCAAAAAGGCGCGCACTTTATTCAACTATGTGCACAGCGCAATATTCCTTTAGTGTTTTTACAAAATATTACCGGCTTTATGGTGGGTAAAAAATACGAAGCTGAAGGCATAGCAAAGCACGGCGCTAAAATGGTAATGGCGGTTTCGTGTGCCGATGTGCCAAAATTTACGGTACTAATTGGTGGCTCTTACGGCGCTGGTAACTACGGTATGTGTGGTCGCGCATTTGAACCCACCATGATGTGGATGTGGCCCAATGCCCGTATTTCGGTAATGGGCGGCGAGCAAGCCGCCGGTGTAATGGCGCAAGTTAAGCAAGATGGCTTAGCACGTAAAGGCCATAGTATGAGCGAGCAAGAAGTTAGCGATTTTAAAAAGCCAATAATTGATCAGTACGAAGAGCAAGGGCATCCGTATTACGCAAGCGCCCGCTTGTGGGACGACGGCATTATTGACCCTGCCGATACCCGCAACGTATTAGGCCTAGCTTTAAGTGCAGCTAAAAATGCACCACAGCAAGACTCTAAGTTTGGCGTATTTAGAATGTAACCGGAGCGCAAAAATGTCAGTAACACTACAAATAACAAAATCAAATGTGGCTGTACTTGTTTTAAGCCGAGTTGAAAAACGTAACGCATTTAATAGTGAAGTAATACACGAGCTAATTCAGTGCATAGAGCATGCAAATACGCTCGATATTCGCGCTTTGGTTTTAAAAACTGAAGGCAAGCACTTTTCTGCCGGTGCAGATTTAGCCTGGATGAAATCAATGGCTGATAACAACTACGCCGATAACCTTGCCGACTCTATGCAGCTCGCTAAATTAATGCAGGTACTAGCCGCCTCTCCTCATCCTACTATATGTGCTGTACAAGGCGCTGCATTTGGTGGCGCTCTGGGCTTAATTGCATGTTGCGATATTGCCCTAAGTAAAGACGATGCGCAGTTTTGTTTAAGCGAAGTAAAGCTAGGGCTTATTCCTGCGGTAATTAGCCCGTATGTAATTAAAGCCATTGGTGAGCGTGCTGCGCGCCGCTACTTTTTAACTGCCGAGGTGTTTGATGCCCACACAGCAAAACAACTTGGTTTGGTTCATCAGGTGACCGGTAATTTAAACTGTGCCCTTGATAACATGCTGCAAACATTAATCGATAACGGCCCAGTCGCTGTAAAAGCCGCTAAATCATTAATTAGCGATGTAGCAAATAAGCCTATTAATGATGATCTTATTGAACTCACGGCCGAACGTATTGCAAATATTCGGGTATCGGACGAAGGCCAAGAAGGACTAAGCGCCTTTTTTGATAAACGCCCTCCCGCTTGGCAACTGTAGGACTAATTATGAACACACACACATTAAAAAAGATACTCATTGCCAACCGTGGTGAAATTGCATGCCGTATAATGCGAAGTGCAAAGCAAATGGGCCTAACAACGGTCGCTGTTTACTCTGACGCCGACAAACACGCACAACATGTAAAAATGGCTGATGAGGCCTACCACATTGGCCCTGCACCAAGTAAAGACTCATACCTTGTAACAGATAAAATTTTACAGGTTGCAAAAACAAGCGGTGCCGACTGTATACACCCTGGGTACGGTTTTTTATCTGAAAACAGCGAATTTGCTAACGCCTGTGAAGCTAACAACATTGCGTTTATTGGCCCACTTGCAAGCAGCATAGAAGCCATGGGCTCTAAAACCCGCGCCAAAGAAATTATGGCCGCGGCAAATGTACCATTAGTGCCAGGGTATTACGGTGATAACCAAGACCCTGCTTTTTTACAATCTGAGGCTGAAAAAATTGGTTACCCCGTGCTCATTAAAGCGGCCTTTGGTGGTGGCGGTAAAGGCATGCGCGTTGTTGAGCAAGCCAAAGATTTTAAAAGTGCACTTGAGGGCGCACAGCGTGAAGCAATTGCGGGCTTTGGTAACGATTTAGTACTGCTTGAGCGCTATGTTAACCAGCCTCGCCATGTTGAAGTACAGGTATTTGCCGATAACCACGGTAACTGTGTTTATTTAGGGGATCGTGATTGTTCCCTGCAGCGCCGACATCAAAAAGTAATTGAAGAAGCCCCAGCTCCGGGTTTGTCTGACGAACTACGTAAAGAAATGGGTGAAGCCGCAGTACGCTGTGCCCTTGCAATAAACTACAGAGGTGCAGGTACGGTTGAGTTTTTACTGTGTGGCAATGAGTTCTTTTTCATGGAAATGAACACGCGCCTGCAAGTAGAGCACCCAGTGACCGAAATGGTAACTGGTGTAGATTTAGTTAATTGGCAAATTAATGTTGCTGCAGGGCAAACACTGCCACTAACGCAATCAGACATACAACTCCAAGGCCACAGCTTTGAAGCGCGTATTTATGCAGAAGATCCAAGTAACGACTTTATCCCCTGCTCGGGTACAATAGAAGCGTTAAGCACACCGCTTAACAGTGATTTTGTAAGAATAGATACAGGTATTGCACAAGGCGATGAAATAAGCCCGTATTACGACCCTATGATTGCAAAACTTATTGTGCATGATGATAACCGAGAGCAAGCATTATCGCGTTTACGCCAAGCACTTGAGCAATTTCACTTAGCGGGTTTTAGCACTAACATTGGCTTTTTACACAACTTAGCAAGCCACCCTACATTTGCTCAAGGTGCGCCAAGCACCCACTTTATTGCCGAGCAAGGCGATGCATTGGTAAGTGTTGATAGCGCCGCGCTTGAAAAAGCACAACTAATTGCAGCCTTTGCCTACCTTGAATCGCTTGGTGCTAAAAAGACAACTCAGCAAAGCGCAAGCCCGTGGCAACAACTCAGTGGTTTTACACTTAACGCACCACAAAAATTGGATGTACCATTTACAGACTTAGCTATTAGTGCGGTTAAAACTAAAACGGGTTATGTTGTAACGCATAATGATAAGTCGTTCGATATAGCGGGCTTTGTAAACCAAAACGTATGTAATGTGTTTATTAATGGGGAAAAATTTACCGCCCATGTTTGCCACTTTGATAACAGTATTAGCGTGATGTTTGCTGCGCTGCAAATTAAGCTTGCTTTAAACACTAAACATTACATTAGCAGCCATGAAAGTGACGCCCTGCCCCTTGCGGCGCCACTTAATGGCACTGTGGTTAAGCATTTAGTTGATGTAGGCAGCACCATTACCAAAGGCGATGCCGTAGTGATTATTGAAGCCATGAAAATGGAATACACGCTCAACGCCCCGCACGATGGTATTTTACAAAGCTACTGCTTTGATGAAGGCGAATTAGTTTCGCACGGCGCTTTATTAGCAATTGTAGAAGACACCACGGCGCAGGAGGCATCGTGATGGCAGCTTTTCCAACTGAAGTTAAAATTGTTGAAGTAGGCGCGCGTGATGGCCTACAAAACGAAAAATCAGTCACTGCAGCTGATAAAATTTCATTAATAAATGCACTTAGTGACGCGGGTTTAAAAAATATTGAAGCCGGTGCTTTTGTATCGCCTAAATGGGTGCCACAAATGGCCGATTCAGCCGAGGTGATAACAGCGCTTAATTTACTCCATGTAAATTTAAGTGCGCTTACACCCAATTTAAAAGGCGCCCAAGCAGCCCATGCCGTTGGCATAAAAGAATTTGCCATATTTACCGCGGCAAGCGAATCGTTCTGTCAAAAAAATATAAATTGCAGTATTGATGAGAGTATTGAGCGTTTTAGCGACGTTATGGCATTTGCAAAAGCCAATAACATACGTGTACGCGGTTATGTAAGTTGTGTACTCGGTTGTCCTTATGAGGGAGAAATAGACCCCCATAAAGTACTTAGCGTTTCGCAAAAGCTTTTAGATTTAGGCTGCTACGAAATAAGCCTTGGCGATACCATAGGTGTTGGCACTGCAAATAAAGTTACCCAGCTTTTAACACTTTTGCTTGAACATATTGATAAATCAAAACTGGCAGTGCATTTTCATGATACCTACGGGCAAGCGCTCACAAATATTTACACAGCGTTAAGCTTAGGTATAGCAACGGTTGATGCCGCTGTTGCAGGCCTTGGCGGCTGCCCTTATGCCAAAGGCGCGTCAGGAAATGTTGCCACCGAAGATGTGGTTTACTTACTCAATGGGCTTGGCATAGAGCATGGAATTGATTTACAAAGGTTAAGTAGCGCTGGTTGGAAAATTACACAAGCACTTGGCAAAACGCCTGTAAGCAAAGTTTCAATTGCATTAGGCAACACACAAAAATAATAGCTTAACTTGCCAAATGGCAGTTAATACAATGAGGAGAGTCTCATGGCCGGTTTTGATAAAGTGGTTTCTAGTTACGAAGCTGCAATGGCAGGGTTAAAAGACGGCGATACCGTTATTGCTGGCGGCTTTGGCTTATGCGGTATTCCTGAGGGCTTAATTAAACAAATTAAGGCAATGAACACCAAAGAGCTAACCGTGGTTTCTAACAACTGTGGTGTAGATGACTTTGGATTAGGAATTTTACTTAAAGATAAACAAATTAAAAAAGTAATTGCCTCCTACGTGGGCGAAAACGCCCTATTTGAGCAGCAATTACTAAGCGGTGAAATAGATGTAGAGCTTACCCCGCAAGGTACCTTGGCTGAAAAAATGCGTGCTGGTGGTGCAGGTATTCCTGCATTTTATACCGCTACAGGTTACGGTACGCCCGTTGCAGAGGGTAAAAATGTAAAAGAGTTTGACGGTCGCCCTTATATTTTAGAAGAGTCGATCACCGGTGAGTTTGCCATTGTCAAAGCGTGGAAAGCCGACCGATACGGTAATTTAGTATTTAGGCACACTGCCATGAACTTTAACCCAATGGCCGCAACAGCAGGTAAGATTACCGTTGCCGAAGTAGAAGAAATAGTAGAGCCCGGTGAACTTGAGCCAAGCCAAATTCATACCCCAGGCATTTTTGTAAATCGCGTTATTAAAGGCGACTTTGAAAAACGCATTGAACGTGTAACAACACGAGATTAAGCAGGAGCATAGGTTATGGCATTATCACGTGAACAAGTTGCAATGCGCGTTGCACAGGAACTACAAGACGGCTTTTACGTTAATTTGGGCATAGGAATTCCGACACTCGTCGCAAACTATGTACCTGATGGTATTGAAGTTATGTTACAGTCAGAAAATGGGCTTTTAGGTATGGGTCCCTACCCATCAAAAGCCGAGCTAGACGCAGATATGATAAACGCGGGTAAAGAAACCGTGACAGCTGCCACAGGTGCAGCCATATTTAATAGTGCAGATAGTTTTGCCATGATACGGGGTGGTCATGTAGACTTAACCGTTCTGGGTGCATTTGAAGTAGACCAAAGCGGCAACATTGCCTCGTGGATGATCCCCAAAAAGCTGATAAAAGGCATGGGGGGCGCAATGGATTTAGTCGCTGGGGCAAAGAATATTATTGTTACTATGACCCATGCCAGTAAGCATGGTGATTCTAAATTATTAGAGTCGTGCACATTACCGCTAACGGGCGTTAATTGCGTTAAAAAAATAGTAACAGATTTGGCCGTACTTGAAGTTAAAGACGGCGCATTTCATTTACTCGAGCGCGCTCCGGGCGTATCGGTTGATGAAATAATTAGTAAAACAGCAGGTAAATTACTTGTTGACGGTGAAGTACCAGAAATGGTTTTTTAACGCTTTACCATGTACCGACCTCATTCCCAGTGCCAATGGCGCTGAGTTACCCAAAATCCCTCGCAAGAGGGATTTTTTTTGCCTGCCATAAACTTTTTTTCAGTTTTAATACAGTTGTAGTAAATATTATCTATAATACAAATAGCTTTTAATGTAAGCGCTTAGATTATTTGCACTAATTTGTGGATTGTCTGCACCTTTTTTGTGAACTAGTGCTATATTTAAAATTAAACTATTGATATTATTATATTAAATTATTGGTTCGATTATTGCCTATTAAAGGCGTCTTAAATTAATTAAACAATTCTGGAAAACATGCAAACTCCTATTCGAGGCCTCCGCTCTTTTTGCTTTGCAGCAAAAAGCCTAAGTTTTAAACATGCAGCTAAAGAGCTGTACTTAACGCCCTCTGCGGTAAGCCATCAGATAAAACAACTTGAAGAACAACTGGGCATTGAACTCTTTCAACGCCAAACCCGATCCATTAGTTTAACGGCTGCGGGTAAAAACTTTTTTGATGCCATTTCGCCTATTATCTATACGCTTGAAAACACCATCAACGAATTCAGTCAATTGCAGCAAAACACTAATATAACCATTACGCTGCCTGAATTTTTTGCCAGTGAACTACTTATGCCTAAATTAAGTGAGTGGACATCTGAGCACCCTAATATAAATTTACAAATGGATACGCTCAAAACCCGTAAAGAGCTAACCCGTCACAGTGATTTATCGATTGTTTTATCCTCAAGTAAACCCACTGAGGGCCTTACTACAGAGCTATTTAATCTTGAATATATACCGGCGTGTAACGAAAAACTGTTAAAACAGTGGAAAGACGATCACTGCCAAGCACTAAACCAAGTACCATTAATCCTTCACAAAGCAAGGCCGTGGGCATGGCACCAATGGGCTGAAAAAGCAGGTATAGATGACTTTTCGCCTACGCAAATTATACAAATCGATAGTATGTTTGGGGTCGCTCGTGCAGCGCAACAGGGTATTGGTATTTCACTCATACCGCTGCCTATTAGCCAAAGCTGGTTTGATGAAAAATGGCTTTACAAATTATTTCAACAGCCCCTTACCACCAAAGATAAATACTATTTAGTACAGCATGAAGCTAATTCGCCAAATCCCGCGCTAGATTTATTTGCTAAATGGGTTGTATCTACATTTAGCAACATTCAAGGTTAGTGTTACCTTAGTAAATGCAATTTACATTTTTGGTTTGTTTACGCCAATTTTAATGTGTGCAGCACGTAGCAAGTGCTAAAGCTGCACACAGTAAACTGTAAAGCTCCTTCTTTTTTACTTTCTTGCAGCCTAACAATACCGTTTAGTGATTTATTATTAATTAAATATTTTTATTTAATCATTCGTTTTTGCCCCGCAAGCTAACCTATAAAAATTTATCTCTTTAAATCAATAAAATAACACAACACGTTAGACTAAAGTCTATAGCTTAATTTTTTTCACTTATTGGTTTTATTTTTATCGTTTGTCTGACTTTTACGATTATTCTAAAGTTAACCCATCGCAAGCAAACAGCTAAACGTTTTTATTAATTAGACTTTATTTACTGTTTTGCACCAAATAAATGCAACCTTTTTAGATGTGATAGCTCTAACAAGGTAAGAAAAGAATCTTATATTGTGTGTGTAAGATGTTGTCAGTGTGAAAAAGCAGTTCAAGTTAGGTGGTGACTTGGTTTGAACTGTTTTTTATTCCACCAGCAGCACGCAGCAATAACTAAATTAGCTACTATGTAGCAAACCAAATCTTATATTGTGTGTGTAAGATGTTGTCAGTGTGAAAAGGCAGTTCAAGTTAGGTGGTGACTTGGTTTGAACTGTTTTTTATTCCACCAGCAACACGCAGCAATAACTAAATTAGCTACTATGTAGCAAACCAAATCTTATATTGTGTGTGTAAGATGTTGTCAGTGTGAAAAGCGGTTCATGTGAGGTGGTGACCTTATATGGGCCGTTTTTGTTTTATAAACACGATTACCTGCCCCACCGTTTTATACCAATTCGCTTAAATTTAGTATTATTCAACTATAAAGTTATGCTTTTGTTTAAGCTCTTCAATGGCATTTTCATTGTCTTTTAAAAATACATTAAACTTTTTAACGAGCTGTGGGTGTTTAATGCTCGATAACATAAACGCTTGGTGATCAACAGGCAACTGATGCTGAAAAAACACAGGGACGGGGGTATCAAAAAACTCTTCTATATTGTATTTAAGTACATCGTGTGAAATATATATACAATCAACTCGCTCTTTATGCAGCAAATAAATCATCTCAATAACGTTATCATTTTCGAGTACTTGCAAGCCTGGCATTGAGGTTAACTTTTCAAGCCCTTGCAATGTAAAGCCACGCACTTTTGCAAGTGATTTGCAATCTTCAAGTTTAATATTGTCTTTTAAGCTCGCTAACCCTGTATGTGTAACTAACGAAGGAACAGAATAATTAATATTTTGTTGATGCTGATTTTTATAACTTACTTGCCAATTAGGGTTGTCGGGGTATTTAAAGTCAACATGGTGATGCTCTATAAATTCTTTATAAAGGCGCGGGATAGGCAAAGTGTAAAATTCAAATTTAATATTTTGTTGTTTTGCAAATAGTTCCAGTAACTCTTTACTAAAACCAAAATAATCACGCTTATTAGTGCCACTGCCATCGTAATAAGGCAGGTATTCTATATTCTCTACCCCTATTACATATTTTTCGGTTGGCTGTGCTAATACAGGGCTTATAGTTATAAGCCCTGATACAAGTGCTAACGTGTTAATCAATTTGATAGTAAAATGCCGTTTATATCGTTTGGATTACTAATTTATATATCATAATCACAGTTAATTAAAGTTTAGATTTATTAAATATAAAAGAGCGAATTAATCGCTCTTATAAATTAGCTTTTGTCACGAGGTATAAACTCTAACACAGTAGCATTAATACAGTATCTATCTGTGCCTCTTGGCCCCTCACCTTTAAATAAATGCCCTAAATGTATACCTGTGCTTTTTGATTTGAGCTCTATTCGAGTCATCCCCCAGCTGGTATCTTTATGCTTAGTAACACTATTTTTAACCGGATGTTTAAACGACAGCCACCCCGTGCCCGAATTAAATCTATCGCGGGTATCAAATAATGGCTCACCACTTAATTTATCAACAAATACGCCGTCGGGAGTGTTTTTAAATTCTTTATACTCTTTACAGTAAGGTCTGTCGGTGCGCTCATTAAATGCAACTTCGTAAGCATCACTATCGCCTAGCTTAAAGGCGCCAAGCGCTTTGTAAAATTCAGCGGGGCTTGCATAGCCTTGACGCGCGTACACCTCTTTTCCATTTTCTAAAAACAAAATGGTGGGGGTTGCCCAAGTTGCCGATTTTATAGTTAGGCCATTAAGTTCATTTGCATGGCGAAATGTCATTGGGATTGAACCTTTGTAATCGTTAGCGACTGTTTTTTTAAATTTTTCACAGTAAGGGCAGTATTCGCGCGAATCAAGTACCACAATCTGCTTGCCCGTGAGTAAAACACTATTGTCTACATCTGCTTTTTTAGTTTTATTAAATACCACACCCGTGGCGTGGTCTGGGCAATAGCCATTTGGGTTCTTTTGTAAATAATTTTGATGGTACTCCTCAGCAGATACAAACCCCTCAAGCGGTTTTATTACTGTTTTAATTGGCCCATAACCGGCTTCACTTAATAACGGCTGATACTCGGCTTTAACTTGCTCTGCAAGCTGCGCTTGCTCTCTAGTGGTAGTAAGAATAATTGAGCGATACTGCGTGCCAATATCATTACCTTGGCGATTCGATTGTGTAGGATCATGGCTTTCAAAGTAATTTTGTAATAGCGCTTTAGAAGAAATAATATTGCTGTTGTACATCACTTGCACTACTTCAGCGTAGTTGTTTTCGTCAAACCGGCGAGATTGGTCGGTGATATTTTTATAGGTTGCTTTAAAGCCGTGCCCGTCTGCATAGCCTGACTCTGCATCAATAACCCCTTCTAGTGCTTCGTAGCGCTTTTCGGCTCCCCAAAAACAGCCAGAGCCTAACACAATGGTTTTTATATGCATTGTGGCCTCTACGTTGCTGTGCTCTATTTTTTCGGTTGATAAAGCAAAACAGCCGGCGCTAAATGTAATAGCGGCGCCTAATAAATAAACTGAGCGAGAAAATGTCATAAATACCTCTTCATACCTGCGTGTTTTAATTAAGACCCAACATTCCTTGTTTTAATTTCAGTAAATAAATACGTGCTAAATTTGAATACAGTTTGAGTCTGCATTTCTTTTTCGTTTATTTTTCTTATGGCTAGGTACTGAATAAATTGACAAAACTATGTTAGCTTTGCTGCACGTTGTATAAAAAGATTAAATTATGACTGCATTTTTACAGGTATTTACTTTAACAAATAACAGTTTGCTATTAGATGCCACACAGCATAAACAAAACAATGTGTTAGACACTCAAAAAAAAATTTGGGCACTCACTAAGCAGCTAAAGCAAAGTAACGAATTTATCGATTTAGTCCCAGGCATGAACTCTTTAACGCTTTATTTAAAATCGGCAAGTAATTTAGAAAAATGGCAAAACGCCTTGCCTGATTTATGGGACAAAGTACAAGCAACAACATTTAAAGGCACTCACCATAAAATACACACTACTTATAAAGGAGAAGATTTAGATTTTGTTGCCAAACAAACTAATTTAACACCCCAGCAAATTATTCAAATACATAGCCAAGCCACTTACCACGTTTTATTTTTAGGGTTTCAGCCCGGGTTTGCCTACCTGCATGGATTAGATTCACGCTTGCATATCCCACGCAGAGACACTCCGCGTACTAAAGTACCTAAAGGTGCCGTTGCTTTAGGCGCAGAGCAAACTGCCATTTACCCAGCAGAAACACCTGGCGGTTGGCATATCATTGGCCATACAAACACACCCCTTTTTGATAGCACACACTCAGATCCTTGCTTATTTAAACCCGGCGACACGCTATCGTTCGTTTCAATAAACACAATGCAAGGAGCATAAAGTGATAAAAGTTCTTAAACCCGGCGTACAACTTACAATTCAAGATGGCGGGCGCTGCGGTTATCGTCATTTAGGTGTAAGCAAAGCGGGTTGTTTAGACCCTTACGCACAAATAATTGCCAATAAATTAGTGGGTAACAAAGATAATGAAGCTGTGCTTGAAGTTACGTTAGGCCTGTGCGAGTTACAGTTTGAAACCGATACTGTTATTGCCCTACAAGGTGCTGATTTAAACGCTGCGCTTGATGAAACGCCCTTGTACCCTGGCTGGAGTTACCAAGTAAGAGCCAAACAAACTTTAAGCTTTGATACAGGCCGCGCTGGTTTGCGTGCCTATGTAGCCGTACAAGGTGGCATTGATGTTAAAGATATCATGGGCTCAAAATCAACCGATTTAAACGCGCTCTTTGGTGGTTTAGCAGGTAAAGCACTTAGCGAGGGCGACATTATTCCTATTAAAACATCGCCCGTGCCAATAACGCGCTTTATACAGCGCGGCGCTATTACTCTGCCTAAACTAAAGGTGATTAGGGTACATGCAAGCCCACATGCGCAACTATTAGGTGATACGCTACTTAAACAGTTTTTTTCAACGGCGTTTAAAGTAAGCCATAACAGCAACAGAATGGGCCTTAGGCTAACAAACGAAAGTCCCCTAACTCATAGTCACTCACTTGCCTCTCTTGGTACAGGCCCGGGCTCTATTCAATTACCGCCCAGTGGTGAACCTATTGTATTACTTAACGACGCACAAACAACCGGTGGCTACCCATTACTTGGCACGGTAATAGAGGCTGATTTACATCAGTTTGCGCAATTTAGACCCGGTGACTCAATTGAATTTAAGCAAGTAACCCATGAGCAAGCTAGATTAGCAAAACAAAAGCTTAAAGGTCACTTACATCAGCTAAGCTTAGCGCTTAAATATAGTTAACTCTAAGGTGAGATATAAAGCTATTACAAGGAGCTAATAAAAGTACAAGCGGCGCTCTACTTAACTTGCAATAAGTAAGTGTAGATTGGTTAATTAAGCACATAAAATAAAAATACGCTAATGCAAAAAATTATAATAAGGCAATTTAAGGTCTACTTTAATTTACGCACACACTTGGTGCATTTGTGTCGTGTACTTTTTTTCAAACACTGCACTAAATGCCTTGCTAACGCCACTTTTAACACCAAAAGTGTTGTAAATATAGCCGCACTTGTGCGTAACGCACTCATTTGGTGCACTCACTTTTCAGTTGGTGCATAAATTATTCTTAATTAATTATAAAAGCAGTGTGACTTGAGTAATTATTTCTGATAAAACAAGGTTTCGCAGCACAGCAAAGTTGCCCTGCTGCACACATAATAGGAATGAGGAGTTACTATGTGTTCAATTTTTGGTGTATTAGATATTAAATCTAACGCCACTCAGTTGCGTACCCAAGCAATTGAAATGTCAAAACTACTAAGGCACCGTGGCCCAGATTGGTCTGGTGTGTATTCATCTGAAAAAGCGATTTTAGTGCATGAACGCTTAGCCATTGTTGGTGTATCAAGCGGCGCACAACCATTATATAACCCTGAAAAAACAAATATTTTAGCGGTTAACGGCGAAATTTATAACCACAAAGAGCTGGCAGCAGAGCTAGAGGTTGATTTTGAATTTCAGACTCAATCAGACTGTGAAGTTATTTTAGCGCTATACAAACAAAAAGGGCCTGACTTTTTAGATGACTTAAATGGTATTTTTGCATTTTGTTTATACGATGAAGAAAACGATGCGTACTTAATTGGCCGCGATCATATTGGTATTATTCCGCTTTATACTGGTCACGATGAGCATGGTAATTTTTATGTTGCCTCAGAGCTTAAAGCGCTTTCACCAATTTGTAAGCACATTGAAGAGTTTCCACCAGGGCACTACCTATACAGCAAAAATGGTGAACTAACGCCTTATTATAAGCGCGATTGGGAAACCTTTGATGCAGTTAAAGATAACAGCGCACAAGCGCAAGACGTAAAAGAAGCGCTAGAAAGCGCTGTAAAACGCCAGCTAATGTGTGATGTACCGTATGGCGTATTGCTATCGGGCGGTTTAGACTCGTCGGTTATTTCGGCTATTACGCAACGTTTTGCTGCTAAACGTATTGAAGATAACGATGAAAGCGACGCATGGTGGCCTAAGCTGCATTCATTTTCTGTTGGGCTTGAGGGTTCACCTGATTTAGCCGCTGCGCAAAAAGTAGCGGATATGATTGGCACAGTACATCACCCTATTCACTTTACCATTCAAGAAGGTATTGATGCGCTTCGTGAGGTTATTTACCATATTGAGACGTACGATGTAACCACCATCCGTGCCTCAACGCCAATGTATTTAATGGCGCGCCAAATTAAAGCTATGGGTATTAAAATGGTATTATCGGGCGAAGGCGCTGATGAACTATTTGGTGGCTATTTATACTTCCATAAAGCGCCAAACGCACAAGAGTTTCATGAAGAGCTAAACCGTAAAGTGTCAAAGCTGCATATGTTTGACTGTTTACGTGCCAATAAGTCAATGGCTGCATGGGGCGTAGAAGCGCGCGTACCGTTTCTTGATAAAGAGTTTGTTGATGTGGCTATGCGTATCAACCCTGAAGCAAAAATGTGTAAAGATGACAAAATTGAAAAGCACATTTTACGCGAAGGCTTCGATGGCTACCTGCCTGAAGAAGTACTGTGGCGTCAAAAAGAGCAATTCTCAGACGGTGTTGGCTACAGCTGGATAGACACGTTAAAAGAGTTTGTAAACGAGCAAGTAAGCGACCAAGAGCTTGCTAACGCTAAGTTTAAGTACCCTATTAACACGCCTGATTCTAAAGAAGCGTATTACTATCGCTCTATTTTTGAATCACACTTCCCAGGTGATGCATCAGCTAAATGTGTACCACATGGTAAGTCGGTTGCGTGTTCAACACCTGAAGCACTTGCATGGGATGCATCATTTCAAAATAATGCTGATCCTTCAGGCCGTGCTGCTGGCGTTCACAACGACGCGTATGCAAGCAAAGGCTAAACGCACCCTTTTATCGCAACGTAGGCTACAACAGCCTAGGTTGCGATATATAAAGCACCTTTATTCAGTTCCTGTATTTTCTAGTTCACAGCATAACTTAGCCGGTTCAAGTGCGTTAATTGTTATTTATACGCAAGGGTTAAGTACCCGTGTAATGCAAAAAATTGCATCAAATTCGCAGCACCCTGCTAGCGTTTTTTTAAATGAAAATGAAATTTCTCACCGTGTATGTAACATTCGCTGGTTTAACCAAACTTCAGAAATTAAGCGCTGCGGCCATGGCACCCTTGCTGCTGCAAAATGTTTATTAGCACACTTTGGTTTTTGCCCTTCACATTTTATTTCAAACGATAAAGAACGGTTTAAAATCAAGCGAGCTACAGGCCGGGTACAACTTCAACTAGCGGCTATTAATTTAAAAAAGAGTGATGAGGTTAACAGCCTTAGTGATGTGTTTTCGCACTCTATAAAAGCTACTTACGCAACAGCTTATAAAAATGGCTATACCGTTGTACTGTTTAAAAACATAGCTGATTTAAAGCATTTAGAGGTTAATTTTACACATTTAGTAAATGTGCATAACAATGCGGTAATTGCACTGCAAATACATAGTATTAATAAAAACAGCGCAAGCGCATATTTTAGGTATTTTGCGCCGCAATTTGGGGTAAATGAAGATACTGCTACAGGCTCTGCCGTGTCGGTTATTGCGCCACTTATTTTTAGACTGCATGGTTTAAATAAAGTAAGCCTTATGCAGCAGTCACCAAAAGGCGCGCTGCTAAACTATACGTTTAGCAGCAATCAGGTAGTTGTAAGTTAAGCTATTACATTGGCCTTAGTAGGCAAAGTGCAAAGTAGCTTTTCTCGTCTTGCCATGTTTGTTCAAGCGATAAATTAGCCTGAGCAGCAAGATTTTTAAACGACTCAAGCGTATATTTGTGCGAGTTTTCAGTGTGAATGCTCTCTCCCGCTACAAAGTCTATTTGCTTATCGTTAATAACCACGCTTTGATTACACTTGCTCACTAAATGCATTTCAATGCGGCTGTGCACTTCGTTAAATCGCGATTCGTGTTTAAAATTATCTAAAATAAACGTGCCATTTAATTCGTTATTTATACGCTGGAGCAAGTTTTTATTAAAGGCGGCGGTAATGCCAGATTTGTCATCGTAAGCATCAAGTAACACTTGTCGCTCTTTTACTAAATCAATACCTATTAATACATAGCCATCAACACCACATAAACGGTGGAAATTATTCATTATTTCAATGGCTTTTACTGGCGCAAAGTTACCCAGTGTAGAGCCTGGAAAATAAACTAAATTTGTTTGGTTGTCTAAGGCGGTGTCTTTTGTTAACTGCTTAACCATTTGGCTATGGGTAAAATCACCTAGTAATGGCGTAATGGCCAGCTCCGGAAATAACGGTGATAAATGCGCTAACGAGTAATTAAGCATCTCTGATGATATTTCAAAAGGAACAAAGGTTTTTACATTGCTCATATGGGCGAGTAAATACGCGACCTTTTTACCGGAGCCACAGCCAGGCTCAATAATTGATAGGTTCTCGGGCAGTCTATTAGCGATAGCTTTTGAGTAATCTTCTAATATGGCAAGTTCAGTGCGGGTAACATAGTACTCTTGCAATGAGGTTATTTGCTCGAATAAAGCCGCCCCTTTATCATCGTAAAAATACTTACACGGCAGCGACTTTTGCTGTTGAGCAAGTCCATGTAATACATCATTTAAAAAGTCTAGATCGGTTATTGATTGCTGATTAATTGCTGTTACTTGGCTCATAGTATGTCCTTTGCTAGTCTAATGCCGCTGCACATCCACGCTTGGTGCGGATAAAAAAAGTTACGGTAGGTCTGTCTTAAATGATCTTTTGGGGTAAACACGCATCCGCCACGCAAAACCATTTGGTTATTCATAAATTTACCATTGTATTCCCCTGCGGCTCCGCTAAAGGGTTTAAAGCCTGGGTAAGGTAAATAGGCGCTATTAGTCCACTGCCAACATGTATCGCTTAACTGCGAGATATCATCTGGGTTTTTACATACACTTGGCGTAAGCAAATCATTTTGCTGTTGCTTAAGTGCTTGCTGCTGCGCTACATACTCCCATTCAAACTCAGTAGGTAGACGCGCATTTACAAAATTAGCATAGGCTGCCGCTTCAAAATAACTTACATGGCTCACTGGCGCATCTAAATTTAAAGGCTGCAGTCCGTAGAGAGTAAATTCAAACCACTGCCCGTCAATATACTGCCAATATAAAGGGTGACTAAGTTGCTCAGTGTTTATATTAGTCCAGCCATCACTTAACCAAAATGAAGGGTTTTTATACCCGCCCGCCTCTATAAATTGTAAGTACTCTCTATTAGTCACTAATCGGTTAGCAAAACTAAACGCATGGATAAGGGCTTGATGTTTAGGTTGTTCGTTATCGTACGAAAAACCGTTTTTAGCATCAGCCCCTATATTGGTTATGTTTTGGCTAAATTCGGTATATTTTAAAGTGCCTAACGAATCACTCACCTTTATTAAGTTATTTGGGGTTTGGCTGTAGGCAGGAAAGCTTGGATTAAACGAAAAATTATATTTAATATCCATTAGCATGAGCTCTTGATGTTGCTGCTCATGATTCAGCCCAAGTTCTATAATATTGCACAGTGTTTGGTTAATGCCTAATTGAAGCAGCTCGTTTAGCGCATTATCAACATAAGCTCTGTAGCGCAACACCACCTCTAAACTGGGGCGAGATAAACATCCTCTATTAGCACGCTTAAATTGCTCACCTATGCCGTTATAGTAGGAGTTAAAAAGCACCTTAAATTGTTCATCAAAGAGCGTGTAGTTAGGCAGATACTTAGCAAGTAAAAATGTTTCAAAAAACCACGTGGTGTGAGCTAAGTGCCATTTCATTGGGCTTGCATCATCCATTGCTTGTAGTTGGCAATCTTCTGCGCTGAGGTTTTTTATAAGTGTAAGACTATGTTGGCGAATTGACTGAAATTGAGCGTGTATTTTTTCAGTACTGTGCGCTTCATTCGTTTTCGTGTTTAGCATATTAAAGTTAGTCCTTTTCACTCTTTGCGATTAAATAAAGCCTACCCCAGATTTTACCTTTATGCATGTTACATAATGATTAAATCGAACCCTCTACCCATTTAAAACGTAGACTAATGTATTAACGACTAAACGAGTTTGGTGGCGCTGCTTTAATTTTAGTTTAATAACAAACTAATTTTTAACACTCACTGAATTAACAATAGCTTATCTTTTTAGTGATAAATAGCTTTTAGCGCTAAGTAATCAGGCATATATAACCAAATAGTTTTACATTTACGATTTAACTCATACACTATTAAGGGTATGATCAGCGATTAATTTAGTTAGTCTTCAAATAAGTTTTATTGTAAATAATGCAACTTACTGTGTGGCTAATTAACTTAGTGTTATGCCGGAACTCTCTGGCTTGTTAGGACAACATAAGAGGTATTCATGAGCGAAAATCATGACAAGTATAGTATTGATAATACGGACTACACCGTAGGTCAAGATAACGTGCAAAAATGGGGATTTGATATACATAATCCTGTTTTTGGTATTAGTGCCGGTTTGATTGTCATCTTTTTAGTCGCCATTCTCGTTTCGGATGCGCAAACAGCCAAAGCAACGCTTGATGGTATTAAGCTCGATATAATAAATAACTTTGATGCGTTTTTTATGTGGGCAGCAAACTTCTTTGTTATATTTTGTTTGGCATTAATTGTATCGCCATATGGTAATATTCGTTTAGGCGGAGAAGGAGCTAAACCAACGCACTCGCGTATGTCATGGCTTGCCATGTTATTTGCCGCAGGTATGGGTATTGGGTTAATGTTTTGGGGTGTTGCAGAGCCTGTAGCTTACTTTACCGGCTGGTACGAAACCCCACTTAATGTAACCGCAAATACGCCAGAGGCTGCAAAAGTGGCCATGGGTGCAACCATGTTTCACTGGGGTCTTCACCCGTGGGCTATTTATGCCGTTGTAGCGCTCTCACTTGCGTTTTTTACTTATAATAAAGGTCTTCCTTTATCAATCCGTTCAATTTTTTATCCACTATTAGGCGACAGAGCTTGGGGCTGGCCTGGTCATATTATTGATATTCTTGCCGTACTTGCCACTTTGTTTGGCCTTGCAACCTCGTTAGGTTTAGGCGCGCAGCAGGCTTCTGCAGGTATTAATCATGTATTTGGAACTGATGGCGGCGTAGGCGCACAATTATTGGTTATTATTGGCGTTACCTTACTGGCTATTATCTCAGTAGTACGCGGCATTGATGGCGGCGTAAAGGTTCTTAGTAATATAAACATGCTTATTGCATTTGCCTTACTCCTGTTTGTTGGTTTAGTTGGCTTTGCTGTGGCAATCGGTAACGTACCAAATACGGTTATGGGTTATGTTGAAAATATTATTCCACTGAGCAACCCACATGGCCGTGAAGACGAAACATGGATGCACGGTTGGACTGTATTTTACTGGGCATGGTGGATTTCGTGGTCACCGTTTGTAGGTATGTTTATTGCGCGTGTTTCTCGTGGTCGTACAATTAGAGAGTTTTTAATCGCTGTATTATTAATTCCTACTGCGGTTACTATTTTATGGATGTCTATTTACGGCGGCATTTCAATAGACCAAGTTGTTCAAGGTGTTGGTAGCTTAGGCGTAAACGGTTTAACCGATGTGCCTATGGCGATGTTCCAAATGCTAGACGAACTGCCTATGTCGAGCGTGCTTTCGTTCCTTGCTGTGGTTTTAGTATTAGTGTTTTTCATTACCTCTTCTGACTCGGGTTCATTAGTTATCGACTCAATTACAGCAGGCGGTAAAGTGGATGCGCCAGTACCACAACGCATCTTTTGGGCTACGGTTGAGGGCTCTATTGCTGCTGCTCTATTATGGATTGGCGGTACAGAGGCGATTCAAGCATTACAAGCGGGTGCTGTTTCAACAGGTCTTCCGTTTACTTTAGTGTTACTACTAATGTGTGTCAGCCTATTATTAGGATTACGTACTGAGCCTCGCGCTGTTAAATAATTAGTCGCTTGCCAGTAAACTAAAAAACGCCGCATAATATGCGGCGTTTTTATTAGCTAAGCTAAACGCTTTTTAATAATTTAACTCTGTATTGCACTCGCTAAAATTTAAAATAGATTTAACTTAGTAATTCAGCCAGTGGCGTATCATCGCGGTAATGGTATTGCAGCTGTGCAATTAACAGCTCTGCTGTGGCTAATGCATCAGTTAGCGCATTGTGATTATGATAAGCAGGCAAAGAGTATCGACTGCGGCAATCTGTGAGTCTCAGTGAGCCTACCTTTTGATTAAACAAACGCCCTATTAAGCCTTGGCGGGCGCGCAATGCTCGTTGCTCAATCTCCATGGTATCGACTAATGCAAACTGGATCCCTTCGTTAATTCTCGCAAGTAATGCATTGTTTAAAAAGTGCCGCTCTATCGCTGCATAATGCACCACCACGACTTTACCACTAAGTGCATTAAGTAGCGGCCCTAGTCGAGAGGTTAAATCGGGAGCATCATCCACTTCTGAATGCGTAATACCATGAATAACAATCGACTCCTCACTTAAGCTTCTACGAGGCTGCACTACCCAATGCTTAGCATGTGTGCAGTACACTCTTTGCATTGTAAAGGGGACTAAGCCAATACTGACTATATCGTCCACCTCACTATTTAGACCGGTTGTCTCAAAATCAAGAGCCACAAACGAAATATCTTTAATAGGCGTGTGCGTATCACCATAAGCGTGCTGATAAAACGCTTTTAAATGCTCATTTTTAGCGTTGTTAGCCAGTGCTTTATAATGAGCCTGCCAGTCAAAATACGATTGCTTAGCCATTCGCTACTTAACACCCGCATTGGCTGAGTAACTAAACTTTAAGTAGCTTTGTGCTTTTTCGAGTATGGCAAACGCCTCTTTTAAATTGCGTTGCTCAAACGGCGAAAGTAAATGCGGGTCGATGTCGTTATCGGGCTCTTCTTCTTGCTCTATTTGCCATGCTTGATGGCGAATTCGCATCATGGCAATGTATTCTAACGCGTCACGTAAATCCTGTGCTTTACCCTCAGGTAACAGGCGCGATTCAATAATATCTTCAAGGCGTTCAAACGAATTTTGCTTACGAGAGCCTATTGCCAGTGCATGCACTCTTATCACATCAGAAAGCGGCGCGGTACCTCTGCGTTTTAAGTTCATTGAGCGCTTATGCTGGCCGTTATGCTCAAGCACAAAGCCTTTAAAAAACCCAAGTGGCGGTGTGCGGTTTCGGGCATTGGCGGCCATATTAGCTAAAAACACCCGATTTTGTTTACTTTGCTTAGCAATAAAAATTTTAAGCTCATCGGCCCATTTTGTTTTACCCCACACCCCATCTAAATCAAAAAATATTGAGCTGTTAAGTAGGGCTTGTGGTTTAGGTAAGGCTATCCACTGTGAGAATTGATCAAACCATTGCGAACGTGTTTTACGCCATTTTTTGAACGAGGCCATAATTTCGCCGCTGCAATAGGTATAACCACATTGCGCTAAGCCATCACACACAAAATCAGAAATATTTTGAAAATACTCGTTGTGTTTTTCATCATCGTAATTGTCATCCAAAATAAGCGCGTTATCTTGATCTGTTACAATAAGTTGTTCATCTCGCGCCATAGAGCCTAACGCTATAAAACAGTAAGGTACTGGCGGCGGGCCATATTTTTCTTCAGCCAGTACTAATAAGCGCTGTTTAAAAGTACGCCCTATTACCGCCATTGCCGTACCAATCATATGTGAATTAGCATCTTCGTTTACCATACGTACAAATACATTGGGCAGCTGGCGCGCGTAATGTGCTAAATCTTCAATGGTTTGCTGCGCTAAAATACCGCGCACCAAAAGTAAACTACTTTGCGACTCGTACCTTAAAATATCGGATAGTGAAATAACCCCAATAGGTCGGCGCTTTTGTACCACAGGTAAGTGGTGCAAGTTGTCGCGCAGCATGGCAAGGACGGCTTCAAATACATAGGCATTTGAATCAAGCAGTACAAGATTAGTCGACATAATTTTATCTGCAGTAACATCAAGCCCTAGGCCTTCGGCTACCACTTTTGTGCGTATATCGCGGTCGGTAATAATGCCTACAATTTGCCCATCGTCTTCTTCTGGGTCGTCGCTTATTGGTTTGTCTAAATCGGTAACTAACACAGAAGATACCGCTTCTTCTGTCATTACTTTCGCAACATTTTGTATGGTGGTTTGCGTACTTAGCGTTACCACATCGCGGTGAATGAGCGACTTAACTTTGGCGGTTGTTAAATCGTTGCTGTCGGCTTGCTCAACTAACGCTTGGCGAAGACGTACATTGCCATCGGCTTCAAAATAATCAGCAAAGCTGTCAAACTCGTCACAAAAACGGTTAAACAGCGTAAAGTTAATACAATACACTAGGGTGTCTTCGAGTGCCTTTGCAGGAAAGCGCACTTTACGATTCATCAACAAGCCCATTTGGCCAAAAATACCGCCCACATCTAAGCGGTTATAAAGCTCGTTATTACGACGATAAATTTCCACAGAGCCACTGCGAATTATAAATAAATCAGCGATGTCTTGGCCTAACGTTAAAATATCAGTTTGCGAGCGGTAGTAAGCTACCTCAACTTGTTGCGCAAGCTCGTTTAAAGCGTTTGTCGGTAAGTCGTCAAATGGCGGGTGCTGCGCTAAAAACTGCGCAATTTCAACTTGTTCGGCTTGCATTGGGGATTCCTTGTGGCCACACAAAAAGGCATGTATATGCTTAAGTGGCTATCTTAACAAACAAGTAGTGCCAATCAAGCCATAACCATGCCCAGTACACTTTTAATTTAAAAGCGTTGCTGGGCATGGCTTTAAGGTTAGATTTTTTCAAGCTCTTGTGCGAGCTGCTTAGATTCATCCCCCCTTGGCGTGGTAAAGCGTGCTAAGCCTAAGTAAATTACCGGAGTAAGATAAAGCGTAAACAACACCGCAAGTGCTAAGCCGCCAAACACCACCCAGCCAATTGCATTTCGGGCCTCAGCCCCTGCGCCTGTAGAGAGAATTAACGGCAATGCGCCAAGTAGAGTAGATATAAGGGTCATCGTAATTGGGCGTAAACGTACCAGCGCAGCTTGCTCGACGGCTTTTCTGACCGTTAAGCCTTGATCGCGTAATTGGTCTGCAAATTCAACAAGCAAAATTGCGTTTTTAGCGATTAAGCCTATCAGCATCACTAAACCAATTTGAGAGTAAATATTTAACGACGTGCCGGTTAAATAAAGCGCTAATATGGCAGAAGTAATACCAAAGGGTACGGTTATCATAACCACAATGGCACTATTTACATTTTCAAATTGAGCAGCCAATACTAAAAATACAATTAAAAAAGCAAGTACATAAGTTACAAGTACTTCGCTAGATGTTTCTTCATACGTTAGCGCTTCGCCTTTAAACGCAAGTGCAATACCTGGCTCTAACGATTGCTCAGACACCGTTTTTATTTGCTCTACTAAAGCAGCAATGGTTAACGATTCTGGCAACTCCATACTGAGCTCTATTGAGCGGCGCTGGGCATGACGTTCAAGCTCTGCAGCCACCCCCTCTTCAGAAATATAGGCCACACTACTTAATGGTACTAAACTGCTATTACCCGCTCTGATGTATAAATTAGCCAAATCACTTGGACTGTTTATGGTTTGGTTTTGCGCTTGGAGCATAATTGGCACAGACTGATCGCCAATGTTTAAATCTTCTACATCGTCGCCATTTATTGCTGCGCGCAAAGTAATGGCAATGTCGTCTAGCGATACACCGAGCTCTTGTGCACGGCGTCTGTCTATATTTACTCTTAGTTGTGGTTGCGATGGCTGATAAGAAATACGCACAGGTGCCACCTCAGGAACGGCTTTTTCTAATGCCGCAGAAAACTGCTGAGCCGCTTTAAATATTTGCAAATAATCTTGCCCAAGCAGCGCGATTTCAACGCCTCCCCCTTGACCACGTAGATTTAAACTATTAGCCCCACCTGGGTAAGCCGGTGCTCCTGGAATATCGCCAAGTGGCTGGCGTATCTTATTAATAATTTCTTGTTGGCTAAAATGGCGCTCATCCCAATGCTTTAATGGCACAGTAATAAACACAATATTAGGGTCCCATTGGCCTACCACAGTATAAATTGACTCAATTTCGCCGCTATCGACAAACGGAAGTAAAATATCTTCCATTTTTATCGCTTGCCTATCCATAAAGTTTAGTCCTACACCATCTGGGCCACGTGCAAATATACGAATTTTTCCTCGGTCTTCTGTGGGTAAAAGCTCGCTGTCTAAACTGGCGTACAAAGCACCTGAGCCTGCTGCAACCAATAAACAGAGCGCAAACGTAAGCCATGCATGGTTAAGCACTTTATGAATTGTTTTTGTATAAATACCACCCAACCAATGGCCTAGTTTAGCAAATGGGTGAAAACCGCCCTGCTTTAACTTTAATTTGGAGGTAAGAGCAGGCACTAATGAAAGTGCCACAAAGCTTGATATAATTACCGCACCGGCAAGTACTCCACCAAACTCTCTAAATAAGCGACCCGCAGTAGAGGGTAAAAACGCAATAGGTATAAATACAGCGGCAAGTACAGCCGTGGTTGCTACAACAGCAAAAAACACTTCGCGCGTGCCTATTACAGCAGCTGCCCGACGCCCTAAACCTAGCCCCCGCTGGCGCTGAATATTTTCACTTACTACTATGGCATCATCAACAATTAAGCCTGTGGCTAATACAAGCGCCAACAAGGTTAAAATATTTATTGAAAAACCCAGTGCCCATATAAGTGCTAAAGACCCTATTAAGGCAACAGGAATAGCAAAAGCAGGCACTAAAGTGGCGCGCCAAGAGCCAATAAATACCCACAAAGTGACAACCACTAACAATACTGTAAGTAATAAAGAGTAAATTACTTCATCTACTGAGCTTCTTATAAATTGTGCGTCATCGGAGGTAAGTGTAAATTCCATTTCTGGAAAGCGCGTTTGCATGCTTGTAATGAGCTTGAGCACTTCATCTGATATTTCAATTGTATTTGATTGTGCTTGTCGAATAATTTCCATACCAATTACGGGCTTACCGTTTAGCCTTACCATAGAGCGCGGATCGGCAGGGCCAAAATACACAGCCGCAATATCACTAACTCGGGTATCGCCTTGTATTATAATATCCCCAACTTGCTCTGGAGTAATAGAGGTTGCATCGGCACGTACAATAATTTGCTGATCGTTTGACTTTAAACTCCCTGCTGGCACATCAAACGGTGCTTGGCTAAGCACTTGTGCTACATCAGGCACTGTTAAATTAAAGCTACTTAGTTTTAGCGGGTCTATTCGTACCCTTAATACGCGTTCTCTATCTCCGTTTAAGCGTACATCTGCGACACCTGGAATAGTTAAAAATTGCGGCGCTAAGTCAACATTTACACGCTCGGTAAGTGCTTCAAGCGATAAACTTTCACTTGAAACAGTCAGAGATACAACTGCCTCGGCGTCGTTGTCGGCTTTAATAATAGAAACACGTTCTACTTCCTCTGGAAGGTCTCGCTCTACACGTGCAACAGACTCACGCGTTTCATTCGCGGCGTCATCTAAATTTATGCCTGGTCTAAATTCGACCACAATACGTGCATTTCCCTCTTCACTTTGTGCGCGTATTGATTTAACGCCACTTACACGCGCTACTGCGCCTTCTAATTTGCTGGTTACTTCGGTATCAACGGTCTCAGGCGAGCCACCAGGAAATGGCGCCGAAACCGTAATACGTGGTCTATCTACATCAGGAAGCTCTCTTACTTCAACACCCGCAATAGCGGCAATACCTGCAATAATAATTAATAAGTTAAGCACCACAATAAGTACTGGGCGGCGAATCGACATTGAGGGTAAGTCTTGCATCATAGGTTGCTGTTTCATACCTACTCCTGCGTGTCTTGCGCGGGTAAATTAAAGCTTAGCTCTTGGCCTGCCCGTAAGCGTTGTACCCCTTCAATTACTAAAATATCGCCTTTATTTAACGGCCCAGAAACCAATAATCGCCCCGCCAAGCGCTGCTCTATTTTTACATCAACACGTGTGGCTTTTTTATCAACGCTGGTCCATACATACGGGCCTGTTGCACCCCACAGTAATGCAGCCTCAGGAACTGCAGCAAAATGCTCGCCTAACACTTCAATATGTACTCTAAAGCTCATACCAGGTAAAAATTGTTGTTTTTCATTATTTAGCTTGGCTTTAACACGTAAAGTACGAGTTTGTGGGTCTACGCGTGAGTCTAAATAGGCAATATCAGCGTTAATGGCAGTGTCTGATTGCCAAGGAAACACCGTTAAGCTGCTTTTATTACGCAGCATACTGATAGCCGACTCCGGTGCGTTAAAATTTATGTACAGGCTTGTTGTGTCATCTATTGTGGCAATGGGGGTTTGCTCGGTTATTCTATCGCCTACCTCAACATCTGTTAAACCCATAATGCCATTTATCGGCGCAATTACTTTTCTGTCTTCAAGCTCAGTTTGAGCCTGTATGAGGGTGACTTTGGCAAGCTCTACAACGGTTTTAGCATCATCAACATCGCTTTTAGGTACTGCGCCTTTGGCCTGACTTTGTTCTAATCGTTTTAGTATTCGCTGGGTGTCGGCAAGTTTAATTTTAGCTTCATCAAGCGCTGCTTTTTGCCTACGAGAATCAAGTTCGAGTAAAGTATCGCCTTTTTTTACTTTATCACCTGGCTTAAAAAAAACGCCTGTTACTCTATCGCCTACTGCAGGGTACATTACAACCGAATGTATTGCCTCTGTATTTCCTACCGCTTGCACTTGTTGTTTAGCACTTTCGAGGGCAATTTTTTGTACAACAACGTTCGCGCTCATTGCAGGAACGCTGAAAAACAGCAGCGAACTAAGCACACCGATTAAAAAGTTTTGCGATTTCAAAGTAACACCTTAATTAATTATTATTTCCATTACCTTACGAAGTCTAACAGCTGATTGATCAATAGGTAGGATAGAACGATAAATTAGCAAAACTATAAGATGAAATTAAATTGGTAATACCAATTAATTTTTGAAAAAGGCGCCTAATGACTAAGCATTTATACAAATACAGGCAGGATTAAACTAAAAAGTGGCTATATAAATAAAAAAGCCCAGTATAAACTGGGCTATGTAGATAATAGGTAGTTAAAGATTATTTACCGCGCTGGGCTTCTTTTTGTGCTTTTTTAGCTTCTTTACGTTGTTGTAAAACCGCTTGCGCTTCATTACCAATGTGCCCTTCACCACGTGCTTGTGCTAATTCTATTTGCTTTTGACGCTCAGCAAAACGAGCACGTTGCTCATCGGTTACATTATCAATACAGTGATGACACGAAACACCTTCCATGTATTCTGGCTTTTGCTTTTCTTCTTCTGTAATCGGCATACGACACGCATGACATTGATCGTAAGAGCCTTTTTGTAAATCATGATTTACTGCTACACGATTATCAAAAACAAAACACTCGCCTTCCCACATTGTTTCTTCTTTTGGCACTTCTTCTAGGTATTTTAAAATACCGCCTTCAAGGTGGTAAACTTCATCAAACCCTTGCTCTTTCATGTAAGCCGTTGATTTTTCGCAGCGAATACCACCGGTACAAAACATGGCTACTTTTTTGTGTTTTTCTGGGTCTAAATTTTCTTTAGCCCACTGAGGGAACTCTCGGAAAGTTTTGGTATTAGGATCGACTGCATTTTGAAAAGTACCAATTTCAATTTCGTAATCGTTACGTGTATCAATCAAAATCACTTCAGGGTCTGATATTAATGCATTCCACTCTTTAGGCTTAACATAGCTTCCCACTACTTTTAGTGGGTCAACCCCTTCAACGCCCATAGTAACAATTTCGTTTTTTAGCTTTACTTTAGTGCGGTAAAACGGGCATTCATCATCGTATGATTCTTTAGTCACTATGTCTTTTAGGTTTTCTTGTGTGTCTAACCACGCAAGTAAGTTATCTATTCCTTCGCGCTTAGCCGATACAGTACCGTTAATACCTTCAGCAGCAAGCAATAAAGTACCGCGTACTTCGTTTGCTTCCATCACTTCTAAAAGGGGTTTACGTAGTGCTTCAAAATTTGGCAAACCTACAAATTTGTACATTGCACACACTACAAAGTGCTCGTTTGTTACATCATCTTTATGAACAGCAGTCATTTTACTTCCTATTTTGCTTTGATAGCCTTAAGTGGCGTTTACCGAATCGTAAATCCGGCGCATATGGGGCGCGTATTTTACGCTTTTTATAATTAATTGCAAAAAATAGCGCGTTAGAATGGTTTTTACTGTCGGCATAACCCTTGTGTAAGCTATAATGCGGCCATTAATTTAAGTTGCACATTGGAGAACACGACTTTGCACTTTACTGATCTTGGGATTGATACTCGCCTTGAAACACAATTAGCACATCAAGGGATCACCCAGCCCACAGATATTCAAGCACATGCAGTGCCTACCGCACTTGCAGGGCATGACATTTTTGCTCAGTCTAAAACTGGGTCGGGCAAAACATTAGCGTTTTTATTACCTGCTGTTCAGCGAGTTATGAAACAAAAAGCGCTCAGTAAACGCGATCCACGTGTCCTCATCGTTGCACCAACCCGTGAGCTTGCAACGCAAGTATTTACGCAATTGCGTTTATTAATTGCGGGCACAAACATTAAAGCTGTAAAAATACTCGGTGGCGAGAACTTTAACGATCAAATTAAAGCCCTTCGTAACGACCCGCACTTTGTTGTGGCAACCCCTGGGCGTTTGGCCGATCACATCACAAAACGCTCATTACAATTAAGCGGGTTAGAGCTATTAATTTTTGATGAAGCTGACCGTATTTTAGACTTAGGTTTTACTGAACAGCTGAAAATGATTAACGAGCAAGCTAATCACCGCTTGCGCCAAACATTGTTGTTTTCAGCGACACTAGATCACGCTCAAGTAGATGCCCTATCGCGTAATTTATTAAAAAAGCCAAAACAAATTACACTGAGCGCCGCTAACGAGCAACACAGTGATATTAAACAAACACTCTATTTAGCCGATCACCTTGATCATAAAGAAGCGTTACTTGAGCACTTTTTAAAACAAGATGATGTTGGCCAATGTATTATATTTACAGCAACCCGTGCCGATACCAGCCGTTTAAGTGAAGCATTAAATGCAAAAGGTTTTAAATCGGTGGCTTTAGCTGGCGATTTAACACAGAGCAAACGCCTAGAGATCATGGACTCGTTTAGCCGCGAAAACTTTAAAATTTTGATCACCACTGATGTTGCTTCGCGAGGATTGGACTTATTAAGTGTAACGCACGTAATCAATTTTGATTTACCAAAACACGCTGAAGAGTATGTACACCGTATAGGTCGTACAGGCCGCGCCGGATTTAAAGGTAATGCATTATCGCTAGTAGGCCCTAAAGACTGGGCAAGCTACTTAGCAATTAAGTCGTTTTTGAACGACGAGCTGGTTTTTGCAAGCGTGGATGGCCTTAAAGCTAAATTTAAAGGTATAAAAGAGAAAAAGCCTGCAACAGCTGCTGTAAAAACTAAAAAAGTTGCACAGGTGAAAAAGCCGCAAGTTAAACGCAAGGCAAAACCTAAAAAACCAGCTGCACCTATAAAAGCCCCGATGAACATTGATGGCAATTCACCAATGCGCCGTAAAAAAAAGCCTGAGCAGGAATAATTATGAGTTACCTAGGAACAACACAAACCTTATTTGTAAAAGAAGTGAGCAATGAAGGTGCTTACCTTGATGGCCACGATTTAGGGGAAGTGTTTTTACCAAAACACGAAATTAAAGATGAACTTGAAGCTGGCGATAGCATAAGCGTTTTTATCTTTTTAGATAACGCCAATTTACCTACAGCAACAGTAAAAAAACCCCATGCCCAAGTAGGTGAATACGCACTGCTTCGTGTTAAAGAAATAAATAGCATTGGCGCTTTTTTAGATTGGGGACTAGAGAAAGATGTTTTAGCTCCATTTAACGAGCAAAAACCACGTATGCAAGAAGGTCATTCTTACTTAGTTCGCTTATATTTAGATAATGCGAGCCAACGTATTTGTGCATCAAGCAACTTTAATCGCTTTTTATCAAAAGATGAGCCTGAGTACACACATCTTCAAGAAGTTGATTTAATTGTTGCTGGAAAAACAGATATTGGCTACAAAGTGCTTATTGAAGAGTCTCACTTTGGTGTTGTGTTTTACAACATGGTATTTAAAAACTTATTTGTAGGGCAAAAGCTTAAAGGGTTTGTTCAAAAAGTACGTGAAGACGGAAAAATCGACGTTATACTTGAAAAGCCAGGCATGGGTAAAGTAAGTGAACTTGGCGATAAAATAATGGAAAAGCTTAAAAACGAGGGCGGCATACTAGCCATTGGTGATAAATCTGATCCTGAGCTTATCAAAAAAGTATTTTCAACCAGTAAAGCTAACTACAAAAAAGCCATTGGTGGTTTATTTAAGCAAGGCTTGATAGACATAGAAGCCAAATCTATCCGCTTAAAATAATTGTACACTTTTTATAAGCGCTAACATTATGTTGGCGCTTATAGTTAAATTTTTTCTAAATAGTCTAATTAAATGATTGTTCAAAGATGATAAAACGTTTTGATGAATAAAAAAACGTTATTTAGCTATTATCGCTAATGGCACTTATATTGCCCTATTCTCTGCCCTCACCTTCGCGTAAATGAAATTTTTAAACAAAGCTAACACTAGGTTTACCCCTGAAAAATAATTAGGGAATTGCTAATAGGCATTAGCCCATAATACGCTTATACGGTAACGTACATTCTGTATATTGCTTTGAATAATCAAGTATCTCAGCTTTGGTTTCTAAGCTTAGTGGCGCCAACCTAAATACTTTATTTTCACATTCACTTTGTTTGTCGTCGTGATTTGAAATGCAATCTGACGTAGTTACGTTTTGGCGCGTTAACCGCTCTTCATTTTTATAGCATAAGTGGTGTGCGTAGCCATGCATGGTTTGCTTAAATTCAAATAAATCGACAGGGTAATTTGCGACTAAGTCAGTAATCGTCGCTACTCCATCATAAGCTTTACTAGAAAAAACATATTTATTTACTGAAAAACCTGCAACAACAATTAAAATAGATCCAAAAATTAACTTCAAAATAAACCCCTTACTGCATTCTTAGTACTAATGTAGCATAAAAATGTATTCATAAAAGGGGTTTAGCACTAAATAATTGCTTTTTGTTAACTTAAACTAGTGATTTATTAACATCAGTTAAAGTTTGTACCGGATCTGACGATTGTGTGATCGGTCTCCCAATCACTAAGTAATCGCTACCCGCTTCAATAGCTTGCTTAGGTGTCATAATGCGTTTTTGGTCACCCACATCACTACCAGCAGGGCGAATGCCTGGAGTAACTAGCTTAAACTCGCTACCTAATTGTGCTTTTAGCGCTTTCGCTTCTTGGGCAGAACATACTACGCCATCAAGCCCTGCTTCTTTTGTTAATTTAGCTAAATGAATAACTTGTTCTTGCGCTGATTTTTCAACACCCAAACGCTTTAGTTCAGCTTCGTCCATGCTGGTTAGCACTGTCACTGCAATTAATAAAGGTGCTTTATCACCAAACTTTTCAAGTGCCTGCTTTGCCTTATTCATCATTTCAAAACCACCTGATGCATGAACGTTTACCATCCAAACGCCCATATTAGCCGCTGCGGTGACCGCTTTTGCAACTGTATTAGGGATATCATGAAATTTTAAATCTAAAAATACGTCAAAGCCTAAATCGATTAACTGTTTAACGAATGCAGGGCCAAAATAAGTAAACATTTCTTTGCCTACTTTTAAGCGACACGTATCTGGTGAGAGTTTTTTTACAAAATTAAGAGCCGCGTCTTGTGAATCGTAATCTAGGGCAATAAGAACTTTTTTTGTATCTTCTAAAGACATAACTATCCTAATGAATGGCAGTAAAGTTATAAATAGTTGGGGGTTATTAAAATCCGTCTAGGCCTCTACTTGGCACAATGGTTTCCCAATGTTTACAAGATGGGCAGTTCCAATAAATAGTGTGGCTTGTAAAACCACAATGTTGGCATTGAAAGTCTGGTTTTGTAGCTATATACGACGTAACTAGCTTATCAATTTCATCAAGTACTTCTTTGGTATTTGGATTTTTATCACCCATTAGCTGTAGTAAAAAGCTAAAACCTCGAATTGTAGGCTGACGTTTTAAGCTGTCGGTTAAAAAATCAAATGCCTGTTTAGTATTTCCTTGCTCTAACAGTGCTTGGCAATGTTTTATTTTTATTAGCACCCCGCCTTTATCGAGCAAGTCACATAATAAATCATGAAACTGATGTGTTAAATTTAACTGCTTATAACTATGTGCAAGCTGGTCAATAAACAAAGGCGCAAATAACGTAAATTGGCAAACGAGTTCACGCCAATAGTAAATTGCTTTTACGTAGTCTTCACTTGTGTAAGCCGATAACCCTAATTCGTATAAAGGGCGAACCGCTTTGTAATTTAAGCTAATGGCTTTGTTCATTAATTGTGGTTTATTTTCGCTTAAGGCAGCTTCGCTGTAAAAATTAGCAATTGCTTTAAAATGCTGCTCTTTAACGAATAACTCACTATGGGCTTCGAACATATTAATGCCCTTTTCCCACTCTCGGGTTTGCGAGTATAAAGTAATAATTGGGTCAAGTGCTTGTTCATGCCAAGCTTTAACAAGCCACACTAAATGCTCTTCTGCACCGTCTAATAAGCCGGCCATAATATAATCTTCAGCTAATTCTAAACGGCTAGCGGCAGCTTGTTGTTCATTTAAGCTTGGGTGTTTTAAAAGGAGTTCATGAATTTTTATTGCGCGGTCAAGCTCACCTCTTCGGCGAAACATGGTAGCAAGGGTTGAGTAGTGGTCAACAGAGTCAGCAGCCACTTCTAATAGGTTTATTAGGTGCTCTAAGCCCTGATCTTCTTCTCTGTCTAGTAAAAACTTTAAGCCTTTACTGTATTCTGAAGTGATTTGGCGGTTGAGTTGATGAGCTTGGTTTTTTGCACTATTTTTGCCCATAATCCAGCCATAACCGGCAGCAACAGGCAGTAGTAAAAACAAAAGCTCAATCATGATTAGGTGTCTTTATTAGCAATAAGCTTACTATTATTTTTTTCTGGCGCTAATTGTTTTTTTAAGCGGTAATTTTGCCACTTTAATTTAGAAAACAATTTAAAGCTAATAAAACACCCTATTATTACACCCAGTATAAAGCAGATACTTATTATTACAGCGAGTGGCAAGGTATTACTGGCAATAATATAATTGATTTGTACTAATTGTGGATTTTGAGAACCCAATAAAAATGCGCAAAATAGGCATAGTACAACCAGAATAATTTTTAATACCTTAAACAAGTAACTACTCCAACTGGTTAACTAGGCAATACTCTCGTTTACGCGGTCGCGTAATTCTTTGCCTGGTTTAAAATGAGGTACGTGCTTACCATCAAGCTCTACTGTATCGCCAGTCTTAGGATTACGACCTGTGCGAGGAGCGCGGTAATGCAAAGAGAAACTACCAAAACCTCTGATCTCAATACGATCTGAAGTAGATAATGAGCCGGCCATTTGTTCAAGAATTTCTTTTACTGCATTTTCAACATCTTTCACTGGAACGTGTGCGTGCTGTTCGGCAAGTGTTTCTATCAGTTCTGACTTAGTCATAGCGTTTCCTTAAAGAGAATAGTGGAAGGGCAAAACTGCCCTTCCAATTAAAAACTAATTAGTAATTAGTCTTTTTGTGCATTTGCGAAAGCAGCTGCCATTGCGTTTTCAAACACTGGCTCTTCTTTCTTAAGCTTCTCTAGTACTTCTTTCTCTTCTGCTTCGAAAAGAGCTTTAACAGATAAGCTTAAAGTGCGGTTCTTACGATCAACGCCAACGTATTTAGCTTCGATTTCGTCGCCTACAGAAGCAACAGTCGTTGCATCTTCAACGCGCTCTTGAGCGATATCAGCTACACGGATGTAACCTTCAACGCCTTCGATAAGCTCTACAGTTGCGCCTTTCGCATCAACTTCAGTCACTTTACCTTTAACAATAGCACCTTTTTTGTTTGCATCAAGGTAGTTATTGAACGGGTCAGCTTCGATTTGCTTAACACCTAGAGAGATACGTTCACGCTCTGGGTCAACTTGCAATACGATAGCAGTGATTTCGTCGCCTTTCTTGAATTCACGTACAGCTTCTTCGCCAGGCGTGTTCCAAGAAATGTCTGAAAGGTGTACAAGACCATCAATACCACCGTCAAGACCGATAAAGATACCGAAGTCAGTGATTGATTTGATCTTACCAGTAACTTGGTCGCCTTTGTTTTGTAGACGAGCAAATTCCTGCCAAGGATTAGCAATACATTGCTTAAGACCAAGAGAAATACGACGACGTTCTTCGTCGATTTCAAGAACCATAACTTCAACAGTGTCACCTAGTGAAACAACTTTTGAAGGGTGGATGTTCTTGTTAGTCCAATCCATTTCAGAAACGTGAACTAGACCTTCAACGCCTTCTTCAATTTCTACGAAGCAACCGTAATCAGTAAGGTTAGTTACACGACCAGAAAGCTTAGAACCTTCTGGGTAACGACCAGCGATAGCTGCCCATGGATCTTCGCCAAGCTGTTTAAGGCCTAGAGATACACGAGTTTTATCTTTGTCGAATTTAAGAACTTTAACTGCGATTTCGTCGCCAACATTAACGATTTCTGAAGGGTGCTTAACACGCTTCCACGCCATATCAGTGATGTGTAGTAGACCATCAACACCACCAAGGTCAACGAATGCACCGTAGTCAGTAAGGTTCTTAACGATACCTTTAACTTCTTGACCTTCAACAAGGTTAGCAAGAAGCTCTTCACGTTCTTGTGAGTTTTCAGATTCGATAACTGCACGACGTGAAACAACAACGTTGTTACGTTTTTGGTCAAGCTTGATTACTTTAAATTCAAGCTCTTTGCCTTCAAGGTGAGTTGTGTCACGTACTGGACGAACATCAACAAGTGAACCAGGTAGGAAAGCACGGATTGAATCAACTTCAACTGTGAAACCACCTTTAACTTTACCGTTGATAACACCAGTAACAGTCTCTTGCTCTTCACATGCTTTCTCAAGACGGATCCACGCTTCGTGACGCTTCGCTTTCTCACGAGAAAGGATAGTTTCACCGAAACCGTCTTCGATTGCATCTAGTGCAACATCTACTTCGTCGCCTACAGCAACTTCTAGTTCACCAGCAGCATTTTTGAACTGCTCTGCAGGGATAGCACTTTCTGATTTAAGACCAGCATCTACAAGTACAATGTTATTCTCGATTGAGATTACTGTACCTTTAACAATAGAGCCTTGCTCTGCTTCAAAACCCTTTAAGCTTTCTTCAAATAACTGCGCAAAATTTTCTGACATACGAATATACGTCTCATATATTAATACCAATAAGCAACCATGCTGCATGGGGTTGTTAAAATAGCACTGGCGTCCTGCTGGTGCATAAAATGTGTTTAGCTTCGTTTAGGAAGCTTGCCTTGTGAGATAGCAATATCGACTAAAGTTATAACTTTATCAAACACTTGCTGAGCGTTAAGCTCGCTTGTGTCTATTTCAATTGCATCATCAGCAGGAACAAGCGGCGCAACGGTGCGATTCATATCGCGCTCATCACGAGCTTGAATGTCCTGTAATAGACCACTTAGTGTAACATCAAGGCCGCGCTCATTCAACTCAACATAACGTCTGCGCGCGCGTTCTTGTGCACTAGCGGTTAAATATATTTTTAATGGTGCGTCTTGAAAAACCACGGTGCCCATATCTCGGCCATCAGCAATTAAGCCCCGTTCGGTTTTAAACGCACGCTGGCGTCGAAGTAACGCTTCACGTACACGCGGTAATGCAGCCACTTTTGAAGCAGCTGCCCCAACCTCTTCATTACGAATTGTCGAGGTTACATCTTCGCCTTCTAAAATAACTTTTCCAGCATTAGTTTGGCTATCAACCAAAAACTGCACATCTAAGTTTGCAGCAAGCGGAACAAGCGCTTCTTCGTTGTCTAATGCTATTTGGTGATGAAGTGCGGCAAGGGATAATACACGGTAAATTGCGCCGCTATCCAATACATCCCACCCCAATTTGTCGGCTAACAAGCGACAAACAGTTCCTTTACCTGAACCACTTGGGCCATCAACGGTGATTACGGGCATTAATAACGCCTGCATTTAAAACCTCCTGCAATGCACACCTAAATAAAACCGCGATATTATACGTCACTTCTGCAAATAGATCCGCTTTAGTGTGTAACTTTTTATAATTATTTATAAAAAGCCTACTCACTCACTGATGCTAAAACCTTGAAAAAGGTTGGAAAAGTTTTATATGTACACTTAGGATCGTTGATTGTAATAGGCTTTCCGCCTACGGCAACCATTGCAAAACACATCGCTATGCGGTGATCGTCATACGTATCTATAGCCACATCATTGAATGCACTCGGTGGTGTAATTTCGATAAAATCTTCACCCTCTACAACCTCGGCACCCACTTTACGAAGTTCAGTTGCCATAGCATATAAACGGTCGGTTTCTTTTACACGCCAGTTATAAATATTGCGAATAGCCGTAGGACCTTTAGCAAATAAAGCAACCGTAGCAAGTGTCATTGCCGCATCAGGGATAGCGTTAGCGTCAATATCTACACCTTTTAATTCACCTTTGCGAACAACTAAACGCTCGTCATACCATTTTATTTCAGCGCCAACTTGTTCCATCACTTTAGCAAAACCAATATCACCTTGAACTGATTTAGCGCCCACGCCTTTAATTTCAATTTCGCCACCGGCAATAGCCGCTGCCGCAACAAAGTAAGACGCTGATGATGCATCACCCTCCACCATAATACGCTCTAGTGATTGGTATTGTTGGCCGCCTTTAACTTTAAATGTTGTATAGTCGCTGTGCTCAACTGTCACCCCAAAACGCGCCATTACATCTAACGTAATATCAATGTAAGGCTTAGATACCAAAGTACCCTTAATGGTAATTTGCGTATCACCACTAAATAAAGGGGCAGCCATTAGCAATGCTGTTAAAAACTGGCTAGAAATACTGCCATCAATTTCAACAGTACCGCCTTTAATTTGCCCACCAATTATTTTTAGCGGTGGGTAGTCTTTATGTTTTGTGTAGGTAATATCGCCGCCAAGTGCTTGTAGCGCATCGACCAAGTGCCCTATTGGGCGCTCTTCCATGCGCGGCTCACCTATAAGCTCATATTCCCCAGCTACAGCAGCGAGTACCGCGGTTAAAGGACGATAAGCAGTACCTGCATTGCCTAAAAATAAAGGGTCACTTGGGGTTTTAAATACACCGCCAACCCCTTCTACGGTTGCCACAGTGCGATCATCATTAAGCGTTACGTTAACACCTAGTAGTTTTAATGCACCCAACATATGGCGAATATCATCGCTATCTAGCAGGTTTTCAACAACGGTAGTCCCTTGAGCCAGCGCTGCTAATAATAAAATACGGTTTGATAGGCTTTTAGACCCTGGTAAGGTAACACTGCCATTTACACGAGAAATAGGCTCTAAACGAAGTTGTTCCATTAGCTGTGCTCCTGTGCAAATGCCGCCATAAAGTCAACCAAGGCTTGCACACCTGCAAGTGGCATTGCGTTATAAATACTTGCGCGCATACCGCCTACAATTCTGTGTCCTTCTAGGGCAAGTAAGCCGGCTTCTTTAGATTGCGTTACAAACTTTTCGTTTAAGCTTTCATCGTTTAACCAAAACGGTACATTCATACGCGAACGACAATGCGTGGCTACTTTATTAGTATAAAAAGGCGATTCATCAATAAAGTCATAAAGCAGCTTAGCTTTAGCAATATTTTGTGCTTCCATTGCCTTAACGCCACCGTTTTGCTCTAGCCATTCAAATACTTCGGCCGCTAAATACCATGCAAAAGTAGGCGGTGTATTAAACATGCTGCCTTGTTTTGCTTCAAGTGCGTAATCTAAAATGCCAGGTTTAGCTAAACCTTCACGCTCAAGTAATGTTTTGCGCACAATAACAATAGCTATACCTGATGGACCTATATTTTTTTGTGCACCGGCATAAATTAAATCAAATTTATTTACGTCAATTTCACGCGACAAAATAGTCGATGACATATCAGCAATAATAGGTGCCGTTGGGTGGCTCGGCACATCAAAAATCTCTAAGCCGTCTACTGTTTCATTTGGGCAGTAGTGAATGTAAGATGCATCTGCAGGTAACTCCCACTGCGCCACTTCTTTTATAGAAAACAGCCCGTTTGCGTCATTTCTAACGTTGATTGAGTGGGTTTGAGTAAATTTATTAGCTTCATCAGTGGCACTTTTAGACCAAACGCCGTTCTCGCAGTAAACCGCCGTTTTACCATTTTGATGTAAATTTAATGGCACAGCGCTAAATTGACCGCGGCCACCACCGTGCATAAATAACACTTCAAATTCATCGCTAATGTTCATTAAACGACGAAGGCTGGCTTCGCATTTTGCAGTAAGCGCTAAAAAATCTTTACTACGATGGCTAATTTCCATCACAGATACGCCTAAGTCTTGCCAGTCTAAAAATTCTTTTTGTGCTTTTTGCATAACAGCTTGTGGAAGCATAGCTGGCCCCGCACAAAAATTATATTTACTCATTACCTTTGCCTCATTCCAGTAATTTAAACTCTTTTGATAAACAAAAAAGGATTATTAATTTTTTTCAACATGATTAAAAAAAGCGGCCTTAGCCGCTTTTTCAATTTCAGTTATTCAGAAGGTGGATTATCATCCGTTGCTTCTTCATTTACTGTATCAACCGTTTCAACGTCTTCAATATCAACTAAGTCACTGTCTGTAACTTCAATCTCTTCGATACGTTGTAAACCAACTACTTGCTCTTCGTCAATAGTTCTGATCAAAATAACACCTTGGGTGTTACGTCCAACCGTCGATACTTCATTAACGCGGGTACGTACTAGCGTACCACGGTTTGAAATAATCATTATTTCGTCGTTGTCGTCAACTTGTACAGCGCCAACTACTGCGCCATTACGCTCACTCACCTTAATAGATACAACACCTTGTGTTGCACGGCTCTTAGATGGGTAATCTTCAAGTTGAGTACGTTTACCGTAACCGTTTTCAGTCACAGTTAAAATAGCACCATCAGACTTAGGCACAATTAACGACACTACGCGTTGGTCGTCGGCCATTTTAATACCACGAACACCGGTAGCAGTACGACCCATAGGGCGAACACCTTTGAAACGAATTTCAGGGTTGCCTTCTTCGTCAAGTACCGGGTTGCCGTTTTCATCAACAACAGCAGACTCTTCCGCTTCTTTAAAGCGTACCACTTTACCTGCATCAGTAAACAACATAATTTCGTTGCTACCGTCGGTAATATCAACCCCAATTAGGCTATCGCCTTCGTTAAGGTTTACCGCAATAATACCGCTTGCACGTTGACGGCTGTATGCCGTTAGTGGTGTTTTCTTCACAGTACCAAATGCAGTTGCCATGAAAATGTATTTATCTTCTTCGTACTCGCGTACAGGTAAGATAGCAGTGATGCGTTCATCATCTTCAAGTGGCAGTAAGTTAACAATTGGCTTACCGCGAGCGGCGCGACTAGCCAGTGGTAACTGGTATACTTTAAGCCAATACAAACGACCCGCAGTAGAGAAACATAAAATGGTATCGTGGGTATTAGCCACTAAAAGACGCTCAATGAAATCTTCATCTTTCATCTTCGTTGCTGACTTACCTTTACCACCACGGCGCTGCGCTTCGTAATCAGACAATGCCTGATACTTAACGTAACCTTCGTGCGATAGGGTCACAACAACATCTTCTTCGTTAATTAAATCTTCAAGGCTGATATCGTGCGCTGCAGCGTTAATTTCTGTACGACGCTCATCACCATATTGCTCTTTAATTTCTACTAACTCATCACGAATAACTTCCATTAAACGCTCAGGGCTACCTAAAATGTGTAGTAGCTCAGCAATTAAATCTAACAGCGATTGGTACTCTGCTAAGATTTTTTCATGCTCAAGACCAGTTAGTTTGTGTAAACGTAAATCAAGAATTGCTTGTGCTTGCTGCTCAGAAATATAGTACTGACCATCGCGAATACCCAGCTCACTTGCCAGCCAATCTGGGCGTGCTACGTTGTCTTCGCCTGCTTTTTCGAGCATAGCTTGTACGTTACCTAAATCCCATGGGCGAGCTGTTAAGGCTACTTTAGCCTCAGCTGGGGTTGGCGATTTACGAATTAACTCAATAATTGGGTCGATGTTGGCAAGCGCAATTGCTAAACCTTCAAGGGTATGAGCACGGTCGCGCGCTTTACGTAAATCAAATACGGTACGGCGTGTAACCACTTCACGGCGGTGAATAACAAACTCTTCAAGCATTTCTTTTAAGTTGAAACACTTAGGTTGGTTGTTAATTAATGCAACCATATTCATACCAAACACAGTTTGTAACTGAGTTTGTGAATATAAGTTGTTGAGGATAACTTCACCTACATCACCACGTTTGATCTCAATAACGATACGCATACCGTCTTTATCTGATTCATCACGTAGTGCGCTAATGCCTTCAATTTTTTTATCTTTAACAAGCTCAGCAATTTTTTCAATTAAGCGTGCTTTGTTAACCTGATAAGGAATTTCGTGCACGATAATGGTTTCGCGGCCTGTTTTTTCATCGGTTTCGATGTCGGCGCGTGCACGCATGTACACTTTACCACGGCCGGTTAAATAAGCATCTTCAATGCCTTTTTTACCATTGATAATGGCAGCCGTTGGGAAATCAGGACCCGGAATGTAATCCATTAATTCATGAATCGTTAAATCAGGGTTTTGAATAAGCGCTAAACAACCATTAACCACTTCAGTTAAGTTATGAGGTGGAATGTTTGTTGCCATACCTACCGCAATACCCGATGAACCGTTAACAAGTAAGTTAGGCACTTTGGTTGGTAAAACGTCAGGAATTTGTTCGGTACCGTCGTAGTTAGGAACGAAATCAACCGTTTCTTTTTCAAGATCGGCTAATAACTCATGCGACATTTTTGCCATACGTACTTCTGTATAACGCATTGCCGCTGCTGAATCACCATCAACCGAACCGAAGTTACCTTGGCCATCTACAAGCATATAACGTAGTGAGAATGGCTGTGCCATACGCACGATGGTGTCATAAACTGCACTGTCGCCGTGTGGGTGGTATTTACCGATTACGTCACCGACCACACGGGCCGATTTTTTGTAAGGCTTATTCCAGTCATTACTAAGCTCGTTCATTGCAAACAAAACGCGGCGGTGAACAGGTTTTAAACCATCACGTACGTCTGGTAATGCACGTCCTACAATTACGCTCATTGCGTAATCAAGGTAGGAGTTTTTTAACTCGTCTTCAATATTGACTGGCAGAATTTCATTGGCGAGATCAGTCATTTGATATCACATTCCTTCAGTATCAGCTCTTAGCAACCCGGTATTAGGCGCCAAGAGTATTTGTTATTATTTCTAAGCGACCATGCTATCACAATTAATTTAAATTTACAGGCGCAAAACTTTGCGATTTATCAATTTAGCCCTATATAATGGCCTCAGATTGACGAGGAAGTATTTTATGACCGAACATCAAAATGTAGATAACGCAGAAATAGCAAAATTTGAAGCCATTGCAGAGCGATGGTGGGACCAAGACGGAGAGTTTAAACCTCTTCACGAAATTAACCCATTACGATTAGACTTTGTGGCTAACAAAACCCAAGGCTTATTTGATAAAGAAACACTCGATGTAGGCTGTGGTGGCGGCATTCTTAGCGAAAGCATGGCACGCATGGGCGCACACGTAACCGGTATAGACATGGGGCAAGAGCCACTCACCGTAGCAAAGCTTCATAGCCTAGAAACCGGTGTAAATGTTGACTATATAAAAGTACCTGCAGAAGAATTTGCAACCCAGCACCCTGCTCGCTTTGATGTAATAACCTGTATGGAAATGCTAGAGCACGTACCTGATCCTGCTTCTATTATTCATGCAGTCGCAGAGCTTGCCAAGCCAGGGGCTGATGTGTTTTTCTCAACCCTAAATAAAACACCTAAAGCTTATTTGTTTGCTATTGTAGGTGCTGAAAAGCTGTTAAAAATGGTGCCTGAGGGCACACACGATCACAACAAATTTATCAAACCTGCACAACTTATTGCATGGGCTGAACAAGCCGGTTTAAAAGTACGTGCCAGTGCTGGCCTGGGTTACAACCCGCTTTCTAAGCAGTATTCATTAAATACAGATGTGAGTGTTAATTACATTCTTCATTTTGAGAAGTTAGCATAATGGCTAGCTCTCATACCCCCTTAACTCCTTTTGAGTACGACGCTTTCTTATTTGATTTAGATGGCACCTTGCTTGATACAGCAAACGATTTAGGTGCTGCTTTAAATGCTGTACTTAAAAGTGAAGGTGTTGCGCAAGTTACGCCTGAAGCGTATAGAAAAGTAGCGTCTAATGGCGCCGGCGCACTACTTGAACTTGGCTTTAAAGCGCAATGGGCATCGCAACCACAAACTGAACGAATAAAACAATTAGTCAGCCACTACAGCCAAAACCTAGCGACACACACCCGCTGCTTTGAAGGTATAGAATCATTACTCATAGCCCTTGAGAACCAAGGTATAAAATGGGGAATAATGACTAATAAACCCGGGTTTTTAACCGATCCATTAGTGGCTGCTATACCCGCTTTAAAAAATGCACACGTTGTGATCAGTGGCGATACCCTCACCGAGGCTAAACCATCACCTTTACCCTTACTACACTGTACAAAACTGATGAACGTAGATCCTAAGCGTTGTTTATACATAGGTGATGCTCAACGTGATATAGAAGCAGGTAAAGCCGCAGGTATGCACACAGCAACAGCGCTTTGGGGCTATATACCAAGTATTGATGAGGCCAAGGGCTGGGAAGCCGATTTTAACTGGCACAGCCCCATTGATGCCTTTAACCATATATAGTGCCATGTAAATTTTTAAACACTATATATTGTGATTGTGTTAGTTTTTATGCAAAGCTTGATGATAAAAAAAGCAGTCGAAATTTATTTTCAAAATGCGTAAATTTAGCAGATCATTAGTTGATTTTTAGCTATTTCAACTTAAATGATTGTTCGAAGGTGAGTGACTACTAACACAAATACGTTATCCCAAAGTTATCCACAAATAGGGGCAATTATGTCCCTTGCAAATCAGCTCAGACCACACTATCTTGTGATCTCTAAATTGAACAACACCAGATATTGTGGCCAAATGTTATTCAATTAAATTCGCCAATACGGTGAAACTTATAATAAATGAATACGTACCTTGCTTTAGCGAGGTATAAAGCATTGGTCAAAATACACAATTCCCAAGGAATACAGGCAAAGCTATGAACCAACAGTTATCTGTAAGCAAGCGTGACGGGCGTAAAGAGCCTTTAGATCTTGATAAGATCCATCGCGTTATTGAATGGGCCGCCGAAGGTTTAAACAACGTATCGGTTTCACAGGTTGAATTAAAGTCACACATTCAATTTTACGACGGTATTCGTACAAAAGACATTCACGAAACCATCATTAAAGCAGCAGCCGATCAAATTTCAAAAGAGTCGCCTGACTACCAGTACTTAGCTGCCCGCTTAGCTGTATTCCACTTACGTAAAAAAGCGTATGGCCAGTTTGAGCCTCCACGTTTATTTGACCATGTTACAAAAATGGTTGAAGACAAACGCTACGACGCTCACTTACTCGTTGATTACACAGAGCAAGAGCTTGATGAGCTAGATGCTTATCTTGATCATTCGCGCGATCTTAACTTTAGCTACGCAGCAGTAAAGCAGCTTGAAGGTAAATACCTGGTACAAAACCGCGTAACGGGTGAGATTTACGAAAGCGCCCAGTTTTTATATATCTTAGTGGCTGCGAGTTTATTCTCTGACTACCCGCGCGAAACGCGTATTGACTACATCAAACGTTTTTACGATGCAGTATCAACGTTTAAAATCTCTTTACCTACGCCAATTATGTCGGGTGTGCGTACACCTACGCGCCAGTTTAGCTCGTGTGTACTTATTGAATGTGGCGACAGCCTTGATTCAATTAATGCCACATCATCTGCCATTGTTAAGTACGTTTCACAACGTGCAGGTATTGGTATTAACGCCGGTCGTATTCGTGCATTAGGTAGCCATATCCGTAACGGCGAGGCGTACCACACAGGTTGTATTCCTTTTTATAAGCACTTTCAAACAGCGGTTAAAAGCTGCTCGCAAGGTGGTGTACGTGGCGGTGCTGCAACGTTATTCTACCCGCTTTGGCATTTAGAAGTAGAAAACCTACTGGTACTTAAAAATAACCGTGGTGTTGATGATAACCGTGTTCGTCATTTAGATTACGGCGTACAGTTTAATAAACTAATGTATTCTCGTTTAATTAAAGACGACTACATTACGTTATTTAGCCCATCAGATGTGCCTGGCCTTTACGATGCATTCTTTGAAGACCAAGACGAGTTTGATGCGTTATACGTAAAATACGAGCAAGACGAGTCTATTCGTAAAAAGCGTATTAAAGCGATTGAGCTTTTCTCAATGTTCGCACAAGAGCGTGCCAGCACAGGTCGTATTTATTTACAAAACGTGGATCACTGTAATACGCACAGCCCGTTTATTTCTAAAGTTGCGCCAATTCGCCAATCTAACTTATGTTTAGAAATTGCATTGCCAACTAAGCCGTTAAATAACGTAAACGATGAAGAAGGCGAAATTGCACTTTGTACGCTATCTGCATTTAACCTAGGCGCTATTGAGTCACTTGATGAACTTGAAGAGCTTGCAGAGCTTGCAGTACGTGCACTTGATAACCTACTTGATTTCCAAGACTACCCAGTACCGGCTGCACGTAATGCCACTATGGGCCGTCGTACGTTAGGAATAGGCGTAATTAACTACGCTTACTACCTTGCTAAAAATGGTAAGCGTTACTCAGATGGCAGTGCTAATGCATTGACTCACAAAACGTTTGAAGCAATTCAATACTACCTAATGAAGGCATCAAACGAGCTTGCTAAAGAGCGTGGCGCGTGTCCTAAGTTTAACGAAACAACGTACTCTCAAGGTATTATGCCAACTGATACGTACAAACGTGACTTAGATAAAATTTGTGATGAGCCACTGCACTTAGATTGGGATTCGTTACGTGCCAGCATTAAAGAGCACGGCATGCGTAACTCAACACTTAGCGCATTAATGCCTTCAGAAACATCGTCGCAAATCTCTAACGCAACTAACGGTATTGAGCCACCACGTGGTCACATTAGCGTTAAAGCAAGTAAAGACGGTATTTTAAAACAAGTAGTTCCTGAGTACGAACGCTTAAAAGATAACTACGAGCTACTGTGGGATATTCCATCAAACGATGGTTACTTACAGTTAGTGGGCATAATGCAAAAGTTTATTGACCAAACTATTTCGGCCAATACTAATTATGATCCAAACAAATACGAAGGCGGTAAAGTACCTATGAAAGTCTTATTAAAAGACTTACTAGGTGCATACAAGCTTGGTGTTAAAACACTTTACTACCATAACACCCGCGATGGCGCATCAGATGCTCAAGACGACACTCCAGAAGTGGAAGATGATGATTGTGCAGGCGGCGCGTGTAAAATTTAATAGTTAAACTTAAAGCGGGCTCTTTGCCCGCTTTGTCCTGATAGTTTTAGTGATAGTTTTTTGAGTGATAGACATGTCTTATACTACTTTTAGTCGTAACCATAATGATCAAATGCAAGAGCCAATGTTTTTTGGCCAAACCGTTAACGTTTCGCGTTACGATCAACAAAAATACCCTATTTTTGAAAAATTGATTGAAAAGCAACTTTCGTTTTTTTGGCGTCCAGAAGAAGTAGACGTAAGTAAAGACCGTTTAGACTTTCAAGCATTACCAGAGCACGAAAAGCACATATTTTTAAGTAACTTAAAATATCAAACGCTGCTTGATAGTGTACAAGGCCGCTCGCCAAACGTTGCCCTACTTCCTATTGTGTCTATTCCTGAGCTAGAAACATGGATAGAAACATGGGCATTTAGTGAAACTATTCACAGTCGCTCTTACACCCACATTATTCGTAACGTTACACAGTCACCAGAACTTATTTTTGACGACATAGTAAGTAACGAAAAAATTAGCGAACGTGCTGATGCGGTAACCACTTACTACGATGATTTAATCAATGGCGTGTCGCTCTATAACTTGTATGGCGAAGGCAAGCACGAAATTAACGGTCAAACCGTTGTGATTAGCTTATTTGATCTTAAAAAGAAACTTTACCTTGCCATGATGTCGGTAAATATTCTTGAAGCCATTCGTTTTTATGTCAGCTTTGCGTGTTCGTTTGCCTTTGCTGAGCGTGAATTAATGGAAGGTAACGCTAAAATCATCAAGCTAATCGCACGTGATGAAGCGCTTCACCTGTCGGGTACGCAGCATATTTTAAACATTATGCAAGATGGTAAAGACGACCCTGAAATGGCGATTGTTGCCGCGCAGTGCCGTGAAGAAGCCATTAAAATGTTTGTTGAAGCCGCAGAGCAAGAAAAAGAATGGGCAGAGTACTTATTCAAAGATGGCTCTATGATTGGTTTAAACAAACACATTTTATGTCAGTATGTTGAGTACATCACCAACGCACGTATGACCGCCATTGGCCTGCCTGCGCAGTTTGAAAACAACAGTAACCCAATTCCATGGATCAACTCATGGCTTGTGTCTGACAACGTGCAAGTTGCACCGCAAGAAGCAGAAATTAGCTCATACCTTGTAGGTCAAATTGACTCACAAGTAGATGCCTCAGAATTTGGTGACTTTGATTTATAATGAGTGACAAACCCACTGCAAGTATAACGCTTGCAGATAACAGCCAGTGTATAGAATTTAGCACTGGCTGCCCTTCTGTTTTACATTGCTTAGAAAACCAAAAAATAGACGTAGCGTATCAATGCCGCGAAGGCTATTGTGGCGCGTGCAGAGCCACGTTAGTCTCAGGCCAAGTGCACTATAACGAAGAGCCTTTAGCGTTTGTACGCGAGGGGGAAATACTGCTGTGCTGCTGTAAGCCAAACGGTAATATAAGTATTAATTTAAAATAAATTTACTGCGTTTTATTCAAATGCTGTGGTTCAAACCGGTAGTGCCCCGTGATTTTATAATCAAAAAGCATATCGGTTTTTTCTGCCCCGCGGCCAATGTTATGTACAATTAATGGATTGCCAGTTTGTACTGAACGCTCATTAACTACCATCCCTATATGTGGCAGGTTACCCGGTAACATCCAAGTCACTATATCACCTGTTTTATACTCTTCAGGGCTATCAGATAATACTAACGCACGACCCTGTCTTTTAAAGTAGGTTTGTAAGTTAGGCACTCTGCGGTGGTCTATATTTTTATCGGGCTTATTTAAACCCCAAATACGTTTAGATGGATACAGTGTAAAGTTATTTTGCATGTCTTCATGCACGAGTTTCTGTAAATCGATGCCTAACTTTCTGTAACTTCTAATTATTACATCGGTGCACACACCTACATTCTCAGGTACATCACCACCAGGATAGCCAATAGAGCGATAAGACCCATCGTAGGTAACGTTATGTGTTGTTCTTTCAAGTAATGAAGCCACAATATCGTCATCAAACGATGCCGCATAGGCATTTACACTAAGTAAGCTCAGTAAAAAAATAGTAAAGCGTGTCATATGCAATCCTTTGAAAATGTTAATTAACTACAACGCTTGAACCACGTGTTCAGGCACGTTTATTTTATTGCCATTATTTGTAAAGTGCTTATCAAGACCATACGCCATTACTTCAAGTGGCGCAGCTGCATAACCAACCTGCTGAATTTCGGTTAAGTAACGTAACATAAAAGCCTCGGCGCCAAGTTCACTCCATTGGGCTACGTGAACAAGTTCATGAAAATGTACAGCTAAATTATCAGCTACGTAAGGAAGCATGTAATAAGTGTTTTTGTATGTAGTACCTGCGGCATCCATGTCAATAAAATCGTCTAATCCCATTTCACGCAAAAAAGGAAAGTTAGGTTTGGGTATTTCATCGACAATAACGTAAAAGGCATTTTTTAAAAATTCGACAGGATAAAACCCTGCAAACTCACTAGCAAATTTCTCACAACTAATTCTTTGGGTTTTATATTTAATATTTGTTGCATCAATCCATTGTTCTATTTGTTCGAGCACGTCCTTTCTCCAAAATACTAACTTAACATTGTATAAGTGTTGTAAGCCAACAACTCAATTGTAACAAAAGTAAATTAACGAATCTCTTTTTTAAAATTTAAAAATGTTAATCACTCTTCGGTTTAATTTAAAGACAGCGCGTATTTGCCATGTACAGGGAGTAAGCACATAAAATAGGCGTGGTTTACCTTAAAACCAAACTCTATGCTAATAATTTCAACATAGAAAATAAACAGTTCCTAGATAGTTAGACGTCTTCTTTATACTTAAAAAACTGTTATTATTTGTAACTAAAATCGTAGCTAAAACACTTATGTATAAATTTAACCTTACATACGTGAATTTGAGTATTAACACAATGCGTTTATGTGCAAGCCTTTTACTAATTTTACTTTCTGGTACAGCTAATGCTGAAAATATAAAACCCTTTACATCAGATGGGTGTAGCTCATTCCCTGATGGGACCATACAGCATAAAAAGCTCTGGTTAGCGTGCTGCACAGCGCATGACTATGCCTATTGGCAAGGTGGCACGTACGAGGAACGATTAAAAGCAGATAAAGTATTACAGCAGTGTGTTGCTGATGTAGGCGAGATACATATAGCTAATCTCATGCTTGCTGGGGTACGTATTGGTGGAAGCCCTTTTATACCAACCACGTTTAGGTGGGGCTATGGCTGGTCTTATCCTAGGTTATATCAAGCATTAACAGCAGATGAGGTTGAGCAAATCACTGCTTTAAAAACTGAGTTAACTAAATCTGACTAAGGTCTTGTTGTAAAAAACTGACTATAAAAATAATATCAAAAGGAATTGAATCACTGTGCTTATACTACTGAACGTCGTTTTAATTTTATTTCCAACAGTAATATCTTACTTTATTGCGCGTAATTACGCTAAAACTGCGAAATCAACAAATAAAGGAGCCTATATTAGAGCAGTGCTTTGGCCTAGTGTTTTTTCGTGGACAATTTTTGCTGCTTTTGGGCACGGTGCAATCATCTTTCCCCTACCCTCAATACTCGCCGCAGTATTATATTTTTGTTTTTATGGCGAACGAGACGTCTATTATAACCCCCATGTTTTACTAAGCCCAACTATTCCAATAGCGGTTTATTTAATAAGTTATTTCAAATGCAAAAAAGCTGCCAATAAAGAGCTGACGCCCTAACCTACTGCATACTTGATAGTACGTTCTAAAATCACACATACTATTACTGTATTCCTATTAGTTATAATAACGTGAACACTATTAACTGAATATAATTGTGTAAATAACAGGTCTGGTAAATTAATAAAGCGTCATTACCAAAAATAACGAGTTTACTTATGCACCCAGATATACAAAAAAACTTTAAAATAAAACCTGCTCACATCATTTCATTCATTGTGTTTTTACTAGTTTCTATGTCTACACTAACCGCCAAAGTGTATGCCGCTGATGCTGTATGGCCTTCAAAAACCACTTACAAATATGCAAATGTAAATGGTAAAAAAAATCGTCTATCGAGAAGCTGGTACACAACATAAACAAACTATTATTTTATTACATGGTTATCCATCATCGTCACATAGCTACCGTGAACTAATTCCTCTTTGTCTGGGCGCTACCACGTAATAGCGCCTGATTATTTAGGTTCTGGTTATAACGCACGCTCAAACCCAGAAACTCAAAAATATACTTTTGATTTTCTGGCTCAATACTTGAAGAGTTACTAACAACGCTTAAAGTAAGGCGCTACGGCCTATATATACAAGACTTTGGAGCACCTGTGGGCTTTAGCATGTTGTTAAGTAACCCAATTAGACTTGATGCACTTATTGTACAAAATGGCAATGCGTATTTAGAAGGGCTAACCCTACCGAGGCAAGCGTTTTTTAAAACCGCGAATGAGCAGAAAACACAAGCTCAGAGGGATAAATTTATTCATTCACGTCTAATAAAGCCATTATAAATAAGCAATATTTATGATACGTACAAAGTAAACCAGAAGTGACGAGCCCAGATAGCTGGACTCACGTTCTTCACTTTTTACAAACCAAATCCGATAGAGTAATTCAAGTACAATTGCTACAAGATTACTACAACAACCTTCTCGACTATCCAAAATGGCAAGCTTATTTACGCAATTACCAACCCCCAACGTTAATTGTATGAGGTAAAAACGACCCTGCGTTTATAGCCGCAGGCGCTAAAGCATACTTAAAAGATGTACCGAACGCTGAACTACATTTACTCGATTCAGGACACTTTAGTGTTAAAGAAAAACCAGTAGAAATTGCAAAGTACATTGTTGATTTTATGAATAAGCTAGCTCAATAGTAAGCCTTTTCTTTTGGTTTAGTATTTATAGCGAACATAAAAAAGCACTGAGGGTATAAACCATCAGCGCTTTATTAAGCTTAAGCCAAATCCACAAGAATCACATTTAATATGGATAAGTTATGTATTTAGCCTTCTTCTTCAATAAGTGACTCTAGTAGGTCGTGTATTTCGGCTTTAAGCGCTTTATCTTCAATTTTATTAGCGCTAACCTTGGCATTTTTTAGGCTTTTAATCGCTTCGTTTGTTTGTCCAAGCTCTATTTGTAGAGTGGCCATTGAATAAGCAACCGACGACATATGATCTTTATTATTGATTGCAACCGACTTCTGTAGCGCTTTTTCATATGCGGTAATTGCCTCTTCAAGTTCTTCGGTAAAGTCAGCTAAGGTTTCCCACTGTACAGGGTGATCTTTTGAAGTATTCTCGTTTTCTTCACAAATAGCTTTGAGCCTAGAAAATAATAATTCAAACCTTTTACGGTCGTTTCTACTTGCAGCTTCCATCAGTTGCTCTGCTAAATCATGTACTGCTTTATATACTTTGGTGTTCATCATCAGGAACTATCCTTAACTGGCCACTAAACTAACTATTTAATTTAGCAAAACTACTATTTAGAGCCGTCCTAACCTTATTAGAACGGCTAATTATTTAGGTGTAATAATACATTAATAATAGATAGCGGGTTGGAATTAAAAGTGTGGTTTTAAAATTATATATAAAAAAGTAATCCACGTTAGTTACAGTGATACACTGAGAAACTAATTGATACCTAATATACTGGCTAATAATGAAAGAGTGCAACCAATGCGGTAAATGCTGTATTAAATATGGTGGGGGCGATTTAAGTGCAACCTTACAAGAAATTGAAATGTGGGCACTGTTTAACCCAGAGATTTATCAATATGTTAAAGATGATGAAATTTGGTTTGATCCAAATACACAATTGCGACTCTCCACTTGCCCCTTTTTAGAAATAGCGCCCAAAAAAGAGCCCTCCCATAAAACAATGTATACCTGCAGCATTTACCTAGATAGGCCAGAAGATTGCCGCCATTATCCAAGCCTAGTGTCAGAAATGATACGTGATGAATGCGAAATGATAGAACCTATCGATGTAAAAAACCAAACTAGAGCACAACATAAGCTTAATATAATTATGCTTGATAGCCGCTCTTAATCAGCTTATCTTATTTGCGTGGTTATTCATCGAAAAACATTAAGCTATAGTATAACATTGTTGATAAGTCAAAAATGCGGTGTTATATTATATCACAACATAGTAACCGCGAACCTTTAAGATAATGACAAAGTTAACATTAATTTCCTCTGCAGTTTTTTCTGTTTTATGTTCTCATTCAGCACTTGCTGCTACCGTTACCGGTAAAATAACAGACGATAAAAACCAACCTATTGAAAACGCAGCTGTACACGTACATGGTAAAGACCAAGGTGTAAAAACCAACGTACAGGGCGAATTTTCTATTGATGTAGACTCTCAAAGTCAATTGCATGTAAGTAAAGACAACTTTATAGACTCGCGTATTGCGGTAAATGAAAACTCAAACAATGTAACGGTGTCGCTTACCCCTACCTCGGTAGAAACCGTCGTTGTATATGCCTCTGCACTGCATAAAAATAGCTTAGAAATGATTTCGCCGGTGAGCGTTTTATCGGGTGATGAGCTTAAAAACAAATCAAAAGCGACCCTTGGCGAAACACTAAAGGGCTTACCAGGTGTTAATGCCAGTTACTTTGGTCCGGTATCATCAAGCCCTATTATCCGTGGTTTAGATGGCCCTCGCGTTAAAATTACCCAAAACGGTTTAGATGCCAGCGATGCATCGCGCATTGGCCCCGACCATGCAACCTCAAGCGACAGCTTAGCAGCGGAACAAATTGAAGTATTGCGCGGACCAAGCACCCTACTTTATGGCTCAGGCGCAATAGGTGGTGTGGTAAATGTGGTTGATAACCGTATTCCAACGAGCAATTTAGATGATTTAACCGGTGCTGCTGAATACAGCCATGACACGGTTTCTAACTCAAATACCGTGGCTGCAAAACTAGAAACAGGAAATGACGGGTTTAACTTTCATTTTGATGGGACTAAACGCAGCGGCGATGACTATGAAACGCCTACATTTAACATTACAGATGAAGATGGTGATGTTGAAACTCATAACTCTGTAGAAAACACTTTTATTGATAGCGACACATTTAATGTGGGTACGAGTTATGTGGGCGATCATTTAACGGTTGGCTTTTCTTACGGTAGCATTGAAACCGATTACGGTATTCCTGGGCATGAGCATCATGATCATGACCATGAAGGTGAAACCGAAGAAGAACACGACGAGCACGCAGATGAAGAGGAAGAAGAGTCTGTTTATGCACATCTAGAGCAAGATCGTTGGCAAGGCCTTATAAGCTATGCGCTCGATAACAACTGGATTGAAAATATTAATCTTCGTGTTGGCTACACTGATTACAAACACAGTGAAATTGAAGACGGTGAAATTGGCACCACCTTTAAAAATGAAACAACCGAAGCACGCTTAAATGTAGAGCACAAGTTAGCGCAGTGGCACGGTATGATGGGCTATCATTATAGCGAATCGGACTACGACGCAATTGGCGAAGAAGCATTTACTCCTGCAAGTGTGACCACTACACATGCGTTATATCTACTTGAAGAACGTGAATTTGGTGATGTTACACTAGAGCTTGGTGCGCGTATTGAAGATTACGAAATAACAAGCACAATTACCGAAAGCGAGCACGCACATGATCACGATGAAGAAGAAGATCATGACGAAGGCGAAGAAGAAAGCATTGCATACAGTGAAAGCTTTACTAATGTAAGCGCCTCTGCCGGTGCTATTTGGCAATACACACCAGGGCAAAGCGTAGCACTTAGCTTATCTCACTCTGAGCGTGCGCCCCTTTCTGCTGAGCTTTTATCAAACGGATTACACATTGCTACAGGTACTTACGAGCTAGGCCTTGGCTATCATATTGAAGATAACGAGGTTCACTTTGAGCCAGAAGACATTAAACAAGAAAAATCGACCAATTTAGATTTTAGCTTTAGACGTTTTAGCGGTGACTTTGGTTACACAGTTAACTTTTTCTATAACGATATTAAAAACTTTTATTATCAACAAAATACTGGATTAGTTTACGACGAAGAAGATGGTTTAGAGTCTGCAATTGGCGCTCATGATGATGCGGTTGCCGTATATCAATTTGCCAGCAAAGATGCTGAACTCTACGGTGTAGAATTTGATGTACACTATCAAATTGTCCCTAATGCCATGGTTAAAGTATTTGGTGATTCAACACGCGCTAAGCTAAAAGACGACGAAGGTAACTTGCCGCGCATACCAGCAAATAAATTAGGATCTGAATTACAATACAATGTAGGCGATTTACAACTAACACTCACAGGTACGCACTACTTTGAGCAAGATAATATTAGCGCCTATGAAACTAAAACCGATGGCTACACAATTGTTGATGCTCAAGCTAATTATCAGTTAAGTTTAGGCGCTATAGATACGCAGCTATACTTAAATGTAGATAACATTACAGACGAACTTGGCTTTGTTCACAGCTCGTTTATAAAAGATAAAGCCCCACTGCCAGGTAGAAACTTCCGCTTTGGTATTAGAGGTTATTTTTAATAACGCTTTGGCATTTATTTAGTTACTTTTAAAGCCGCATTTTATATGCGGTTTTTTTATGCCTACTCATTTAATTAACTAGGTTATTTACTTGTTGTAATAGCGTTTGTAGCGCAGGTAGCAACACGTTTATCTATCCCTAAAATAACTCACTTAATTATGCGGATAGGCCTAAATTATTAACGTTTTTAAAGCTTGGTATAAAACCACAAGACACAAAAAAGCCGCGGTCAAGACCACGGCTTTTTAAATACTGACTTAATAACTAAATTAAGAAAGGATTTCGTGTAGCTCAACGTCGAATACAAGCGTTGAGAAAGGTGCAATTGCAGCACCTGCGCCACGTTCACCATAAGCAAGCTCATGAGGAACGTAAATACGCCATTTAGTGCCTACTGGCATCATTTGTAAAGCTTCAGTCCAACCTTTGATCACGCCACCTACTGGGAATTCAGCTGGTTGACCGCGCTCGTAAGAGCTATCAAATACTGTACCGTTAATTAATGTACCGTGGTAATCAACACGTACTGTAGACTCAGCAGTTGGCTTTTCGCCTTCGCCTGTTGCTAGTACTTCGTATTGTAAACCAGACTCGGTAACAGTGATTTCAGGACGCTTAGCGTTTTCTTCTAAGAATGCAATACCTTCAGCAGAAAGTACTTTTGCTTCTTCTTCACGACGCGCTTGGATCTCTTCGTTAATTTTTTCAAATGCAGCTTGGATCTCAGGGATCTCAACTTGAAAAGCGCTACCAGCGTACGCATCTTTCATGCCTTCAAATACTGAATTTAGGTTTAAGCCTTCAAAAGGGTTAGACTTAAGTTGCTCACCCATTTGTAAGCCAATACCGTAACTTGCTTTTTCAGCATCTGTAGTAAAATTATCTGACATAATGTGTTTTTCACGTTTTGTTAGTTAAAAGACGCGTACATGCTAACATAAAATAAAACCGGTTTGGGGCTAGTTTTTACTGTGTTTTACCTTAATTTTGCCAACTATGTAGCTACAAAGGGGTAAACTGAATAAAAATCCAACAAGCAATGGCCACGCTAGTAAACCGCCACTGCCAAACAGCACCAATGGCACTAATACTAAACCAACTAAAGCAATAAAAGCTGCGCCAATGACAGGCCAATGCGTATCGTATTTAGTAATAAGATGCGCAGTTAATACGTTAAAGCCAATACCATACACAAAGGCGGTGATAAACGTTGCGTCTGGTTGTGCATCTGCTGCCATTTTTATTAATAAATTAATCGCGCTTTGATAACAGTAGCCAAATACAATCCACAGTAGTACATGCTTTACTAAGCGTTGCGATGTTGTAAGGTTTGCTTCTTTTGACATTTATTAAACTCCACAAAGCAAAAAACCGCCCATAAGGCGGTTTTTTTAAATAATGGTGGAGAGATAGGGATTTGAACCCTAGATAGGCTACAAACCTATGCCGGTTTTCAAGACCGGTGCATTCGACCACTCTGCCATCTCTCCGTACGGCGCGAATAATAGGGGGTATTGAGCAACTTGTAAAGACCTAAATGTAAATAATTAGCTAAAAACAGCATTTGGTTCAAAAAACCACCACAAATAGCTAAAAACCTAGGTTGCGCGTTACCCTATTAATAATATTGCTTTGGTCTGCGTGCAATCCACGAACAAATTAAGCACAGTAATAAACTGAGTGCTAAAAATGTAACGCTTTGAAATATTAAATCAAAACGGTTTAAATCATCACTTGGTACTACCACAAATAAAAATGCAGGTAATACACTAAGCAATAACACATAAAAACAAATTTTAAAGGCCCGACCAAAATCAAACCTTTTAGACTGCTGCATCCACCAGGTTAATAAAACAAGCATTCCCATAGCAGAGCCAGCTATAAAATGTGCAGTATTCGTGCTCATTGCCACATAAAGTGTAATAAAAGCACCCACTATTCCCCAAATTGACCATGCCAGCCAATTCTCTTTTTCTTGTAAAAATAAATTTCCCATCGTTTTCGTCTTCTTTATCGTTATTTTTATTAAGACTTTCCATACTTTAACAAAAAACAACCGATTAAAAAACAAACTGAAGAAGAAAAAGTTAACCTATATTGCTTCCGTGCACTTCTCACAGCTAAATCAAAAAAGGACGAGCCTAACAGCAGCAACCTTAATGCTTTATGACTGCGCAGAACTGCAATAGTTCATTATTTATTATAAATAAGTGAAGTAATCATCTGGTTTATGCTTAGCTGCCTTTTTGCACTCAATCTCTGGGGTGCCTAAATATAAATACCCAACAATTTCATCTTGTTCATCTAAATTAAGGGCATTTTTTACCGCTGTGCTCTGTGCAAAATACCCTGTACGCCATACACCACCTAAACCTTGTGCAAATGCGGCTTGTTGCATGGCAAGTACACTGCAACCGGCGCTTTGTACTTGCTCAATACGCGGCACTTTTGGATGGGCTTGATACTTAGCAATAGCAATAATGATCATCGGTGCGCGCAGCACAAGCTCTTTTGCGCGTTTAATCACTTTTTCTTCTTGCTGCTCAGCAACGGCGCTTTGATGGTATATCTCACCTAATTTATGGCGGGCATCACCTTGAACGACAATAAACTGCCAAGGCGCAATGCATCCGTGATCAGGCACCCGTAACGCGGCTTGCTTTATAATATCGAGCTGCTCTGAATTTGGCCCTGGGGCGGTTAATTTAGCGTCAGATTGGCGGGTTAGTAAAAGCTCAATAGCATCCATAGCGTACTCTCATAATTCAAAACGTTAGAGTACCATTTATGCCTTTAAAAAATAAACTCTGCTTAATTATCAATTTTATTAAAACCCTACTTACTTCTCTCGTATAAAAGCGCCATTACTGCGTAAACAATATTCATGTACCACTGTATAAATCCGATAGAGGCGCTATGCGTTTAACACACGTTACAAACAAAAAGGGCGTATAAAAAATATTTATACGCCCTTTTTAAACCAATTTGTTTGCTACTCTTTTACTACTGCACGCCTGAGCCAATAATCAACACTAACAAAGCGACCGCCACCTACAAAAAACAAGCTAAGTAACATGGCAAAATAAATAGCAGAAAATTCAATACCGTTATTTATTATGGAAGGTTTACCTTTTTCATATAAGTAATCAGTAAATCCGTGCTCTTCAACTATGCCCCTAATTTTACCTATACGTTCTTGTACTTCTAGTGAGTTTTCAAGGCTTTCTTTAGCCCCTGGAATTGATAACCAATCAAGTACTTGAGCTGAACTGGTTGTAGGGTTTGATGGCGCTATAGCAAACCAACCATTATGCCAATGTACTGTTGTTGCTGCTACAACCATTGTAAACATCAGCGGAATGCTTACTAAGCGGGTAAATAGCCCAAAGAGTAAAAACCACCCACCTAAAAATTCACTCCAGCCTGCTAAAAAGGCAAGTAAGTCTGGAAATGGTAAGCCTAAACCCCATCCACTATTGCCAAACCATTGCACAACGCTTGCATCAGCAAGAAAATAGCTAAAAAAGCCGTCAGTTTCTCCACTTAGGGCTAATTTATTAAAGCCCGCAATAATCATTACGGGGGCTAAAATTAAGCGAAAAAGTAACGCAGGTAATCCGTCGGCATACGATAGATTACCCATGATTTTATTATACAAACGAAATAATTTACTCATGTGTGGCCTGCTTTGTCAGTGTATTAAGTTATGGACTCTATACACACAAGACCTGAGGGTACTGTAAATTATTTCATTTTATTAACACTGTTAAATGGCTCTGGCCACTTGAAGCGCTTCAAAAATTGCACGCTTTGCATCAATTGCTGCTGCTAATTTAGCGCCACCAATAACATGTACCTTTGCATTGTCACGGTGTTGCTCAAGCACTTCATTATTAGAAACCTGCCCTATACACGCAATAACCGTATCAACCGGCAGTACTTGTTTTTCTCCAGCAACAGTAACTGTAAGGCCGTTTTTATCAAAACTGTGGTACTGGCAATCAGCAATTTGTTTAACACCATGTTGCTTAGCAACTTGACGATGTATCCAACCTGTGGTTTTTCCAAGCCCGCTACCAAAGCGCCCTGCACTGCGTTTTAGCATGTATAATTGTCGCTCATCTTTGTGCGGCTCTGCCTCGCACTCAATACCCCACTGCTTTTTAAACTCAGGAATAGATTGCGACTTGTGCTCACTTAAAAAAGCAACCATATCAAAGCCAATACCGCCGGCACCTAAAATGGCTATTGATTTGCCCAGTTCGACCTCACCGCGTATAACTTCATCATAAGCAAATACACGCTTAGAGTCTGCGCATTCAATTGCAGCTTCACGCGGGCGTACACCTGTGGCAAATACGATGTCATCGTATTTTTGTAACATTGCATCATCGTAGGCTTTACCAAGTTCTACATTTACGTTGAGCCTTTCAAGTTCATTAGTAAAATAGCTAAGCGTATGATTAAAGTCTTCTTTACCTGGAATTTGCATGGCTAGATTAAATTGGCCACCCATTTGTGTTTTTTGATCGATAAGCGTTACTGTGTGCCCTTTTTCAGCCAAATAACAACTTGCCGAAAGCCCAGCAGGGCCCGCTCCAACAACTAATACATTTTTAGCTTTAGAAGCTTTATCTAACGGGTAATCAAGTTCAAAGGCGGCTTGTGGATTAACTAAACAAGTTGCACGTTTATTTTTAAAAACGTGGTCTAAACAGCCTTGGTTACAGCCAATACAAATATTTATTTGTTTAGTTTGCTGATTTTGATATTTGTTAAAAAACTCCGGATCGGCCAATAAAGGGCGCGCCATTGAAATTAAATCGGCTTCATTATCATTAAGGATTTGGTTGGCTATATCCGGCGTATTAATACGGTTTACAGCTATAACAGGTACATTCACCACTGACTTTAATCGTTTTGAAGCTTCTTTAAATGCTCCAGGAGGCACCATACTGGCGATTGTTGGCACGCGTGCTTCATGCCACCCAATGCCAGTATTAAAAATATCCACACCGGCTTGCTCAAGTGCTTTTGCCTGAATAGTGACTTCATCAGGGGTTGAGCCATTCGGGATTAGGTCCATAACAGATAATCTAAAAATAATTAAAAACGTATCAGATACTTTAGCCCTAACGGCTTTAACTATTTCAAGCGCTAATCGCATTCTATTTTCTAGGCTGCCACCAAATTCGTCATCGCGCTTATTGGTGTGTGGCGCCATAAATTCATTAATTAAGTAACCTTCAGAGCCCATTACTTCAACACCATCGTAACCTGCTTTTTCTGCCATATAGGCAGAGTTCGCAAAGTCTTTAATGGTTTTTTTAATCGAGCCTAACGACATTTGTTTAGGTTTGTATGGATTTATAGGCGCTTGAATAGCGCTCGGGGCCTGGTTAAACGGATGATAAGCGTATCGACCAGCATGTAAAAGCTGCAAACATATTTTTCCGCCATGTTTATGAACGGCGCCTGTGTATGCACGGTGTTTAAATACATCATAATAACTGTTAAATGATGAAGAAATAGGCGTTAATTTACCGCGCAAGTTAGGGCTGTATCCCCCGGTAATGATCATGGCCGTGCCGCCTTTAGCGCGCGCCTCGTAAAAAGCGCTTAACCTTTTACGGTTGTGCCAGCCCTCTTCAAGGCCTGTATGCATTGAGCCCATTACCAAGCGGTTTCGTAATTGTGTGTGTTTTAATTGTAATTGTTGTTCTAACATCCTGTGCCCCGTTAACTGGTCTAACCTGTATACATTAGCTAATTCTGCTTTAATGGCAAGTAATAAGCAATATGTGCCTGCATTTAATTAAAAATACTATTAAAAACGTATATTTATGTAACCTCATAAACACTTCGTTACGATTTAGCAGTTAAAATTATTTTTATTCTAGGCTAAGATGGAACTAATGTATTAGCTGTACCAAATTAAGGAGCTATTTTGATAGCAAAGGTATTTAGAGGTATTTGGGCTGGAATAAACTTTTCTCGTCGTTTAATACTCAACATTTTGTTTTTATTACTGGTTGTTGTATTTTTTATGTCGCTATCAAGCGATGACGATACAATAATAATAGAAGATGGCTCTGTACTTAGGCTTAATCTTAATGGGCCTATTGTGGAAGAAAAAACATATATAGACCCTGTCGAAGCAGCTATTAACGATGCTACGTCTAATTCAGAAGCACCTAGTGAAATTTTACTTGATGATGTAGTCAAAGTGATTGATGAAGCCACTAATGACGAGCGCATCAGCGTTATCTTACTAGATTTGCAAGAAATGCCGAAAGCCCACCTAAATAAGCTAAAGCGTATTACTAAATCGTTAGATGCCTTTAAGCAAGCGGGTAAAAAAGTGATTGCATCGGGCTACTATTACACTCAATCGCAATATTATATTGCATCGCATGCCGATGAAATTGCAATGCATCCTTATGGTTCGGTAGCCATTGAAGGCTATGGAATGTATCCACTTTACTTTAAAGAAGCACTAGAAAAACTTAAAGTAACGCAGCATATTTTCCGTGTCGGTACGTTTAAGTCGGCGGTAGAGCCGTTCATTCGTAACGATATGTCTGATGCTGCTAAAGAAGCAAACCGCGTTTGGCTTGGTGCATTATGGAGCGAATATAAGCAAGATGTTGCTGCGGTACGCCCTTTTGATGAATCTAACTTTGACGAAACCATGGATGCTTACCTTGCTAAAATGAAGGCGGCAAATGGCGATGCAGGTAAATATGCACTTGACCATCAATGGGTCGACTCGCTTAAAACAACTCAGCAAATTCGCCAACAACTCATTGATTTAGTTGGCGCACAAGAAGACGGTAAAACATTTAAGCAAGTGTCTTTTCGTGAATACTTAAGCTTAGTTAAGCCCCCTATCGAATTTGATAACCCAATTACAGAAAAAGTTGCCGTAGTTGTTGCTAAAGGTACGATTGTTGATGGTGAGCGCAAAGCAGGTGAAATTGGCGGCGATTCTACCGCAGCACTACTTCGCAAAGCACGCCTTGATGATAAAGTAAAAGCGGTTGTTTTACGTATTGATTCAGGTGGCGGCAGCATGTTTGCCTCTGAGGTTATTCGTGCTGAAGTATTAGCACTTAAAGCCGCAGGCAAACCTGTAATCGCATCAATGAGCTCAGTTGCCGCATCTGGCGGTTATTGGATTGCCTCAGCAGCTAACGAAATTTGGGCAGCACCAAGTACCATCACCGGCTCTATTGGTGTGTTTGGTACATTTATGACTTTTGAAGATACTTTATCTGAAATTGGTGTGTACTCAGATGGTGTTGCAACGTCAGAAATGGCTGGATTTTCTATTACTCGCCCGCTTAATGAAAAAATGGCGCAAGTTATTCAAATGAGTGTTGAAGAAGCTTATAGCCGCTTTATAGATGTGGTTGCTGATGCGCGCAATATGACACCAGAGCAAGTTGATAAAATTGCACAAGGGCGTGTGTGGATTGCTTCACAAGCACAAGAGCTTGGCCTAGTTGATAAGCTTGGTGATAAACAAGATGCGATTGATGCCGCAGCGGCGCTTGCAAAACTTAATCACTACGAAGTGAAAACAATTAAGCAAGACCTAAGCCCACAAGAAAAAATGCTGCAAGATATTTTTGGCAGTGCATCCGTTAAATCTATGCTTGGCTTAAATACAAATACAGCCTCTGTTTTAGCCACTCAAGCTAATATTAATACGGTGATAAAGCGCCTAAGTAGTGAAGTAGCTGATCTAAAAGATTATAACGATCCGCAAGGTGTATACGCACGTTGTTTAGAGTGTAGCGTTGCACAATAAAAGTGCACGTATTTACTCAAGCAGCTGTATTTAAAACAACTTAACGTTATACTAAGCCCAGTTTTTTTACTGGGCTTTTTTTATGAAACGTAAACGCATTTATATCGCATACACTGGCGGTACCATAGGTATGAAAAAATCGAGCCGTGGCTACATTCCGGCTGAAGGTTTTTTAACAGAAACAGTGGTCAATAACGCAGAATTTAACCGTGAAGAAATGCCCCTTTTTGATATTCACGAGTACTGCCCATTAATCGATTCATCAGATATGTCGCCAGCGCATTGGCAACTAATAGCTGATGACATTAAAAGCAAATACCACGATTACGATGGTTTTGTGGTACTTCATGGCACCGATACAATGGCTTACACAGCCTCTGCCCTGTCGTTCATGTTCGAAAACTTAACTAAACCCGTTATTGTTACTGGCTCACAAATTCCTTTATCGCAATTACGCTCTGACGGCCAAGTTAACTTATTAAACGCCATGTTTTTAGCGGCTAATTACCCTATTGCTGAAGTGAGCTTATTTTTTAATAACCAATTATTTAGAGGTAACCGAGCCACGAAAGCACATGCCGATGGTTTTAATGCTTTTGCATCTCCTAACCTAGAGCCTTTAGCGTTATCTGGAATTAATATTCAGCTAATTAAAGGTCAGCTAAGCCCTTATGTAGAAAACGAACTACAGGTAACCACCATTACACCTCAGCCAATTGGTGTACTTTATTTATACCCAGGCATTAGTAAAGACGTGGTTAAAAGTTTGGTGAATGACAATATAAAAGCACTAGTATTGCTTAGCTTTGGCGTAGGTAATGCCCCACAAGACCCCGACTTTTTAGACGTGCTAAGTGAGGCAAGTAAACGCGGCATGGTTATTGTTAATTTAACGCAGTGTTTAAAAGGCCATGTAAATATGGGCGGTTACGCTACGGGTAACGCGTTATTAAATATTGGTGTAATAAGTGGCTACGATATGACACTAGAGGCGTGTTTAACAAAGCTGCATTATTTGTTTAGCCAAAACCTAGAAATTGAAACGATTCGCCATTTAATGCAAGACAATTTACGCGGTGAATTAAGCCGCTAATTTTAGTGACCAAAACGCAAAAGGCACACTAAATAGCGTGCCTTTATTATTTTATAAACGCGTTAATTATCTTACTTTCGCGTCTATACCCACTAAGTCAGTTAAGTGGCACACTTCACCTGAGTGAGTTTTAATACCATGCTCACCAAAGTAATCACGCTGAGCTTGTACTAAATGCCCATTACTTGGTGTGGTCAATGTGGCTAAATACGTTTGTGTTGATGCAAGTACAGGGAACGCTAAGCCAGTCATTACAGCTTGCCCAGTTACTTTGCGAAGCGCATTAGATTCATTTTCAAGCGTATCAATGTATTCAACGCCTTGCGCTACGCTATCTAGGTAGTCAGCACGAATAATACAACCGGCACGCCATGTTTGCAGCGTTTTAGACAAGTCTACTTTCCACTGATGGGTACGAGAAGCCCCTTTAATTAACGCTAAACCTTGGCGATACGCTAATAAGCTCGCCAATGTAAATGCATCTTTTAGCTCTTCAAGGTCAATATCAACCTTGTTTGTAGCTTTAGCGGCATACGTCATTTCTTGTGCAGCGGTGGTGTCACATACATTGGTTAAGTGGCGAGCTTGCACCGCGGCAACCAGTGAAGGAACAGCAATACCCAGTTCAAGTGCATTTTGCGCAGTCCACAGGCCTGTGCCTTTTGCGCCTACTTTATTATCAATTAAATCAACAAGCGGTTCTTGCTTGGTGTTTTCAAGAGATAAAATATGGCTAGAAATAGCAAGTAAGTAGCTATTTAAATGACCGGTAGACCAGTCATCAAAAATTTCAGCCACTTCTTTTGGTGAGCGGCCTGTGCCAATACGAAGTAGTTGATACACTTCAGCAATGAGCTGCATAATTGCGTATTCAATGCCGTTGTGAACCATTTTTACAAAATGGCCACTGGCCGATTGACCAACGCGTGCAAAACACGACTCGCCATTGTAGCTAGCGGCTACTTTTTCAAACCACGGTTCGATTCGCTCCCAACCGCCTTCTGAGCCACTCGCCATCATTGCAGGACCATGACGAGCGCCTTCGGCACCGCCAGAAATACCCATGGTGGCAAATTCAAATTTGTTTTGATACTTAAGTTTACGATTAATGCCGTCTTTGTAGTTACTGTTACCACAATCTACAATCATATCGTTACACTGTACGCCAGCTTCAACAAGCTCATTACACACAGCATCAACCAGTTCGCCTGCAGGCACTAATAATAAAATAGAGCGAGGTGCTTCTAAACGCCTTACCATGTCTCCTAAATCAGAAACAATATGAAGTCTATCGGCCATGCCTTGCGATTTAGCACAACTTAATAACTCTTCACCCGCATGTGGGTTTTTATCATATGCGACTAACGTTATGCCTTTTTCAATCATGTTTAAGGCAATATTTTTGCCCATAACGCCTAACCCGACTAATGCAACTTGCATTTAGTGTCCTCCTCGGTAACAACTATTTGGTTAGTAAACTAAGTAATTCATTAAATAATACCGCGTGCATTATACTCATACCGTCATAAAATGCGAACGTTGAGCTAATACAGCATGCTTTTTTATTACGCTATTAAAAAGCACTGCAATTGTATCAAATATAAGGGCTGTGCGGTTACAAATACTCTGCGTATTTTGAATTTAAGATCATTGACGGATTTTGACACCGGTGTCATAATGATGACATATTCGTTTTGTATAAAATAGTGGCAATACTAACTAGTTTGCCTATAACTAAAAATGTTTATACATAAGTTATAAGTATTTTGAAGTCACAAAATAACCGTCAACCTGCTTACACATCTAAGCACACAGGAGAATTTGATGCTAAGACGCACAAAAATAGTCGCTACACTTGGGCCTGCAACAGATCGAGATAACAATCTAGAAAAAATTATTCGCGCTGGCGCTAATGTAGTACGTTTAAACTTCTCACATGGTGTTGCACAAGATCATAAAGACCGTGCACAAGCTGTACGCGAGATAGCCACAAAATTAGGTAAACATGTTGCTATCCTTGCAGACCTTCAAGGTCCTAAAATTCGTGTTTCAACGTTTAAAGAAGGTAAAGTAAACCTTGAAGTAGGCGCTAAATTCACCCTAGATGCAAAAATGGAAAAAGGTGAAGGCGACGTAAACGCGGTAGGTATTGATTACAAAGAATTACCACAAGATGTAAGCCCTGGCGATTTATTACTATTAAACGATGGCCTTATTCAACTAACCGTTGAGCAAGTAGAAGGTCACTTAGTGCACTGCTCGGTTACGGTAGGTGGTGTATTATCAAATAATAAAGGCATTAACCGTTTAGGCGGTGGTTTAACAGCCCCTGCGTTTACAGAAAAAGACAAAGAAGATTTAATCACTGCCGCTGAAATAGATGTTGATTACATTGCAGTATCATTCCCACGCAGTGGCGATGATATGCGTTATGTACGCTCTTTAGCAGAAGCTGCAGGCTCTAAAGCACAACTACTTGCAAAAATTGAACGTGCCGAAGCCGTAGAAACACAAGAAGCCGTAGATGACATTGTTTTAGCATCAGACGCTGTAATGGTTGCGCGTGGTGATTTAGGTGTTGAAATTGGTGATGCTGCGCTTATGGGTAAACAAAAACTCATTATTCGTCGCGCTCGTTCATTAAACCGTACTGTTGTAACCGCAACACAAATGATGGAATCGATGATCGATAACCCTATGCCAACACGCGCAGAAGTTATGGATGTGGCAAACGCGGTACTTGATGGTACTGATGCAGTTATGCTTTCAGCAGAAACCGCTGCCGGTGATTACCCTGAAGAAACGGTCGCTACAATGGCACGTGTTTGTTTAGGTGCAGAATCGCAAAAAGAAACCCATGTATCTAAGCACCGTTTAGACAGCCGTTTTTCTAACAATGCAGAATCTATCGCGCTTTCAGCTATGTACGCTGCTAACCACTTAGATTCGGTTAAAGCCATTGTTACCTTAACTGAGTCAGGTAGCACCGCTAAACTTATGTCGCGTATCAGCTCTGGTTTACCTATTTACTCGCTTTCACGCCATGCAAGCACGCTAGGCCAAACAGCGCTTTATCGTGGTGTTTACCCTGTGTTTTTTGATTCTACAAAAACTGAAAAAGACGGAATGGTTAAAGCCGCACTTGATACCCTTGTAGCACAAGGTTCATTACACTCTGGCGATACAGTAATTATTACTCACGGTGACTCAATGGAAACTGTGGGCGCAACGAACACAATGAAAATTGTAACTGTTGCGTAATTTCTGCCTTATATAAAAAATGCGAGCTAAGCTCGCATTTTTTATGCCTGTAAAATACCAAACTAGCTGGCTAGCGCTGCTTTTACTTTATCGCGGTAGCTTCGGCTTACTTTAAGCTCTTGTCCGTTTTCAAGCACTAATAAATACTCACCGCTTACTTGTGTAACCAGCTTGCTTATTTGTTTTGTATTTACAATTGCACTGCGGTGAACGCGCACAAACAAATGTGGGTCGAGCTCTTGCTCAAGCTCTTTCATTGTTTTGCGCAAAATATGTGTTTGCCCATCTTGGCAATGTAAACACATATAATCGCCGGCGGCATCAACCCACTGAATTGTCGCAACCGGGACACGAATAATTTCACCCTGCTCTTTTACCGCCAGTGATTCTGGGTAACGTTTGTCGGTTAGGGTATCGCCTGTGGCTAATTTTTTAAGTATTTCTTCACAGTTATTACCTGTAATACCGGCAACAAAACTCGCTAGTTTTTTCTTATGGGCGTTGTCTTGCTGTGTTTTTAAGTAACTATGCACTTTTTCTACCGCCTGTTTTAGTCTGTTATCGTCAACGGGTTTTAAAATGTAATCCAAAGCATGTATTTCAAATGCCTTTACTGCAAATTGATCAAATGCAGTAACAAACACAATCGCGGGTAACGCTTTAGTGCTTTCGCTTAAGGCACGGGCAACTTCAAAGCCATTCATTCCTGGCATTTGTATATCTAAAAAAACTAAGTCTATTGGGTGCTCTTTACATGCTTCTATTGCATCAGAGCCTGAACAACACAGTTTAACTACTTCTATATCAGTATATTCTTCAAGTCTTACTGCTAAGCCCTTTCTTGCTAATGGTTCATCATCAACAATGATGGTTTTAATTTTAGTCATTTCTTCACAGCCTTCTCAAACGGTACTCGCAGATTAACTTTCAATCCACTTGGCGTATTATGTGATAATACAAACGAATAATTATTTTCATAGAGCGTTTTTAATCTGTCTTTGGTATTTGCCACCCCTACCCCTTGTGCATTTACAAGTTGTCCGTCTATTAGCTCGGTACCGGGGCCATTATCACCTACTTCAAGTAGTAGCTCGTTGGCAAAAACCTGTGCTTTTATGTCTATCACACCGCCTTGTGACATATGCGCAATGGCGTATTTAATTGCGTTCTCAATTATCGGTTGCAAAATTAAGCTCGGCACAAGTGCCTCTTTTGCTTGCTCGCTTACATCTACATTTACTTTTAAGCGCTCATCAAATCTGACCCGCTCTATTTCTAAATACAGCATTAATGCGTGTAGCTCTTGCTCTAAAGGCACTTTTTTAATGGGATCGGTATTTAGTGTATAACGCAAAAAGTCGCTTAACCTTGCCACCATTAAGTTAGCATCTTTGTTTTCTTTTACCAAAACTAATGTAGAAATAGCATTGAGCGTATTAAATAAAAAATGCGGGTTAAGTTGATATCTGAGCATTTTTAATTGCGCTTCATGGGCCATTGTAGTTGCTTTAAGCGCTTTTTGTCGCTCACTTTGTAATAGCTGGTAATACTTTATGCCAAAGTATAAGCCACTCCAACATAAAATTATGTAAACAGAGTCTAAGCCATGCTGTAAATAGTAAAACCAATCTTCTGGGCGATAACCATGGCGGTATATTTCCCATAAATTAAATTTTTGTACAATTGCCCACAATGTACCTGTAATGTACGAGGCACCAAATACAACCACCATTAATATCCACGGCGAAGCATTCCAGGTTTTTCTATAAATATAACGAAGTGGGACTGTCATTAAACAGCCCGCATAGGCATTTAATAATATAACGAACACGTAAATATCACGCATTTCAAATACTTTAGAGCCGATATAATTTACAAGCGCATAACCAATCCAGCCTGCAATTTGCAATAGCCAAAAAAAGCGTTGCCTGTTATCAACTAAAGATTGCCAATTCAAAATAAAATACAACTCCGTATAAGTTAGCCAATAAGTTAAAATTACGTTAGCTAATTTAACCACTGGTTTGGTTATTATATCGATTATTACAAAGTGTTAGCAGTACCAACTGTCTTAATTTTTAAGAGCCTTACCGCAAAGTTAAGCCAATAAAAAAGCGAAAGACTTTAACCTTTCGCTTTTAAAATGCCGATTCAATTAGCTCGTATGGGCAAAGCCACCTTATAAACTAGGCAAGTTTATCTGAGGCCACTTTATAAGTTGGGTCTTCAATTACGTTTACCTCAACTAAGTCACGCGCTTTGTGTAACAGCTGCTTACAGTCTTTACTTAAATGACGTAAGTGAAGCTGTTTACCTGCTTTAGTGTACTTATCAGCTAAGCTGTCGATGGCTTCTATGGCACTGTGATCCGCAACACGGCTGTGTTCAAATTCAATAATTACATCTTTAGGGTCGTTTTTAACATCGAATAACTCAGAAAAGTTTTTAACTGAGCCAAAAAATAACGGACCGTGAAGCTCGTAAACTTTAGCACCTTGCTCATCAATGTAATTAGTTGTGTAGATATGTTTTGCATGATTCCAAGCAAATACCAAGGCAGAAACAATAACACCCACACACACGGCAATCGCTAAATCGGTTACTACGGTTACGCCAGATACCAATACAATTACAAAGGCATCAGACAGTGGTACACGCTTCATCATTTTAAAGCTTGCCCATTCAAACGTACCAAGTACAACCATAAACATAACACCTACAAGCGCAGCCAGTGGGATCATTTCAATTAAACTTGAAGCAAATATAATAAATGCAAGCAGCATTAGTGCAGCACTTATACCCGACAAGCGCGAGCGCCCACCCGAATTAATATTGATCATTGATTGCCCAATCATGGCACAGCCACCCATTGCGCCAAAAAAGCCACAGGTTACATTAGCAGCACCTTGGCCAATACACTCTTTATTTGAGTGACCACGGGTTTCGGTAATTTCATCAATCAAGCTAAGCGTTAATAACGACTCAATTAAACCAATAGCCGCTAAAATTAATGCATACGGAAAAATTATATAAAAAGTTTCTAGGGTAAATGGAACCATAGGAATGTGAAATTCAGGTAAGCCGCCAGCAATGGTAGCCGCTTCATTACCTGTCATCCCTTTTAGGAAATCAAGTACAGTGCGCGAGTCTAAATCAAGGCCTATTACTAACGCGGTTACCGTTACAATAGCCACTAAAGAAGAAGGCACTGCAGTGGTGAGCTTAGGTAAAAAGTGAATGATAGCCATGGTTAATGCAACTAAACCTAACATGATGTAAAGCGGGTTGCCCGTCATCCATTGCTGGCCGCCTGCGCCATCTGGCACTTTAAACTGCCCAAGTTGCGCTAAAAATATTACTATCGCTAATCCATTTACAAAGCCGAGCATAACAGGATGAGGGACCATGCGAATAAACTTACCGAGCTTAAATATTCCCGCGAGTATTTGCAGTATTCCCATCAGCAACACCGTGGCAAATAAATACTCAACACCGTGATCAAGTACCAAACTTACCATTACAACAGCTAATGCACCGGTTGCGCCCGAAATCATACCAGGGCGGCCACCAAAAATAGCCGTAATTAAACCAACGATAAACGCGGCGTAGAGACCAACTAAAGGTTCGACATTTGCAACAAAAGCAAACGCAACAGCTTCTGGAACTAAAGCAAGTGCTACAGTTAAGCCAGATAAAATATCGTTTTTAGCAGAGCTAGGCGCTTTGCTGAGTAAGTTAAACATTGAGTTCCTCAGGGGGTTATTAGGTTAGGATCGAAAAAGCGCTAAATGTTACCAAATTAGCGCTCATTTAACAATTCGCACACACCGTTATTAGCTTTCTTAGTATAGCTTAACTTTGTGTCGTTTATTTTATAGAGGAAGAGATGTACTGCGTTTTACACATGTCATGGTTACGTTAGAGTGTACCTCTTGAACGTATTCTAAGCTGAGTAAATTGTCACGTACAAAGTGCTCATAGCCTTCTATACCTTGTGAGATTATACGCAGCATAAAGTCCATGGTGCCGGCCATTGTGTAACATTCTGTCACTTCGTCATAGCTCATGATTAGCTTTTCAAATTCAGCTAAGTTTTTCTTGCCATGATTTGATAAGCGCACATGTGCGTATACAAGCATGTCAAAACCAAGCTTTTTCTCATCTAAAAGCGCAACTTTACTTTTGATATAGCCATCTTGTTCAAGCTTTGCAATGCGTCGCCAACAAGGTGATTGAGATAAGCCTACTTTGTCTGCAATTTCAGCAGTTGAAAGACTTGCGTCCTGTTGTAAAAGTGCCAAAATTTGGCGATCTACGTGATTTAGAGACATTTTATTTCTTATTTATCTAATAAACTGGTTAAATTATACAGCCAATTTAAAATTCCGTCTGCAATAATTTTGCATTTTCATGGATTTTAATTAACCAAATTGGCCACTTACAAATGGATTAGTGCGTTTTTCATGGCCTACAGTGGTATCTTCACCATGGCCAGCTAAAATACGCGTGTTGTCATCAAGTGTTAAAATATGGCTTTTAATAGACTCAATGAGCTGCTCAGTATTGCCTTTAGGGAAATCTGTACGCCCTACAGCACCTTTAAAAATAACATCGCCAACAATAACGCATTGCTGATCAGGCTCATAAAACACAATATGACCCGGTGTGTGCCCGGGGCAATGCTTAACACTAAAGCTAAGTTTGCCAAGCGTTAATACATCATTATGATTAAGCCAAATATCAGGGTAAAAAGCATCAATAGCTGAAAAACCAAACATTTGTGCTTGCATAGGCAGGTTATCAAACCAAAATGACTCATCTTTTTGCGGGCCAATAATTTGCACATTGTAGTGTGAGCGTAATTCATCTGCCGCACCTACGTGGTCTAAATGCCCGTGTGTAAGCCAAATAGCGCTCAGTACTAATTTGTGCTCACTAAGCGTGGCTATAATTTTTTGTGCGTCACCACCTGGGTCTATCACCACAGCTTGCTTTGTTTCTGTACAGCTAATAATTCTGCAATTTTGAGAAAAAGCAGTCACGGGTATCGTAATAACGTGCATATTAAATTTCTTTATCTTTTTGATCGGGAATAACGGCTACTTGCTCATACGACATTAAAATTGGGTATTTCAAATACGCTTCGTCATAAAATGGCGTGTGTGAATATAACCAGTGCAAACGTGCATTGGCATCTTGCGCAAATGCTTTATCTCGAAGTTTTTTATCAAACTCGAGAGCAAGTTTTGGGTTGTCTTTAAGCATTTTCCTTGCGTAAGGGATTAACGCGTAGTTTTCCATGTACTCTGTTCGTTGAAAAATTGTATTAAACTCACCCCACGCAAAAAATGAATCAGGAGCCTCAGGGTGTAATAAATGAACCGCTAACTCCCCTGCTTTTTGCTGCGTATTTACTTGATACCATCCGTCTAAATCTACATTTATTGCTGGTACATAATCAAAACTTGCAGAGACTCTAAAGCGCCCTTCAAATGGGGCTTTATCAAACGAGTAATCAAGTACTTTGGCAAGCTTTAAAGGTTGCGTATTCGCGCCTTTAAGTTTGTTTACTGACACCCCATGTAACTTAAGCTTTTCTATTATATCGCTATACACAGGCGGAACAAAAAACGCTTCAGGCACATCAACAACTCGCTCAACCTCTTTTTGCCAATAAATCGGTAAGTCAGTGTAGGTATAGGCTTTACCTAAATATTTAACCTCAGTTTGCCCCGAAAGCGCACTTACACTTGATGTGTATTCGACCCCTTTAAACTCACTGATTGTGTCTGCTTGTTTAGCATAACCTCGTTTAACAATTAGTTTCTCAGGTACAAATTCTTGCTCTTTTTTAACGGCGTTCGAAAGCTCATGACTGTACTGAGAAAGCGCGTTTATTGCCCCATCTAAAAATACATAGGTGCCTAATACGCGTTGTTGATAAGGTTTTAAAGAATGGTTTTCGACTAAAATTGTTGGTAATGATTTTAAATCCCCCCACCCGTTTGAAAAACGCGGTGTAGCCACCCAACCTGCAAGGCCTTTTTTAAAGTCGCGTTTATCCATAACAAATACCAATGGCCCAGGTATATGCCCTTGCTTTTGTAATGTTTCGTCAATAACCGGCTTTATATACTGATCTAATGCATCAGATATAGCAGGCGATTCGCTTGCAAATACAGGGTTATAACCATAGGTCACATCGTACTGATAATCGGCGCCATCGGTAACATGCACATCAATGTATAAGTTTGGGTTGTAATCATTAATAACCTTTAAAACACTTCTCACCTCTGGTGTATCTAACTTAGTGAAATCGCGATTAAGGTTTAGATTATTTGCATTGGTTCTAAAGCCCATTTTTTCAGGGCCGCGCTGATTTATGCGATTAAATGCGCTGCTGCGTTCATGCCCATCTACGTTTAAAATAGGAATAAAAAGTATGTTTACCTTTTTTAAAATATCACGGCGCTTACCGGTTGCAATATCCCGCAGCAACATAAACATGGCGTCTTTACCATCTATCTCACCTGCATGAATACCGGCTTGGATAAAAACGGTTGGCTTAGTGCTGTTGGCCATTTGCCCAGCTTCAAAAAAACCTTGCTCACTGGCAACCAACATTTTAATAGCGCGATTACTATTACTGTAGCCTATTATTTGAGACTGAAACTGCGTGGGATTTGCCGCTACAAGCCTATCTACAAACGCCATAGTATCGGCATAGTTTGGCGAGGCTTTACCCTGAGATAACTCAAAATCAGTGGTTAACGGGCCTTGCTGCTGTAATAACGAAACGCTATCACCTTGCCAAGGAATAAGAGGCGGTAAATGACTGTTATCTGCCACAATTGCAGATAAAAATAACAGGCTTGCAAACATAGTTTTCTCTAACAAACGCTTTAATAAAATAAATTATACCAAGTAAACATAGCGATATTATAAAAGTGCGGTGATTCAACAAAAAAGAAAGCCCGTTTATATCCTTGCACTTAATAAAGTGTTTATTAAAGTAGTTAATTTTAAGGTTGGGGAAAAGTGTCAATAGCTTGCTAAAAAATTCGTTGTTTATACCAATCCGCTTAATTAAGCGATCTATTTTGAGAATGGATTAATGTGTTAATAGCTAGGGATAATTCGCTATTTAGTTGTTCTAAACGAGAGTTTTTTAACGCAGATAACGACACATTTAGCCCCACAAAATAATAAAGTATTATTGCGGGGGGATATTATTCGGTGAGTCTTAAATTACAGGCACAAAAAAAAGGAGCCTAGGGCTCCTCTTTATTACTTATTTAAAAAAGCTTAAGCTGCCGCTAGGCCTTCTTTTGCTTTTTCAACAAGCGCTGCAAATGCAACTTGGTCGTAAACAGCGATATCTGCAAGGATCTTACGATCGATTTCTACAGAAGTCTTTTTAAGACCATTGATAAAACGGCTGTAAGACAGACCATTTTGACGTGAAGCTGCATTGATACGTGCAATCCATAATTGACGGAAAGTACGTTTCTTAGCACGACGGTCACGGTAAGCGTATTGACCCGCTTTAGTAACTGCCTGGAAAGCTACGCGGTAAACACGTGAACGTGCTCCGTAGTAACCTTTAGCTTGCTTTAAAACTTTTTTGTGACGTGCACGTGCGACAACGCCGCGTTTAACTCTTGCCATTTCTAAAAACCCCTATTAAGCGAATGGTAACATACGTGAAACTAGACCATGGTCATTTTTATGAACCATCATCTTAGGACGTAGGTGTAACTTACGCTTAGAAGTTTTCTTAGTCAGAATGTGACGAAGATGCGCTTGTTTACGCTTGAAACCGCCAGAAGCAGTTTTCTTGAAACGCTTAGCAGCGCCTCTGTGACTTTTTAGCTTATAAGCCATTGCAATAACTCCAAATGTATTGCTTAAAAATTAGTAAGCAGGCGTGAGATATATTTCTATAGCTCCACTTTTAGGCCTAACTTACTGCCATATTCCGGTGAAAACCCAGCAAAAATGCCGCAATCTTACTTTAAAACCGGTTAGCACAGGTGAATATTTGCATATTACTTGGGTACCTGCGCTAAATTCGGTGCGTATTATCGCTTAAAAATTATTTTTTAGCAACAGGCGCCATCATCATAACCATTTGGCGGCCTTCAACACGATTTGGGAAAGACTCAACTACTGCAAGTTCTTCTAAATCAGCCTTAACACGGTTTAATAATTCAATACCAATTTCTTGGTGAGCCATTTCGCGGCCACGGAAGCGGATAGTAATCTTAGCTTTATCGCCAGCTTCTAAGAACTTACGTAAGTTGCGCAGCTTAACCTGATAGTCACCTTCATCCGTGCCAGGACGGAATTTGATTTCTTTAATCTGGATTTGCTTTTGCTTCTTCTTCTGCTCTTTTAGTTCTTTGCTTTTTTCAAAGATGAACTTACCGTAGTCCATAACCTTACAAACAGGCGGCTCAGCGTTTGGGCTAATCTCTACAAGATCAACACCCGCTGCATCAGCCATAGCTTGTGCGTCTTTTAATGACTGAATTCCAGCTTGTTCGCCTTCGATGTCGATTAAACGAACTTCTTGAGCTGTAATTTCTTCGTTAATACGATTTTTTTGAGCTGTTTGTTGCCCTTTCTTGCCGCCTCTAATGGTACGTTCCTCCAAGAATATCAATAATATAAGCGCGTAGTTGGCTGTTTGTGATTGCCCTACACGCTCGATTTTTACTGTCGATTTTTAATTTCTTCGCTAATTTTAGCTACAAAATCATCAACATTAAATTTGCCTAGGTCTTCACCTGTGCGGGTACGTACTGCTACTTCCTGTTGTTCAACTTCTTTATCGCCAACAACGAGTAAGTAAGGAATACGCTTAAGTGTATGTTCTCGGATTTTAAAGCCAATCTTCTCATTTCTCAAGTCAGCAGCGGCTCTAATTCCAAGTTTATTTAATTTTTGTACAATTTCGTGCACGTAATCTGCTTGTTTATCGGTAATGTTCATAATTACCACTTGCTTTGGAGCAAGCCACGTTGGGAATAAACCAGCGTATTCTTCAGTTAAAATACCGATAAAGCGCTCAATTGAGCCTAAAATAGCACGGTGTATCATAACTGGAGTGCGTCGTTCGTTATTTTCTGCTACATAAGTAGCGCCTAAACGACCCGGTAATGCAAAGTCGAGTTGCACTGTACCACATTGCCACGCTCTGTCTAAACAATCGTACAAAGTAAATTCAATTTTAGGTCCGTAAAAGGCACCTTCACCTGGTAGGTAATCAAATTCAATGTCGTTTGCTTTAAGTGCATCGGCTAATGCAACCTCTGCTTTGTCCCAAATTTCATCATCGCCGATGCGTTTTTCAGGACGCGTAGAAAGCTTAACTACAATTTTGTCAAAACCGAATGTCTCATATGTATCATAAACCATCTTAATACACGCTGAAACTTCGTCCATTACTTGCTCTTCTGTACAGAACACGTGAGCATCATCTTGTGTAAAGCCACGTACACGCATTAAGCCGTGTAAAGCGCCTGATGGTTCGTTACGGTGACAACAACCAAACTCAGCCATACGCAGTGGTAAATCACGGTACGATTTTAAACCTTGGTTAAAAATTTGCACGTGACCTGGGCAGTTCATTGGTTTTATAGCGTATTCGCGTTTTTCAGACTCTGTGGTAAACATGGCGTCTGAGTATTTTTCCCAGTGACCTGATTTTTCCCACAAAGAGCGGTCCATCATCATTGGACCTTTAACTTCTTCGTAGCTGTACTCACGCAGTTTTTCACGAACAAATTCTTCAAGCTCGCGGTAAATGCTCCAACCATCGTTGTGCCAAAATACCATACCTGGCGCTTCTTCTTGCCAGTGCCATAAATCAAGCGCTTTACCAATACGACGGTGATCGCGTTTTTCAGCCTCTTCTAAGCGTTTAAGGTACGCTTTAAGTTGCTTTTTATCGCCCCACGCTGTGCCGTAAATACGCTGTAGCATTTTGTTTTCAGAGTCGCCACGCCAGTAAGCACCAGCTACTTTCATTATTTTGAAGTTTTGGCAGAATTTCATGTTTGGTACGTGCGGGCCACGACACATGTCTACGTATTCTTCGTGGTGGTATAATCCTGGGCGATCATCTTTTGCGATGTTTTCGTCCAAAATTTCCATTTTGTATGTTTCGCCACGCGCTTCAAACGTATCGCGTGCTTCTTGCCAGCTTACATTTTTTTTCACTACGTCGTAGTTTGTTTTTGCAAGTTGCAACATACGCTTTTCAATGGCGTCTAAGTCTTCTTGAGACAAAGAGTGTTCCATATCAATATCGTAGTAAAAACCGTTATCAATAGTTGGACCAATAGCCATTTTAGCGTCTGGGAAAAGCTGCTTAACTGCGTGACCGATTAAGTGAGCACACGAGTGACGAATAATCTCTAGGCCGTCGTCATCTTTTGCGGTGATGATCTCAAGGCGCGAATCTTCGTTGATCATATCGCACGCATCAACACGCTCGCCATTAACGCGACCAGCAATGGTTGCTTTAGCAAGACCAGGGCCAATATCGTTAGCTACATCAAGAGTACTTACAGGGTTTTCAAAACTACGCTGACTGCCGTCAGGAAGAGTAATAACTGGCATTATAAATCCTTACATACAGTGGTGACACCTACAATGTATCACGTGTATTTTTAAATAAATTAAATGAGAATGACTCGACAACGCTTTTACGAATAAGCATTGACTATTTTTCGCCATACATGACTAATGTAGATGCTGAGTCTGCTCAACTACAAAAAAGATATTGTCGCGTGATAGAGTATCAATTACAAGTTTAAAGCGCGCTCATTACTTGAAATTTTACCTAAAATTGTCATTTTTTTGTTTTTCGCTCGCTAATTTAAATTAAGCATGTGACAACTTGAGTTTATTGATTATTAAAATGCACCTGCGCCGCCTTGCTCTCGCAATTTATTAGATGTTGGGTATAATACCAAGCAATTAAGTTATATTAGAGAACAGCAATGAGAACATGTGGTGTAGAAATTACCGGTAGTGATGTACTACTTTGTATTTTAAGTAAAGATAACGACGTATTTGATATTCGCGATGTGCGCCAAACACGCTTTACCTTAGGTAACGGTAACGACACTGAAATAATGCGTAAATTTCAATTTGATTTTGCAAAACTAATGCAAGATTACCAAATTGATTCTGTTGCCATTCGTGAGCGCCAACCTAAAGGTAAATTTGCAGGCAGTGCAAAGGGCTTTAAAATGGAAACAGCGATTCAATTAATTGAAGAGTTAGACGTTCGCGTGTTCTCAACGACCGAGATTAAAGAGCAGCTTAAACGCAACCCTATACCTATTGCGTTTGAAGACACAGGCCTTAAAAAGTACCAAGAAAACGCTTTTGTTAATGCCTATGTATACATTATGAAAAAAACCTACCGCAGTGACGAGCTATAAGTCACACAGCGATTAAAATAAACTATAAAAAACGCCATTTAGTGGCGTTTTTTTATGCCTTTATAAAAGTTAGTCTTTATAGCCCCTCTGTAAAACGTTTAATTTAACTTTTCTTTATGCTTAGTACATTAGTCTAACCACCCTTTCTTTGTCGACAATTTGTGTTTATTTTAACTACAGCCTATATCAATTCGCTTAACTATTTTTTATTTTGCTACACAGCTATTCGTGGCTAAGCAAATGAATACTGACTTATCAGCACGGATTGATATAAGTAACTGACATACATTAATACGGAGAAGCACATGCACACACCATCGCGCTCGGTAAAAGAAGTAGAACAAATAAACACATTACCGCTCACAAAAAGCTATTTTAAAGGTGCGCAAAGCACGCCGCTAACGGATAAAACAATTGGCGAGTACTTTGATTTTATTGTCGACAAACACCCTGATTCGCTCGCTGTCGTTGTTAGCCATCAAAATGTACGCTTAACGTATAAAGCATTTCAAAATGAAGTTAATCAACTCGCTATGGGGCTACTAGCAATAGGGGTTAAACCAGGAGATAGAGTAGGAATATGGTCACCTAATAACATTGAGTGGTGTTTAACCCAATTTGCGAGCGCCAAAATAGGTGCCATTATGGTCTGCATTAACCCTGCCTACAGACCAAACGAGTTAGCCTATGCTTTGAACTCGGTAGAATGCAGCACGCTAATTACTGCGTCACATTTTAAAGGCAGTAATTATATAGATATGCTTAACAGCTTAGCGCCTGAACTTAACCAATGTAAACCCGGTGAGCTAAATGCACATGCCCTACCTAGCCTTAAAAATGTAATACGCATTGGCAATGAAAAAAGCCCTGGTATGTTTACGTTTGCTGATGTGATGAATTTTTCTACCCCAGCCCACAAGCTTGAATTAAATGCGATTGCAGCAAATTTAAACGCGGATCAAGACATAAATATACAGTTTACCTCTGGTACCACGGGCAACCCTAAAGGCGCTACACTCACCCATAAAAACATACTAAATAATGCGCTATTTGTTGCAGAGGCTATGCATTTTACAGCGCAAGATAAGCTGTGCATACCTGTGCCTCTGTATCATTGTTTTGCGATGGTGCTTGGCAGCCTGTTATGTGTAAGTAAAGGCGCCGCAGCTATATACCCAAGCGATGCGTTTGATGCAAAAACCACACTTGATGTTGTGCAGCAAGAGGGCTGTACCGCGCTGCATGGTGTGCCGACTATGTTTATTAGCCAACTAGAGCTGCCTAATTTTACCAATTATAACCTCAGCACTTTACGCACTGGTGTAATGGCGGGCTCAACGTGCCCTGAGCAAGTCATGCGTAAAGTCCAAACACAAATGAACATGCATCAAGTATTAATTGCGTATGGGCAAACTGAGTGCAGCCCAATCAACAATATAACCGAAACCGACTCATCAATAGAGCGCCAAGTAACAACCGTTGGCCGAGCCCTTGCTCACACTGAAGTTAAAATTATTGACGAACTGGGTAACATTCAAAAAATAGGTGTACCTGGTGAGGTCTGCAGTAAGGGCGCCGGTATAATGCGCTGCTATTGGAATGACGAAGAAAAAACAAAAGCCACTATAGATGACGAAGGCTGGTTACACTCTGGTGATTTAGGGGTAATGGACAGCGAAGGGTTTGTGAGTATTGTTGGCCGCATTAAAGACATGATCATTCGAGGTGGCGAAAACATATACCCACGCGAAATTGAAGAGGTTCTTTACACTTACCCAGGTATTCAAGATGCCGCTATATTTGGTATTAGTGATGAGAAGTACGGCGAAGAAGTGTGTGCGTGGATCCAGCCAAAAGAAGATGCAGTACTTGATGAGCAAGCAATACGTGCATTTTTAAAAGACAAACTCGCCTATTTTAAAATGCCCCGTTATATTCGCTTTGTAGAGAGTTACCCAATGACAGTAACAGGCAAACTGCAAAAGTTTAAAATGCGAGAGCAAATGCAGCAATCACTTACTGATAAGGCCTTTTCTTAACCGCAAACATTAATTACAAAAAAGCTCAGCAATTGCTGAGCTTTTAGCGTTAAATAATTTACTTACTCTGCAGGGCGATACTGCTGCTGAACACCTGTTAAAAACAAGCGCAAAACCTGGTCGTTACACACACGGTAATGTTTATTTTCTACTTTGCGAGAAAACGCACTGAGCTCATGTTTACTTAATTCAAAGTCAACCTGTGCAAGTGTTGCTATTACATCTTCTGCTTTCATGTTTAAAGCAATACGTAGCTTCATAAAAATAATATTATTATTTAACTTAGCCTCTGGCACAGGCTGTGGGCCTTCGCGCTTGCCACGCTTTGTATTAATAAAGCCATTTAAAAACGTAGCAAACTCAGTGTCTGACATTTTAACAAACCCTTGCTCACCCTCTTTTGTTAACCATGCAACGACTTGCTCAGTGGTAACTGTAGCCTCTGCGGCGGCAAAAATACCGACCATGGCAGTATCGGTTAAATTAAAGGTATAGCGAACACGGCGTAAAATATCGTTATTTGTCAAAGTAATTTCCTGAGTAGAGAGCGAGGCTAAATTACAGCGCCCACGTTAAATGAGCGCGCAGTTTAGCAGCTTAAGGCACGCTGCCCTATTGATATTTACACTATAAAGAGTTGTTAATTACCCAGCACCTTGGCAGGGTCGACTCGAGTTGCTTGCCACGCTGGGTAAATAGTAGCAAGTACAGCTAAAACAAAGGTAACAATAACTGTTATTCCAATATCACTGAGTACTAATTTACTGGGTAAAAACTCAATAAAATAAACACCTTCAAGCGGATTAGCTGCAAATAACTGGCTAACCCATGTAAACAGCTCACTAATGTTAAGCGCTAATATAACCCCAACTAGTGTGCCAAGTAACACGCCAACAAAGGCTTGCGTTAAACCTTGCATGACAAAGGTAGCTAAAATAGTACTGTCTTTAGCGCCCATGGTTTTTAAAATAGCTATGTTGCCTTGTTTTTCGCGCACTTCCATTACAAGCGACGATACAATGTTAAAACTAGCTACCGCTATAATTAAAAACACCACAATGTACACAATTGTGCGTACCATTTGAATATCTTGATACAGGCTACCTTGCGTTCTAAACCAGCTAGAGACATACACATAATCACTAATAGTTTGCCCTACTCGCAGTGCAATTTGATGTGCAGCAAACACATCATCTACGCTCAAACGTAAACCTGTCACTTGGCTGGCGTCGTAACCTAAAACTGACTGTGCTTTATTTAAGTGAATAAATGCAGCGCTACTGTCAATTGGCCCACCCATTTCTATAATGCCCGCAAGTGTTAACGTTACGCGCTTAGGGGCTAATAAAGACTTACCTTGCTCGCTAATTTTAGGAATGAGTAAAGTAATGTTATCGCCTATATTAGCGCCTAATTGCTTTACAATTTGCTTGCCTAAAATAACGTCATCCGTGCGCAGCTGACTAACGAGTGTGCCTTTGGTAAATTGATTTATGGCCGATACATTCCCTTCATAGCTAGGTTCAACGCCGCGTATTTCTACCGCTTTTAGCTGGCTTTTAAATTGCGCCATACCATTTACTGCTATAAACGGCGCAGCACCTGTAACATGAGGCTCTGCTTTAAGTTTTTCTACTTTGTTAGGCCAATCAGCAATCGGTCGGCTAGGCGCTACGTATTCAACTTGCGGTACCACACTTAATAAACGATGCACTAATTGCTGCTCAAAGCCATTAATAACCGAAAGCGCAACAATTAACACCGCCACCCCTAATAAAATACCAACGGTAGAGGCTTTGGCAATAAAGCTTACAAATGCGTTTTTTTCGTCTTTATGGCCAGAATACGCTCTAAAGCGTTCACTTAAAAATAAACTAAGCAACATGGTGCGACTCTTTAATGGCAAGTTTCCCATCATCTAAATACGCAATTTTGCCTAGTTTGTCTGCAAGCTCTAAGTCGTGAGTAACCACCACAAAACTAGTATTTAAGCTTTTATTTAGCTCATTTATTAAATCGTAAATTTTAATCGCGTTTTGCTTATCAAGGTTACCGGTAGGTTCGTCGGCTAACACTAATGCGGGTTTAGTCACTAAAGCACGAGCAATAGCAACACGCTGGCGCTCTCCACCAGACAGTGCCGAAGGTTTATGCTCACAGCGATGCGCAAGGCCTACTTTATCTAGCATTTGCAAGGCTTGCTCTTTCGCCTCTTTTGCGTTGAGCCCTTTAATTAACAGCGGCATAGCCACGTTTTCAACCGCACTAAATTCCATTAATAGATGGTGAAACTGATAAATAAAGCCCAAGTTTTTATTTCTAAACGCCGCCTGCTCTGTTCGCGATAATTTAGCAACGTCTTGATTTTTTATTTTAGCGCTACCCGATGTAGCCGTATCAAGGGTTCCTAAAATATGTAATAAGGTACTTTTCCCTGAGCCTGAGCTGCCTACTATAGCCAGCATATCACCTTGGTTAAGTGATAAGTCCACCCCTTTTAATACTTCTACTTGGTTTTGGCCATCTTGATAAACTTTACTTAAGTTTTGACAGCTAATAACTAAATCATTCATAACGCAATACCTCTGCTGGTTTTACTTTTGCGGCTTTGCGCGCAGGATATAAAGTGGCTAAAAAGCTCATTGCAATACTGCTAAGCGCAATAATAACGAGGCTTAACACATCAAATTTTACCGGAAGCTCTACACCTGCTAGTAGGTTTAGCCCTACAGCAGCGAGTAGTTCATTAATATATAAGCTAAACAATACACCTAAAAGTGCCCCTATCGCGGTGCCAATCACCCCGTTATACAAGCCTTGCACCATAAACACTTTTTGTACTTGTGAAGGCGTTAAACCTAAGGTTTGTAATATTGCCACTTCGCCTTGTTTTTCACTCACCATCATAGTCAGTGCCGAAACAATATTAAATACAGCCACTAATACAATCAGCCCTAACAACATAGACATAATACGTTTTTCCATGGCAACCGCGGCAAATAAAGTACCTTGGCTACTGCGCCAGTCACTTACTTGGTAGTCGCGTAAAATGTGCTGGCTGTCCTTTGTAAATTGCGCTAATTCAAAGGGTTCATGTAACGACACACTTAAGTTAGGCGCGGTATTTTTGTTAAGCTTTAATACCCGCTGTAAAGATGCACCGCTGGTAAATGCAAGGCTCATATCTATCTCTGAGCCGGTTTCGTATATTGCGGCTATTTTAAATAAACGCTGACTAGGTACGCGCCCAAGTGGCGTGTAAGTAGAGGCGTTAGGCATAATTACGCGCAGTTTTTCTCCCATACCTACGCCAAGTTTTCGGCTTAAGTAACGGCTAATAGCTATGTTGTAGCTATTATTTAAAACGTTTTGCCAATTGCCCTGCACAACTTTATCGGTAATTTTATATAGCGAGCCATTATCGCCATACAAGCCTTGCAGTAATACGCCGTGTAAATCTTTATTGGTTTGCAAGATGGCTTCGCCGTGGCGGTAAAGGCTTACGTGATCTATATAATCTGAGCGCTCTAAATCGGCTTTTAACGCTGTCATTTGTGCGCTGGTGTGTTTATTGGCTTGTACTTCTACGTGAGGAATGAGCCCTAACATATTTGTTTTTAAACTGTTTTCAAAGCCATTCATTACACTGCTTACAGTGAACAAGGCCATTAGCCCTATGGCTATTCCGGCAATAGAAAAAAACGAGATAAACGATATAAACGCATTTCCTTTGGAGGAGCGGCTATATCTGAGCCCTATAAATAAGCTAACCGGTTGAAACATATTATTTAAAACATTTATGCTAAAAGTGTGCGGCTATAGTAGCACGAACTAAGATGAATTGAATATGACCATAAATGTAAGAAATAATTTATAAATCTTATACTTGGCTATATTTTAAGCGCGCTTTATTCAAGCCCAGCCACTAAATAATCGAGTAACACTCTTACATTAGTGGCAACAAACTGACGCGGTGGGTAAATTCCCCACACGCCTTCTTGATCTGGCTGATAAGAAGTTAATACTGGCACAAGCTCGCCCGTTCGTAGCTCATTTTCAATGTAATAATTAGGCAGTTGCACTATTCCTAAGCCTTTTTTTGCACCATCAACCAATGCCCAACCACTATTACAGCGCAAGCGACCCGCAATTTTAATGTGTTTATCGCGGCCATTTTCGTTTACTCGCCAGTAACTGCTGTTACCAATTAAACATTGATGTTGGTTTAGCTCGCCTAGGGTATGAGGCTCACCTACTCGGGATAAATAATCTGGGGAGGCACACATTATAAAGCGCCTAGCACTTAAACGCCGTGCTCTGTGGCTTGAATCTTTTAAATGCCCTAACCGAATGGCTAAATCAAACCCGCCTTCGAGTAAATTTTCTTGCTCGTTAGAAAGCGTAGCAATAACTTCGACCTCAGGATGAGCGTGCATGAAATTGTGCACAATGGGCATAATAAAAGTTTCACCATACATAACTGGTGCTGTTAATTTAATTTTACCTTTAGGCGTTGTTTGCTGCGTTGCTAAACTTTGCGTGGCATCGTCCATAGCGTGTTGTAGTTGCTTAGTTTGATGTAAAAAGGCTTCGCCTTCTTTGGTTAATACCACTTTGCGGGTTGTACGGGTGAGTAACTGGGTATTTAAACGCTGCTCCAGCGCCGTAACATGGCGACTTATATGGGCAACCGACAACCCCAGTACATTAGCCGCTGCTGTAAAACTACCCTCTTCACCCACTGCTATAAATTCGTCTATGCCATCCCAACGCGCCATTATTACTATACTGTAAAAGTGTTTTAATAAATCAGAGATTATCATTATTTGAGAAACAAATACAATAGAGTCATCACCCAAACAAATTGGGTCTACAATTGTTATTTAAAACCACTACAAAGGATAAACACATGTCTGAATTTATAAAATCAAAAGCAGCTATTGCGTGGGGTCCAAACCAACCGTTAAGCGTAGAAGAAGTTGATGTGATGATGCCTAAAAAAGGCGAAGTAATGGTAAAAATTACCGCTACTGGTGTTTGTCACACTGATGCATTTACTTTATCAGGTGAAGATCCTGAAGGTATTTTCCCAGCAATTTTAGGCCACGAAGGTGCAGGCGTTGTGTATGCAGTGGGCGAAGGCGTAACCAGTGTTGAAGTAGGCGATCACGTTATTCCACTTTACACTGCTGAATGTGGCGTATGTAAAATGTGTACTTCAGGCAAAACTAACCTGTGTTCAGCAGTGCGCGAAACACAAGGTAAAGGCCTAATGCCAGATGGCACTACACGCTTTTTTAAAGACGGCCAACCAATTTATCACTACATGGGTACGTCTACTTTTTCTGAGTACACAGTACTTCCAGAAATTTCACTCGCAAAAGTAAACAAAGAAGCATCGCTTGAAGAAATTTGTTTATTAGGCTGTGGCGTAACCACAGGTATGGGCGCGGTAACAAACACTGCAAACGTAAAACCTGGCGATACCGTGGCTATTTTTGGCTTAGGTGGCATTGGTTTATCGGCCATTATTGGTGCAAAAATGGCAGGTGCGGGTCGCATTATTGGTGTAGATATTAATACCAGCAAATTTGACCTTGCAACAAAACTTGGCGCAACAGATTTAGTAAACCCTAAAGATTTCGACAAGCCAATTCAAGAAGTGATTGTTGATATGACCGATGGCGGTGTTGATTACTCGTTTGAGTGTATTGGTAACGTTGATGTAATGCGCTCAGCACTTGAGTGTTGTCATAAAGGTTGGGGTGAGTCGGTAATTATTGGTGTAGCCGGTGCTGGCCAAGAAATTTCAACCCGTCCTTTCCAACTAGTAACAGGGCGTGTATGGCGTGGTAGCGCATTTGGTGGCGTTAAAGGCCGTTCGCAATTACCTGAAATTGTTGAGCGTTACATGGCAGGCGAATTTGCTCTTAACGACTTTATTACGCATACCATGAGCCTTGAAGAAATTAACGATGCGTTTGATTTAATGCACGAAGGTAAAAGTATTCGTACAGTAATTCACTACTAATACGTTATTGGTAACCTATGTATTAAAAAGCCGTAATACTTAATTGTTTGCGGCTTTTAAGGATTTTTATGTTAGAAAATATCTCAAGTACAAAAGTAGCAGGTGGTTGGCACAAACAATATACCCACACTGCAACAAGTACCCATTGCACAATGCGTTTTGCGGTATTTTTACCCCCAGGCGCAAGCGAAACAAATAAAGTGCCAGTACTATATTGGCTATCGGGTTTAACCTGTACAGACGAAAACTTTATGCAAAAAGCCGGCGCATTTAAAAAAGCGGCTGAGCTGGGTATTGCAATTGTAGCGCCTGATACAAGCCCTCGTGGTGATAATGTCCCTGATGACGATAACTACGACTTTGGCCAAGGCGCAGGCTTTTACGTAAACGCAACACAAGCACCGTTCAATACACATTTTAATATGTATGACTATGTAGTTGATGAACTGCCTATGCTTATTGAACAACACTTCCCAGTAACCAGTACTAAAGCAATTAGTGGTCACTCTATGGGGGGGCACGGCGCTTTAATGGTGGCACTTAAAAACCCTAAAGCGTTTGTTAGCGCTTCGGCCTTTAGCCCTATTGTTAACCCAATTGACTGCCCATGGGGCGTGAAAGCATTTACGGGTTACTTAGGCACTGACAAAGAGCTCTGGGCTCAATACGATTCGTGCGAATTGATGAAAAAAGCGCAGCAGGCTGATTTTCTCCCTATGCTTGTTACACAGGGCGATGCCGATGGGTTTTTAGAGGAGCAACTTAAGCCACAAAATTTAGCGGCTGTTGCTAAAAATAAAGGTTACCCGCTTAGCATTGAAATGCAAGCTGGCTACGATCATAGTTACTTTTTTATAAGCAGCTTTATTGACCAACACTTATCATTTCATAGTCAGTTTTTAACTCCGTAATCTCATTAGTGTGTAGATCAGATTTATCTACTTCTACACACTCTTTTAATACTTTACTCACTTGCCTACACACTTGTACCGTATTGCCCTCATCTTTTACTAAATTGATCAGCAATGAATCTATTTTTAACCCTATATCGGTAAAACTAAACCCATTTTTGTCTTTCGGTAGAGGTTCGAGTGGATTTTTATAAGGCTCAGAGCGAGCTGGGCTATTACTATATTTATTGGCGCGTGCATTTGACTGTGCCTGCCCATCAATTATAACACCAGCGACTGTGCAGCCACTTAGGTAAATAACACATAAACATAAAGTTAGCGCTCTCATGACTCATCCTGATCAAAAATATTACCTAAATTATAAACATCTTTAAAAATAGTATTGTAAAAATATGTATACCTGTTCTATGTACTTAATTTTGAACGGCCTAAGCGTACAATTTAATACAGTGCATCATCATTTTATTAATAAAATGGGTTTAAGCCCTAATACTTAAATTCACTTATACACTCTTTTATAAAGCCCACCAGCTGCAAAATAAAAATAACTAAAAACGGTAAAGCGCCAATAATAGCAATGGTTCTGTTTAGTGGCTCATTATTTTGTACCAGTAAAATAAAGGCACAAAGCCCAAGCGCGAGTGACCAACCATAAATACTCCATGCTTTTGCCTTTTTGCTATTTGTTAAATCACGTATTACTAATATGGCCGAATCGGCTGAGGTAACCACAAAAATAAGCAACAATAACAAGCTTGACCAAATAAGTACGGCGCCTTGCCAGCCTAACTGCTGAAAAAATATAAATAGCCCTTGGGTATAGTCGGCTTTAATGGCATCTAAAATACCGGCATGGTAGGTTTTATCCCATGCGATAGCCGAGCCCGAAAACACACTAAACCACACAATAGTCACAAGCGTAGGTAGCAAAACTACGCCCAATATATATTGCCACACTGGCCGGCCTTGGCTAATTTTAGCTAAAAACACGCCAACAAAAGGTCCCCACGCTAACCACCAAAAATAATAATTGTAGGTCCAGCCATTTGCCCACTCAGGGTTATTAAGTTGGCTTTGTAATTGCCATGCCCCTGTAAAAATAAGCCGTAGGTAATCCCTTGTGCCCTCAATGGCAATAGCCATTATAGGCTGTATGGGCATTAACAAAAGTAGCCACAATAAAAGTAAAAAAGCTAACCAAACATTAAACTTACTCAATGTTTGAATACCTTTTTTAAGCCCAAGCTTGGCCGATATTGTATACAGCAATACAATTAAGCTGATTATGATAAAACCAGATACAAGCGCGGACTCTATCCCTAAGTTTATTTCAATTCCCTTGCGTAGCAATAACGTAGAGTTTGCAATTGTCCCAACCACACCAAAAAAAATGGCGAGTACGGCCACTAATTTTACAATAAAGGTAAGCCTACTTTGGTATTTTATATTAATAGGCCCTTTTAACGCACTGATTAATGGTGCGCTAATATCACCACTGCAATGACTGTTTTTTGTTAAGCCACCTAACACAAGCCCAAATACTGCATAAAGAGCCCACGCATGCGCCCCCCAGTTAACCAACGTCAGCGCTAAAGCACTACTTACTTTGTCAGGGTAAAGTGTATGTTTTAAAGGAGAGTTGACTACATTCAACGCAGGCTCTGCAACTCCCCAAAAAATTAAACCCGACCCCATCCCTGCGGCAAAAAGCATAGAAAGCCAGCCAAATAAGCCAAATTCAATACGGGCATTGTCACCGCCTATTTTTCGTCTCCCAAGCGGGCTCATGGCAATAACGATAACTGCAAGTAATAAAAAATTTACTAACAAAAAAAACGGCGCCCCTAAAAAACTTAAGGCGTTATTTATAAGTGGTTGCAAATAATTAGTAAGTAATTGAGGCGCCAAAAATGCAATAGCACAAAGAGTAAGGCAAAGTAATAACGCTGTTTTTTCAAGCTTGGTTGTATGTAAAGGCAAGTGAAATACTGTTTATTTATGTTTAATAATAAAATAATACGCACTTTGCATAATTAATTAAACGAATAGGCAGCGTTTATCTGTAAAAGCGTAAATTAACTATGTAAATGTTACCAATTAATCAATTAACGCCTCTCATATTTAAATTTAACACATTGATTTTAAGCAATAAAATAAGCTGGCCTATAGGTTGCTATTAGTTTACACCCTTAACCAATAGAGACCATTATGGAAATTGATTTACAGTGGAGCGAAATCATCGATAATTTAGTACACCTTGGCATTGCCTACATACTCGCACTGCCTATGGCTTACGACAGGGAGCGAAGCCACCATGGCGCAGGGTTAAGGACTTTTCCGCTTGTGGCAGTTGCCTCATGTGGCTATGCGGTAATTGCTATGTCAGTGCTAGAAGGTGCAGAAGCGCAATCTAAAATGCTACAAGGAATTATTACCGGCATAGGCTTTATTGGCGGTGGTGCAATTTTAAAAAATAATAAATCTACATCAGGTACCGCAACAGCAGCAAGCATATGGAATATGGGTTTAATTGGTATAGCGGTTGCCTACAGCCGTTACGAAATTGCTATTTTATTAGCTATCATTAATTTTATAACACTGAGGTACATTAAAAAGTTTAAGTAATGCTAAGGTGTACCATTATGTAATTACTAAAAAGAAGATAAATTGTGAATAACTACTGCAACCTAAATTAATGTAATAAATCAAGGCGCTTAAAAGCGCTCAAGCTCGCATGGCGATACTATATAACATATAATATCGCCAAATTTATACAACGTATTTGAGCTTAATGATGTCGTCTCACTCTACAGCCCCTCGGTTGCATCATATTGATTTATTGCGTGGCATTATCATTATATTTATGGTGATTGACCATGGTATGTATTATTGTCTTAATTACTCAGTAACCGATCCTATGGCGGTTCCGGGTACCAGCCCTGTTACTTTTTTCACCCGCTTTATTTCGCACTTTTGCGCCCCTTTATTTGTTTTTTTAGCAGGCCTTTCAGCAGCTGTTACCGAGCATAAATACGCTTCAACTAAGGCACTTTCTTACAATTTAATTATCCGTGGTTTGGTGCTAATCATTTTTGAATTTACCATTGTTTCGTGGTCATGGAGCTTTAACCCCGCTTTTCCAATGTTATACGCACAGGTCATTTGGGCGATAGGCTGGGGATTTGTCATGTTAGGCTTATTACGTTTATTAGGCGTTTATGCAGTGCTAATAAGTGCTTTATTGTTGGTGTTTGGCCATAATCTATTTGATGGCGTAAGCTTTGAGCCAAATACGCTTGCACATACACTTTGGTCTATTGCACATCAAAAAAATGTACTTGAACTACCTTTGGGCTTAAAAATGAGAACAACTTACCCAGTTGGGCCCATTGTAGGTTTAATGGCTTTAGCTTACTGCGCGGGAGTATATTATAAAAAACACCAGTACAAAGCCCAGGTGATGAATTATGCAGCTATATTAGGTGCAAGCTGCCTTGCTTTATACACTGTGCTGCGCGGTTTTAATTTATACGGCGACACTTCAGTATTTACTATTCATACCAATACTATTAATACTGTTATGTCGTTTTTAAACCCGACTAAATACCCACTGTCATTACAATTTATGTTGCTAACCGTAGGCCTTGGGCTAATTGCGCTTAAACTTTTAAGCCATGTTAAAGCCGACTTTTCTCGTAACTTTTTACAAGTGCTTGGTAAAACCAGTATGTTCTCATACCTTACACATTTGTATTTATTACATGCTGTCGCTTGGTTGCTTATCCCTGTTTTAGGACTTAGTTTTAGCGATATGACATACGGTGACACATTAGTAGGCCTTCCACCGGGGTACGGTATGAGTTATGGCGCAACTTTGTTATTTATAGCTGTGGTTATAGGCTTAACCACTTTACTTGCAAAACGCTATTTAGGCTGGAAGCGCAATAATAAGCACACTCTAATTGCTAAATATATATAACAAAAACCCCACATAATATTGTGGGGTTTTTATTTAAATGTTTATTACCAATAAAATACTTTATAAAAAGCTTTCACCAGTTTGTTTTAAAGTAACCGTTTGCGCCTGTGCACTTTTAATTAATAGCCCACAACGAATATCATTTTTTGAAATTAATATTTTATCAATCTCGTTGGTATTATAATTAACGACTTTGTTTTCACAGCGAAGTTGTACTTTAGATAACGGTTTACTCGCGCTAAGTTCAACCGTACCTTTAGAAAGTAAAGGTAAAACCGCTTTTTCAGACTCAAGCGTTATTTGCTGATTTATAGCGCCAGAGTTTTTATAAATGTCATTCACTTGTGCAAGTAATTGCGCTCTATTTTCCTCGCTAAACGTTATTGATTCAATATCGCCTAATGCATCAATTGCATCGTAAGCACGTACGTAGTCTTGTTTTGAAATAAACCATTGCAAGGCATTTTTAATAACGCGTTTTTTTATTTGATCCGGTAAGTTATCTCTAAACAAAAAGGCTTCATAAATAGACTTATCAAAGCTTTTCCAATCTTGCACAAAGTAGCTATGTTGGCTTTTAAGCCAAGCCAGTAAAACTATTTCGACTGTGTTTTTAGTGTGTTCGTTTTCAAGCTCAGTAATATACGTTTTAGCTTCATCGTACTTTTTATCATCAATAAGCTGGCTGGCTTTCTCATAATCGTCAAAATACGCCGGGGATGCCTGATCGTTCGAAAAACTAGCATGTACATTTTGCGAGCTTACCGTAATAGTTTTCGCCGTAGGCACGGCACTGCCATTTATCTGTGCACTTTTATAATTAAGCTTAGAAACATAATCGAGAACTTCTCGCTGATATTTTTTTTGACCAAGCGAAGCCACAATTTCGATATCACTCACCTGGCCGTTTTCATCAACCACGTAGCTACTTAAATTAATCCCTTCTAACCTTGATGCACGCGGCGAGGTATTAGTAAGTTGGTCGTAATTTTTATTAATAATTTCAGCAGCTACAAAATCATCTGCTGATACTGATAAGTGAGTAAAGGTTGAAGCGAGAGAAAGTGCTAGTAAAAGTTTTTTCATCGATATATCCATCCTAGATTATGTTTCTATTATAAAAACTAAGGTACTCCATAAATGCAAGTTAATCCATAAAAAACACGTCATTTTTTAATCAACTTTATACCAATCTGCTTTATTAAGTGAGCTATTATGAGGCTGGAAAAACGTGTTTGTAGCTAGGTAAAAAATTCGCTATTTAATTAATCTAATTGAGAATTTTAACGCTTGTAGCGACATGTTTAGCCACGCAAAATGATAGAGTATTACGGATTGGTATTATTATGGGTTTTATAAAAGACACAGGCATAAAAAAGGCGCCTTAAACAGCGCCTTTGCTACACGTTGCTAAGTAAATAGTTTAAATCAGTATTCCTTCTTATGTAGCCAGTTACCCTAAATTTTAATACTAATTTTACTCTTGGTTTTTCCATACTTTGACATAATCAACAAGCATTGTGGCCACAAAATCATCATCAATATTACGAGTATTACCGTCCCATCCACCGACTTGTAATGATAAGATCACATATGAGGGTAAGCTGCCAATCCGCTCGCTTTCATGCTCCCATACTTTTTCACCATCGATATACATTCCAACGTAATTAGGGGCCCAATGCATACCAAATAGATGAAAGTCATCTTCTGTTTCATTAAGGTAAAGTTTATCTGACTCTACTGATGCATGTTTACTACCGTATCCATCCCAATGTAGAGCAGCCCAACTGACACCGCCGCCCCACACGCCTAAATACTCCATAATATCGAACTCCATACCCCTACCAAAAGTGGTCGATGTATCGCCCCACACATCTTTAACCAATATAATAGGCTCCTCGCCATAGTTTTCTTTAGCATACTCACCACCACGAACTGTTGCATCATCAGTTATTCCTATATTTGTGTCATTAACAACAAGTACAGGCCTATCAGCTGAGTTTTCTGCTTCATTACTGAATATTTCTAAAAGCTGTTTTCTCATATAGTTATCGACTAAGGCAAAGCTGGCATCACTTCCCGCATTTTTCTGCTTCTGAATATAATCAGTAACATCAACCTCAATAATATCACCAGATGAAGCACCATAACGGTGAGTAAACCAAATGGGGTCAATCTTCGGCTTTGTATCCCACGTTACTGTACTCTGAGACCAATCACTCGAAAGTGTTTTATGTACCGCAACACTGCTTTTATTTGTTGCTTTAGAGACCTTGAGCTTTAGAAGTGCTGAGTCAACCGTATCTGATATATCATCAAGACTAAATTTCAATAAAGCTTGGCGCCTATAAGTATCACTCCCATAAATTCCTTTATCAGCTAACAGCCAAAAAGCAGGCCACGTACCATGTATTGAGTCATACTTAATCTTGGCTTCGAAGTATCCATATTGCTGTCTAAACTGGCCAAAAGTACTGATCTCAGCCCCTTTATAATGATGCGTTTTATCTCCTTGATTAAAGAGTTCTCGTTCGGCTTTGAAGATCAGCATACCGTTTTCAACACTAATATTTTCACTTCCTGCATTAGCAGCAATGCCACTCATACCTAAGTATTGCTTGCCAACTTTCCACTTATCAGGGTTGAGGGTGTTTTGGTTAAAGTCATCTTCAAAAGTAAGTACCCAATTCCCTGGCGCCGGAGGGTTAGTAGTTACAATCGATTTATTCTCTTTAAAGTAGACTGAATCCATATAAAATATACCTGTACCGTAAGGGCCCTGAATACCTAGTGCGAGTACATTCTCTCCTTCGTTTAAGTTGAAGTGTTTAAGGTGTATTTGAATTGTATGCCAAGTGTCATCTGAGTAGTCATTATGCCCTGGCTCGCCATTAATGGTCCAAAACTCGCTATTAGAATCATCTAGATTTATCTTTAAAGAGTTTTCCCCCCTACGAAACATAAGGGTCCCTTTACTACCTGACTTTCGGTATATTTTTGCTTCGAGGATGGTATCTTCGTATGGCGGTACTTGTGCAATGCGCAAACCTGATTGGGTCCAATGATGGGCTGACATTACGATTGCTTTATCGCCATCTGCTACTGGTTCATCTATCTGCGTTAAGCTTGATTCACTGGATGAAGTAGACCACAAAGAGGTGCCATTTTGGGGGTAATCATCAAATAAAACGGTTGAAGCATAACTAATGTGCGGTACAACCAACAAAATATAAAAGCTAAGTAAAAACTTACCTTTTATCCGACGAATTTTTAAGGTTAATTTCATTGCTATTCCTAAACTAATTAATAATTTGAATATTTACCTAAGCAGAAATTAATCATTAACTGTTCAGGCGTACGTTAAATTTACAAAGGGTTGTAAATAAAGTTCATAGCCAAATTAGTAATTATTTAATTGTAGGAGTAGTTTTGATATGGCTTATCTATTAAAAATAGTATGGAACATCGCTAGTGTTTTTCAATTATTTTTATTGTTTAATACTAATCATAAGTTATTAGTTTTATCTTTTTTAAACTTGATATCATAGAGTTAAAAATATAATTAAATTTTTATTAAAGTGTATTTTTACCGCAAGAAAATACTTACTATTTATTCATCAATCTAATCGTTGCTTTAACGGTTATGAGCTATAAAGCACCTCTTAAACTCATAAAAATGATCACATCTGTTAGTAAGTAGAAAAAACTAAACCAGCGTGATTCGCTATTATTTACAATAAACATTGTCAACATCTAGGTAAAAATTCACAGCAGTATATTTTAATTGCAAAACAGAACACGCCGTAGGTTTAGCTGATTAAAAAGATGAAAAAAAGGCGCCTTAAACAGCGCCTTTGGATTCAAGTATGTGTGCTTAAAACATATCTTGATAGGAGTTGGTTGCATTAAACGAAATTGCTTTATCAAAACCAGGAAGCTCTATGCCGTCCTCGCCAATTACAATGTCGTTATCGTCAATGGCGCCATCACCAAAACGATATACTAATTCGTACTTACCAAGGTCAGCTTGCGCTTTATAGGTGTTTTGCGCAGCAACAACTGATGTGTTTTTATCAGCGTAATCACTCATCGCTTTTTCACCATGACGCTTAGCAAGCATTTGTAGTGTTACTTTAGCGCTAAGTACAGTAGCAGTGGCGTTATTACCGCCAAAACCTTTTGAGTTTATAAAGGCTATGTCCATATCGCCACAATCGTAATGACTGTTACGTATATCTAAGTGTTCAGCATAAACATCGTCGGCAACTTTATCTATGGTAGTAATACCCGGCATAATATTATGGCTAAATACACCCAGCGCAATAGCGAGCTGATCGCCACTGGCGGGGGCAATTGTATGCCCTACATAAGCTTTTGGCGCCGTTACTTTCCAGCTATCAATGGCAAACGTTTGTGCCACTTTATGGTAAATAAGAGATTCTGTTACTCTATTTTGCGGCGTGCTAGAACCATGCGCTAAAATAAAGCTGCGCTTTTGTAACGCCTCTTTACCTAATAAACTTGTTGCAAGCGCCGCAGATTTGGCCATTGTAATGTAGTTACCAGGGCCCGGTGAGGTGATTGATTTTTTAATGCCATCGGCATTTACAAATACATCAGGTACTGAGCCCATAATATCTGCACCTAGTTCAAGTGCTAACGCATCGTCCATTAAAATGGCCACTTGTGCGCCTTCACCTAATGTAAAGCCACAGTTTTCGCCAAATGGACGGCTGCTTTTACGGTAATTTGGCTCTTGTTCACTGCTTAAATTATCTAAACGGCGCAGGCCTTCAACATTAGCAAGGGCGCTCATATTACCAAAGCCTTCTACTACTTCAGGCGTAATAGCGCATTCAACACTTGCTACCACCGCAACACGGGTTCGCCCTGCTTGAATATCGTTTACTGCAGCGCGTAAGTTATATAAAAACGTGGCACATGCACCCGAGGTAGAAAACGTAGTACCTACATTACCTGTAACGTAGGCGTTTATAAAATCAGTCGACATCGTGTTTAGGCCAAGTGCTAATTGCTTTGTACTAACACGATCGCCCTGCTGGCGTGCTTTAACTAAACCGCCTAATCCTTTGTCGTCCATTTGGCCAATAACAGAGGCTGAATAAGTACCAATTTTATCTGGCTCTACGCTATTCATTATGCGCTGCCAATCAAGGCCAGTTGACTTAATAGCATCGTTTGCTGCAAATATAGTGGCTTGTAAACCGCGAGGCTGGTAACGGCTGTTATACATTATTGACGGATCAAACCCGGTAGGAAACTGGCCTGCCGATTTAATTGGGTTATCACGGGTAGAATCTAATTTTACATCTAGCTCTGCCGCTATAGTCACTTTTACTTTTTTGCCTTCGAGCTCTTGAACTTTCCAACTGGCAGGCACTGGGGTTGGTAAATCGCGTGCGCGCGTTTCAAATACAATTGCGTTTTCATCAGAGGACTTTAACGTCATCTTTTGCTGCCAAGGCGTGGCATCTGCGTCAAAATGTTCTTTTTCAATTTTACGAATAAGTGTGCCAGCAATAATTTGCTCACCAAAGCGTGCTTCTATGTCGCTTTGCTCAACATTATTACCGTTTGTGTCTTGTAATTGACCATCAACAACGCGTACTAAGTTCATTAATGTGGCGAGGCCTAAAAATGTTTCACTACGAGCTTGTGCGTTTAATGCGTCTAACACGATACGGCGGTAACCTTGATGAAAAGAAGTACGCCCAGCGGCGTTAATACCACCCATGCCTACTATTACGGGTAATGCTGTCATAATTAACCTTTAAAACGTGTTATAGGAGAAGCAAACAGTTTAATTGGATTAACCACAGCACTTTGTGCTTTAATAGCCAAATATTCAGCATTAAAGGCCAAAAAGAACTGGTCGGAGCATTCACATGCATAAAAAATCAGTCAACCCAGCGTTAAATATTGCCATAGCAGTGTACCCGCATTTACTTATTACCAGTTTAACACTGCCTATTGAAATGCTAAGAGCCGGTGAGGCTTATGCAAAAGGCCATTTAAGCCACAGGGATTTTAGACCGCTTAGTATAAATTTAATTGCTAAAAATAATGAGCCCATACAAAACCGTACTGGGCTTGCCATAGTTCCCGACTGCACCACACATAACGCGCCCTACAACGACTTAATTATTGTGCCTGGGATTTGGCGAAACCCTCGCCCTGTAGTACGTACTAATAAAGAAGTGGTTGAATGGCTACAAGAAAGCTTTGAAACCGGCAGTCATATAATTGGTGTAGGCACGGGTAATTGCCTAGTTGCAGAGGCGGGCTTACTGGATGGGCACCCTGCAACAACCCATTGGCATTACGCCAAACAATTTAGCAACGACTACCCGTTAGTTCGCTTAAAGCCCGACTTTTTTATCACCCAATCTGAGCGCATGTATACGGTGGCAAGCTTAAATGCCCTTGCCGATGTGATCGTTCATATTATTAGCCAATACTATGGCAAAGCCGCTGCGCAACATGTAGAGCGTAACTTTTCGCACGAAGTACGTAAACCATACGAAGATCAGCGCTACCTTGAAGGCGCGGTTGACCGCCATCCAGATGAACTCATAGCGCAAATTCAGTTTTGGCTTAAAACTAATTTAGCCAGCGAGTTAAATTTACAAGAAGTAGCTGCCCAATTTAGTTTGAGTTACCGTACATTTACCCGCCGTTTTAAGCTTGCGACTAATCAAAGCCCTATAGAATATTGGCAACAATTACGGGTAGAAGGCGCTAAAGAATTATTAGCTTCATCTAATTTAACGATTCAAGAGGTGGCACTTGAGGTCGGCTATAACGACCAAGGCCATTTAACCCGCGTATTTAAAAAAGTGCTTAGCCAAACGCCAAGCGAGTACAGAAAAGTAGTGCGAAGAAAACTATTTGGTTAATTTTCACCTTGTAAATATGCACAATGAATTACTTAGTTTCGATAAATATGTACGAAGAGGCGAACCAAACAGGTAATTTTTTAGAGTCCTTTAATTTATTTTTTATTGATAAGTCAACAGAAGCTTCGAATGCTAAATAATATAAGCCCGACCTTTCAATTTCAGTAAAAAAAGATAAAGTCTTTTTTACTCCAACAAGCAGATGTGCCTTCTCTATATATTTTTTATTCTGAGAATTTTTATCCTGAAGTCTAGAGTATAGAAGTGGGCTTAACGACGACTCCCCTTTCAATTTATCACCTTTATACTTAGTCAGATAAATTTTTAAAGGTGATTTCACCCAAGACATACGAACATCATTGGTCCCTGTATTTTTAATAATTACATTAACTATCAAACCTACGTTCCCATTTGGAAGGCTAGTTGTTTTTAAGTCAATATCTATTACGCTGGAATCAACCCCATTAATTTTATTTTGTAAATCTGCGAGCTCTGCCTTACTTTTAGATAACTCGGCTGTCGTTTTCTTTAACTCAGCCTCAGCTCTATCTTTTTGTAAAAGTGTATCAAACGTATGATAAGCCCAGAAACCAGAAACAACTAAACCAAAAGCTATAACAATAAATTGAAGAGTCTCTGCCCAGTTATCTCGCCATGGTTTTTTAAATGCATCAAAAAAGTTCACTTGCAGCCCTACATGTTCATAATAGAAACATTTTATAGTTATATTTTAAGTTAATTATTCGGTTATTAATTATAGAATCAGCTTATTAGAAGGCGTAGCCTCACCAAAACCATCATCTAGTTCCAGTAACGCCTTATCTGCTTTTTTTATCTTTAAATTTAATTCACTTTTACTATTACTAAATTTCGTTTCTATTTTTACTGCTTCTACTAATTTAGCTATTTTACTACTGGGGACTGTCATATCAGCTTTAATCTCCTCTGCAACAGAGATCTGTGTATTAAATAATGCAGCAAAGGCAGCTGCAAAATAAATATTTTTTATAAAATCATTTGTATTTAACTGAAGATACTCAACACCAGGAGACATAAACGCATGTTGAACTGTCAGTTCATAGTTGAAAGTACTTGCGTTATCATTTAAGAAATTATGAAAATTTTCTAAAGACGCATCATTCTCTCCGTTACATGTCTTCAAAAAAGAAGAAAGTAACTCTAACTGTCGATAAGTGATTGATAAATTGGCGACTTCATTATTTCCTAAAGCTTTTTCTGAAGCAATATTAACTGAACATCTAACTTCATCATTAACTAAATGGATTGGGAAAAGCCAATGATTTAAAGCTTGGATATGCTCACTTTTGTTTACTCCAAATACAGCACCAGTATTTTTTAAACTTCTTTCTAAAGGATAAGGAATCTTATCTCTACTTTGGCTTCTACCCCAGTGGACGTCGTATCTTAAAGAAAAATCACAAGTCTTTACATCTTTTACTTTCACTAGATCTGTTAATTCTATTGATTGGTCACTAAAATAACAATCAGACTTAATAACGCCAGCAATAATACGCTCATCGTTTACACTAATGACAATATCATTCTTTTTGATATCTGTGATAAACCGTTTTATCTGAGCGTTTTTATTACCTACCTGACTTTTTGATTCCCCTTTTTCAAGAAGAAACTTCTGATGTGATGAAATTATTTTTGATTTTTGTTCAATGGAGAGGAAGCTAGTGTCTTCTAATGCAGATAGATTTAGCATATCAGCATGACCAATTGCTACAAGATTATTTTGAACGAAATGAGAAAAAAAGTGAGCCCCTACTCCAGCCCTAACGACCCAATATTTTCTATCTTCGGGAACTGGAAAAACATCTATACAAATTCCTTGCATTCTTAATACCTTTAATCCATTAAAAAGCTAGTTTCTCATTAATCTAGTGTTCATGTAAATAAATAAATTCATTAAAGTAAAACGCCACTTTAGTGGCGTTAAATCAGTGGCGTTCTGTGTCGTTAAAGTCTTTTCGGTAGTAACGCTTTTGATAATTTTTTACTTTAGTGTGTACGCCTTTGCTTAGGCTTTTAAATTTTGCCTCCAGTACATCTACACCGTATAAAATACCAACCACCAGCACCGAAAGTTTAATGGCAGCACCTAAATTGTCGGTGGCTATCATTACGCCAATTGAGGCAAGCACCCAAATGGTTGCAGCAGAGGTCACCCCTACTACAGCGCCGTCTTTTGCAAGCATAACGCCAGCGCCTAAAAAGCCAATACCTGTAATTATTTGCCCCACTACACGCGAATGATCAATCACATCACCTTGTAAGTTAAACGCGGTTGATAAAAACAAATACGTGCCCAGCGTTATGAGCGCAGAGGTACGAATACCCACAGGTTTACCGCGCAATTGCCGTTCTAAGCCAATTATTGCACCGCAAAAAGCGGCGGTACCAATGGCCGCCCACGAATAAGGCGCTACATCAATTAAATCTAAAAAAGTCACTCTTTACTTAAAACCTATTAATTATTAGCAATGGCTACTGCGGTTCTTAGCCGTTGGCTACCAAATGCTGACATTTTACTAAAATCACTGCGCGCTATAGGCACATACTGGCAATCTATAGCGAGTTGTTTATCGCTTCCTGGCTCACAAAATGGGTCGTGAACATACACGCAGTGCTCATCAAGGTGTGTAACACATACCCAATGAGGTGATTTTTTACCATCAAAGCTGTATGTGCTAATTAATAGAAGCACACTAAAGCCTTGGCTTAACCACTGCTCAATATGCTCAAGCTCAACATCTTTATAGCTAAGCGGTATATTTGCCTGCGCTATACCCTCTACAAATTGCTTATGCACAGTAGCAAGCACCACTTTTTTGTTTTCATTGCGTACGCCATCTAAAAACAAAGGCTCGGTGGTATTTACCATTACCTCGCTTTTAAAGCCGCGTTTATCAGCCGCTAACGCTAAACCAAACGGATGGCAACCACCATGACCCGATGTCATAAAAATGGTGGTGCCTTCGCGCCAAAGTGCCAGCTCATGTGATTGGCTAAGCTTAGTTGTTGGCTTAAGTGCCCCCATTGCCATTAATAGCGCCGCAGGCCCACAGGTAAACTCGGTAGTTTGTTGGTACCACGGCGTTAACCGCGCTACTTTTAGCTCATGCGTTTGGCGAATATTTTTTTGCATTCGCAGTGCATCACTATGATCGTCATAATAATCGCTATATTGGCCAAATACTCTGTAACCCAAGCTTTTGTATAGCCCAATCGCACTTTCGTTATTTACCGCCACTTCTAAACGTAAGTAAAGTCGCCCACGCTCGCTGGTTTGTTTTTCAAGCGCAGCTAATAGCATTTTGGCAATGCCTTTACCTTGCATTGTGGGTTTTACAGCAAGCGAATATAAACGCGCCAAACGCGTGCCTTTATGGCACCACACCAGCCCATAGCCGCATACTTGCTCGCCATTATCGGCAACGAGCAAAATACCGTGCTTAGCATTTAACCAGCGCTTTAAGCTACGCGGGCTCAATTTATCGTTATTAAAGCAAGTATTTTCAACGTCAATCAATGCGTTTAAATCACTGCTAAGTGCCTGTCGAATAACAAGGTTACGCATGTTATTACCCACGGCCTCGCGCTTCTAAACGTTGTTTAAATTCGTCCATAATGATCATGTATAGCTCGTCGCCCAAATAGCCATCTTCTACTTTGTGATCAATACTTGGATTGTCATTTACTTCAAGCACATATGCTTTGCCCTGATGCTCTTTAACATCTACGCCATATAAGCCTTTGCCCACAGTTTTACATGCTTTTAAAGCGGCATCTAACACGGCTTTTGGTAACTCAAAGGTAGGTAGCGTTTCAAAGCCACCAGAGAAAAACCGTTTAGCATCATGATTATAAATTTGCCAATGATTACGAGCCATTAAGTAACGACACGCATATATAGCGCGGCCATTTAATACACCTACTCGCCAATCGTATTCTGTGTACATGTATTCTTGTGCAAGTACCAATGCGCTATATTCAAACAGCTCGGTTAGTTTAGCTTCAAGCTCACTGCGGTTTGCAACTTTAAACACCCCTTTAGAAAACGACCCTTCAGGCATTTTTAAAACCAGCGGATAGGTAAACGCCTCTTCTAATTGCTCAAGCGTTTGCGCTGATTGTTCAGCCACTACAACCGTTTTTAAACTGGGCACTTTTTGATAATTAAACGCATCGTGTAAATACACTTTATTACAACAACGTAAAATAGATTCAGCGTCGTCAATAACCACTAAACCAAGGCTTTGCGCTTTGCTTGCAAGGCGATACGTTGGATGGTCAATCGCTGTAGTTTGGCGAATAAATAACGCATCAAACTGGGCAATATTGTCTATTTCATCAAAACTGAGTGCTTGCGCATTAATACCATGTTTAGCCGCTGCTTTTATAAAGCGGGCAATGGCATCTTTATCACTCGGTGGTACTTTTTCGTTATGATCAACAAGGATTGCCATATCCCATCTAAAACGGCGCTGCACATTTCCAATGCGCCATTGTGTTTGGGTAAACGTATTTAGTTTTGCTACAAAATTGCTGTATTGCTCATCGTTTAAAGAACTTAGCGAGCCCTGTTGCAATAAGCCTTGCTCATCTACATATAAAATAGGCGCTGGGTATTGCTTAAATACCGATTTAGCCGCTTTACTTTGTAGCTCGTTTAAGGCATTACCAAAGTAAATTTCGCCATCAATAGAGCCAATATTTAACATAGGAGCTTGACCGCTTCGAAGCGCGTTTATTGTTTTAACACTGGGTAACACCTGGTGTTTGCGGGCCTCTGCAAGCAAAGAGCAATAGTAACCCTTACTCAAGTATTGGCTTGAGTCGCATAAATTAATAATGCGAGTTTTAGGTTCATTATGTTTTGGGTAATCACGTAAGTAACTATTAAACGAAATCACATTGTCGAACGATTGAGCAAGTGTTTGCTCGTTGTTATCAACCACTATTAAGGTTTTAAACACGACTTTTCCTAGTTAAGTCAGAAATATAAAAAGCATGCCTAATAAAATACTCAGCACTATAAATAGAAACACCCAGCGTACTAAGTGGGCATTGCGCGTATCACTTAATACGATGGGTGCTTTAACAAATACCTACTGTAAGTGTTAGCGCTTAAATTGCTTAAGCGACATTTGCTTTATATGCCCTTTTTAAAAACCACACAAACGAGATATTTTTAGCGTGAAGATAAAAAATATTGATTAACTATATTTTCCTATTAATGCAGATTAAAATACGCAAAATTAATATTTTATGAGCGTTATAAATGTCACATCCTGCCTGCCCACAGTGCCAATCTGAATATGTTTACGAAGACCAGCAACTGCTTATATGCCCTGAATGCGCCTATGAATGGAACCCAAATAACACAAGCGATGAAGACGCAATTTTAGTTAAAGATGCCAATGGAACTCTACTTAGTGATGGCGATAAAGTAACCGTAGCCAAAGATTTAAAAATAAAAAGCAGCTCACAAGTCATTAAAATTGGTACCAAAGCGGTCGTAAGGCGTGTGCTTGATAAAAAAGATCACGAGCTAGATTGTAAAGTAGATGGTATTGGCGAAATGATGGTAACAGCGAAGTTTGTGAAAAAAGCTAACTAGTAGGTCGGATAAAGGGCGAAGCCATGCCATCCGAAGCGTAATAAAGGCCGAAATTATTTCATTTAACAAAACTTTTTTACAAAACTAAAGTGTATTATGAAGCTATAGCTTTGTCGGATGGCGCTTCGCTTATCCGACCTACGAAATATTTATATTTTTTATCCGCACCAATTATTTGCATAAATGCCTTGTTTCACGGCTCTATGAAAACTTGAATAAGGCCAATCAGCTACTTGACTAACTAGGCCATGTTTTAACGGATTAAAATGAACATAGTTAACATGATGCCAATAATCATTATCATCCCTAATAGTATGTTCCCAAAAACGGCGCTGCCAAATTCCACGTTCATTTTTACGCTTCCGTGTTTGAGTTAAAAACTCTGTCTTTGGGAGTGATTTTGAAAATCGCTTTTTAATTTCTCGCCAGCGACTCGAATAATCCACATCATCATCTGGTAAAGTTAAAACTGCATGAAGGTGATCGGGCAGAACAACCCATGCATCTATATAAAATGGCCTTTGAGATTTAACAAAACGGATAGACTCTCTTAATAAATCGATATGCTCAACCAACAACGATTTATTCCTATCGAGCAAATTAACTGTAAAAAAGTACGTCCCACCTTTTACATAATTACGACGATATTGCATTGCATATCCATTGTATTATTTGTTACGCATTAGACAAATAAAGCGCAAATTTAGGATATATACAACATTGACGTAGGTCGGATAAATGGCGAAGCCATGCCATCCGACAATTAATTTATAAGTATAAGCGTTTATTGTATTGATATGGCTTTGTCGGATGGCGCTTCGCTTATCCGACCTACATATAAAACCAATGCTTTATAAAATTTCTACCACATCATATTCATGGTTTTTGCCTGCAATACTTAGGCTTACTTCATCATCACGTTGTTTGCCTAAAAGTTGTTTACCTAGTGGTGCTTCGGGTGTAACAACTTGAATCGTTATGTTTTTTACTTCAACGGTTAAACCGCCTGCGGCTGGGCCTAAGTAAAACCATTTTTGTAGGGCGTTTTCATCTTCTAGGCAAACGAGAGAGCTTATAATCACTTTTTTATGAGTGGGCTCTTTAAAAATGGCTTCAAATTGTTTAATGCTTTTGTAGCAATCGTTTACACGCTCGGCTTGGCCTTGTGCTAAATAAGCGGCCTCGAGTCCTAGGGTATCGTACTGCGTTTCTGCAACGCTTTCTTCGTGAGTGGCGGCGTCGTGCGCGGCTTTGGCAGCTTGTTTTGCACTGTTTAATTGTGCTTCGAGTGCAAATTTAAGGTGTTCTATTACGTGGGATTTATTCATGAAAGGCGCTAATAACCAATACGGTAAACTATGTGATTAATTTTACCGTTATAAGGCGCTTAAAACCATTATTTTAAGCGCCTGTGTTTTAATGCAGATTTTTAAAAGCATTTATTGCTAGGGCATATCGAGCAACGCTTGCGTTTCTGCATCTTGTTTTTCTTCGTAATTTTTAGCACTTAACCCTAAAAGCTCAGGTAAAGTAGCCGCAATACAAATAGATGAGAACGTACCGACTACAATGCCGGTAAATAGCGCGATGGCAAAGCCTTGTAATGGCGCACCCGCGAGGAGCCAAACACTTGCAACTGTAGCAAGCGTGGTGCCCGATGTAATAAGTGTGCGTGTTAAGGTGCTTTTTATGGCGCTGTTAATAATACTTGCGGGGCTAAGCGCATTATTAGATTTAACACGTAAAAGCTCGCGTACTCTATCGCCTACTATTATAGAGTCGTTAAGTGAGTAACCTATAATGGCCAGCAAACTGGCAAGTACGGTTAAATTAAACTCAATACTTAATAGCGAAAATAGCCCCAGTACCAGTAATAAATCATGCACTAGCGCAACCACAGAGCCTACGGCTAAACGCCATTCAAACCGCACCGCTAAATAAAGCATTACTGCAACCATGGCTGAAAATAGCGCTAAACAACCTTGCTCAAATAGTTCATCACCCACTTGCGAGCCAATATACGCTGATGATAAAACCTCGGCGTTAATATCGGCATTTTGTGTAATGGCGCTTTGCCAATCATTGCTGTTTGCTTTTGAACCGCTGGGCGCTTCGCGTAGTTGAAAGTGATTATTACCTTGTGCGGTTAGTTCAAACTCGCCATTGTGATTTTTAGTAATAAATTGCTCAAGTTGTTTTAGCTCAACACCTTGGCTGGTGGTAAATTCTGTTAGGTAACCACCGGTAAAGTCGAGCCCAAAATTAAGCCCTTTTTGACTAAGCGTAAATACCGATAGCAGTACAAGTATGGCGCTCAAAAGCATGCCCGAAAAACGCAGACGTGTACCCGCCTCGCCCTTTAAAAAAATGTTAAGCATGTGCATTTACTCCTGCTTTTTTAGCCATTTTTAAATATACCGTTTGGCTTAGTACTTTTGATACATACACGCCAGTAAATACCGAGGTTATTAAGCCAAGTGCCAATGTTATGGCAAAGCCTTTAACTGGGCCGTAACCTATTCCATATAAAATAAGCGCGGTGATCATGGTGGTTATATTGGCATCAAATATGGTGTTAGCGGCTTGCTTGTAACCTTCTTGAATAGCTTGATAAGCAGAGCGGCCTTTTCTACGCTCTTCTTTTATTCGCTCAAATATAATAACGTTGGTATCTACCGCCATACCAATGGTGAGTACCAGCCCGGCAATACCCGGAAGTGTTAACACAACCCCTGGTAATAACGACATTAGCCCCACAAGCGACGTTAAATTTAATAATAGCGCTACGTTTGCAATAAGTCCTAAGCGGCGATACCACATCGCCATAAAGGCAAGTGTAATACCCATGCCCAGCATCAATGCGGCCAAGCCGTTAGTTATATTTTCTTGACCTAGGCTTGGGCCAATTGTTTGCTCGTGCACAATAGTAACCGGTGCAGTTAGCGAGCCTGCGCGTAATAATAGTGCTAAATCGGCCGCTGCTTGTTGGCTTTTCATATTGGTAATACTAAAACGTGAACTTAAATGCTGCGCAATATTCGCCACATTTATAACTTCGCTTTTTTTAACGGTTTCACCTTTAGCGTTTTGAGAGTACTCAGAGTAAACCGTGGCCATAGGTTTACCAATATTTGCTTTTGAAAACGCTGACATGGCATCGCCGCCTTGTCCATCAAGGCTAAGTTGCACAAGTGGCTTACCCCAGTCATCGCGCCCAATGGTGGCGTTATTAATATGCTCACCGGTAAAAATTGGCACAGGATCAAGTTTGATGGACCCGCCCGATTGCATATCAAATGTTTGCCCACCGATTTCTTTTAACTGATAAAACCCAAGTGATGCAGTTGCACCTATGATGCGCTTTGCCTCTGTTGGGTCTTGCACGCCTGGCAGCTCTATGCGTATACGGTTTTTACCTTGGCGCTGAGTGACGGCTTCGGTAATGCCTAATTCTTCTATACGTGAGCGAAGCGTTGTGAGCGTTTGGCTCATTACTTCTTTATCAAAGTTGCTTCGCCCTTGCTCTGAATTGGTGAATTTTGCATTTTTAGTATCACCATTACTGGTTGTTGAAACTGCTAAATTAGCAAATCGACTTTGTAGCTCATTGATTACCGGGGTAAGCTTTTTCGCTCCATTTGGGTGTGCATTTATTTCAAAGCCGTGCCCTGTTTGCAGCACTTTAAGGCCGTGCGCTTTTTGCTTAATAATAATTGATTTTGCTAGTTGATACGCACTGACTAATTGCTCATCAATTGCTTTATCTAAATCTACGTCGAGTACAAATAACACACCGCCGTTTAAATCTAGTCCCAATTTTATTGGTGATAAACCAAACTCTTGCAGCCAAAGTGGGCTCGTTGCATGTTCTACAATTTTAACTTGCGTGTTTGGATACTGCGCCTTTATAGCCGCTTGCGCTTGTGCGCTTTTAGTTGGCTCGTTTAACAAAATATTTATAGATGTTTGATTATTTAGCCCTTGCTCAACTTTTAAGCCTTGGTTATTTAAAAAAGTAACTAATGCATTAGTACTTGGCACAACTTGTGTTTCGCTATGAGGTGCATTGCTTACATTTAACCACGATTTATTAGGGTATAAGTTGGGTAATGCGCTAATGGCTAATAAAACCAGCACAATAAGCATGGCTATATAGCTTAATTTAAATTTAGCCATAAACGGCTTGTGATCTTTTTTTACACTTAACATGGTGTTTCCTTATTACCAGAACCGGTAACGTACTTTTTAAAAGCACAATTAATCTCAAGGCTTAAACGTAAAACGTTAAAACCTAATAAAAATTAAATAAGAAAATTAAGCGTGATAGGTGCTTGCAGCGGTATAAAGTAAATTAGCGTCTTTCCAGCCACTGAGTCGCGACTTTTTGCTATGCGTTACAAGTGTATACCATGGCCGTTGGGCAATAAACGCGTTGGGGCTTAGGTATATTTCTCTAAAAAGGGTGTGAGCAAAAAATTCAAATACAACGTCGTATTCAGGCTCACTTTGAGCGACATGTAAAAATAACGAAGAATTACTGGCCGTTAACCTAGGTTGATGAGCGTCAAACCCTGTTTGATGAGTTTTTTTGTGATCACTCCCCTTTACCGATTTTGATATAGGCAGCGTTTTAGCTAACTCAACGCTATCAGCAAACACACTCAATGAGGTGGTTGCAGTGTTTGATTTATGTGTCGCGCACTGCGCACTACTTTGAACACTAAAAAGCGCACAAAACAGTAAAAAAGCAGATATAAACACACGAATCTTAAACATGGTTGCGTCAAACTAAAATAAGGGATGCGTAGTATATATGGGCAAGTATTTAAAATACAATGCATATTAATTAAGTATTTATTTGACTGAGATCCGTAATGCGCTCTAAACACAGTACTATAAAACGCGCCGATGCAATGACCTTAAAACAAAGCATTAAAACGCTGTGGCCATACATTACTAAATTTAAAGGGCGCGTACTTTTAGCCCTTTTAGCCCTTATAGGAGCTAAGGGCGCAACTCTTTTAATGCCTTGGGCATTAAAAGAAATTATCGACTCGGTTGATAAATCAATCAATCCAGTTTTAGTTATCCCTGCATTACTATTGCTTATGTATGGTGGGCTTAGGTTTGCCAGCGTGTTTTTAGGCGAAGTAAGAGATGCGGTGTTCTCTCGTGTGACAGAGCACGCGATGCGTGATATTGGGTTAAAAGTATTTAAACATTTACACTCGCTAGAGCTTGCTTTTCATCTCGATAGGCAAACCGGTGGAATAAGCCGTGATATAGAGCGTGGTACTAGTGGGCTGAGCTTTTTAATACGTTTTTTAATGTTTAATATTGTCCCCACCCTTTTTGAAATACTGACCGTTGCTATTATTTTTGGCTCACTATTTTCTATTTGGTTTGCGTTAATAACCTTATTAGCGGTTGCTATTTATATTACCTTTACTGTAACAGTAACGCAGTGGCGAAACCGTTTTATACGCGAGGCAAACGCCGCCGATAACCTTAGTAACACGCGCGCCATAGACAGCCTGCTTAACTACGAAACCGTAAAATATTTTAATAACGAAGAATTTGAAGCCAAAACATATGACTCTTTTTTAGCAAATTGGGAAACCGCCCGTTTAAAAAATAGAATGTCGTTGCTTGCGCTTAATTCAGGCCAAGCGTTAATAATTGCAAGCGCTATTACAGCGCTAATGTGGTTAGGTGCCAAAGAAGTGGTAACGGGCGCTCTAACAATTGGCGAACTTGTAATGATAAACGCCTACATGATCCAATTATTTTTGCCGCTTAACTTTTTAGGATTTGTTTATCGAGAAATAAGGCGCGCCCTAACCGATTTAGAAAACATGCTGGGCTTACTTAATAAAAAACCACAGGTAACGCAGCGACCCCATGCTCAACACCTTTGTGTTAGCAAAGGCAATATAGCCTTTAATAATGTCAGTTTTAGTTACGATGCCAGCCGCCCTATTCTTAGTAGTATTAGCTTTAAAGTTAAAGCAGGCAGTAAGGTTGCCATTGTAGGTGCAAGTGGTGCAGGTAAAAGCTCGTTGGCGCGGTTACTTTATCGCTTTTACGATATTAGCGCGGGCAGTATAACCATAGATAACCAAGCTATAGACTCCGTCACTCTCGATAGCCTGCGTAAAGCCATTGCTATAGTGCCACAAGACACCGTGCTATTTAACACCAGCATACGCGAAAACATCGCCTATGGCAGACCCACAGCAAGCGATAGTGAAATAGATAAAGCAATAGAAATGGCCCATTTAAAAGACTTTATTTCAACTTTAGCTCAAGGCGATAAAACGTTGGTAGGCGAGCGCGGTTTAAAAGTATCTGGCGGCGAAAAACAACGTATTGCAATTGCACGTGCAATTTTAAAGCAATCTCCTATTTTAATTTTTGATGAGGCAACCTCGGCGCTCGACTCGCACGCAGAGCAAGCCATTTTAAAGGCAATGCGCGATGTAACTCAAAACCACACCAGTATTGTGATTGCACACCGGCTATCAACTATAGTTGATGCCGATAACATATTAGTATTTAAAAAGGGCGAACTAGTTGAGCAAGGCACACATTCAGCGCTTTTATTACAAAATGGTCAATACGCTCAAATGTGGCAATTACAACAGCAAGGTGATTAATTAACGCCATTTACTGGCGATACTGCGGCTTTACCTTTAGAATACGGCCTTGCAATTTTATTCAATAATTTACATATATTAAGGCGAAACGCAGATGGGAAGAGCTTACCAAAACAAAAAAGATTCAATGGCTAAAACTGCGGGTGCTAAAACTAAAGTTTATTCTAAGTACGGTAAAGAAATATACATTTGCGCTAAAAATGGTGGCGTAGATCCAGATGGTAACCTTGCGCTGCGCCGTTTAATCGAGCGCGCTAAAAAAGACCAGGTACCCGCACACGTTATTGAGCGCGCAATAGACAAAGCCAAAGGCGGTGGCGGTGAAGATTACGCAGCCACACGTTATGAGGGTTACGGCCCTGGTAACTGTATGATTATTGTTGACTGTTTAACCGACAACAACAAACGCACGTTTGCTGATGTACGTATTTGTTTTACCAAAGCAAACGCTAAAATAGGCGCACAAAATTCGGTATCACATTTATTTGATCACCTCGCTATTTTTGTTTTTGATGGCGATGACGATGAAGCTGTACTAGAGGCCCTTATGATGGCCGATGTTGATGTAACAGATGTAGAAGTAGAAAACGGTAAAGTGACGGTTTTTGCACCACATACAGAATACAACAACACCCGTACAGCGCTTGAAGAAATGGGTATTACAGATTTTGACGTAGATTTAATTTCGTTTGTACCACAAGTTGAAGCCCCTATTGAAGGTGAAGACGTAGAAGTAATGGAGCGCTTTTTAGCCATGCTTGAAGATTGTGACGACGTGCAAAACGTTTACCATAACGCGCAATTTTAAACTTTACTAAACGTATTTACTTTAAGCCAACAGCGATGTTGGCTTTTTTATTTTAAAAGGCTTGTGAAAATTTATGAATACCCTTGCAGAGCTTAAGTCTGGTAGGTTGAATGGTGTTACTCGCTTACAACTCGTAGAAGGCTTAACTGAGTTTCCTTTAGAAATTTTAACCCTTGCAGATACCCTAGAAGTACTCGATTTATCAAACAATGATCTCACTACACTGCCAGATGAGTTTGCGTGCTTAACAAAGCTTAAGCGGGTGTTTTTATCGTTTAACCAATTTGAACATATACCTAAAGTACTCGCTAAGTGCCCTGCTTTAATTATGGTTGCATTTAAAGGCAATCAAATAACAGAGTTTGCACTAAACAGCTTACCTAAAAATATTGAATGGTTAATACTTACTGATAACAAATTAAGCGCATTGCCAAGTGACTTTGGTAATTACACACAGCTTAGAAAGCTCGCCCTTGCAGGAAATAACCTAAAACAACTACCCGCGAGTATGGCTTCTTGTACTAATTTAGAGCTAGTTAGGCTCTCTGCTAATAACCTAACAAAACTTGATAATTGGCTATTAGAACTCCACAAACTTGCTTGGCTTGCCTTTGCGGGTAATGCATTTAATAAAGCTCAGTGCTTAACTAACAGTCGTTTGCAAAACACGCCACTTGAAAATTTTCAGCTTAAAAAAGTAATTGGCCAAGGTGCATCGGGCGTTATTCATTTAGCTAAAACAGCACAGCACGATGTGGCGGTAAAATTATTTAAAGGGGCAATAACAAGCGATGGCTACCCACTTGATGAAGTAAACTGCTGTTTACAAGCAGGCTATCATAAAAACTTAATTAACGTATTAAGCTACATAGAGCAAAGCACACAGCTTGGTTTAGTTATGGAGCTAATAGATACACGCTTTACTAATTTAGGTTTGCCGCCAAGTTTAGAAACCTGTACGCGCGATACATTTAATGACGGTTGTAATTACCCTATTGAAGCTGTTTATAAAATAGCAAAACAGATGGCAAATACGCTAACTCACCTACATGATAATTACGTAAGCCATGGCGATATTTACGCACACAATACCATGATAAATGAACAATATGACGTTTTATTTGGTGATTTTGGTGCAGCAACAAATTTAGCCATGCTTAGCGAATATCAGCAACAGCAAATACAGTTAATAGAAGTCCGCGCTTTTGGTTGCTTAATTGAGGACTTGCTAAGCACTGTTAGCACTGCAGATAAGCAAAACGAACTGTTTAATAAAATGTCCTATATAGCAGCGCGTGCTATAAATACAGATATTGCATCGCGCCCTAGTTTTAAAGAGCTAAGCGCTCTATTAAACGAGCGGGTATAAATCAATCAAAATAAAAAAGCCTGCATAATGCAGGCTTGGTTGGATAAAGCTAAACTTTTACGCGGTCAATTATAAGTACTGACCTAATGCTTTAACTTGGTCTAACATGCGGTTTGAGAAACCCCACTCGTTGTCGTACCAAGCCATTACTTTAACTAGTTTGCCATCAGCTTTAGTTTGCGTTGCATCAAAAATTGATGACGCAGGGTTGTGATTAAAATCAATAGAAACAAGCGGAAGCTCGTTGTACTCTAAAATTTCTTTCATTGAACCTGTTGCTGCGGCTTTCATTACTTCGTTGATTTCTTCAGCAGTTGTTTCGCGCTTAGTGATAAACGTAAAATCAACTAAAGAAACATTGATAGTAGGTACACGTACCGACATACCGTCTAATTTACCCGCAAGCTCAGGAAGTACTAAGCCAACAGCTGCAGCTGCACCTGTTTTAGTTGGGATCATAGACTGAGTTGCACTACGTGCACGGTATAAATCTGGGTGATAAACGTCAGATAAGTTTTGATCGTTTGTGTAAGCATGAATTGTAGTCATGCTACCTTGCTCAATACCTACTGTGTCGTTAATTGCTTTTGCAATTGGCGCTAAACAGTTAGTAGTACATGATGCGTTAGAGATAATGTTGCTATCAGCGTTAATTACATCGCTGTTAACGCCGTGTACTACCGTTGCATCTAAATCTTTACCAGGAGCAGATACAATTACTTTTTTAGCACCTGCTGTAATGTGCTTAGCTGCGTCTTCACGCTTAGTGAAAAAACCAGTACATTCTAAAACGATATCTACGTTTAACTCTTTCCACGGTAAGTTTGCAGGATCACGCTCTTGAGTCAAAGTAATTACGTCATCACCAATCAGCATAGTGTTATCTGATAACGTTACTTTTTGAGAAAATTGACCGTGAACTGAGTCAAATTGTGTTAAATGCGCATTTACGTTAGCCGGTGCTAAATCGTTAATTGCTACAATTTTAATTTCACTGTTTTGTGCTGACTCGTAAAGTGCACGTAATACGTTGCGACCGATACGGCCATAGCCATTAATTGCTACATTAATCATTTTTAGACTCCTATTTAACTTCACTTGCTTGTCGAGCAAGCGCTTCAATGGCTTGCCAGTCTTTGTTTTCAATTAGTTGCTTATCTAGCATCCACGTACCACCAACACAAATAACGTTATTAAGCGCTAAGTAATTAGGGGCTGTTGCTAGGCTAATACCACCGGTTGGGCAAAAAGTAATGTGCGGCAATGGCCCGCCAATCGACTTAAGCATTGCCGTTCCACCTGCAGCCTCTGCAGGGAAGAATTTTAAGTACTTAAAGCCATGGCTTGCTAACTGCATTACTTCGCTTGCAGTTGCTGCACCCGGTAAAAAAGGGATGTCTGAATCTTTAGCTAATGCTAATAATTCATCACTTACACCTGGGCTTACCATAAAATCAGCGCCTGCTTCTACTGAAGCATCAAAGCTAGCTTTATCAACCACTGTACCTGTACCAACGTAAGCTTCTGGAACTTCTGCTTTCATTAGTTTTACAGCTTCCACTGCAACAGGCGTGCGTAGCGTAATTTCAAGGGCTTTTAAGCCACCGTTGTATAACGCTCTAGCGAGTGGTGCTGCATCTTCTAGTTTTTCGATTACAACCACTGGCACCACAGGTGCCGACGCTAAGATTTTTTCAATACTCATTACTTGTTCCTCATTACCCAGTGTGTGGCAATTATTATTCAAGTCCAAAAGCACTCGCACCTAAATCGGCGCTGCTTACAATATTTCTAAATCCAGTAAATAACTCTCGGCCGGTACCAAAGGTTAAGCTTGGTTGGCTAAGTTGTAGTTCACGCTTAGCAAGCTCTTCGTCGCTAACATGTACTTTTAATATTCCGTTTGGCGCATCCAGTGTTACTAAATCGCCCTCAAGAATTTTTGCAATAATGCCACCTTCAACAGCTTCTGGCGCTAAGTGAATAGCAGCAGGTACTTTACCTGATGCGCCCGACATACGGCCATCAGTCACAATGGCTACTTTAAAGCCTTCGTCTTGAAGTGTTGCCATTACAGGCGTTAATTTATGCAGCTCTGGCATACCTTTCGCTTTAGGGCCTTGCTCTTTAAGCACGGCAATAAAGTCTTGGTTTAACTCGCCACGGCTGTATGCCTCTTGCAGTTCGCCTTGTGAGCTAAATACTTTAGCTGGGGCTGTTACTACTTGGTGCTCAGTGGCTACAGCAGACACTTTAATGACGGCTTTACCTAGGTTACCCGTAAGTAGTTGTAGGCCGCCTTGCTTGCTAAATGGATTGCTAATTGGACGCAGTACTTCTTCATCGAGTGAGTTTTCTGGGCAATCTACCCATTTCACTTTTGAAGGGCCTGTTGAGTTGCTCATAATTAAGCTGTCGTCTTTATCTAAACGCGGCTCCATCATGTAAGGCGCTAGGCCTTCACCAAGCATTGTTTTAACATCAGTATGCAAGTAACCTGCGCCGGCTAATTCACGCATTAAGAAGCCCATACCGCCTGCGGCTTGGAAATGGTTTACATCGGCTGAGCCGTTAGGGTAAATACGCGTAAGTAGTGGTACAACTTCTGATAAATCAGACATGTCTTTCCACGTTACTTGAATACCCGCCGCTTTTGCGATAGCAACAATATGAATAGCGTGGTTAGTTGAGCCACCTGTAGATAGCAAGCCAACTAAACCATTAATAATGGTTTTTTCGCTGATTACATCTGCTAAACACGGGCTTTCTTTATCATCTGTAAGCTGCTTAAGCATGGTTTCTACAGCATTACCTGTTAAACCATCGCGAAGCTCAGTGTAAGGGTTAATAAACGAGCTACCTGGAAGGTGTAAGCCCATTATTTCCATTAACATTTGGTTTGAGTTAGCAGTACCGTAAAACGTACACGTACCTGCGCTGTGGTACGAGGCGCTTTCAGCTTCAAGTAAGTCTTCACGGCTTACTAAACCTTGTGCAAATTTTTGGCGAATACGTGCTTTTTCTTTGTTAGGAATACCAGATTGCATTGGCCCAGCAGGTAAAAAGAATACCGGTAAGTGACCAAAAGATAAGGCACCAATTAATAAACCTGGGACAATTTTGTCACATACGCCTAAACAAAAAACGCCGTCAAATACGTCATGCGATAGTGATACCGCTGTAGACATAGCAATTACGTCGCGAGAAAAAAGCGATAATTCCATGCCGTCACGCCCTTGCGTAACGCCATCACACATTGCTGGTACACCGCCTGCAACTTGGGCAGTGGCGTCGTACTTAGTAGCAAGGTCTTTAATTAAATCTGGGAAATCTTTGTATGGCACATGGGCCGAAAGCATATCGTTATATGAGTTGATAATAGCAAGATTTGGCTGCTCATCAGCCTTTAAGCGCGCTTTGTCGTCGCTGCTACACGCAGCCATAACGTGAGCGATGTTTCCGCAGCCTAGCCCGGCACGGACTCTTGTTTGTTTTTTTGCGTGCGAAATACGATCTAAATAATCTTGACGGGTTTGTTTACTGCGTTCAATAACGCGTTGGGTGACTTCTTCAATGCGAGGGTGCAACATAATTTAGCTCATCTCTATTAGTTAGAGGAAAAAGGCTCAGTAGCAATTACAGACTCCACGTAAATAACTGCACTGAGCATCTTTGATTTACCCGTTCAAAGGTACGCTACCAGGGAGCCTCTCACAACAACCCTGACACCGGTGTCACTGTATTAACGCATAGCATTGACACCGGTGTCAACCCTGAGTAACAAAAATAGTGTAAAATTTTAACGTGACCAATTAATGACCATGCTAATTTTAGTTTATTTGCTAAAATCCGCACAAAAAAAACCCGAATAAGCGTCACTCAAATTCGGGTTACTGTGAAAAACAAAAAAGGGGGTTATTTTATTGCAGCAGTAGACTCGCGGGTAATTAAACGTGATTCTAGCGTTACCTGATACGGCTGCTCTTGTGGCTGCGAAATATGCGATATAAGCTGCGTAACAGCTTGTTTAGTCATTTCTTCAACAGGTTGTGCAATAGTCGTTAAGCCCGGCCATATATGGCGAGCAATTGGTGCATTATCAAACCCTGCAATAGAAATATCATCGGGTACGCGTAATTGGCGCTGTGTGGCAAGTTTTAATACCGCCGCCGCCATGTAATCGTTTGATGCAAATACCGCAGTAGGACGTGGCGATAAATCTAAAATGCTGCGCGCACTGTCTACACCTGAGTGATAACTAAAGTTACCCTCTTCTACTAGGCGCTCGTCAAATTCTATACCGTGGCTTGCCAACGCTCGTCTGTAACCTTTAAAGCGCTGTTGTGTAGCACTGTGATCAGGGTGGCCTTTAATAAAAGCAATCGACTTATGGCCAAGCGAAATTAAGTGCTCGGTTATTTCATAAGCGCCCTGCTCGTCATTACTGCGCACTGAAATTGAATCATCTTCTAGCAGTGCCGATGCAACCCGTGCATAGGGTATTTTTTTAGCTTTTAAAAAATTAGCGAGTTTTTCAAAATCACCAAATGGCGGGGTAAGTACTACGCCATCTAAACGCGAGGTTTGTAATAACTGCTCTATATCGTTAATTAAATCATCGCCACGTAATTCGCACGGGTGTATTAATAAGTTGTAGTTATTCTCTTTACAGGCAGCAAGCGCACCCGTTTGTACGCGTGTTATATAACTTTTACTGGGGTTGTCGTATAGGCAGCCAATAATAAAGCTGCGATTTTGCGCAAGCCCGCGTGCTATTGGGTTAGGCGTGTAATCAAGCTCTTTAAATACTTTAAGTACTTTTTCTCGCGTAGCTGCACTCACGTTAGGCTCATTATTTAAAACCCGCGACACGGTTTTTTTAGAAACCCCCGCATGGCTTGCTACGCTATTTATGGTTACTTTTTTCATTTGTTCATTATCCAAATACAACCATTAAGCAAATTTACTTGCTGTTATATAAACACGCACCCGCCCCAATTAGCGGTATGTTATCTTGTGTTACTAAAGTAACTGGAATTTGCCCTGCATATTGCGACATAACACCTTTTTGCGAAAAACGCTCTACAAAGCGGCTTTCAAGTAATCGTGTTTGCATGCGCGGTAAAATACCGCCGCCTATAAATAGGCCACCTAATGCGCCGTATACTACCGCTAAATCGCCTGCCACACTGCCAATCCAGTCACAAAACTGATTAAGCGTTGCATCGCACACTTCACACTCGCCACTATTCGCAAGGCTACTAATTTGTGCTGCATCTAAATTTTTAGCTGTAACCCCTTTCACGGCTGCCATTGCTTTGTATAAATGGGCAATACCTGGGCCTGAAAAAACAGTTTCTATAGATACATGAGGGTGCTCTTTACGAAGCTCGTTAATTAATAAAGCGTCTAACTCGTTCACAGGAGCAAGCGACATATGCCCGCCCTCAGAGCTTAATACTGCAGTTGACTGCGCGGTACGCACTAAACACGCAGCACCAAAGCCAGTACCTGGGCCCATAACACCAATATTTGCATTTGCATCGGCTTGACCAGGCTTAATAGTAATGTTTTGCGTTGAGTCTAAATAAGGTGCTGCATAAGCAAACGCAGCAAAGTCATTAATTACTTCTAATTGTGTTAGATTAAAATGTGCTTTAAATTCACTAACACTAAAATGCCAACCTAAATTGGTTAAATGCACTTGACCTGCTTTTATAGGGCCTGCAACAGCTAAGCATGCCTGAGTTGGCGTAACATGGGGAATCGTTGTTAGGTATTGTTCAAGTGCGCTTTCTAATGAGCCAAAATTAGCACTGGGAAATATGTTAATATGCTCAATAACAAACTGGTTAGTTTGCTCATTAAAGTCGGTAATTAATGCAAAGCGCGCATTGGTGCCACCAATATCGGCAACTAAGATAGGGTTAAACTGGGCAGAAGAATTTTGGCTCATGGTATTATCTCTTTTGTGTAAGCGGCTTATGCTTATTATTTTACAACAGCTATGCGTTGTTATTTATACACTTTGAGCTATCACCTCAAAGTAGCTATCACAGTAAAAAAGGCTGCTATATAAAATAGCAGCTAATACGTTTTGACAACAAAATGATAAAACATTGGCATTATGACACCGGTGTCAGGATTAGATCAATAATAAATCGCAAAAAGCTTGAAATAATTCACTAATAGTCGAAAATGACACAATTATTTAGCATTTAATTAAGTTGTAACAATGAAAGGTAAAGCCACCTCATTTGACATTGCCCATTATGCAGGGGTTTCACAATCAACTGTATCTCGCGCTTTACGTAACAGCCCCCTTGTTAATGAAGAAACACGCAAACGCGTCCACGACATAGCAAAACAACTTAACTATAAAGTTGATAAAAATGCCAGTAACTTACGTACTCAGCAAAGTAGTACCCTTGCGCTATTGTTGTTTGAAGACCCAACATCAGATGAATCACAAATAAATCCATTCTTTTTATCAATGCTGGGCAGTATTACCCGTGCGTGTGCAAAAGAAGGTTACGACTTATTAGTGTCGTTTCAATCAGCTAGCGCCGATTGGCAAGCCGACTACGAAGACAGCCACAGAGCCGATGGCATTATTTTGCTCGGCTATGGTGATTACATAGACTTTCAACCAAAATTTAAAACCTTGCTTGACCAAAACACTAAGTTTGTATGCTGGGGCGCCACAGTAGATAACCGTCCAGATCTTACTGTATGCTGCGACAATTACGGCGGGGGCAAACTAGCCGCTGGCCATTTAATTGCCCATAGCCGCACCGATTGCGCGTTTATCGGTGATGCATCTGATCACAGCCCAGAATTTTTTGCCCGCTTTCAGGGGTTTAAAGATGAGCTACTTACTAATGGTATAACCATTAATGAGCGAAAAATGGCCAATGCTATTTCAACTGAAGAGTCTGGTTATCATGCTACACGCTCACTTATTGCAAATAACATAAAATTTAACGCCTTATTTGCCGCCAGTGATTTAATTGCCATTGGTGCAATTCGCGCTTTAAAAGAAGCCAATATTAATGTTCCTAACGAAGTGGCCGTGGTCGGTTTTGATAACATAGCCATTGCAAGCTACATAAACCCACCGCTTACAACCATAGCGCAAGACACCACCGTTGCAGGGCAAATGTTAGTAGAGAACTTACTTAAATTAATACGTGAAGAAGAAGTGCAAAGCACCCTTTTACCGCCGGTATTAATTGCCAGAGGGTCTAGTTAAGAATTTATCACTCAACTTCATTGTGCTTATTAAACATTAAAGCCCCACTTAGATACAAAAAAGCCACGGCTGTTAACCGTGGCTTTAATTTTACATTTTGAACTAGCCTTATTTTAAAGCTTTCTCAACAACGGGATAATGATCCCAAACTTGTTTGTCGCTCAATGAACGGACTAATTTAATATACTCGGCATGAGTCCATGCCAATGGTGTTGCTGAATTAGTCCCCTCGCCTAGCTCATAACCTGCTTTGTTAACCCCTACACCATCCCATACTTGCTCTGGTAACATAAGGCCGTTATTAGCAAATTGCTCTAAGCCTTTCACATAGCTGTTTTTAATTTGCGCTTGTTTAGCATCATCCAGAGCGTTGTTTGCATTAGCTGCTGCGATTTCGTAATGCCCGCGCTCACCGGTGAAAAATGGCCATACACGCCCACGTTGGCCTGGTGTATTGCTGCCACCCTCAGCATAGTTTGTGCCTTTAACTTCATCTTCACCGTAACCATCATTGCCATAGCGGCGGTAGCCTGCAAAAGTGCCGCTGCCATCCTCAAAACTAAAGCTGTATTTAACTTGTAGGTTATCTTCAAGTGTTTCATCGTCATACTCAGGTAGTGTTTTAACGATGCTTTCATCATTTGCACCGCGTACACCATAGCGTACTAGCTCTAAAAACCCGCCATCTAAGATTTGCTTTTTATTAAACCCTTCACGGCCATTATTAGCGTTAATTTTAGTATTTGAGTTTGCATCGGTATCTTGGCCTATACGAATAAAGTATTCGCCATCGCTATTTTCGCCTTTTAAGTTACCTTCGGTAGTAAACATTTGCGATTCAATATCGCTGCTGTATTTTTTAGCCGTGGCAAGGTAGCGCTGCGCGTTTTTATCATCGCCACTAAGCGTTGCGATATCGCTTGCGGTAATAAGGCCTGCCACTATTGCTGCAGTTGTAGATGGCGAATAACCGCTTTGCTCTTCCCAGCGCTCTTGTTGTGTTGCCGGTGGTGTAATTTGTGTGTCGTTCCACAAAATTTTAGCAAGTCCCCCCTCGACTAAAAAATCTGCCGCTGGTTTTAACATTTTTCCGTACCAGCTTTTTAGCTCTTCATCGCTAAGTACGTTGGCTTTATGTAACTTCCATGCCAGCATGATAGGCATAGCGGTTTGGTCAAGCTGTACGCCTACCCATTCTAATTCACCATCGACGTGTGTTTTTTGTAAAAACCAGCCTGTATCGCCTTTATTGCCTGGTGTTTTGCTGTTTACTTGCACTTTTTCAAGGTATTCGAACGCTGTTTTTGCTGTGGCAGTATCGCCAAGCGCCATAAATGCCATGGCTACTTGATAAAAATCGCGCACCCATACCGCTTTATAACCCGTAGAACCTTCTTTGGCTGAAACCGTTTCGCCCCATGGGTTAGATAAAGAAGCAATTAATGCTCCTGCGTGTGTTTTATCTTCTTGTGCTTTTAATACCATGGCGCTGGTGTATAAAAGCTTACCGTTATCGGCTGTTTGTTCAACCATGGTATTAAGTGGTTTTAGGCTTTGTAGGTAATCTTCCCAACCTAGCGCTTCTCCTTTGCCGTTGTAGTGATCGAGCACCGTTTGGTACCCTTTAGCTAAGCTTTTTTCGCCTTGCTGTATACTTTGCTGCTGCGTTTTGCCAAAGCTAAGGGCTAAATCAAAAGTAGTATTTGCACTTATCTCGCCAAGCTCTGCAAGCATGCTCACATTACCAGCAGTTTCGCCGGTATTTGTGTATTGGGTAGTTATAGATTGCGTAGTTTTAAGTGCATTAATGCCGTCACTTTTTCCTGTAAACCCTACCGTTTTTGCTTTAAATGGTGACGCGGATTGAAGTGATAGATAGTTATCGTTTTCCCATGCTACTAGGCCTTGCTCTGTTGTTTTAGCAAAGTCACCTAAGCCGTTATTATTAATGTACGGATTAACAGACACATACGCTTTTAGCCCTTCAAGCTCAGTATTAAATACGCTGCGTACAAACAGGGTTTGCCCATCTGGGTCAGTAAATATGTGTTTTTCTAGGCTAAAGCGGCCTTGTTTATCAGTGCTTGTTACTTTATAAGCCAGCGATAACGGGCGACCTTGTGCATCTTTATGTAAGTAATCAATGGTGACATTTAAATCATCCGCTTCACTAACGGTAAAATCTTTACCTGTTACTATAAATTGCATGTCTTTTATTTGTGCTTGGTGAATAAGCCCAAACATGGTTTCGGTGATCATACCTTTAGCAATTGAAAACCATACTTTAGACACATCCCCCGTTGTAGCTGCATCAGTGTATTGGCCGTTTTGGTATTGCTCGTATGATGTACCAATACCTGTTTTACCCGCATAAGCCCAAAAAGGATCTGCGCCTGGGGCACCTGGTGCCGATGTAACCTGTGCTGTGGTACTTTCGTTAGTCGTGCTTGTGTTTTGAGCGCCGCAAGCCGTTAAACCTAACGTTAAAAGAGAGGCGGTTATAAGGTTATATTTTTTCATTGTGTGTCCTTAATGAGAATTTTTAACGCGCATTACTGCAACAGCAGCAACAACAAACGAAGCTGCACCAATTAATAATGCGTAAATAGGCTGATTAGAAAATACGTGGCGTAAAATAAGCCCTAAAACACTGGCGGCAAGTAACTGAGGTATAACTATAAAAAAGTTAAAAATCCCCATATAAACGCCCATTTTGTTACTCGGTAGTGCGTTACTTAACATGGCATACGGGAGTGATAAAATAGACGCCCAAGCAAACCCTACGCCTATCATAGGTATAAGTAGCATTTTAGGGTCTTGAATAAACATGAAGCTTGCAAGACCTAACGCGCCCAGCAATAAATTAAAGCAATGCGCGCCTTTTAATCCCATTTTTTTAACTAAAAACGGAATACACATAGCGGCAATTGCGGCAAATCCATTGTAGGCGGCAAATAAAATACCCACCCAATCTGCACCATCGTTAAATGCTTTAGAAGTTGCATCGCTACTACCATAATGAAAGCTTGTTACTGCAGCGGTGGTATAAATCCACATAGCAAATAAAGTAAACCAGCTAAAAAACTGCACCCAAGCAAGCTGCTTCATGGCATCTGGCATAGTAAATACATCTTGTACTACTTGGTAAAAACCATTTTGGGTTTTATTCGCACTTTTAAGCGCCGCTGCAATCCACTGCACAATACCAAACGCTAATAAACCACCAGCAAGTAGGTATAATTCTTTTTCAAGGGATAAGCCCATGACTAATGCAAGAGTTGCTAAACCCAGTACCACAAAAATAATGGCACCTTTATTAAAGTTAATATCAACCACTTTGCTTGTTGTAGGTTGAGCGCTTTGCTTTTCAAAAGCCGCTAATTGCTCAGGGCTGTATTCTTTAGTACGTGCTACGGTCCAAAGCACGGCAACAAGTAACACCACCCCGCCCCAATAAAATGAGTATTTAACAGATTCAGGAATTTGCCCTGGGGCTGCGGTATTACTTACATCAAACCAGTTGGTCATCATCCATGGTAGCGCTGAGGCTAACACCGCCCCAATACCAATAAAAAAGCTTTGTAAACCGTAACCTGTCGCGCGTTGCTTTTCTGGCAAGTTATCACCAACAAGTGCTCTAAACGGTTCCATGGTTACGTTGATTGACGCATCCATGATCCATAACATACCCGCGGCAATCCAAAGCGTTGGTGAATGCGGCATAATAAATAGTGAAAGCGTTGTTAACACTGCACCTATAAAAAAGAACGGGCGACGACGGCCAAAGCGCCCCCACGTTTTATCGCTCCAATAGCCTATAATAGGCTGAACAATTAAGCCTGTAAGCGGGGCTGCAACCCACAAAATGGGAATATCATCAACTTGTGCGCCTAATGTTTGAAATATTCGGCTCACATTGCCGTTTTGCAGGGCAAAACCAAATTGTATGCCTAAAAAGCCAAAGCACATGTTCCATATTTGCCAAAAACTTAAATTTGGCTTATCGGTATTATTATTTTGATTATTCATTATTAGCCTTATTTGTTAATACTGCGCTGCTAAATGCATCAAGTGTGAGGTTAAATGTAGCGCCTTGCGGGTGAGCTTTAAGCTCGGTGGTGTGATTTTCAAGTAAATCATTTAATAGCGTATTCTCACTCATTGCACCTAATTGTGCCTTTGATAAATTAACCGTAACTGTTTGTGGCTGCTCGCTAAAGTTACTTAACACATAGACACTTTGCAGGCCTAAAGAGCGGGTAAAACCAACAACACGTTCACTTCCTACAAGGTTAAGTGCCGACATTTCTCCGCCTACTACAGCAGGTAAACTATTAAGTGACATAACCGCTTTGTAGTATTCACGAAGTGCTACTTGCGCTGCAGTTAAGTTAGCGCCATCAAATTTCCCGTTATTCATCCATGCTTGGTGCGCTGGTACGCCAATGTAGTCAAAAATACTGGTACGTGTCGGCGCTCCAAACCCCGCTTTTTCAGAGCCATCTTCTCCCACATCTTGAGCAAAATATAAAAGTGTTGGCGCGCGGCTAATTAAATTAGAGACAACTAAAGCAGGTTTACCCCACTGGGCATTACCTGCAAAGCCTGGGCTTGCGATTCGTTGCTCGTCGTGATTTTCTAAAAAGTGCAGCATATGTTGCTCTATATCGAGCACACTTTGATGCGCATCAAAAATACTATTGGCAGGTTGTTTAAGTTTCATTATCGCTTTTAAGGTATCGTAAAAGCCGACTTTATCGTAAAGGTAATCCATTTTACCTTGCTGAATATACGCGCGGTACATTAACGGGTTATATACTTCGGCCAATAAAAAGGCATCGCTTTTTTGCATTTTTATTGACGAATTTAAAAAGCTCCAAAATTCAACCGGTACCATTTCGGCCATGTCGTATCTAAAGCCATCAACGCCTTTGTCTAGCCAAAAAAGCGCAATGTCTCTAAATTTGTACCAGCTATCTGGTAGCTCTTTATCTTGCCAAAACGCATAATGAGCACGGTAATCTTTGTCTTTATAGTCGTTTGGCAGCTGAGCAAAATCGTAGCTACCATCAGGCTTTACGCCATAATTTACTTTTACTGTTTCGTACCAATCGTTAATGTCGGGTTTTGGTGCACGGGCACCGTTACCTGTCCATTTAGCAGGTGTTTCATCAAAAAAGCCATCCGCAAGTGGGTGAGCCTTTCCACCTAACACGGTATAAGTTGTAGAGGTAGGCACTTGAAATGACTGCCCAGGCACATAATAAAAGTTGTTATTTTTATCGTACGTTTTACTGGTGTCGTCTTGTGCGCCGAAATCCTCTACGCCTTTAGGCTTTCCAAGTGATTGATAATTACGGGCAACATGGTTAGGCACTATATCAATAATGACTTTCATACCGTGGCTATGTGTACGTTCAATAAGCTGGCTAAACTCTCCCATACGGTTTGTTACATTAACGGCTAAATCGGGGTTAACATCGTAGTAATCTTTAATTGCGTACGGTGACCCTGCGCGGCCTTTTACTACATCGGGGTCATCTTGTGAAATACCGTAGTCGGTATAATCGCCCACTAACGCGTGGTGTAATACACCGGTATACCAAACGTGCGTGGTACCTAGCTCTTTAATGCCTTTGAGGGCTGCATCGTTAAAGTCGGCAAATTTACCTACGCCGTTTTGATCTTTAGTGCCCCATGGCACATTTGCTGTTTCGGTATTACCAAACAAACGGGTAAATACTTGATATACAACCGGCTTGGTAAGCTCATTTTGCGTGTGGGCAGGTGCTTGCTGTTGCTCAGGTTTGTTATTTTCTGAACACCCTGTAGCAATAAGTGCACTACACAGTACTGCGGGTACATAAACTGATTTTTTCATTGTGTGTCTTTTTTGTCAGTATTGTTATTAACTTTATACTAAAGATTACTGCAGCAACCATACAGTTGCTGCATACGTATTCAGGTCACTATTGTGGTGTATTTATAACGAGTACCGTTGCGCTCATCGCTGGTAATTCAATGGTTTTGCCAAGCTTTTGTGTTTTTTGAGTAAATAAATTAAATGCTGTTGTGCTGTTAGGCATTACCTCTTGCATATACTCAATATTTTTTTGTAGCGCTTGTGTGTTTTTATTCATAAATACCAACACAGTTTGCTCGTCACTAATACGCGCATAACTATAAACCCCTTGTTGAGGCGTAAAGTGTACAAGCTTTCCTTTATCTAATGCTGAGCTGTTTTTTCTAAAGTTAAGCAGCGTACTGATGGTGTTATGCATCTCTTTTTGCTGCTTTGTTAAGCCCTCTTTGGTAAAGGCATTACGAGTTTGGCCTTCAAACCCGCCGGGGAAGTCGATTCTAATATCACCATGGTCTTTACTTGGGGTGTTATCTAATAGTACTTCCGTACCGTAATACATTTGCGCTATGCCACGTGTAGTTAAAAACAAGGTCATCGCCATTTTTGTTTTGGCTACATCTTGGCCAAGCTCAGTGTAAACACGGCTCATATCGTGGTTATCGGCAAATACCATAATGTTATTTGTATCAGGGTATAAAAAGTCATTAGCTAACGATTCATATACTTTAACCCAACCCGTGTTCCAGCTTTCATCTTCATTTAGCGCTTGAATTACCGACTCTTGCAACGAAAAGTCCATCACGCTTGGTAAGCTTGATGTATAGCCATCTTGGTTATGCTTTCCACGTTGCCAGTAAGAGGCAATAGCAGGGTTAGACGTCCACTCTTCTCCAACAATATTAAAATCTGGGTACTCTTGCATTATGGCTTTTGTCCAATCACTCAAAAATGCTTTATCTGAGTAAGAGTAGGTATCAACACGTATGCCGCTTAAATCAGCGTATTCTATCCACCAAATCGCATTTTGAATTAAGTATTCACTTAACAGTGGTTGGCGCTGATTTAAATCAGGCATGGTTTCTACAAACCAGCCATCGTTAAACTGGCGCTTGTCGTATTCACTGGCGTGTGGGTCTTGTATGGTTTGGCGCGCATGGCTGGTGGCATTTTTGCCTTTATTAAACTCACCATTAAAGTTAATCCAATCTTTAGTTGGCTTATCGTTAACCCAAGTATGCTCAGAGCCAAAATGGTTAAGGACCATATCCATTACCAGCCCTATACCCTGCTCTTTGGCTTTTACTGATAACGTTTTGTATAACTGGTTTGAGCCCATGCGTGGGTCAACCTTATAAAAGTCTGTAATTGCATAACCATGATAAGAATAATTAGGCATGTTGTTTTCAAGCACTGGGGTTAACCAAAGCTGTGTTACGCCTAAATCGTTTAAATAGGGAAGCGCGTTTATAACGCCCTGAATATCACCACCGTGGCGCCCACCTTTTATACTCGGGTTTGCCGCTTCTAACATGCTTGGGACGGTATCGTTTTGTTTATCACCATTAGCAAAGCGATCTGGGTTAATTAAATAAAGCGTATCAGCTGATGTAAACCCTTGACGCTGAGCGCTGTTTTTATCTCGCTCAAGAAGTGGAAACTCAAAGTTATTGCTCGTTTCGCTGCTATTAAATTCAAGCGTTCCGGCTTTAGCGGCGTCGGTAATGGTAATATTTAAAAATACATAATTTGGATTATCGGTACGGGTTACTTTATTTAACTTAACGCCGTTGTATTTAGCTAATTTAATTTGCTCGTTTGCAATATTTTGCTCATGAACCATGATGGTAATCGTGTTTTTGTTCATGCCAACCCACCAATTAGCTGGCTCAACGTCAAGTGCGTAGCTAGTGGTTGGTAAAGTACAGGCACTTACAAGTAAAAGTTTTTTTAAAAGTTGCATCATCAGGCCTTTTTAATTTTTGCTAAAAAATCTTTATGAGTGGGTAATTGATCTACCGTTGAGGTAATAAGCGTTTTTAGTGTTGTGAATAAATCGTTTAGTTGTTCACTACTGAGTGAGTCAACAATGCTGTTGTAATCTTCGGGGATAAGTCCTTGGCCAATAAACACCTGTTGCCAGGCAACTTCGGCAAATAATTCGTCGTTTTCGCGCACTACTTTGCCGGTTTGCTTAAATAATTTGAGCTTGTGAGCCAATGAGTCAGGAATGTCCATTTGCTTACATTGTCGCCAAAATGGGGAGTCCTCTCGCGCTGTTAGTGCGTAATGCAATATTATAAAATCACGAATGTGCTCTATTTCTATCACGCTTTGCTTATTAAATTCAGTAACTAAAGCTTCGCTTATGCCATTGTGTGGAAACAGCTTTATTAAACGGGTTACGGCACTTTGTATTAAATGAATACTGGTAGACTCTAGCGGCTCTAAAAAGCCACTGGCAAGGCCAACCGATACCACATTTTTATGCCATTGCTTTAACCGCCGCCCTGTTTTAAATTTAATCACCCGCGGCTCAGTCATTGGCTCAGCGGGTAAATTATCTATTAATAACTGCGTTGCTGCATCGTCAGATAAATAACGACTACAATACACTAAGCCATTACCTATTCGGCTTTGCAGCGGTATTTGCCACTGCCAGCCTGCGCTGTGTGCAATTGAACGCGTATAAGGTTTTAGCTCGCTAGTACCTTGAGACTGCACCGCCACGGCGCTATCACACGGTAAATAATGAGACCAATCGACAAAACCTGTGTTAAGGGTTTGCTCTATGAGTAAGGCGCGCTGGCCTGTAGCGTCTATAAAAAGGTCGCCATTTATCTGTTGTGTGTTATCAAGGGTTAATGATTTTATATTTCCTGATAGAGGGCATTGTTCAACCTGCTCTATTTTGGCATCAATATGCTCAACACCGCGTGATGTTGCGAGCTTTTTTAAAAACTCAGCATATAACGTTGCGTCAAAGTGATACGCATAACTCAAGCCAGGCAATTGTGTATTAGGTAGGGTATTTAAGGGTGCAAATTTATGCTGTTTAGCCGCTTGGTAGTTAAGAGAAAAATCCCATAAGCTTTCTTCTGCACCGCTAATATGCCCTTTTACCCAAAAATTGTAAAAATCGCAAAAGGGGAAGTCTTTTCCAAATGAGCCAAAAGCATGCATGTAGCTATGAGAGGGGGTTTTCCAATTTTCGAACTCAATTCCTAATTTTATAGATGCATTTGTAGCGTTTATAAAATCTTGCTCGTTTATACCCAGTGCATTGTTAAGTTGAATAATAGGCGGAATTGTTGCTTCACCCACGCCTATAGTGCCAATAGTACTTGACTCAATAAGGGTTATTTTAATTACTTTACCTAACACTTTATTAAGCAAGGCGGCTGTTATCCACCCTGCCGTGCCCCCGCCTGCGATTACGACGTGTTTTATTGGTTTCATATTATTGTCCACGTTTACAGTTTAAAGCTTTGTTAAGTTTGATAAATTTAGATAAAGTAGCTATAAAAAAGCCCTTGTAAAACAAATTACAAGGGCTCCTACACACAACCTTTATTATAGCTTGTAGCTAAAGCCTAACAAGTAAGTACGTCCGTAATCTTGGTAGTCACGAACTTGTAGTGCGTTATCGCCAGAAAGCGATGTAAACGGCTCTTCTGTTAAGTTTTGAACTTGGAACTGAATTGATAACCCTTCAAGGCTTTCAACACCGGCCTCACTAAAGTCGTAGCCCGCTTGAATGTCCCAAATTGTTTCGCCTAGGATATCCACTTGCTCGGTATCAAAACCTAGCCCGTATACATCACCTTTAAAGGCACTACGTTTACGCATGCTGGTACGCAGTTGAATACCATTCATTTCGTAGTAAACCGTTAAGCTCTGAATTTTGTCAGACAGACCCGGTAGCTCGTACTCATTACCGTTTTGATCTTCAATATCAGACTCAATACCTGTATGGCTTGCAATTAAACCAAAGCCTTCAAGTGACGGGTGGAAAATTTTAAATGGTAACGCTAGAGATAGCTCGTAACCGTATAGGTCGCCGCCACCGCCATTTACTTTACCACTGCCAGTACCTTCAGAAGTAGCTGGTATTTCACCTGTTGATGGGTCAGCAACGCCCGACATATCAATTTCGTATGTGCCGTCAAAAATCCACTGGGTTAAGTCTTTATAGAAAAACGCAGCAGAGAAGTAACCTTCATCACTAAAGTAGTTTTCGTACGTTAAATCGTAACCAGTTGCTTCTTTTGGCTCTAAATTAGGATTACCACCGGATACAGACCAGTAGTTACCATTTTCATCAGGCGTTGTGTTGTATGATGCATCAATAGATGAGTTCATTTCATCCAAGCGGGCGCGTGAGATTGTTTTAGCTGCACCAAAACGCACTGTTTGCTGCTCATCAATCGCAAGTGATAAGTTCAAACTTGGTAAAACGTGTGAATAATCGTGGCTAATATTGGTAGGTGATGCCACAACAATGCCATCTACAGTACTAAATGCATTACCTTGCGATGACTGATCAGTGTGAACGTAACGTACACCTATATTACCTGTTAACGCTAAGCCGCTTACTTCTGCATTAATATTAGCTTGTGCAAACGCTGAGGTAATTTCTTCTTTTACGGTCCACGATTTAGTTAAATGGCTAGTATTTGTTAAGCTTTCATCAAGTAAGTCGTAGTAGCCGTCATTAACAAGACCATTTACATCGTAGGCAATCATATCGCCCATGCCAATAAAGTCTAAATCAACGCTGCCCATTCGATACTGCTCTGGCACGGTAACTAAACCCGGGTTATCAAGTGAAAACCCAGATAACGTCATAAAGAAGCCCTGCGAATCTTTGGTTTTTTCGCGCTCTTTATAAGACATACCAAATTCAATTGAGCTGAAGTATTCGTTTTCTAATACTTTAGATGCCGCTAGTTTTAATGTAGATAACTCATCTTCAATTGTAGGTGCATTAATGAAACCATCTTGCGCTTGGTTTTCATACTCGGTGCCGGTTAAGCCATATTTATCATTTAAAGCAGAGCTTGCACCCCATGATAAAGGACCACCTAATTGCATTAAGCTGTAATCGCTGTAATCTAAATCGTGAGTAAACGTAGCACCTGTATTACCACCGTTAAATGTGTAACCTAGGTTATCTGCAACACCGCGAGCATCGCCTCGGCCTGTTCCAGAGTAACTCTCAAGACTCCAAATTTTACGGTCTACTTGAGAGTAACTTGCGTCAAACTCTACTGACCACGAGTCATCAATATCGTATTTAGTGTTAAAGCCAAACGCGGTTAATTCTGCTTCACGCTCTTCGTAGTCGTTACGCACAACCACACGTTGGCCATTTGTTACCGCACTGGTAATAAAGCCACTTGCGTCATCTACAGCTACGCTTGCAGGGTCAATCGAACCTTGACCCCATGCGAATGGAATTTCGATACCACGTAAGATTTTTTCGTCTGTAAAATCAACATATAACGCATCAAACGTCATGTTTAATTTGTCTGTAGGCGCGGCCTCTAGCACGAGCATCGCTGAGTCACGTTCTAGGGTTGATGAACGTACAAATGGTTTTGCACCCCCTAATATAGAGTACGTTTGACCATCATCAGCAGTAAATTCAGGGTAACCCCAAGAGTTCCAACGTTTTTCTTGATTTGGAGAGCTCATGGTATTTAGTGCAAACGCAACACCTATGGTGTCATCTGCAAATTGATCAATGTATGAAATAGTACCGCGGTAACCATCGTCGTTACCGTCTGGGTTTAGTTTATCAAAGCTAGTTTGCTCGTATTGGCCGTTAACTTGAAATACACGCTCGCCTTTGCTTAAAGGACGTACTGTTTGCATGTTAATAACACCGGCAATACCTTCTGCTTCAATACTTGCATTAGGCGTTTTATATACGGTAACGCCGCTCATAATTTCTGATGGGTAAAGGTCAAACTCTACGCCACGGTTATCGCCAATAGATACTTGCTCGCGGCCATTAAATGTGGTGCCACTTTCGTTTTCACCAAATCCACGAATTGATACTCTACTTGCGCGACCATCTAGGCGCTGCGCCGTTAAACCTGGTAAGCGTGCAATAGACTCAGCAATAGACGAGTCAGGAAGTTTACCTATATCTTCAGCTGAAATTGACTCAACGACTTGAGTAGAAAAACGCTTTGTGTTGATTGATTCTACAACACTGCCACGAAAGCCTTTTACTTCGATAACCTCAACGTCATCATTTTTAACTGTATCTTCTTGTGCTGCTACAGAGGCAAAGCTTGCTAATCCTGCAGTAGCCATTGCCAACGTTAATATACTTGGTTTGAACATAGACATGATGTTTTCCCGTTACCCATATTGTGATACTCGCTTCTTTATTTGAGTGATAGTCAAACAGGCGAGCTAATTTTGTTGTCAGCATCAATATTAACGCTCGAATTATTTTATTAACAACTTTATGCATACGTATTCAGTACTATGCAAAAGGCTAAAAGTTAACAATGTGTTCACAAATAAAACTTTAACCTACTGTTTTAAATAGTTTTATATTGGTGCAACCTAGTGATTTATTATCATTATAAAAATACATCAATTATTTACCTGAAATCCCTTTGTCATCGTTTGTAAATAGCGTTAATTAAAGGTTTTTTATAAATTTACACGCATATCTTTTGTAAAGATTACCAGATTAAATTGGTCTGACCAAAGAGTGGAATCACCAAAGCTGTGCAGCCCTTTAAAAATAAGCACCAAAATAGTCAGCTGTTTTAGTTACACTTAAATAAACACAATTGGTAAAATTGCTGCAGCGGTTTTTATGGGTAACTTTCCGCTTAGCTTAAACCGCTTTTATGTAAGTAAATTAGCTGCATACGTATGCAGACTTTTTACAGAGCAGCACCCTTCACGTATGCTTTTTGAAAATTTAGTGATTGTTTCAATCAAACTAATAACAATATAAATACTGTGTGGAACGACGGAGAAAAGCATGGCCCAACAGCAGTGGTATAAAGGTGCGGTTATTTATCAGGTTTACCCGCGAAGCTTTCAAGACAGCAATAACGATGGTATTGGTGATCTTAAAGGGATAATTAATCGCATTGATTACATTAAAAGCTTAGGCGTTGACGCTATTTGGATTTCTCCTTTTTTCAAATCTCCAATGAAAGATTTTGGCTACGACATAAGTGACTATCGCGATATAGACCCCATATTTGGTGACCTAAACGACTTTGATGAGTTAATAGATCAAGCACATAAACGCGACATTAAAATTATTATTGACCAAGTGTTAAGCCATACATCAGACCAACATCAATGGTTTTTAGATAGCCGCGAAAACCAAAACAATGATAAAGCTGACTGGTACGTATGGGCGGATGCTAAAGAAGATGGCACAGCGCCTAATAACTGGTTATCTATTTTTGGTGGCGGTGCTTGGCAATGGGAGCCTCGTCGCGGTCAATACTATTTACATAACTTTTTAACCGAACAGCCTGATTTAAACTTTCATAACCCAGATGTAAGAAAAGCTGTTTTAGAAAACGTAGAGTTTTGGCTTAAAAAAGGTGTAGATGGTTTTAGATTAGACGCTATTAACTTTTGCTACCACGATGCACAATTACGTGACAATCCAGCAAAGCCTAAAGATAAACGCCAAGGCCGTGGCTTTAGTGAAGATAACCCATACGCGTTTCAGTACCATTATTATAATAACACCCAGCCAGAAAACATTGAGTTTATGCAAGACATACGAGCACTACTTAATAAATACCCGGGTACTGTATCACTTGGTGAAATTTCATCGGAAGATTCATTGGCAACAATGGCAGAATATACCCAAGGCGGTGATAAGCTGCATATGGGTTACAGTTTTGAGCTACTCACGGATGATTATTCAAGTGAATACATAAGAGAAACCGTACAGACTCTAGAGCAACGCATGACTGAAGGTTGGCCGTGCTGGGCGTTTAGCAACCATGATGTAGAGCGTGTTGCGAGCCGCTGGAGCCAAAATGGTGAAATAAACCCAGCACAATGCAAAATGCTTACAGCCCTACTTGCTTCATTACGTGGTAGCGTATGTATGTACCAAGGTGAAGAGCTGGGGCTAGGTGAAGCCTCTGTAGCATTTGAAGACCTACAAGACCCATATGGCATTACCTTTTGGCCAAACTTTAAAGGTCGCGACGGCTGTAGAACGCCAATGCCATGGGAAGGTAACAACACACAAAACGCAGGATTTAGTGCTGCTAAACCGTGGTTACCGGTTGATAGCGCGCATACGCAGCAGGCTGTGTCTGTACAAGATAAAGATGCAAACTCTATACTTAATGCTTATCGTGAGTTTATGGCATGGCGTAAACAGCATACTGTGTTATTAGCAGGCGATATTAAGTTTATTGATACTGCTGAGCCTATCCTCGCTTTTTACAGAACGCTAAACGAGCAAACTATGTTATGTGTGTTTAACTTAGCTGATAGCAATCAAACATTTGAGTTGACTAAAACAGTGACTGAGGCGCATGACTCACTATCTCACTGTAATGCTACTTTAGATGGTAATAAACTAAACATGAGTGGTTTTGGCTGTTACTTTGCTTTTGTAAAATAAGAATGCCCTGACTAATAATACTCAAAAGCCCGATTTTATCGGGCTTTTTTGTGCGCTCAAATAGTGGGACTGCTATAGCCGGTTTTAAGACGAAATACAGGCCACCAAACCACTCACTTAACCTTTCTAATGTGATTGTGTTTTACTATTTAAATAATCAGTGAGCGCAAATAACACGCCAGAGCTTACAAAGGTGACATGGATAATCACTTTCCAAAATAGCTCCTCACTTGAATGAATATTAGAATTAATAAATACCTTTAAAAGCTCAACCGCAGATATGGCAACAATTGCGCTAATAAGCTTCATTTTTAAGCCTGAGAAACCTACTTTTCCCATCCATGACGGCCTATCTTCGTGGCCCTCAATATTAAGCTTTGACACAAAGTTCTCATAACCACTAAAAATAATAATAAGTAATAAACCAGCCAGTAAAGCGGTATCAACGAGGGTAAGTACACCCACCAATAACTCTTGGTTTGTTGCACTAAAAGTGGCAATACCCATTAAATAAAGTTGCTTAAAAAACTTTATTAATAGCAATATTACAGCAAATAGTAGGCCTATAAAAAACGGGGCTAATAACCAGCGCCCTTTAAATATAAACGACTCTAAGCCCTGCTCTACTTTGTGTATTTTACGAGGCGTACTGGTTGGTTTTGCTTGGTGTTCTGACATTAACTTATCTTTTTATAAAAAAGCGACCTTAGCTTATAATTTATTACAACACAATTACTTATATAATTATTTAAGCGTAATTTACTCATCTTGACGATAAAAATTTTTCGTTATCTTTTATTTTGATTTCGATTAAAAATTACTACACCAACAGAGTTGTTCTGCATTGGGCACTATTTAAATACAGCTTTAAAATGTATTTAAATCGTTAAACCATTTATTTAGGAATCAACAAATGAATAAAGCATTGCTAGCATTAATAGTTGCACCACTTTTTGCTGTATCTGCAACGGTTGCAATCGCAGACGATGCACCAGTAGCTTCTGCACAAACAATTAAAGAATACACAGATATGTGTGTAAATTGGGCTAAAGATGATGATGTAAGTAACGACGATCTATTTGGCTATGTTCTTCAATGCGTTAATGATGAATTAGAGTCTGAAGGCTACAAAAAAGTATCTACTGTACAAATCTAAACAATAAAAAATATGCGGCTAATAAAGCCATTGCGACGCATATAATCATAAAAAAACCGGAATGACACAAGCTGTGCATTCCGGTTTTTATTTGTCTTAGGCTAAATAAATTTTAAGGTTTATTCAGCTTCTTTTTTTGCTTTAGGTTTAGCTGGCGATTTTTTTGCAGCCGCTTTCTTTTTAGGCGCTGCTTTTTTCTTCGCTTCTTCTACCCATTTACCCGCTTCGTAGTGAGCGGTCCAGCCTGTGGCTTTTCCGTCAACTTCAGTCATCACGTATTGCGCTTTATTTTTACGGCTATAACGTACTACGGCTAAATTACCATCAGGATCTTTTTCTGGCGCATCAGCTAAGTAATAAAACTTAGGTGAAATACGCTCTCTAAAACGCTTTAGCTCAGCCACTTTAGGCGCGCGCGTCTCGCGTGATTTAGGGAAAGTGTTAGCCGCCAAGAAAATACCTGCAGCCCCGTCACGTAAAACAAAATAAGCTTCTGACTTTTCACATTCAAGCTCAGGTATGTGCACAGGATCTTCTTTTGGTGGCGCAGCTTCGCCGTTTTTAAGTAACTTACGCGTATTTTTACACTCTTCGTTGTTACAGCCAAAATACTTACCAAAGCGGCCCGACTTAAGCTCCATGTCTGAGCCACATTTATCACATTCGATAATAGGCCCATCGTATCCTTTAATTTTAAAGGTACCTTGCTCAACGATATACCCTTCACATGCCGGGTTATTACCACAAACATGTAATTTACGGGTTTCGTCTATTAGGTAAGAGTCCATAGCCGTTTCACAGATTGGACAGCGCTTCATTTGCATTAATGTTTCAGTTTCAATGTCCTCAACATCTGCCGCAACCGCTTCATCCCCTGATACTAGGTTCATAGTGGTTGTACAACGCTCTTTAGGCGGTAAGTTATATCCTGTACAGCCTAAGAAAACACCCGTTGATGCCGTGCGAATACCCATTTTTCTGCCACACGTAGGGCAGTCAATGTCGGTTTCGACCATTTGATTAAGGCGCATTCCGCCTTGCTCTGGCTCATCTTTGGCTATGTTTAATTGCGTAGAAAAATCAGCATAAAACTTATCAAGCACTTGGGTCCATACACGCTCGCCTTCGGCGATATCATCTAAACGACCTTCCATTTTTGCGGTAAAATCAAAGTTCATTAAATCAGTGAAGTTTTCAACCAAACGGTCGGTTACTATTTCGCCCATTTTTTCAGCGAAAAAACGACGGTTTTCTACCCGTACATAACCACGGTCTTGAATTGTTGAAATAATTGATGCGTACGTAGATGGACGACCAATACCACGTTTTTCAAGCTCTTTTACTAAACTTGCTTCACTAAAGCGCGCTGGCGGTTTAGTAAAATGCTGCTTAGGGTCAAGCTCAATTAAACTAAGTACTTCACCTTCTTTTACTGCTGGCAGCGATTGATCTTCTTCATTCTTTTTACGTACCGCAGGTTGTACTTTTGTCCAACCATCAAAGCGAAGCACTCGCCCTTTTGCTTTTAGTTGAAACTCATCAGCGGCCACAGTAAGCGTTGTTAAGTCGTACTCTGCAGGTACCATTTGACAGGCAACAAACTGACGCCAAATTAATTCGTACAGTTTTTTGGCATCGGCATCAACACCTTCAACATGCCCAGAAAGTACAGTGACACTTGAAGGACGGATCGCTTCGTGCGCTTCTTGTGCATTGCCTTTAGAGCTGTAGCTAATTGGGTCTTTAGGTAAGTACTTTGCACCAAACTCTTGCGTTACATAATCACGACACATTTCAACTGCATCTTTTGACAGATTAGTTGAATCGGTACGCATATAAGTAATGTAACCGCCTTCATAAAGGCGCTGTGCAAGCATCATTGTTTTTTTAACGCCATAGCCTAAACGTGTACTGGCGGCTTGTTGCATGGTTGAAGTAATAAAAGGCGCACTTGGGCGGCTTTTGCTGGGTTTTTCTTCAACACTTATTACTTTATATTCGGCTGCCTCAAGGCTTTTAACTGCGGCTGTAGCCTGAGCCTCATTTACCGGCTTAAATGGCTTGTCTGCTTGTTTGGTGACTTCTAAGCGTAATTGTGACTCAGTATTTTTAACATCGGCGTGTATATCCCAAAACTCTTCTGGAATAAACGCTTTGATTTCACGTTCGCGCTCTACTAATAAACGTACCGCAACCGATTGCACACGCCCAGCAGAAAGCCCGCGCGCTACTTTAGCCCATAATAATGGCGATACCATAAAGCCAACTACACGGTCTAAGAAGCGGCGTGTTTGTTGTGCATATACCATGTCGGTATTTAGTTCACCAGGTGTTTCAAACGCTTGTTGAATCGCATTTTTTGTAATTTCGTTAAATACAACGCGTTTATATTTTTCAGGCTCACCACCAATAATTTCTTGAAGGTGCCAAGCAATTGCTTCCCCTTCTCTATCCAAATCCGTTGCGAGATAAACTTGGTCTGCATTTTCGGCCAGCTTTTTTAACTCTTGAACTACTTTCTCTTTACCTGGCAAAATTTCGTAATGTGGCTCCCACCCTTTTTCAGGATCAATACCCATACGTGCAACTAAGTTAGTGTAATCTCGTTGCTGTTTATACGCTGCCTTTTCTTCAGGCTCCATTTTACGAACTTCAGCTGGCGTTTTAGTCGCCGGTACTTTAGCTTTGTTCGAACCTGAAGTAGGTAAATCACGCACATGTCCAATACTGGACTTTACGATGAAGTCTTTACCTAAGTATTTATTAATTGTTTTAGCCTTAGCAGGTGACTCTACAATTACTAGCGATTTGCCCATAGTTGCCTATTTCTAACCAAATATTTAAATGTGTTTTGCCGACATAAACGGCGCGAATATTTATAGGTATATCTACAAACACCTATTGTTACAAGCTTTTAATACAAACTTTTCAGTATTTACTGAATAAACAAACAATTTTTGTTGTTAAATTATACAAACCGGTGTTTTTAAATAATTGCTGTGGAATATATAGAACACAAATAAAAAAGCCAACCTTAAGGTTGGCTTTTTTTTAATTAAACAATTGACTACATATTAACCATCATCACTTATTGCAATTTGAGCTGTTGAAATATTGCCTTTACCAGTCGTAAACTCAACGGTTAAGAATCCTTCCGTTTTATCATTTCCTTCTGCTTCACGGCTAATTGATAGAGCTTCACCAAATGCAAAAGTTGCACTTGAATTGCGAATATCAAAACCGTCTGTACCGCTGTACTCACCATTATCAGCAGATATAGCTACATTGGTACCTGCAGGCATGGGGTTATTATATATATCAGAGTAGTAAACAGCGAAAGTTAATGCTGATAGCTGATTCCCCAAATCAGTACTAGTAATGTTGATAGAACCTACATCGCAGTAATCTGTGTTATCGGTTGCTTCTAAGCTCAAGATAATAGCGCCAGACTGAGTGTCAGCTTGACGATAGATATTATTACACTCTTCGATATCCTGTGCGAGCTGCATAGCATTATCAGTAAATACTGTAGGATCATCTATAACTGTTTCTTCTAATGCTTCAGCAAAGCGATTACGTAACTCACTTTTTGTGACCACAAATCTACTGTATGCGGTACTACCCGACATAATGATTTCAAAAGAATCACGAATATCAACTAGTTCTTTAGTACAAAGGCTTTCAAATGTGTCACCTTCTGTTGGTGTTGTTGCTTCTGCTTTACATACTAAACCATTGTATTTTTCATCAGCTAGCGTGTGCATGCCATTGAGATCAATATCCCAGTTTTCTTCAAAATGGCCAGCATTTGTGTTCTCTGGGCTACATGGATCATCACTATCGCCTTCTTGACAGTTATCAGCGGCTTTTATCACTGTCGCTGTAACAGGATCATAAATACCCGCTAAGCCATCATAAACACCATTTTCATTGTGATCGATAAATGCCTCTGTTAGATCATAACCACTATAATATTCGTTGGTATCAAAACGCCCATTTCCGTTAATGTCAATGAACGATTCTTGACCTTTAGCGGTAACAAGCACTGTTGCACGACCACCAAGAGGGACGCCATTTTCATTGAAAGCAGCATTTAAAATACCGGCCATACAAGGTGCTGCAGAACCAAAGTAAAGATCACAGTTAATTTCATTAGTTTTAGGGTTAATACTGTTAATTGTATTACCCCATTTTGCATCTGTGAATGGTTTTGGGTTTTGTGAACGCCATTGAGCAACACACTGACCGTCGACTGTATTACACTCTAACTGCGCATTAAATTCTGTACCATCAATGGTACCAATGGCACCCCCTTCAGTTGTTAAGTATACCGAAGTCCCATCAGGAACAGGGTTGTTAAAATGATCAGCTAAATAAACATTAACGTCTTCAATATCACCGGTATAATTTAACGCTTCAATATTGAAGTTAGTTGGTGCAGCGGTGAAACTATTGCCATCAGGTAAACCTGAACTAATCGAAACTAAATCAGATACTGTTATTACTTGCTCATCTAATGAAACTAGTGAGAGTTCTCCGGTTGGGCATGAAACATTGGCATCACGCTCTGCGTCATCAAGAAGACACTCATCATAAAGTTCTTTCCAGCATGTAACATTGTCGTTTTGGTCAGCTGGAATAAGTTCATCTGGGATGTAGCAAGCTTGCACACGCACAGCCTGAGGAACAAAACCAGAGTTCACTTGAATACGTGCTAAGCCTTCAGAATCTGTTGAAACACTAGCATGCGAATAACCGGTCGAATCTGTAACTTCAGAAAGTGATATGCCACCATTAGTCGAGCTTAAACGAAAATCTAAACGCTTTTGCTTTGCAGTATTACCTATTTCATCTGTTAATTTGAATGTAAGTTGGCTGATTTCTTTACGAGAAACTCCACCAGTCCCTTTTAGTGCAATTACATTTTCTGATGCTTCAACAAATTCAATCGAGCTTACTGCGGCAGCCGATACAGGTACATTAACTGTAACAACTTTTGGTGTACCACCAGTAAGCACTGTCGCTGTAACCGTATCGCCTTGTGATGTGTTACAGCCATTACTTCGGTATGTCGCTGTTGCAATACCACTAATACTCGTTGCGGTATCATCCATTACCGCAAGATCAGATTCAACACAACCAGATGTAAATTCAACATCTAGTGGAGTTACAAACAAATCTCCATTTGTATCATAAATATTTACTGAAATAACCGTTGTAGCTCCAGCTGCTAGTGGCACAAATTCGTTATCAATCACATTGCCAGCTTCATCTAATTTATTATATAAACCATTTGAAATTTCAACACTTAATTCTGCTGTAGCGATTTCAAATGCTTTTGAAGCAGTAACTGATTTAGCAGTAACAGATACTTCTCCAGCACCACTATTTGCCCCTGGCTGTAATTTTAAAATTGCAAAACCAAAGTTATCTGTTAGTGCTTTACCTGATTCTGGTAACAAGGCACCAAGGTCTGTAGATAACTCAGCTATAATGCCATCAATACCATCACCAGAACTTGTATCTGTGACTTTAATCATAACGTCAATAAGTTCATCAGAAGAGAATTGATTTACAACATTACAACCAGATGCTAGATAGGTGCCTTCGAGGGATGTTGTGTTGCGATTAGCATCCCAATCACTTGCACAGCCTTGTAATAACTTGATATCAAGCTCTGCTTCAGCACTTTCCACAGGTGCATCATCACCATTTGAAATAAAGCCTGCAACTTTAGTGATGCTATTACCGCTTTCATCCGTATAGATAGCAACGACTTGACCCGCACCTTTTGAATCACCGCTACTGAGCGTTACGGAAGCTTGACCACTCGCGTCTGTTAATGCAGTACCTAACACAGGTGTGATTTTACCAGTGTAATTAGTTGTAAAAGAAATTAGCTGGCCTTGTAAAGGTTCATCTTCTTCTAACAAGGTAGCAGTAACTGTACCTTTATTATCTTTGCTAACGGGGTTATCAGCTGTAAATGGTGAACCAGTACTGTCTAAAATTGAAACATCAAGTTCAATAGTACCATTCACACTGGAGTCATCGCTCTCAGAGCCATCAGATGTGAAACCAAAGGAGTCACTGTATGTATCTTCACCATTAATATAGGTGGCGGTAATAATACCAGCCCCCGCAGTGTCGCCAGCCGTCAGAGTAATTGATGCTACTCCATCAGTGTTGGTTAAAACCGTGCCTGAAACTGGATCTAGCGATCCGATGTCACCATTAAGACTAAAATTGACTACTTCGCCAACAACAACTGCCCCACTATTAGTGAGCATTGCCGAAATAGTTAACGGTTCATCAGCTGTAACAGAATTCGCTTCATCTGTACTTGATTGACTATAGCCTTGAACAGACACTACATAATTTAGCTCTTCTGTTTCGTCACTTCCGCCAGTGGATGTATCTTTATCTAACGACCCACCGCCGCCACAAGCGGCTACCAATGAGCTTATAAACAAGATACTTAGCCATCGTAATAAAGGCATCGCCCTCTCCCTAGTTAGCTATTTATTATTCATATAATTGTTTACCTAATATTAACCTATAACTTAGTCTAATATCACAGTTTTTTGTCACTTTTTTATGTAAATAATTCCGCAAAGGCTATTTTTTTCTGTAGTAAATATTTCCTTGCTGGTAGTCTATGGCAAATTTGAAAAAATAGATTAGGGAATATGTCTAAAATACGTTCAATGAGTTTAACTACCCGTATCATGATTGGCATGGCACTGGGTATTGCAGTAGGCTTTTTATTTCAGGCTATATTAGCTGGTGAAGACGATTATCTAATTCCTCTTGGGTTATTCTCTTTGCCAATTAAAGCTTTTTTTGTAGATGGCCTTTTCCATGTTGGCGGACAAATTTTTATTGCCAGCTTAAAAATGTTGGTTGTGCCGCTGGTATTTGTATCGCTTGTGTGTGGTACGTGTAGCTTAAGCGATCCTAAAAAATTAGGCCGCTTAGGTGGTAAATCGATTGGCTTATATTTAGTTACAACTGCCGTGGCAATTACCGTAGCTATTTCACTGGCGTTATTATTTAACCCAGGTCAAGGCATTGCACTGCCATCAGATGCAAGCTTTAATGCTAAAGAAGCCCCTACCTTAGCTCGAGTGATTATCGATATGTTCCCTACTAACCCATTCGAAGCAATGGCTAAAGGGAACATGCTGCAAGTTATTGTGTTTGCGCTTTTATTTGGGGTTTCAATGGCGCTAAGTGGCAAAGCCGGTAAACGTGTAGCCGCAGTATTTGAAGATTTAAACACAGTTATTTTAAAACTAGTAACGCTACTAATGAACATTGCACCTTACGGTGTGTTCTTTTTAATGGCTAAACTTTTTACCACTATCGAAATGGGATTAATACTCAGCCTGGCTAAGTACTTCCTTGTAGTAGTGGCGGCGTTATTAATTCACGCGTTTATTAATTACAGTATTATTTTAAAAGTATTAACAGGCCTTAACCCGCTTACCTTTTTAGCTAAAATGAAACATGCGTGTTTATTTGGTTTTAGCACTTCAAGCTCAAGCGCGACTATGCCTATTACACTTGAAACTGCGACCAAAAAACTCGGCGCTAATAACTCGGTTGCCTCTTTTACTATTCCGCTAGGCGCTACCATTAACATGGATGGCACAGCCATTATGCAAGGCGTGGCAACAGTATTTATTGCACAAGTGTTTGCTGTTGATTTAACGATTTCTGATTACTTAATGGTTATTCTAACCGCAACGCTTGCCTCGGTAGGCACCGCGGGTGTGCCTGGTGTGGGTTTAATTATGCTTGCAATGGTACTTAACCAAGTAGGTTTACCAGTAGAAGGGATTGCAATTATTATTGGTGTTGACAGATTACTCGATATGACGCGCACAGCCGTTAATATAACGGGTGACTGTATGGTAACTTGTGTGGTCGCTAAATCAGAAGGTCAATTAGATGAAACAATATTTAACGACCCGAACGCAGCTAAAGACTTAGAAGATTACCACAAATCTACTGAGTAATTATTTAAGCCCATAAAAAACCCTTGCTAAGCAAGGGTTTTTTATTACCTATAATAACGTTTTATGGGTTCATTGCTTTAAAACGCGACATTAAATTAACGCCTGCTTTATTTACAGAGCTACTAAGCCCAATTGCTAACTTATCACTTAATCCTTTCTTAATTTTGTATTTTACTTTGTATATTTGACGCTCAGCTTGTTGCTCTAATAACGCATCATCACTGGTTTTAATTACATCAACTAAGCCCTTTTCAATTGCTTGTGTTGCAAACCAGTGCTCGCCCGTTGCCACATTATCAATATTAAGTGTTGGCCGTTGGCTGCTTACAAACTCTTTAAACAAACCATGTGTTTGCTCTATTTCATCACGAAACTTTTCGCGGGCTTTATCTGTGTTTTCGCCGAACAAGGTTAACGTACGTTTAAATTCGCCTGCTGTAATTTGCTCAAACTCTACATCGTTTTTCTTTAAAATTTTATTAAAGTTAGGTATTTGTGCAATAACACCAATAGAGCCAACAATAGCAAAAGGAGCCGCTAATATTTCATCGGCCACACAGGCCATCATGTAACCGCCACTCGCTGCTACTTTATCAATAGAAACCGAAAGCTTAATACCTGCAGTTTTAAAACGCTGTAATTGCGATGCAGCTAAACCATAGCCATGCACCACGCCGCCCCCACTTTCTAAGCGAACTAATACTTTATCTTTCTCAGGATTAGCAATGGCAATAATTGCGGTCACTTCTTCGCGTAGGCTTTCAACTTCATGAGCGTCCATACTACCTATAAAATCAATAATATACAGGCGTGGCTTCGGCTCATCATTTGCCGCTTTTTTAGACTCGACTTTTTGCGCTTTATGATGCGCCTTTAACTCTTTTTTAGTTAAAGTATTCTCTAAAAAACTGTGTTTTAAGTCATCTAGTTGCTCAGACAAATCGTCTATTTCTATAGCTCCTTTTTTAGCTTTAGGCTTTACTGCTGAACCCACAATAAGGGTTAAAATAATTGCAATAGCAATAACAAAGGTAACCGTTTTAGCAAAAAACAAACCGTATTCGTATAAAAATTCCAACTGGTCTCTCCATTTATAAATTTAAGCTAATTTATCATGCTTTATAACAAAAAAAAGCCACTAAACAGTGGCTTTTCAAGATTAATAAGGTATTTGCTGATTAATCAGTCACAACCTCTGGGTTACTGACTAATAACATACGCCCGCGTGCAGCTAAATAAGTAGCTACTTGGAGCTGCATTTCAGCGTTTGCTGCTGCACTGCCCTCAACAGTTGCCGCTTGAGCATCGTCTTGTGCTGGCGTTAAAATTGAGCCATGGTGCCCTTTTGTAAATTTCACCAAATAACTCGCTGGGGTTTCACTTAGTGCTTGTGAAGTGCTTACTGTTTCAAGCCCCATTAATGTTGCTAACGGAATTGTGCCCGATATAGGGTTATTTGCTGCCGCTGGCGGAATAACTTGGTCTGGTTTGTTATCTGCGCCATCGCCTACAACTACATTAGTGTATACAGGGGTACCTAATGCATTTACCGCTGCTGCATAGTTTGTTGGGTCTCCGCTATCAAGTGCGGTTTGCGCTGCAAAAGCAAACTCGGTCATTACCGCTTGAATGTTAGCAAGCTTTGTAGTTTCCCCTGCCGTAGTAAGTGAGGTTACATACGCCTGATAGCCACAAGTTAAAAACGCTTCCATATCTGGTAATAATGTACCACAGTTTGAAATAGCATCTGCTTGTAAAAACTCGTTAAACTCTTGCGATTCTGCTGTACCAGCTTGCGATAATACAGAGCCTTGAATAAATGGCCCAAACGCAGCCGATTCAAGTAAAAAGCTTGCTATACCGCCACCGCCACTGGCAAGTGCTACCGTGTTTACCTTAAATAATGGGTCAACTGTATCTGCAAGCGGAGTATTAGCCTGAGCTATAAATGCAGGTGCAACAATAGAGCCTAAAGAATGCCCTACATAGGTTACATCTTGTGCGTTAATTGTCGCATCATTAATAAAGTTTAAACCTAAGCGTAAGCCTAATAAATCTGCTGATGATTGACGCAAGCTATCACGAGCAACTAATAATGAGTTTAAGTTCATGTAACTTAGTACTGAGCCCGTCGTCGCATTAAAGTCATCTGTCCCATCAGCATCAACATCTACACCACGCTCGCCATGGCGAGGATGGTCAATCGCCGCTGTGGCAAAACCTTGAATTGAAAGTTGTGCAGTGAGTGCCAACATGCTTTCTTTGTCGGTTGTTATACCGTGTTGCATAATAACAACTGGCCAACCAGATTCTGGCATTTCAATTGGATCAAGACCTTGTGAATCACGAATAAAATTAATAACCGGTAAAATAGGTTTGGTTATTTGCACTGGCACATTCGCCATGCTTTGCACTTTAGGAATAGAGTTATACTTAGTTAAATGGCGCGTAGTGTCTAAACCTAAATCACGTAACTGTCCGTCACTTAACGCAGCACAAAGCCCATCATTATCGCTAATTGGCTCTGCAGGGAAAGCCTCGCCTGCTGCAGCTTTGTAACCTAAAACAGCTACCGCGTTGTCACACATACCTTGCCAATATGTATCATTTAAATCGCTTATTTCAGTGCCTGTGGGGGTGCCTAAATACATAGATAACATAACGCTACCTTTTAAATATTGCACACCAGAGAACGCATCCGATACGCTAACACCCGCAGCTGCAAATACTTGCTGCACATTTACCATTGCTTGTTCAGGTACACTTACCATTGGTGTTGGTAATGCATCATTTTGTAAGCTAGCTGCCAGTAAGTTTTTAATTGTGCCAAGCACAGGACCTGCTGATTGAATGGTCATAGCAGCAGAAAAAATAATATCATCTTTAGTAATATCACCTGAGCTTACAACCACATTCTCATAGCTATTTACTGCCGCTTGAAGACCAAGCTGAGCATCAGTAATCAATGGAGCTTCTTCACTTACAGAAGCGTAAGTAGAAGAAGGCTGAATAGAACGCCCTTGAGAGTCTTTTAATCCAGTGGTTAATACATTTATGTAAGAACTTCCTGGTGTGAAAGGTTTTAATGGGATAATAGCAACTGCATCGCCAGAGGCTTGAGAAATAAAGTCTACGCCGTAGGTTAATTCACCTACCAATTTACACGCTGAACCAGCTGTAACAACAGCACATTCTGCATCAGTTAAGCTTGCGCCCATAACCACTTCAAAAATTCTTACTGTACCAGGCGACGCTGCAGAGGTTTCATCAAGCGATACGCCTGTAGGGAAAGTTAAATCAATTTTGTAAGGCACTTGCGATGACCAGCCATCTAACGCACCTAGCGCTAATTGCGGATCTGCATAAGCAGTGCGAGGCACAGAGACGTTATCATCGTCTAATTCACCTGGAATATTAATTGTGCCGTCTTGAGTGCCGCTCATTAATAAATCGTTAGGGACAGATAAAACCCCATTCGCAGGGTCAAAGGTCACCGTGGCATTTGGTATTATGGTTGCAGTATCGTTTTTAACATCTTCTAATGTTTCTCCGCCGCCACAACCTGCTAACGCAGCTGTAACCGAGAGTGAGAGTAGCATTTTTTTCATATTTTTGGCTCCGCACATATCTTTATTTTTATAGTGTGTTCGTTCAAAGTAAGTGTGTTTAATCAGTGTAGTAAAGTTAAAACAATGTAATCAGTTTATTAATGAGACATTAGACCAGTTAAACTTAACGTAAAGTTTATAATTCCGCCACCTAAATTTTCAATAAATTCGATTACTTGACGATTTGCTATGTTAAAATCAAAAAAATTTTATAAATTGGTATTTATATGCAAACTTATCAAGCAACTCCAAATGCACTTCAAAATAAAGTAATTTTAATTACAGGTGCCGGCGATGGTATTGGCCGCGTAGCAGCAATTACCTACGCAAAGCATGGCGCAACAGTTATTTTACTTGGTAAAACAACAAATAAGCTCGAATGCGTTTACGATGAGATTGTCAATGCTGGTTACCCTCAGCCTGCTATTGTGCCAATGGACTTAAAAGGCGCAACAAAACAAAACTACCGCGATTTAGCAGCTACAATCGAAAGTCAATTTGGCCGATTAGACGGCTTATTAAATAATGCCGGTATTTTAGGTTCGCTCGGGCCACTTGAGCACTTTTGCTCTTCTACGTTTGAAAACATCATGAAAGTGAATGTTACTGCGCAAGCAATGATCACCAAAGCGCTATTCCCTGTGCTGCGTAAATCAGAAAATGCCTCTATTGTTTTCACTTCATCAAGCGTTGGCCGTAAAGGGCGCGAATTTTGGGGGCCTTATGCAATATCTAAATTTGCAGTTGAAGGCATGATGCAAACATGGGCCTGCGAAGTAGGTAAAACCAATATCCGTGTAAATTGTATAAACCCTGGCGCAACGCGTACCTCTATGCGCGCATCAGCCTACCCAGGGGAGGATCGCGATAAGCTTGCTACCCCAGAAGATTTAATGCCAACGTATTTATATTTAATGAGTGATGACTCGAGCGATGTAAACGGTGAATCTCTCGATGCGCAACAAAAAAAGTAAACTACATTTTTAATTATAAAAAAAGCCGCATACATTGCGGCTTTTTTGTCGGTAATTTTTGGTAATTATACCAATTCGCTTAATTAAATTATCTATTTTAAGGCTAGAAAAACGTGTTGTTCGCTTGGCAAAAAATTCGCTATTTAGCTGTTCTAAATGAGCATTTTTTTACCTCGGTAGCGACACGTTTAGCCCCGCAAAATGATTAAGTATTATTACGGATTGGTATTACTTACGCTTAGTTTGCTTAACACGTTGGTTATGCTTTTTAACCGCTTTACGAATTTGGTTAATTTTAGCACGCTTGTCTTTGCGTTTTTCAGGCATAACCGACAGTTTAGTTTGTGTTTCGCGGCCTAATTTAACGGTTTTACGTAAATAGTTAACGGTTTCTAAATCAAGTTCAGCCCAGCCACCTTGGGGAAGGCGCTTATCTAGCTCTAATTTTCCATAACGAATACGAATAAGGCGCGATACTTCTACATCCTGCGATTGCCATAAGCGGCGAACTTCGCGGTTACGTCCTTCGTTTAGCGTTACATTGTACCAACGGTTAATCCCTTCACCACCCAAAGATTTAACCGTTAAAAACTTAGCCGGCCCATCTTCAAGCTCTACGCCACGCGTTAGGTTTTTAATGGTTTCATTGGTCACTTCACCAAATACACGGGCTGAATATTCACGCTCAACTTCATAACTTGGGTGCATTAAGCGGTTCGCTAGCTCACCATCATTGGTAAATAACATTAAACCTGCCGTGTTAATATCTAGTCGACCAACAGCAATCCAACGCTCACCGTCTATGCGTGGTAAACGGTCAAAAACAGTACGACGTCCTTCTGGGTCTTTACGTGTACTTAACTCCCCTTCTGGCTTGTTGTACATAATTACACGACAAATACGGTCGGCTTTTTCTTCAATTTTTACGCTGTGGCCATCAACACGTATTAAGTCTGTTTCCTCAACACGGTCACCTAATTTAGCCACTTTACCATTAACACTAACGCGGTTTGCATCAATGTATTTTTCCATTTCACGTCGTGAGCCTACCCCTGCACGGGCTAGGACTTTTTGTAACTTTTCACCTTGAATACTCATTCGGATGGTTCTCTCACAGAAGGATCACTTAATAACTGGTTTATTTTACTTTCCTGTTGCGCTGGCAATGCAGGGAGTTCATCTAGACCGGTTAACGAAAAATAATCTAAAAATAATTTTGTTGTTGCATAAAGCGCTGGTTTACCAGGTACTTCTTTATGCCCTACTACTTTAACCCACTCTCGCTCAAGGAGGGTTTTAATAATTGCTGATCCGGTTGTTACACCTCGTACTTGCTCTATTTCACCACGCGTTATTGGTTGCCTGTAGGCAATTAACGACAATGTTTCTAGTAGTGCGCGAGAGTACTTAGGTGCCCGTTCTTGCCATAAATTACTAAGCCAAGGGCTTAAACTACTACACGCTTGAAAGCGATAGCCACTGCCTACTTCAACTAGCTTGATGCCACGTGTTTGGTAGTGGGTATGTATAGCATCTATGGCAGTGCTAATTCGTGACATAGAAATAGCTAAACCAGCAAGTACAGTATCTTTTAAGTGGCGTTTGCTAACAGGTTTGTCTGCGACAAATATAGCCGCTTCAATGATCTCAATTAATTGTTCATCACTAATTCGACGACCCGCCATAATATTTTGCTTTGCCCTTTAAAATACGTAGCCATCTATTATGACAGAACATCGCAAAAGGGGGAAAATATATCTGCTTTTAAAACAAATTAAATGCACAAAAAAGCCAGCAATTAATGCTGGCTCTTATGTGTAGCGTATTTAGCTAATATTAGCTGTTTTTATAATGCTTTAGTGCATCATCTTCAGCAACGGCTTTACCGTATTTGCTAATGTAGCCTTTAAACTCACCTTTACTGATGCGTTTATCATTGTTGCCATCCATGTAACCAAAATGGTTTGAAATATCATCATCGTCAGCTTCTTCTACTGAGATGTAACCATTTTTGTCGTTATCTAAACTTCTAAAATCATTTTCGATTTTATCAAATTTAGCTATTTTAGCTTTAAATGCCGACTCACTTACTTCGCTGTCAGTCGCTACCTTACCGGTATTTAACTGCATGTAAGTGTTAAATTCTTTACGACTGATCTCGTTATCCATATTGGTATCAATATTTGAAAAGTGGCCCCAGATGCTATCGTCATCTGCTTCTACTTTTGAAATATAACCATCACTGTCGTTATCTAAACTTGCAAAATCGCTATCGATTTTTTCAAGGCCTTGGTTTGAGGCACAAGCGGCTAAACTTAAAGAAGCTAAAATAGTTGTTGCGAGTGTTAACTTTTTCATAAGACGTATCCTTGTAGTTAGTAAATGTCACTTTAACTAATACAAGTCCAATGCCAAAGTGCACAAGCCGCCAACAATCAATAAGTTACGTGTATTTAGCTTGTTTTATATACATTAATCAATTACTTAGCTTTGCAATGATTGCTGCATACCTTGTAATTTTTGCAAAAAAATACCCAGTACAAACTGGGCATTATTTTAATCTACATGTTACCGCGCAATTAGATTGCTGCGTTTTGGTAACGCTTTACAAATTCAGTTACGTTTTGTCCGTTACACTTTAACGAGTTTAAGTTACCAATTTTTTGGCGAACAGGCGCAAGGCCTTGCTTTAACGCTGTGATACATAACTGTGTTTCTTGGTGTTCATCTTTTGCAAACACTTCAACTTTTGATTCAGCAGCTTGGTTAGACGTTACTTTTTTAGCAATGTCGCGAATATCTTGACCATTACATAAAACACTTTTAGAAAAACGCGATAAGTATACACCGTGTTGTGCTGCTTCTTTACGCGCTGCGCTAAAGCCTTCATTTGCACTTAATACACATAATTTAGATTCAAGTTTATTATCTTGGCTAAAGTAAGTGTTGCTTTTTGCTGGTACAGACGCAGAGGCTAATAAAGCAGTAGCTAAAAGTAATTGTGTTTTCATGAGAGAGATCCTATTTGAACGACTAAATAAGTAATTTTTGCGCATTATATATTCAATAATCACGAGATCAATTGAATTTTTTATTTATTTAAATAATTAATAAAGCATTTACAATGTTTAAACTTTACACACCAATTGATCAACATTTGCGCAGCTATTTTCTCATTTCGATCATGTTATGTAGGCTTATTTACTGATACAATTTAGTTATAAAAACAGAGTCTAATTAAAGGTAAATTTTATGAAGGTTATTTCTTTCAATATCAATGGTCTGCGAGCTCGCTTACACCAGTTACAAGCAATTATAGATAAACACCAGCCAGACATTATTGGTTTGCAAGAAATTAAAGTTCATGATGAGGCGTTCCCTCTCGAGGACGTACAAAAAATGGGTTACCACGTTTATTTTCATGGTCAAAAAGCGCACTACGGTGTGGCAATGTTATGCAAAAATGAGCCTAAATCGGTCTTAAAAGGTTTTGCCAGCGACACTGAAGAAGCACAAAAACGCATGATAAGTGTGACAGTTGAGCAAGAAAATGGCCGCGACCTAACGGTAATGAATGGTTATTTCCCACAAGGCGATAATATAAATCACGAAACAAAATTCCCTTATAAGCGCCAGTTTTACAAAGATTTAATGACCCATTTAGAAACAAACCACACGCCCGATGAAGATGTTATCGTTATGGGCGATATCAATATTTCGCCTACCGATTTAGATATTGGTATTGGTGAAGTAAACGCTAAACGCTGGCTTAAAACAGGTAAGTGCTCGTTTCAACCAGAGGAGCGCGAATGGCTTGCTAAATTATTAAATTGGGGCTTTAAAGATACCTTCAGAGAGCAAAACCCTGATACAAGCGACAAATACTCGTGGTTTGATTATCGCTCTAAAGGGTTTGTAGATAATCGTGGCCTACGCATTGATGTTGTACTTGCTACCCATGCCCTTGCCGAGCGATGTATTGATACCGGCATAGATTACGAATTACGCGGCATAGAAAAGCCCTCTGACCATGCGCCAATTTGGTCAACCTTTAAATAATTGCTATGTTAACGCTTAAAATGCAAGGGCTACTTTGGGCCCTTGTTTTAATTATTACCTTTATAAGCGTAGAAAAAAATACCTATAAAGCACTTTATAAAACGCCTGCACGGCAAATAGGGGTACTTGCGTGTGCGTTAGTGTTTGCCATGTTATGGCAAATTAAAGCGGGTATTTTAAGCGGTCTTGATTTACACATTTTAGGTGTAACTGCCGCAACGCTAATTTTAGGGTGGCGCCTTGCTATTTTAAGTAGCCTGCTGGCTAGTGCCCTATTGGCGGCTTTTGCAAACATTGATCTTAATCTTTTGCCCATGCAAATACTGTTTGGTGCATTTATTCCTACATTATTAAGCTACCTTGGCTTTATAATGAGTTATCAGTATTTACCGCGTCACTTTTTTGTTTATATTTTTGTGTGCTCTTTTATATTGGCAGGCTTTATTGCATGTCTAAAAATAAGCTTAGGGGCTTTGTTTTATTTGCTTATAGGGCAATATAATTGGCAAGAATTGGCAGATAATTACGTATACCTAAGTGCTATCATTTGGTTTCCTGAGGCAATGCTTAACGGTATGGCCATTACGCTTTTGATCACTTATCGGCCACACTGGGTCAAAACTTTTTATGATAAGGACTACCTAGACTCATGAGTCTGCAATACCAATGCCCTTTATGTAACCACGCACTTTTAAAACATAATTCATCACTTCGATGTGACAATAATCACACCTTCGACTTTGCCAAAGAAGGCTATGTAAATTTACTACCGGTGCAACACAAAAACTCAAAGGAACCGGGTGATTCGCTCGAAATGGTACAAGCAAGGCGTGCTTTTTTAGAGCAAGGCTTTTACGCATTTTTACAGCACGCATTAAGTAATATAATTAGTGAGCGCAAACCAAACGTGCTAATAGATTTAGGCTGCGGCGAAGGATTTTATACTCATGCCATTGCAGATAAAATAGAGGCGCAGGTATACGGCGTTGATATTTCTAAATCAGCCGTAAAATATGCAGCAAAGCGATACCCACAATGTCATTTTAGCGTTGCATCAATTAGCCAGACGCCTTTTAAGTCAGGCACTGCTGACGTATTACTTAGTGTTTTTGCGCCTTTGTTTGAGCAAGAGCTGGCGCGTTTAGCAGCGCCAAATGCCACATTAGTAGTTGCAAGCCCAGGGCCATGGCATTTAAAAGAGCTTAAAGAATATATTTATGCAGATGTAGCAAAACACACTGAAATTGACACGCCAAGCGGCTTTATAAAAGCAGATCAAAAGCTCATTACAGAGCAGGTTACGCTTAATTTTTCAGATATTAAAAATTTAATAATGATGACACCATTTGCGTGGAAATTTAGACCTGAACATTGGCAAACTCTTGAAGAAAAAGGCGCCCAAAGCGTCACCCTATCGTTTTACATTACCGAGTTTAGTAAAGCCGATTGATGTTTTAATAACGAGTGTTAGTGAGGAAGTTACTGCCCGGCTATATTGAGTAAGCTCATATGCCAGAGGGAGTGTTATGAATAAATGGAGCAAAGCGTGCGCTCTGCTCATACACTTACAGGTAAACGCGCTCTAAAATTGCTCTTTAGTAAACGCTTTATCCATTTTATCAAACATGTCTTTTAATAATTGTGCAAGCTCCATATAACGGGGCTTGTTTTCGCTTATTTGGGCTTGATAGCCATTTGCCACCATTTTGGTATATAACTCGTTGTACCATTTTTGCATGCTCGGTTCTAATGGTGTTTCGGCTCGCTTACCTAACCAAAACAAGCCTTGCAACGGCAACGATAAAAAAAACAATGCACTGGCAATCGCTTGCGGTAAAAAATCGGGGCCTAAATAGTTAAGCTGAAAAAATAACGTAAGCATGGCTAATATTGGCATTACAGTAATTGCCAGCTCGGTTGCCTTAATTACTTTAAATTCGTTAAACAACGGTGCTAACTCTTTACGCATAGGCCATTTTTTTGCATATGCCCTACCCGTTTGTAATTGTGACATCACACTTTTTTGCATCATGACTCCTCACATCTAAACTTTTAAACCCGTAGCGCCTGCTTGCCACTGCCTGTAAGTGTAACACAAATAAATAGCTTCACACTTTAGCAGTAAAAGTTATTGTTTTTGTATATATAAGCAACTAAACACTAAACTAAATTTATTAACTGGGTTAAAATACTCATCTTATAAATTAGACTTTAGTCGCTTTTTTATCACCTATATGGTGGCTAAGTTTACCTTTAATTTGCACCTTAAGTGTATTGTTCATATCTTAACGTACACTTACTAAATTTATTGTTTATGGAAACTGTATCTATGCCAACTACGCCCTCTAAATCACAACACGTTTTAGTATTAAACTGTGGTAGTTCGAGTTTAAAATTTGCCATTATTGATGCTGATAACGGGCATGAAATTATTTCGGGCTTAGCTGAACGCCTAGGTTCAGAAAATCCATCTATCAAATATAAATACCAAGGTAATAAAACCGTTATCACCTTAGCTGCTAATCAAGCGCATGGTGAAGCAATTAATACGCTTGTGAGCCTAATTAAAGATCACCACTTAGATGAGCATTTAATTGCCGTAGGCCATCGTGTTGTTCACGGTGGTGAGCACTTTACTCAATCTGCATTAGTAGATGAAAAAGTCATTGCGGGTATTTCAGATGCTTCAAGCCTTGCCCCTTTACATGGCCATGCAAACTTACTGGGTATTTCATCAGCGCAGGCTTCGTTTGCTGGTTTGCCACAGGTTGCTGTTTTTGACACTGCATTTCATCAAACCATGGATAAAGTAGCCTATTTATATGCACTCCCTTACAAGCTATACACAGAGCACGGTGTTCGCCGTTACGGTATGCACGGCACAAGCCACTATTATGTAGCAGGCCAAACCGCTAAATTAATTAATAAGCCTGTTGAGCAAAGCAATTTTATTAGTGCGCATTTAGGTAATGGTTGTTCTGTGTGTGCAATTAAAGGCGGTAAAAGTGTAGATACTAGCATGGGCTTAACCCCGCTTGCTGGGTTAGTAATGGGCACCCGCAGTGGTGATATCGACCCTGGTTTATTTAACTTTTTAACAACACAACTTAATTACGATGCAAAACAAATCGACAACTTACTTAATAAAGAAAGTGGTTTGTTAGGTATTAGTGAGCTGTCTAACGACTGCAGAACCATAGAAGAAGCCGCTGTAGCTGGCCATGAAAAAGCCGCCCTTGCACTTGACATTTTTTGCTACCGCCTTGCTAAACAAATTGCCGCCTACATGGTGCCATTACAGCAATTAGATGCGCTTATTTTTACCGGTGGTATAGGCGAAAACTCAGATATTATCCGCGAAAAAGTAATCACACAACTGGCGTTTTTAGGCCTAGATTGCGATAAACAAGCCAACTTAGATGCGCGATTTGGTAATGAGGGCATTATTAGCTCTGACAACGCGATCACTAAAGCGGTTGTAATGCCAACTAATGAAGAATGGGTAATAGCCCTTGATGCCGCTAACATTGTGAAGGAGCTTTAATTATGGCACGTCGTATTATGTTAATTCCGGTTTCTACGGGTGTTGGTTTAACATCTGTTTCTGTCGGGTTAGTGCGTGCGCTTGAGCAAAAAACCGTGAAAGTTAACTTTTTCAAGCCAATTGCCCAGCCACGTACGGGTGAAACAGGCCCTGAAAAATCAACTCAAATTATTATGCAAGGCTCATCAATTACCCCACCAACTCCCTTTGCATTAAGCTATGCAGAGCAAATGATTGGCGATGGTAAGGGCGATGATTTACTTGAAGAAATAGTAGAGCGCTTTGAAAGTAAAATTAACGATGACGAAGTGGCTATTATTGAAGGTATGGTGCCTACTCGCCGCCAACCTTATGCTGGGCGTGTAAACCGCGAAATAGCCCAAACTCTGGGTGCCGATATTGTATTTGTATTAACCCCTGGTAATTACACCATTACGCAAATTGAAGACCGTTTAGAAATTGCTGCTGGGTATTATGGTGGCATTGATCACCCGCGGGTTTTAGGCTGTATTTTTAACAAAGTGAATGCCCCGCTTGATGAAGAAGGCCGCGCCCGCGCTGATTTGGTCGATTCATACAAAGCAGAAGAGCTCGATAACGAATTAAACCGTTTAGCTTCTTTACCTATTTTTAGAAAAAACCCATTTATGCTGTTAGGCGCCATCCCGTGGGACTTTGATTTAGTTGCGCCGCGCGTTAAAGATTTAAGCGCGTATTTAAAAGCCACCATAATTAACGAAGGCGACATGCTACACCGTCGCTTACGCCGTATTACATTTTGTGCGCGTACCGTATCAAACATTTTGAACCACTTTACACCGGGCGCATTATTAGTCACCCCAGGCGACCGTTCAGATATTTTAGTCGCTGCGTGTTTGTCGGCCATGAACGGCACTAAAATTGGTGCTATTTTACTTACCGGTGGTTTTGAACCAGAGCCGCGTATAATGGCGCTGTGTGAACAAGCAATGCAAACAGGCTTGCCTATTTTAGCCACAGAGGCCGATACTTGGCGTACATCATTACTACTGCATAATTTTAATATGGAAGTACCAAGCGATGATGACCAACGTATTGAAAAAGTAAAAGATCACAACGCAGAATATATCGATTCTGATTGGCTCGATACGCTTGCAAAAAATGTTGGTAGAACACGTAAGCTCTCTCCTCCTGCGTTTCGTTATTTACTTACAGATAAAGCCCGTAAAGCAGCTAAAACAGTGGTACTTCCTGAAGGAAATGAGCCGCGTACTATTAAAGCCGCGGCTATTTGTGGACAACGTGGTATTGCCAAAACAGTATTACTTGGCGATCGCGATGAAATAATGCGTATTGCCGAGCAACAAGGTATTGAGCTTAACGAACATGTAAGTATTGTTGAGCCAAAATCGGTGATTAACGACTATGTTGCACCTATGGTCGAAATTCGTAAAAGCAAAGGCTTAACAGAAGTCGTAGCACAAGAGCAATTACAAGATAATGTTGTACTGGGCACTATGATGCTTGAGCAAGGTAAAGTCGATGGCTTAGTATCTGGCGCTGTTAACACAACAGCCAATACAATTCGCCCACCGCTGCAGTTAATTAAAACCGCTCCAGGGTCATCACTTGTATCGTCTGTGTTTTTTATGCTGCTGCCTGACCAAGTACTGGTATATGGCGACTGTGCAATTAACCCCGACCCTAATGCAGAACAATTAGCAGATATCGCTATTCAGTCAGCCGATTCTGCAGCCGCGTTTGGCATAGAGCCACGTGTTGCCATGATAAGCTACAGCACAGGTACTTCTGGCTCTGGCGCCGACGTTGAAAAAGTGCGTGAAGCCACTCAAATTGCTCAACAAAAACGTCCAGATTTAATTATTGATGGGCCATTGCAATACGACGCTGCGATTATGGAAAATGTTGCTCTTAAAAAAGCACCAAATAGCCCAGTAGCCGGTAAAGCTACGGTATTTATTTTCCCAGACCTTAATACCGGTAACACAACCTACAAAGCCGTACAACGTAGTGCCGATCTAATCAGCATAGGGCCTATGCTACAAGGTATGCGAAAGCCCGTTAACGATTTAAGCCGTGGCGCATTAGTCGATGACATAGTGTATACCATTGCACTTACGGCTATTCAAGCAGCTCAAGTTGAAGCGCTCGAAAACGCCTAAATCAAACTAGTGCTTTTTATAGCCTAGCTAATATTTACTTATTAATTAGTTAGTTAGGCTATTTATACCTACCAATTCCCATACTTATCCACAGAAATTGTGGGTAAGTTTTAAATCCTTATTACCCACAGTCACACAGCCTTTATTTTAGTGGCTGTTACACCTTTAATTTAAAGCCAATAATCTATACTATTAACTGACTCTATACGCTGTTTGCAGGTTATTAATGTCAAAACAAACATTACAATTACACAGCACGCTGTTGTCAATTCATAGTTTAGAAGTGGATGCAGACATTCCTGTAGCGCTATTAAAATTACCCCTATTTTTTATTTCTAAAACTCACGATGAGCTTTCTATTGTTTGCCCTAGTCATTTTGCTATTGAGTGTTTAGATACAGAGCCTGATTGGCAAGCACTTGAAGTGGTTGGGCCGTTGGGGTTTTCTTTAACGGGGATTATGGCCAATATATCTGGCGTGCTTGCAAAGGCTAATATTTCTATTTTTTCTATTTCAACCTACGACACAGATTATATTTTGGTAAAAAAACACACTGCGCAGCAAGCCATCACTGCACTTAAAAACGATGGCTACAATTTAGTAGTAGATCAATAAATGAGAGCAGCCTCTATCAAGTTTTTAGCGCAAAATAAGCTCCCCGCCAGCGCATTAAAAATTACCAGCCCTTTTAGCGGCAAAGTCATTGATTTAAACCAACACCCTGAGCCCTTTTTTAAATTTTCTACCCTTGGGCCAACTATGTTGGTTGCATTAAGTAATCATAAAATTTTAGCGCCCTTTGATGGCACTTTAGTGCAGGTTAAAAATGCAGGATGTGAATTTATTCTCCAAGCAAATAACGGTTTAAAGGTTCTCATTAACTTGTCACTACCGGCGCAGCAGCCTATTACACACACACATATTGCACAGCTAAATGGCAGCAAAATAAGCAAAGGGCAGCGCTTAGCTTACTTTGATTTACGCGAACTTAAATCGCCCTTACTGGCCAGCTTGGTGCTATTAAATGGCCATAACTTAGGCACTTTTCATTATTCACACACGCACGTAAATGCGGGTGTAGACCCCCTTTTAACTATTATTAAGAAGAACTAAACCTATGATCACTCTTTACGGCATTAGTAATTGCGACACCATTAAAAAAGCCAAAAAATACCTCGCCGACAACAACATAGATTTTACCTTTCACGATTACCGAAAAGACGGTGTAAACGAGCAGCTTGTAAGCGAATTTGCTGAGCATATTGACTGGGAGCAATTAGTTAATAAGCGTGGCACAACCTATCGTGCACTCTGTGATGAGCAAAAGCAAAACCTAAGCAAAGACAATGCTATAACATTACTTGTAGAGCAACCAGCTATGATCAAGCGCCCAGTGCTTGTTAATAACAACAGCTACCACTTAGGCTTTAAAGCTGCGCAATACGATGAGATATTTAAATAATGACACATGAAGTACTTGCACTTGCACAAGCGCTTATTCAGCGCGAGTCGGTAACCCCTGAAGATGCGGGTTGCCAATCAATGATGAACGAGCGTTTAAAAGCCCTAGGCTTTAATATCGAGTCGTTGTTTTTTACCGATACACTCAATACATGGGCCCGAAAAGGAAACGAGTCGCCACACTTTTGTTTTGCAGGCCATACCGATGTTGTCCCTACAGGCCCTGCACAAAACTGGCAGCACCCGCCATTTTCAGGCTTAATTGAAGATGGTTTGCTGCATGGCCGAGGCGCAGCTGATATGAAAGGTTCCCTGGCAGCAATGCTTGTTGCTACTGAGCGCTTTGTAGCTAAAAACCCTGATCACAAAGGCTCTATCTCATTTTTAATTACCTCTGATGAAGAAGGCCCCTTTATCAACGGCACAACCAAAGTAATAGACACGCTTGAAGCACGCGGCGAAAAAATTGATATGTGCTTAGTGGGTGAGCCTTCATCGCGAGATGAACTCGGTGATGTAGTGAAAAATGGCCGTCGTGGCTCCCTTACTGGCTTTTTAAAAGTAAAAGGTGTGCAAGGCCATGTAGCCTACCCCCACTTAGCACAAAACCCAATTCATTTAGCTGCCCCCGCCATTACTGAACTTAGCCAAACAGTGTGGGACAACGGCAATGAATTTTTCCCCGCAACCAGCTTCCAGGTATCAAATATAAAGGGTGGCACGGGAGCCGGTAATGTCATACCAGGCGAGCTTGAGGTGCAATTTAATTTTAGATTTAGTACCGAAGTAACTCATCAGCAACTACAAGAACGGGTTAATGCTATTTTACAAACGCATGACTTAAACTACGAATTAAGCTGGATAGTAAATGGCTTGCCGTTTATTACCGAGCATGGCCCGTTAGTTGATGCCACCGTAAATGCGATTAAATCTGTCACGGGGTTAACCACTAACCTCGAAACCACCGGGGGTACGTCAGATGGGCGCTTTATAGCGCAAACAGGCGCAAAAGTGATTGAACTAGGCCCCCGCAACGCCACTATTCATAAAGTAGATGAATGTGTAAGCACCGATGATTTAATCGCTTTAGCTGATATTTACGAGCAAATTTTAGAGCAATTGTTAACCTAATGGCACTCGATACCAATACATTAGCAATGTGTATCACTGGACAAAGTGATACACATCTCACTGAGATTCAATCGCATCGGTTACATACTGATATTATTGATGACTTTTTAGCCCTGCAAAATGGCGCTAAAAATGCAGGTTTTGAGTTGACTATTGCCTCAAGTTTTCGCGATTTTAATCGCCAAGCCATGATTTGGAATAACAAGTTTTTAGGTATACGCCCTGTTTTTAATAAACAGCAACAGATAGTGGATTTAAGCCAACTAAATGAGCTGGAAAAATGCACGGCTATTATGCTCTACTCTGCCTTGCCAGGGGCTAGTCGGCATCATTTAGGTACCGACCTTGATGTGTATGATACCGCTGCAATTAACGATGACTATAAGCTGCAACTTACCCCTGATGAATACCAACATGGTGGTCCATTTGCGCCACTCAGCCAGTGGCTTGATAAAAATCTAGCTAAATATGGTTTTTATCGCCCCTACAAACAGGATTTAGGCGGCGTAGCACCTGAACTTTGGCATATTAGCCATATTAAGCAATCTCAGCGGTTAGTAAACACATTGAGCGAAGCGATGCTTTACGAATGTATAAGCAACAGCGATTTAGAGGGTAAGTCAGCTATTTTAGATAATTTACCCGCGCTATATAAACGTTTTATAACAAATGTAAGCCCGCCTTAATAGCGGGCTTTTCTTGGCATTACCGCGCTGTATGCTTATTTAATATAAACACCAATACCGAGCCAAGTATTAGTGAGCTTGCAATAATAAACTCCACTGTTACCTGCTCAGATAAAAACAACATACCAGCGATAGCAGCCAGTACAGGCACACATAACTGTACGACCGCCGCTTGCGTGCTTTTTAGTAGCGGCATGGCCACATACCAAATACTGTAACCAATGCCTGATGCAATGGCGCCCGAGGCGCACGCTAGTAACACCCCTTGCATACTTACTGTTTTTAAATAGCCTATTGCTACAAGTAATAAAACAGGAATAGCCACTAAGCTTCTAATAAAGTTAAAGGCGGTGGTCCGCAGCGGCGATACACACGCTTTACCGCGTATACTGTAAACGCCCCATGCAACGCCACTTAACGCCATAAGCGATGCCCCTAACAAAGAAGGCACAGCGGCAGAGGGCAACATTAAATACACAAACCCAGCTAACGCGACAAAAAAAGCCCCCCACTGCAATTTACTTAGCTGCTCTTTTTTATATATGCCCCAACCAATCATGGTAAGTTGCACCGCTGAAAATAAAATAAGCGCACCGGTGCCTGTATCTAGCTCTATATAAGCAATAGAAAAACAAAGTGCATATACCAATAAACTAATACTGCTTCGCCAACTTCCGGTATCACTTAAAATAGCGTCATTAAGCGCCCCCTTACGCTTAAGGTTATACGTATATACAGCCATAATTAAGCCTAAACACACGGCACCACTTACGAGCCTGATAATTGTAAAATTCCACGCATCAATATAACCTTGCGCTAACGCCATACGGCAAAGTAAAGAATTTGCCGCAAAGGCTATTAATGCAACGAGGGTGTATAAAGTGGCTTTCAAAATCGCTCCTTAACTAAAACCTTATAATGAGATGCTTTAAATTGGCTTGCTCAGCCAGCTCTGTATTTAAACAGCTGAGCCATTTAGCTGTAAAGCGGCATTGTTGTAATTACTCTAATCTTATTCGCAGCATTATAACTTTATATACTGCTAAATTGCTGTAATTAAGCGTCTATCCTCTGGTATTCACAAGCTATTCATGATGATTTGCCTACCTTAAATACACGTAATTTAACTAACGCGCGCTGACCTTAGGGGGAATAATTTTCAATCTTCACAGGTCTATATGCCCTAAAGTAGGCTACGCTTTTTTACACTATTTCACACAAATCCAAAACCAGAGTATGTTAATCTTTAAAACCTAACTATATAGGAGTGCTCAGTGCGCCAAAGTATAATTTTAAGTGTTTGTTTTATATTAAGTGGATGCAGCACCATAGGCTTTAATGATTTATTTAACGACTATGCAAGCCAAATGACGCCTGTAAGAAACGCAATTCAAAATAACAATATTGAACAGGCTCAATCACTTATTGCCAACAATAGTAAGTTACACAGTAGCTATTTACTTAACCAATTAGAGCAAGCCCGTTTAAAAGACCTTGCTAACGAGCAAAGTCTTTCACAACAACAATTTGAAAACATATACGCCCAGGTACAAACAAAACGAGAAGCAGCAAAAATTCAATTAAGTGCAGGGCTTGAACAAAGTAACGCCTTATTTACTAACGACTCTGCCATTACCTATGTACCACCGGCATATGAAATGAGTATGCTACATAGCTACAAAGCACTTAATTATGTATACAACAGTGATTTAGAAGGCGCCTTGGTTGAAATACGTCGTGCTAACAAAGTACAAGTCGATGCGCTTGCAGATAATCAAACACAAATAAACGACACAATAGAGCAAGCACAACAGCATTACCCAAGTATGAGTAATGTGACACGCGGTATTAAAAATGGTTTTCAAAATGCCTTTACGTTTTATTTATCTGCGCTGTTGTACCAAAGTGATAAACAATACGATGATGCCTACATTGATTATAAAAAAGCATTAGAGATTCAACCTGACAATCACTACTTACAGCAAGATGTAATGCGATTAGCTAAAAAGCAAGGTTTTAACCAAGATTTAGAAGAGTTTGAGCGTCGCTTTAGCCCATTAAAGCCCCTTTATGCTAATCACGGTGAAGTGGTTATATTGGTTGAACAAGGCTTAGTGCCTAAACAAGATGAATTTAAATTACGCTTGCCTATTTATACCTCCGGTGGCGATGCGCGTTTTTACAGTTTAGCAATGCCGGTTTATAAAGATAATGCGTTTATAGCTAATATTAATGGCGTAAATATAGGTTCGCAGAATTTAGAGCTCAACCCATTAGTGCATATAGAAGCATTAGCGGCTAAAACATTAGAGCAACAAATACCGGCTCGCGTATCTAGGCAAGTATTACGCTTAGTAGCCAAAGAAAAAGTGCGCGCAGAGCTTGCACGTAGCACAGGTGATGTAGGCAATATCATTGCTAATATTTATAATTTGGCGTCTGAGCAGGCCGATACACGCAGCTGGCTTACTTTACCTAATCAAATAAGCATGGCTCGTAGCAGCTTAAATGCAGGGTCGCATACACTTTTAATAGGCAATCATGCGCCTATTAATTTTACCGTTAGTAAGCAAGGGTTAACCTTAATTTACCTAACCTCTATTAATAACTATTTTAACTACCATGTGGTTCAACTCTAGGAGTCATCATGAAATATACTTTGCCATTAGTGGCTGCATTAATGCTTGGGGCATGTGCAAGCCAACCTGATACATCAGGCATTTCGGTTGAGCAAAGCAAAAATACATTTAACGAGCAGTTACATGTTGATAATCCTGCTCTAGGTGAAAAGCTTGCCATTACCGATGTTAAAACACGCCAAACAAACCAGTTAACCGACGTGGTAGTAACACTAAGCAGCCAATATAAAAAGTCGCAATATTTACAGTATCAGTTTAATTGGTACGACAAAGACGGGTTTGTAATTAAAGGAAACCACTCACCTTGGCAAGCCTTAACACTGTTTGGTTTTTCTAAAACACAATTACCCGGCTTAGCGCCAACACCGGATGCGGTTACATTTTCGCTCGCTGTAAGAGAAGTGTCTACCGACGCACAAGAATTTAAAGAATAAGGGTTATAAAGATGATCACTACACAATTTAAAACGTTATCGAGTTATACAGTTATTGGCCTTAGCGCACTCATTTTAAGCGGTTGTGCCAATAAAGCCGTAGTTAGTTATGGCGACGCTCAAGCAGTAGAAACCACCGATATAAACTTTGGCTCTACCGATTTACAAAAAGTAGCCAGCCAAATGACCGACTCACTACTTAGCTCGCCGGTTATTGGTACAATGACCCAAAACAAACGCCCTGTGGTATTTGTTGAGCGCATTAAAAATAAAACCAGTGAACACATAGACACTGAATCTATTACCGACTCAATCTCTACGCAACTGTTGCGCAGCGGTAAGTTTCGTTTTGTTGACATGACCCGTGTTGAATCAGTACGTGAGCAGCTTAACTTTCAAAACGAAGATGCCCTTGTAAACCCTGCCACCGCAGTTGCCTTTGGTAAACAAATTGGTGCGCAATACATGTTGTACGGCAACTTATCGAGCATTGTTAAATCAAATGCTGATAAATCAGATGTGTATTACAAATTTACAATGCGCTTAATGGATATGCAAAGCGGCCTAGTAGAGTGGGCAGACGAAACTGAAATTCGTAAAACGAAAGAAAAATCGACATTTGGTTGGTAATAGTACCAATTAGCTTAATTCACTGATCTATTTTGAGGCTGGATAAACGCGTTGATAGCTAGGAAAAATTGCTATTTATTTGTTTTAAATGAGAATTTTTAACACCGGTAGTGACACGTTTAGCCGCAAAATGATTAAGTATTTTTGCGCATTGGTATACATTTCCACGCAAAGGCAAAATATCGCCTTTGCGTAACACCAACAGGAGACATCTATGAAAGCCTTAACTATAGCAATGTGTGCATTGCTTACACTCAGTGCACCAAGTTTTGCTAACTATGAGCGAAACAAAGCCGTGCCTGTACAACAGGTTTTATTTGGCGATGTAAAATCTGTACGTAAAATTACCGAACAAGAGCTTGTGCAAGACAAAAACAATGGCTGGAAAACCTTTGGCGGCGCCCTACTCGGGGGTGTTGTCGGTAATCAATTTGGTGGTGGGAGCGGTCGTACCGTCGCCACTATTTTAGGCTCAGTCATTGGCGGAAGCGTGGCGCATAATAATCAGCAAAAAAGCTATTATAAGCAAACACACCTAGTAGAGTTATTGATTCAGGTAGAAAACGGCGATCAATACATGGTGGTACAAGACCAAGACCAGTCAATGCGCTTTAGTAAAGGTGATAACGTACGGTTGGTCTATTTAAGTGATAATACCGTAAGAGTTGACCGCGCGTACTAATAAGCCCTATCAGCATTATCGCGTAAATAAAAAACGAGCTAATTAAGCTCGTTTTTTATTTTACAGCGCATTAGTTGGGATTAACTAAACTTGGCGATAGTCTTTAAAAAAGCGCTGCATTTTAAGCATCGCACTCGATAAATCGTCTTTGTTAGGTAAAAACACTAACCTAAAGTGATCAGGCTCTGGCCAATTAAATGCACGCCCATGCACTAATAATATTTTTTCTGCTTTTAGTAAATCAAACATCATTTTTTCATCATCAGTGACATTAAAATGAGCCGTATCTACCTTAGCAAACGCGTAAAGCGCCCCTTTTGGCTTTTTACAGCTTATCCCTTCAATAGCATTAAGCCCACGCCAAGCAATATCGCGCTGAACATATAATCGCCCGCCTGGGTCGATTAAGCTATCTATTGATTGCACGCCCCCTAGCGCTTGTTGTATCGCATATTGCGCGGGTACATTGGCACACAAACGCATAGACGATAAAATATCTAGCCCTTTGCGTAAATCTTCCATTGCTGAGGTGCGCCCGCTTAGTACCATCCAGCCCATACGAATACCTGCCGCACGGTAGGTTTTAGCTAAGCCATTAAAGGTAATAATGGGCACATCGTCGCATAGCGCACCAATTGAGGTGTGGGTGATGCCATCGTATAAAATCTTTTCGTAAATTTCATCGCTAAGCAATAACAGCTTATGCTCGCGCGCCACATTAATTAACTCTAAAAGTAAATCGTCACTATAAACCGCGCCGGTTGGGTTATTAGGGTTAATTAGTACAAGCGCTTTTGTTTTAGACGTAATTTTACTTTTTATATCAGCAATATCCGGAAACCAGTCTTGCTCTTCATCACATAAATAATGAACAGGGTTGCCGCCTGCTAATTTAACTGACGCGGTCCACAGTGGGTAATCAGGCGCAGGAATAAGCACTTCATCATCGTTATTTAATAACGCTTGAGTGATCATTTGGATAAGCTCGCTCACCCCATTACCAATATAAATATTATCTACATCTAGGTTATGTAAACCTCGTTGCTGGTAATGCTGATAAACCGCTACACGGGCTGAATATAACCCCTTAGAGTCGCAGTAGCCTTGGGCCGAATACAAATTACGAATAATATCGCGGTGCATGTCCTCTGGCATATCAAAACCAAACGCCGCAGGGTTGCCAATATTAAGCTTTAGTACCTTTTGACCTTCGTCTTCCATTTTTTTGGCTTGCGCTAAAACCGGTCCACGAATGTCATAACATACACCTTCTAATTTGTGACTCTTTTTAATATCTGACATTTTTACCTCTTTGGGGCGAACTGGCTTTATGGAAAAAAATAATTAACTAGGAGTGGGTTTGTTCAATGCGAGGGCTATAACCTAATGGGCTCGGTAAAATTGTGTTACTAGCCCAAGGGTGGTCCTTGGGCAATGCGTGATCAAATTTATTATCGAGAGGCCAAACACGTCCTAGTAAAGTCTAAGACTACCCTAGTAAAGGCGTAAAATGCCAGCGTAATTAGTTGCTCAATACTGAAATAAATTCACGTTAACAAATAAAGTTAATTAGACTCTACCCACGCTCTTAATTGGGCCTGCGAACCACTTACTTGCGCCAATAAATCTGTAGATGCAGTAACAGCTTGCGCTAAGTTATCTTGATTGAGATTAAGCTCAATATCACGGGCTACATCAGATAAACTCGTGGCACCAAACTGAGCCGCGTTCGATTTTAAACTATGGGCATGACGAATCGCCGCTTCTTTATCGTTACCAATGGTTGCAATTACTTCATTACCAAGGCGCTCAAATTCACTGCAGCAAAATTCAAGTGTATCTTTAAACTGCTCACCAAGTAACGAATGCATACTTTCTAGAGCAGCCTCATCTATTTGTACTTCTGTCATATTTTAAGCCCTTCTAAACATTCCGTGTTATTTTATAATTAATAGTATTACTGTATATCTATGCGTAAAAAAATCCAACTTTATTACTTTATAAATGTATAATTATCAAAATACACTCGCAATAAAAAGTTTAATTAATGACTCGCCAAGTTTGTGAACGCTGTTTGTTTACGCCCTCTACCTGTATATGCGGGGCCATTAAACGTTTAACAAATAAAGTTAGCGTCGTTATTCTACAACACCCCAGTGAAGAAAAAATAGCGAAAAACACGGCAAAATTGCTTAATTTGAGCCTAACTGACTGCAAAATAATCAAAGGGGAAAATAATACCGACTTTGCCATACTCAACTCTTTACCTGTTAAGTCCACGGTACTGCTCTACCCTAATGAGCACGCCACCTACTTAGATGATGCAAACCCAAAGCCAGCCTTAAATAACATTACGCACTTAATCGTGATTGATGGCACTTGGAAAAAAGCCTATAAAATTTTTCAGCTGACCCCGCTACTCACTAAATTTAAAACAGTGAGCTTTATGCAGTTACCGCAAAACCGTTACGCTATTAGGAAAGCTCCCAGAGCCGACAGTCTCTCTACACTTGAGGCCGTTGCACATAGTTTGTTGTTAATAGAGCAGCTAAACCCTGCTCCGCTTTACAATTTATTAGACGAATTAATACAAAAACAAACCCAACACATGCCCGAACACGTAAAAGCACGTTACTTAAGTTAGCCACCATTAAATGTAAATGCGTAATTACCCAAACAGATTAAAACGCGGATTCACTCGTAAAGGGCCAGACTACCGCTTTGACGACCAAGTTGACTTTAGTGATATTAGAGACACCTTTGGCTTTAGGTCTATGGTTGTAGGAAAATGGGTAACCAAAGAAGAGCATTTTATTAGTGCAAACTTAATTTACGATGCCCTCGCCGACCTTGCTCAAATATTACATTTACCGCCTAAAGCCATTGGCCTGCGCGGCAAACTAAATTTTGCCTTTGGGCATGGCGGTCAAAAAGGCGTACAAGCGCATTATAACGCAGCTTCACAAACCCTTGCTTTAGCAAAAAACGCCGGCGGTGGCGCATTGGCTCACGAATGGTTTCATGCGTTTGATCACCATATAAGCGAGCATTTATTTAATGCAAAACCTCGCTTTGGGTTTGCCTCAAAGCTGTGGCTTTCAAATACGCCAAATTTATCTCACCCACTTAATAGTGCGCTAAACGATTTTTACAAAAACGTGTTTTTAGATTTTGATGGGGAAGATGCGAATGAATTTGTACAAACGTGCATAAAACACGACCAAGCGCACAACATGAATTACATGAGTATGCCTGAGGAATTATCAGCACGCTGCTTTGAAGCCTGTATAGATGCTCACAGCACTATTCAAAATAGCTTTTTAGTCAGTGGCTTAAAAAGCAGTAATTTAATTTACCCTGATAATGAGCATATTAATAAAGCAAATAAAGCCCTTAATAAATATTTTGAACTACTAGGCTATGCACTTCATAAATCTAAATAAGCCATAAACTACCTTGTAAACTTTATTTACGTGAAAAATCTTATATTTAATCTATCCTATCCTATTCTTAAGCATTAATAATTTAAAAATAAGTAGAATTACATGGTAAATACAGATTTGAAACATAAAAAGCGCAGCGCTATTTCTTTTATTTATATTGTCCCCTTAACTGTAATTGCTATTTTATCTATCTGTATTCACTTTATGCTTGATGAAGTAATAGACGCGCAAACCGATACTGGAAAACTCGTAAATGTAAGTGGTCAACAAAGAATGCTTTCGCAACGGGTGAGCATGTTTACTTTAGAGTACTTAATGTATGGCTCGCAGGATTCTAAATTACTGGCCATTAATGCTTTAAACTCTTTAAAAAATAATCATAAATACTTATTAAGTGAGCATTATGGGGCGCAAGTATTAGGCGATGAAAGCCCGCTATCTAACGAGTTGTTAGCAATGTATTTTAAAGAGCCTATTAATGTCGATAAAAAATTAAGTATGTTTTCAGATAGAGTTGAAGAAGTACTAAAGTTAAAAACACAAACACTTAATTTAGATACAGTGCAAGAAAGCTTTTTTTCTTTAGCAAAAGAGCCGCTTTTAAAAGCGTTTAATACGGTGGTTATGCAGTACGAAAAAGAGAGTGTTGACAGGGTTAAAAGGCTACACACTATTCAAGGCATTGTAATTATAGTTATTTTATTATCTATATTAGTCGAGTTCTTACTCGTTTATAAAGCCAGAAATAAAAAACACATTTAATATCAGTTTAAGCAATAATGCACATTGGTATAAATTATTAAGCGTTTAAGCTAGCAAAAAAAGCCATTTAAACGCTTAATAGTTTTATATTGTTATAGGTTATCGTCGCTAATGCGGCTTGCTACCGCACTACTTTGATCTTTATATTTTGCATCTTTACGAATGTTATAAGGGTTTTCGCAGGGTCCTGAAAGCATTTCAAAACTCATTGCACCAATTTTCATCATTGGGCGCAGCGCTAGTGGCAACTTACCTGAATTGTAAAATTCTAAAACAATATTGCCACTCCAACCTGGGTCGATTCTGTGCGCTGTTACATGCACCATTAAACCTAAGCGGGCAAGTGATGAACGACCATCTAACCAGCCTACTATGTCGGCAGGAAGTGTTACTTTTTCATGGGTAATGGCCAATGCCAGTTCACCTGGGTGTAAAAAGAAAGCTTCGCCGTCGGCAAGCTCAATCTCTTCACTCATTATTGATTCCATAGCCTTATTTAACTGATCTTTAGGGCCACTTAAATCTACGTACGCTGCGTTATGTGCGTTAAAGGTTCTAAATTTGTTCCCTAAACGCAAATCGGCTGTCACACCCGAAATCATTTCATTAGTCGGCGCAGGCTCAATCACTATGCGGCCATCGCTTAAATATTCTTTAATATGGGTATCTGAGAGTCTCATTTTTTCTTAGTCCTGCGTTATCACTATCTCAACACTATGTTGGTGCTGCTGATAAAAAAGCGTGCTGGCAATCAATCTTGCCGCTGCGCTGTATGTGTTGCTAATAGCCGCGCTGGTATCGCTGGCGATTAATTTACCTTGCTCTGAGTATTCACGAATATCTATGGCAAGTGGAATATGGCTTAACACCGGTACGCCGTGTTTATAGGCAAGTTTTTCTGCGCCATCTTTGCCAAATACATGGTTGGCTTCACCGCAGTGGCTACAAATGTAGTGACTCATATTTTCTATAAGCCCAAGCACAGGTACGTTAACTTTATTAAACATTGCAATGCCTTTTTGCGCATCGGCAAGGGCTAAATCTTGCGGTGTCGTCACAATAACAGTGCCGCTGGCAGGCACTTTTTGGCTCATTGTTAGCTGAATATCGCCCGTACCCGGTGGCATATCAACAATTAAGTAATCAAGTTCGCCCCAATCTGTCTCGTTTAATAATTGGTTGAGCGCCCCCGATGCCATTGGGCCCCGCCATACCGTTGCGTCATCACTTGGCACTAAAAAGCCGATTGATTGCGCTTTAATGCCGTTGGCATCAAATGGCTGTAGTAGTTTGTTATCTTTGGTTTGCGGCTCTGCGCCTACAAGCCCCAATAACATAGGAATAGATGGCCCATAAATATCAGCATCTAAAATCCCTACTTTTGCGCCTTCGCTTTTAAGCGCCCCGGCTAAATTTACAGCGGTAGTGGATTTTCCTACCCCCCCTTTACCTGAGGCAATCAGCACAATGTGTTTAATGGCTTTAAATTTTGCAGGCTCTTTTATAGTCACCACAGAGTCTATGGTGACCGGTGTATTTATACTTTCACTTACGTGCTGCTCAACTAACGGCATTTCTGATTGAGCCGCAAATGGCAGCGTTATTTTAATGTGTATTGATTTATCGTCATTTTGCGAAATGGTATCAATAAAACTTTCATCAATACCTACGGAAAATGCCGCGCTTCGATACGCCGCTAAGGCAGTAATAATCGGTTGTTTTTGCACCGATTTAGAGGAGAATAGTTTCGACAGTCCAAACATAGCAATTAAATAGCGTTTCTTTGATGAAAAGTGCCACAGAATTATGTAACATTCAGGGCATTAACACCAGTCAATTAACAAAAATCCATAAGCTGCGCGTACCGTTAGTCCAAAGCTTATGGATAAATTAATGATAACCGCCTTTTTTGTAGTAAAAATGGTGATTTATCCTCAATTCGGAATGATTATGACGCAGCGAAAGATCCTCATTACCAGCGCATTACCTTATGCAAATGGCCCTACTCACTTAGGCCATTTATTGGAATATATTCAAACTGATATTTGGTCACGTTTTCAAAAGCTACAAGGCCACGAAGCTTATTATGTTTGCGCCGACGATGCTCACGGCACGCCAATTATGCTTAATGCGCAAAAGCAAGGGATCACGCCTGAAGAAATGGTTAAAAATGTAAGCATTGAACGCCAGCGCGACTTTGCCGACTTTAACATCAAGTTTGATAAATACCACAGCACCCACAGCTCAGAAAATAAAGAGCTGAGTGAGCTTATTTATAACCGCCTTAATGATGCGGGTCATATTAAAAAGCACACTATTTCACAGTTATTCGACCCTGAAAAAGGCATATTTTTACCAGATCGCTTTGTAACAGGCACTTGCCCAACGTGTAAGTCTGAAAACCAAAATGGCGATAGCTGTGACTCGTGTGGCGCAACTTACAGCCCAACCGAATTAATAAACCCGCGCTCAGTAATGTCAGGTGCAGAGCCAATTTTAAAAGATTCAGAGCATTACTTTTTTGACCTGCCAGCATTTGAAGGCATGCTTAAAGAGTGGCTACACTCGGGCTCTATTCAGCAAGAAATGGCGAATAAGTTAGATGAGTGGTTTACCGATGGCCTGCAACAGTGGGATATTAGCCGCGATGCGCCTTACTTTGGTTTTGAAATTCCAAATGCACCGGGCAAATACTTTTACGTATGGCTAGATGCGCCAATTGGCTACATGGCAAGCTTTAAAAACCTATGTGACGAAAAAGGCCTCGACTTTGATGCATTTTGGGCTGAAGGTTCTGATGCTGAGCTTTATCACTTTATTGGTAAAGACATTATTTACTTCCACAGCTTATTTTGGCCAGCCATGCTAGAGGGCGCTAATTTTAGAAAGCCAACTAACGTGTTTGCACATGGCTTTGTAACCGTCAATGGCGAAAAAATGTCTAAATCAAAGGGTACGTTTATAAAAGCACGTACTTACCTTGATAACCTAGACCCAGAGTACTTACGTTATTACTACGCAGCTAAATTAAACAGCGGTATTATTGACCTTGATTTAAACCTAGAAGACTTTGCACAACGTGTAAATTCAGACCTAGTAGGTAAAGTAGTAAACATAGCAAGCCGCTGTGCAGGCTTTATTACTAAAAAGTTTGACGGTAAATTAAGTAGCACAATTATGCAGCCTGAACTACTTGAAGAATTTCAAGCTGCTGCACCGAGCATTACTGCCCACTATGAAAACCGTGAATACAGCCGCGCGATTCGTGAAATTATGGCCCTAGCCGATAAAGCAAACCAATTTATTGATGCCGCAGCGCCATGGGTACTCATTAAAGACGAAGCAAAACAGCAAGAAGCGCACGAAGTGTGCTCGCTTGGCCTTAACTTGTTCCGTGTTTTAATTACCTATTTAAAACCTGTGTTACCAGGTATGGCTGCAAACGTAGAAGCCTTTTTAAATGACGACTTAGCATGGGATGGCGTTCAAAATGCACTTGTTGCTCACCCTATCAATAAATTTAAGCCGCTCATGCAACGTGTAGAAATGGATAAAGTGAACAAAATGGTTGAAGAATCAAAAGAAAGCCTAGAATCAAAAGTAACAATTGACCCTAATAGCCCACTTGCAAAAGAGCCAATTGCGGATGAAATTGAATTTGATGACTTTGCAAAAGTAGACTTACGCGTTGCTAAAATTGCTAAAGCAGAGCATGTTGAAGGCGCCGATAAGCTACTTAAACTTACGCTGGATTTAGGCGGCGAAACACGCCAAGTGTTTGCTGGTATTAAATCGGCTTACGCACCAGAAGACATTGAAGGCAAACTGACTGTAATGGTTGCAAACCTTAAACCTCGTAAAATGCGCTTTGGTATGTCAGAGGGTATGGTATTAGCTGCAGGCCCTGGCGGTAAAGAAATTTACATTCTTAACCCAGACGATGGTTCTGAGCCAGGCATGCGTGTAATGTAATTTATTACTTATAAAAAACCGCTGAAATATCAGCGGTTTTTTTATGAGAAAAAAACGTTTATACCAATTCGTTTAGTTAAGTGTGCTATTTTTAGGGTGCAAAAGCGTGTTGATAACTAGACAAAAACTCGCTATTTAATTATTCAAAATGATCAAAGTGAGAGCTTTTTAACGCGTTTAGCACCAAAATAATTAAGTATTATTGCCGATTGCTGTTACACGTGTGACTCTGTATTAAATAAAGTGAAGTGACATTATGAGCCAAATTTTAAATGCCAACAGAATAAAAATAAGCAACCAAATAAAGCAACATAAGTTAGTTGCTATACTTCGCTTAAAGCAACAAAGCGATGTAGCCCCTTTAATTAATTGCTTAGTTAATGCAGGCATTAACGCGCTAGAAATCACCTCAAATACACCTGGCTTTGAGCAAGAAATAGCAAAAGCACGCGCTGCTTATAAAAATACACTCATTGGCGCTGGCACAATAATTAACACCGCCCTTGCGCAACAAGCGATTGATGCCGGTGCGCAATTTATAGTTACACCAAATACTAATCAAGCAGTGGTAGAGCTTGCCCACCGCCATGGTTTACCTGTATTAATGGGCGCACTCACCCCTACCGATGTTGCCAATGCAATAGAGTATAACGCCGATATTATTAAGGTTTTTCCTGCAGGCAGTATGGGGGTTAATTACTTTAAAGCGCTAACGGGGCCTTTTTCTGATGTGCCATTAATGCCCGTAGGCGGCATTAATTTAGACAACCTAACCCATTGGTTTGCAGCGGGGGCATGCGCAGTGGCGGTAAGTAGCGATTTTAGTAAGCCGGTAAATAACAAACAGCAATACGACACATTAAGCCAATTGGTGTGCAAATACTTATCAGCGGTCGCTCACTTAACAAACTAAATAATACAGCTAAAAGTGAGCTTTTATTAAGGGGAATACAGCTTTAATAACGCTCTTTTAACTCCCCAATTTCTTTTTGATTTTAGTTTGCCACTCAAGTGCAAGCTCGGGTAGTTCAAGTGCTGCTAATAATACGCTTTCATAATCTGGGTAGTGTTTATCAAAAAAGGCCTGAAACAACGTTTTAACCGAAATGTTATGCTCAGCTTTATGTTCAAAAGTCACTGCATCGCCCGTTTTAGCAACACCTTCCTCAAGCACTCTAAAATAAACACCCGTGTGGTAATACTGAGTGAACAGTTTTAGGCTTTGTTTATTATTAAGTGCAATAGCCAATTTAAAGCACGGCACACGGGGCTGGCTTACCTCAAGCAGTGCAGTACCTATACGAATACGATCGCCTATATGAATATTTTGCTCATCAAGGTCTGATATTGTGAAGTTTTCGCCAAAGGCACCGACTGCTAAATCATCATTTTTAAGGGGGCGCTTCCAATAATCATAATGATTGTGCGAAAACGCATAAACCGCTTTATCCACCCCGCCATGATTGACTAAGTCGGCTTGTTCATCACCTATTATATTTAGCTTTTCAATAACAACCGGCTCATTGGTTGGTGTTTTAAATATACCCGTTTTAACCTTCTTGCCGTTATGCTCAACCGTTTTTATTTTAGAGATATTGGTAGAGATTATTTTCATCTTAAACCTTTGATTATAGCTAAAAGTAAGAGTGCGTAAATTTTCATCATTCATCCTTGAAGATCAACAAAGTAAGATTATAAGTCAAAAATATATAACAAAGTTAAAATGAGAAACACTACAAATACAGGGGTGAGTACATAGAAAAGGATATTTGCTACGGTTTTGTGTTTTTCTCTAAAGCGAAGCATGCCATTGTAAGTCGCTCTAAAAAGTGGGAATGTAATAAAAGCTCTAAAAATTGCCCAAGAAACTAAGCTGCAGTGAAGTTTTATTTCAAACCAAAACTGTTCCGGATTAATGTTTAAAGATTGACTCGGTGAGCTTTTGGACCCCACTGACCAGCCAGTTAATAGCTCTAACATAATTATAAAAATAAGTAGAGCCGCTACCCATAGGTAAGCTGACTCTATTGATTCTCTTTTTGAGATAAGCTTTTTCATTAATATTTTATAAACGCATTTAAATAGGCTTACACAGGCCTACTTTTCCCACTTGTTTAATGCTTGCTTGTCGCTTTGTTTAAACTCAACCCAGTTTGAGGAGTCTTTAAAATGCTCTTTTTTCCAAAACGTGGCGTGGTTTTTTAAGTAATCCATAATAAACTGTGCGCCTTCAAACGCGGCTTCGCGGTGGCGGCTGGTTACGCCAACAAATACAATTTGCTCACCAAGAGCTAAATAACCTACTCGATGAATAATACTTATGCGAGCAAGTTGCCAGCGTGTTTGGGCTTGCTCGGCTATAGATTGCAGTAGTTGCTCAGTCATCCCTGGGTAGTGTTCGAGCTCAAGGGCGATTACGTTATCGCCGCTGCTAAATTCTCGCACCAGCCCTGTAAACGTCACTACGGCACCATCACTTTTGTTATTACTGCAAAGTGCGTCATGTTGCTCGCCTACTGAAAAATCCTGCGTTTGTACTTTAATGCTTATACTCATTAGCCACCTGTCACTGGTGGGAAAAAAGCAAGTTCATCCCCTGCTTTTACAAGCTCATCGCTTGATGACATAGTCTGATTAAGCGCACACAATACATCACGCTCTTCAAGCCACGCTTGCCAATGTGGGTTTTGCTCAACCAGCATGTTTTTAAACGCTTTAATGCTAAGGGTATGCGCTATATCAACGGTTAACTTATCGCACTTTAGGCGCTCTTTTAGTTGGCCAAAAAACAGTACGTTTACATGCCCTGCAGCTGCATCAGTATCATTTAAATTAGTCTCGCTGCCAGCTGCCATGCTTGCCTCCTGCTTTTTGCGTTACACGCATACCGTGTATTTCCATAAGCGGGTCGGCGGCTTTGCACATATCAAATAATGTAAGGGTCGCCACAGATACAGCGGTGAGCGCTTCCATTTCAACGCCCGTTTTGCCCGCCAATTTACAGTAGCTAGTAACTTTAATTTGGCTATTTGCTTCATCAAGTTCAAAATCAACGGCTACTTTACTCAGTGCCAGCGGGTGACAAAGCGGAATTAAATCAGCGCACTTTTTAGCGCCCTGAATACCCGCAATACGGGCTACGCCTAACACGTCACCTTTTTTATTTTGATTAAGCAACACTTGCTCAAAAGCCTGTTTGCTCATTTTAATGTAGGCCTCGGCAGATGCATCGCGCAGAGTGACCTCTTTTAGCGATACATCAACCATGTTTGCTTGGCCGTTTTCATCTACGTGGCTCAGCATATTATTGCTCTCGCGATTCGCATTTTTTACCAATAGTAATATGCGGGGCAAAGTTACATGGCTTGTGCATTGAGTCTAACTGATCTTTTATAATACCTGTCCAGGCTGTTTTACATGCGCCTGTAGAGCCAGGCATACAAAAAATAACGGTGTTATTGGCAAGGCCCGCCAACGCACGTGATTGAATAGTTGAGTTACCAATTTCGCCGTACGAAATATGTCTAAATAGCTCTCCAAATCCATCTACGCTTTTATCAAACAGCGGTGTAAATGCCTCTGGTGTTGAGTCGCGCTCGGTAAAGCCCGTACCACCGGTTACTAAAATGGCGTGAATGGTGTCATCGGCAATCCACTGCGATGCAACTGCTCGCATTTGGTAAACATCATCTTTAACTATGTCTTTATCCGCTAAGTGATGGCCTGCTTCAGTAAGGGCTTTAATTAAATAATGGCCTGAAGTATCTGTAATTTCATCGCGTGTATCGCTTACTGTCATTACGGCAATGTTTAATGCAGTTTGTGACTCTGTGGTATGGCTCATAGGGTTCTTCTCAATAAATTAGGTTTGTGTTGGTCAAATTGCTCGTTAACAGCTTTAAATTGCGCCGGTGTATTGGTATTAACAAGTGCATGAGCTTTATTACATTTTAGCATTTGCACACCAATACTACGGGTAAACTGTTTAACTGATTTATGACTATTTGCGTTTATGAGTAATTGTTTTAAATGACGTTTAACGCTTTGGGTGTTACGAATATACAGGGGTAACGGTTCATTTTCAAAGTGCCACGCATGTATTTGTGGCTGATTTGTTTGAAAGTGGGGGTTATCGCTTGCTGCTGATGCAATTTGCGATAATAAAGTGCAAGTAAGCAATGGCATATCAACAGCGGTTACAAGTATATCCTGCTCTGTTGCTATTAAGGTTGAATAAATCCCGCCAAGCGGGCCAGAATCTGGGTATATATCAGCTATGTATTGCACAGTAGCACTTTGTACATTACGGCTTATAAGTACATCACTTGCCCCTGCAGCTGTTAATAATTCACATGCATTTTGCAGTAATGTTTTATTTTTTAAAATGAGGTTGGCTTTATCGCTGCCCATTCTTGATGATTGCCCACCAGCGAGTACAACCCCTGTAAACACGGCTTTATTGCTCATTTTAGCCGCCCAACATAGCTAAATGGGTTGTGGCGCCCGTTAAGCGTTTATCGAGCTCATGGCTAATGGTTTTGTTGCCCATTGCTGCTTGAATAGCGTTTACAGTGGCTGGCGTATCTTGCGCATTTAAATACGGGCGTAAATCTATTCCCTGCTCGGCAAACAGGCACAAATGTAGTTTGCCTAATGACGAAACTCTTAATCGGTTACAGCTTTTACAAAAGTCTTTACTGTAGGGCATAATTAAGCCAATGCGCCCCTTAAAATCGGGATGACAAAACTCTTCTGCAGGGCCGTTTAATTTACCTCTTACTACCTGTAACCAACCTTGTGCTAAAAGCTGCGTTTTAACACTTTGCCCGCTTAAATGGTTTTGTTCAAAAAAGGTGGCACCATTACCTGTTTCCATTAATTCAATAAAGCGTACCGTTACTTTTTTATGTTTTACCCAGTCTAAAAAATCATTTAATTGGTTTTTATTAAATTGCTTAGCCAGCACTGCATTTATTTTTATATCTTTTATGCCCAGCTCAATTGCCCGGTCTATCCCTTTTAAAATATGGGTTAGCTTGTCGTGTCCTGTAATTAATTTAAACATACTCGGGTTTAAGCTATCTATACTAATGTTTAGCGCGTCTAGGCCAGCGCTGTAAAACTCATCAATTTTATTAAATAAGTTAAAACCATTAGTTGTTATGGCGACTTTTTCTATGCCTGGGGTGTTTTTACACTGCTTTATAATATCGGTTACGTCACTGCGTAAACACGGCTCACCGCCCGTAATACGCACTTTTTTTGTGCCAAGTGAAGCAAACGCATTTACTAAGGTGTTTATTTCGTTTTTATTTAAAAAGTTACGCGGGGTATCGCACTGATACCCGTTTGGTAAACAATAGGTGCAACTAAAATTACACACATCGGTAATTGAGAGGCGCAAATAGTTAAACTGCCGACCAAATTGATCATTAAGCATATGCTTCCTTGTTTATTTACATTTCAACTGCAACATCAATACTGTTAGCGTTTTGCGTAGTATGCTGCTTTATTAATTGGCTTAACTGGGTTTTACACGAACCACAGTTAGTGCCGCATTTTAGTTTAGACCCCAATTGCTCTACTGTATTTTCACCACTTTTAATGGCGTTTATAATGGGTTGCTCACGTACTTTAAAGCAACTACATACTTGCGCGCCTTGGGTAAATTCTTCATCGGGCGTGGCATACAGCAATGACTGTAATTGGCTAAAGGTTATTAAAGGCTCTGCAAATAAGTGATTTATCCACTCAAGTGATATGTCTTTTTGAGCTGACGAAATAACCGCAACAAACACTAGCTGCTCGTTTTGTATACATTGAATATGCATGGCTTTTGCACTGCCCATTGCCGACCAATGCCCTTGTAACCCTGTCAGTGTTTGGCAATAATAAAGCAAATCATTTTGCTGCTCATTGAGCGCTAACTGGTAGTTAACACAATTACTTGCGTTAACTTTAAGCCAAAAATCACTGGTTATTTTAAGCTCTGTTTTGCTAAAAACTTGCATGTACTGAGCAAACTGCGCTTTAACTAAATCAACAGCACCATGCTTACACTCAGCCTGGCCCGAAATAGGGTCTACAACCGATTGATAGAGCCCACTTACCGTAGCGGATGAGGCAAATTGCTTGTTCCAGTGAATAGGCATAAAACATTCGCCTTTTCGCACGGCCTCTGTCACTTTTGCATGAGCCGTAACTTGCCCAGTTTTAGCATTGGCGGTTATTAAATCGTTTGCTTTTATGTTTAATTTGCAGGCATCAGTGGGGTTTATTTCAATATATGGGCGGGTTATATGAGTAGAAAGCGCTGTACTTTTTCCGGTGCGACTCATTGTATGCCATTGGTCGCGTATTCGCCCTGAGTTCATTACAAACGGGAAATCGCTTGATGTTTGCTGCACAGGAAGTTTGGGCGTTATAGGTATAAAGCGGGCTTTTTTATCTGCGGTGCTAAATTGTTTATTAACAAAAACCTGCCCGTTTTTATATGGCTCATTTTTTAGTACCGGCCACATAACGGGTTTTAAGTTATCGTACTGCTCCTGCGAAAGCCCCACTAAGGCTGATAAATTTAATAGCCTATCTCCGTTATTTTCAAAATCTGTCAGTTGTGCCCATTCTTCAAAAATGCCACTGGGGTCTGTAAAGTCAAATCCTTCAAAACCCATTTTTTGGGCAACTAAACACATTATTTGCCAATCGTTTTTAGCCCCCGAAAATGGCTCAACTAGCGGGCGTTGCCTTGATATCCTGCGCTCTGAGTTTGTTACTGTGCCGTTTTTTTCTCCCCATCCGGTTGATGGAAACGCCACATTAGCAAATTTTAGCGTATCACTTTTGGCAATACAGTCAGACACAACCACCAGCTCACATTGCTCAAGTGCATGTTGTATTGCTGCGTTATTAGGTAAGCTTACCACCGGGTTGGTTGCCATTACCCAAATAGCTTTTATTTTTCCTTTGGCGATTTCATCAAACATATCAATCGCATTACACCCTGCTTTTTTAGCTATTGTTGGCGATTGCCAAAAACGCTGCACTAACTGTTGGTGCGCGTCGTTTTCAATGTCTAAATGTGCTGCTAATTGATTTGCCAAGCCCCCTACTTCGCGCCCACCCATAGCATTAGGCTGCCCCGTTATTGAAAACGGGCCACATCCAGGTTTTAACAATTTACCCGATGCTAAATGCGCATTTATAATGGCATTACACTTATCAACCCCTGAGCTTGATTGGTTAATACCCATTGAATAAAAACTAATAGCGGTTGGGCTTTGTGCAAATAAGGCGTAAAAGTCACTGACTAGCTGCGCGTCAATATCACAAAAATCACTGACCGCTTTAATACTCCACTTTTTAGCCTCTGCAAGCGCTGTTTCAAAGCCGTTTGTATGCGCGTTTATAAATTGCGTATCTAAATAGTTATGTTCACTTAAATAAGTAAGTAAGCCGTTATAAAGAGCCCCGTCGCTGCCTGGTTTGATATTTAAAAAGGTATCGGCAAGTTCGGCTGTATCGGTTTTTCGCGGGTCGATAACCACTACTTTCATGTTTGGGTTAAGCTTTTTTGCGCGCTCCATACGCTGGTAAAGCACCGGATGTGTCCACGCTGCATTTGAGCCAATTAAAATAAGTAGCTCCGTTTGCTCTAAATCGTCGTAGCTACATGGTACTACGTCCTCACCAAACGCACGTTTATAACCGGCAACCGCCGATGACATACACAGCCTTGAGTTTGTATCTATATTGCCTGAGCCTATGTAGCCTTTCATTAATTTATTGGCAACGTAGTAATCTTCAGTCAGTAACTGCCCCGATACATAAAACGCAACCGACTCCGGTCCATGCTCTTTAATAATGGCGTTAAATTTGTTGGCAACGTAATCAGTTGCCGTATCCCAGCTGGCGGGTTCGTTATCAATAAGGGGCGATGTTAAGCGGTTATCACTGCCGGTGGTGTCAAGCAGGTGCGTGCCTTTAACACACAAGCGGCCAAAATTAGCGGGGTGCTCGCGCGTGCCTTCAAGTTTTGTTGGGGTATTATTTAATAATGAAATATCAACCCCACAGCCTACACCACAATAAGCGCAGGTAGTTTGTTTAAGCAAAGGTGTGTTTGAACATGTGTTTAATGTTTCCATACTGCTCTCTTATTATTTGCGTTAAGCGCTCTGGGATACAGGCTCATCTACTGGGATTAGCGTGGCTATTTTATTATTAAGTGCACTGCTAATAACGCTTTGCACTAGTTTTTCACAGCCTCCACAGCCAGTACTTGCTTTAGTGGCTTGCTGCACTTTATTTAAATCGCTACAACCTTGTATAACCGCTTGTTCAATAGTGTGTTTTGTCACTTTGTGGCACGCACAAATAATAGCATCTTGTGGCAAATCATCAGCGTTTAGCTCGCCCGCGTCACCTGCAAGCGGCATTATTAATGACTCTGCGGGCACACTAAGCTCAATGCCATTTAAGTGATACTGCAATAAATTATCGTAATCACTGGTATCGCCAACCAGTACAGCACCTATGAGCTTATTGCCTTGCTCATTAGTGACTACTTTTTTGTAAATACCGCTTAGTTGATCTTCAAAGTAATAGCTAATTGCGCCTTCACTGCGTGCATGAGCATCACCAATTGAGCCTACTTCAACACCCATTAATTTAAGCTTGGTGCTCATATCGGCACCGCTAAATTCATCAGCACTATTTGATGAATTGTTAGAGGTAGTGTGTAAAGCTTTGTTTGAAGACAGCTGTTGTAAAGCATGCCCCGCCGCTACTTTTGCCATCGCGTAGCCCGGTGCTACAAGGCCAAAAATAAAGTTATTCCAAAGGGCGCATTCGCCTATGGCGTATATGTTTTTATCATTCGTTTGGCAATGGTTGTTTATTACGATGCCGCCGCGCTCACCTATTTCTAAATTAAACTCACGAGCTAGGTTATCGTATGGGCGAATACCGGCCGAAAATACAATCATGTCGGTTTCTAGGGTTTGCCCCCCTTTAAAGCACATTTTATAACGGCTGTTTTCACCCTCTATAATTTGCTCTGTCGCCACTGATGTATGCACTGTAACGCCCAGCTCGGTAATTTTATTTTTAAGCAATCGACCACCAGCACCATCTATTTGTACGCCCATAAGTTGTGGTGCAAATTCTATTACATGGGTTTGCAAGCCAAGCTGCTTTAACGCGTTGGCTGCTTCAAGCCCTAATAAACCGCCGCCAATTACTACGCCCACTTTGCTGGCATGTGCAGATTTTTTTATGGCGTGTAAATCGTTAATGGTCCTGTAAACTAGGCAATGCTCACGATCTTTACCTGGAATAGGTGGCACAAATGCAAATGAGCCAGTTGCCAGTATTAGCTTGTCGTACGCAAATGACTCGCCTTTTGCAGTAGTGACTGTTTTTGCATCGCGGTTTATATCAACCACTTTAGAATGAATATGAAAGCACACTTGCCAATCTTGATAGGTTTTACTGCAGGTAAGTGCTAAATCGTCTTCGGTTTTGCCTTTAAAAAAAGACGAAAGCTGTACGCGGTCATAAACGAGTCGGTCTTCACCGCTGAGTACGGTAATCTCCATATTTTGAGTATCACCTTGTTGTGATACTAGCTGTTGTACAAAATGATGGCCAACCATTCCATTTCCGACAACTACAACACGCTGCTTGCTTAGCATTAAAATCACCTGTTTGATTTAAAATACACTTAACTTTAAATGGGTACTTTAAATGTATAATTTATTATGTGTTGGTTATAGCAATATGCAAGCCAGATATATAAGCATTACATTTCAATAATTTAACTGAGTTAACACAGTAAAAAAGAAGTGAAAGCACCACAAGCTGGCGCTATTGCACCAACTTGTAACGCTTTAAATTAAATAACGAGGGTTTAGGTTAAATACTTAAAATTTAGCGCTTACCCATACCCACAGTTTTTGGGTATCGACTTTGCCTGCAGCGCTATCGCCTGCTGAATAATCGGCATATTTTGCGCCTACGGCATAGGTTTTATTAATAGGCTTTACGTATTGTACGTTTAGCTCTGTGCCTAAATCATCAACGCCATTGGCGCTATCGTTGGCATCAAAGCTGTGATACGCCAACAGCCATTTACCGCCGTAAGCTTTACCATTTAAACTTACATAAGTGTCATCAAGCCCTTGTGCTGGGGTTGCTAAAAACGTATCGGCCCAGCCATTAAATTTATGCATTGTGGCAAGCGGCGTGGCAAAACCATAATCACCGTTATCAGAACCCAGTGACTCAATACCAGCTTTTAATGTAACGGCTTCAATGCCTAAACCGCCTAAATCTATCCCCCCCTCAAATGCATAGTAATCAGCGTCAAAATCACTCATGCTCGTTGATGCAGATTGCGTGGCGTACTGTGCTTTATAGTAAAATTTAATATCGCTTAGCGTTTTATTACCATTAAAAGACACACCATAAGTATCTAAGCTGTCATTATCTATTGCATCGTCACTTAATAAATAGCTGTATAAAACCACCTTACCTAGGCTTGTTTTAAAGCTTGCATTGATAAGATGATCGGATGCATCAATATCTTTGCTATCGGCAAATATACGGTTGCGCTTACTTATGTAGCTATAGTGCAAGTTAATATCATTAAAGGAGTAATTTACTGTTGCAGCATCAAAGGTTTGCCTGTCTTGCCTAAAGCCAACGTGGCCTACAAAGCGCTGTCCATCAAGCGCTATTACTTGCCTACCTACTTTAATTGATAAAGCATCTTTTGCGTATTTAACAAAAGCCTGATCTATCTCTGTGGTTTCAGGGTCGGCTATTACTGAGTAATTAGTATTTTTACCCAGCGTATTGTTGTAATCGTCTACACCTAATAGGCTTCGGCTATCTTCGACCTCTAATAAAACAGAAAAGCCATTCATTTCATCCGTTTTATGAGTAAGGCGAGTACGCAGCGTTAAGCTACTGGCATCTTTTAGTGCGTTATCTTGCTCTGCACTTTCATAACGCAGCCTAAAATTAAGGTCGGTTTGCGCTGCAACACTAATAGAAGGCGCAGCAATGCACCCTATCATTAAAATAATAGGTAAGTTATTTTTATAATTTAACATGTTGGTCTCTTAGTTTTTAATTATGAGCACGCACAATAAAATGATAAATAAACACAGCGAAATGCTCTTCCAGAGTAATACTGGATCGCGTTTCATTATTGAAATTTTGTTGGCTGAGCTCTGTAAATGTGGATTAGGTTTACTAATATCTGTTAAAAACTCAGAAAATGCGTGGTATCTGAGCTCTGGTTTTGGCGCAAGTGCTTTCATTAAAGCCTGATCTAACCAAAAGGGTATATCGGCTCGGTACTTGCGAATACTTGTGTATTGCCAGTGGCTGTAATCAATAGGGGTATGACTTGCCGGTAATGTTTTATAAGGCAGCTTCGAGCACAATAACTCATAAGCAATCACCCCAAGCGAAAAAATATCGCTTTTAAAATCGGCATGCAGCGAAATAAGTGTTTCAGGAGCCGTATAATCTATAGTCCCTTGCGGGCAGTCATCGGCTATTTGCTTAACCGACTCATCCATAGCCGCAACACTTACAGTACCGTAATCAATTAACGTAACTTTACCGTGAGCATCTATCATCACGTTATCGAGCTTTAAATCACGATGTACCATATCTAATCGCTGAAAAGCCCTTAGCGCATGCACTATTTGCTCTACAATACTGCGCACTTGCGCTATTTCTAAATAAGGGACGTCGTGCTTATAGTCACTGAGGGTTTGTCCGTCCATGTACTCGCAAATATGATATAAAAATCGGCTTTGCGATTGCGTATTTAAAACCTTCATTACATTAGGATGATTAATACGTTGCCCTACCCACCCTTCGCGTATAAAGCCTTGAAGGTAATGTATATCGTCTTCAAAATTAACCGAGGGTGCCTTTAATACAACGGGGGGGGCATCAGGTGCTTGTTGTACCAAATAAATGTGCGATCGGCTGCTTTCGTTGATTTTACGAATAACCGTATATCCATCAATTATTTGGCCAACCTCTAATGCGGGTGGTATCTTGCGCTGCGTTAACGATTGATAAAGCTCATCTAGATTTTGCTGCGCAATGCTATTTACCTTCACTAATAAACAACTCACATTATCATCACTGCCTTGTGCTATAGCGCGTGAGGTAATGGCACTTGCTGCCTGCTCTAAGTTGTTATGGGCGTTTATTTCGTTGGCAATTTCACTATAGGGCAATACATCATGCACACCATCGCAAGTCAGTATGTAAATATCGCCGGCTTTTAGGTCAACTTCGTAAACATCAATTTCTTGATGTGACTGCGCGCCTAAAGCACGAGTGAGCGTATCGTTTACTTTATGATCCCGCGTTATCGCTTCCATTTGATTATCGCGTAAACGCGTAATGCGAGTATCGCCTAAATGAAATATATACCCCGTAGCTGATTTTAATATAAGCGCCGTAAAGGTGGTCATCCAATCTGCTTGGCGTTGCCCTAAGTGGTTATAGTTAACTGATTGCGAATATAACCACTGATTTAAGCTAGCTAAAACCTTAGAAACCGATTTTTTGACCGCCCAACTGTCGGGTGTATTTAAATACTCATTTATAAAATGAGTAACACTGAGCTGCGATGCTTGTTTGGCATTTTTAGCTGATGAACATCCATCCGCTAAGCACGCAATAGCGCCTTTTGTTTCTTGTTGTTCGTGCTCAGTATTTAAAGCAGCAAACGCATCTTGATTTTCATCTTTTATGCCCGCGGCACTGTGCCCACCAAAAGAAACATCTAGCGTATTATTACGAACTTGAGCGTGTTGGGTTTCATCAAACATGGTTAACGCTGCCTTAAGTCACTGAAATAAGTTCAACAGAGCCATCTTCGTTTACTTCTGTGATGTGCCCATCTGGCTCTTTCATGAAAAATAACGCCCCTAAACCTAACAATGCACTGGCAGCAATAATCATAAAGAAAGTTTGGTAATCCACTAATGAGAGCGCCGTTAAATACACCACCGCGCCAACGTTACCGTAAGCGCCTGTCATACCTGCAATTTGCCCTGTTAAGCGGCGTTTGATAAGTGGCACAGCAGCAAAAACCGCTCCCTCACCAGCTTGCACAAAGAACGAACACGCCATGGCAGCAGCTACAGCAAGCCAAAGTGGCCAGCTAGCGTCAACTAAGCCCATAACAAAGTAGCCAACAGCTAACCCTGAGGTAAGGACAATAAGTGTTTTACGACGACCCATTCTATCTGAGATCAAACCACCACCTGGGCGCGAGGCTAAATTCATAAACGCATAAGCAGAGGCGAGTAAACCTGCGTACACCATATCTAGGCCAAACACTTCCATAAAAAATAATGGCAGCATAGATACAACGGCCAGCTCTGAGCCAAAGGTGGTAAAATATAAAATATTAAGTACAGCTACTTGTTTAAATTCGTAGCGGTGTGATTCTGGCACGGGTTGTTTAAATATATGTCCGTTTATATCAAAGGTTTTATATACCTCGTAAGCGTATAACAGCACTAAAAATGCATAAACGGCTAAAACAAAATTGGCAGAAATTAAATTAGCGCCTGTAGGAGACAACTTCCAAGTAAGTAAAGCCAGTGCGCCATACATAGGTAATTTCATAATAAGCAATAATACAAAGTCACCTTTACTGGTTACTTCCATTGCGCCTACTTTTTTAGGCTTAAAGTACGTCCCCCCTTTTGGTGTATCGGTTACGTTTATGTACCAAATAACACCAAAAATAACGCTAAGTACGCCCGTTAAACCAACGGCATAGCGCCAGCCATCATCGCCGGCAAACATAAGCGCTAATACAGGTAGTAACATAGCAGCGGCAGCCGAGCCAAAATTACCCCAGCCACCATAAATACCTTCTGCTGTACCAAGCTCATTAGCCGGGAACCACTCGCTCACCATACGAATGCCCACTACAAAGCCTGCTCCAATAAAGCCTAGTGCAAAACGCGCGATAGCGGCTTGCTCAAACGTGGTGGCCATAGCAAACATAAAACACGGTATGCTACATAAAATAAGTAAAGCGGCATAAACAATACGCGGGCCAAACTTATCGGTTAGCATGCCAACAACAACACGCGCGGGAATGGTTAAGGCCACATTTAAAATGAGCAGCGTTTTTACCTGTGCCATAGTTATACCTAGCGAGCCCGCTATTGCCCCTAATAATGGAGCATGGTTAAACCATACAAAAAAAGAGATAAAAAACACCATCCAGCTTAAATGTAGTATTTTCATTTTTCCGCTAAACGATATGAGATTAAACCCAGAACTCGGTTGCATGTTTTTTTCCTTGTAACGATTATTATTTTAAGCAGTGAGTACGACTTTGGTAGTAATAACACTGCGACGATTGTTAAATTAACGTTAACAGCTTTCAGCAATTACTAAGCCAACAATTAATAGGTAGGTTTTTCAGTCACTTATATTTTTGGGAATTAATATTTATTTCGCTTTGCACTATTTAAGCAGCTTTGTTGGGCGTAAACAGTGCAAAGAATTTTTAAGCTTTACTTGCTCTAGGTTTTAACTAATTGGTATTGTTAAAAAAAATTATGAGAACTCATTAATGCAAAAACCCCCTTTAACGTATCAGCAGCAATTACGCTATTCTCGCCATATTATGCTTCCTCAGCTAGATATAGATGGACAAGAAAAAATATGGCAAAGTCATGCTCTTATTGTGGGGTTAGGTGGATTAGGCTGCCCAGTTGCGCAGTACTTAGCGGCATCGGGCGTAGGTACGTTAACGCTTGTAGATAACGATGTGGTTGATGCAACTAACTTGCAAAGGCAGGTGCTCTATAAACAAAGTAATGTTGGGTGCTTAAAAACCCACAGTGCAAAAAAACAGTTAACTCAGTTAAATAATGAAATAGAGATCCACACTATTGATGAATTTTTAAATGAAAACTCGCACCTTGAGCAATTACTTAGCAAAGTAGATGTAGTTATTGACTGCACTGATAACTTAGCAACACGAAATTTGCTCAACAGCGCCTGCTACAACAACCGCACGCCCTTGGTTTCGGGCTCTGCTATAAGGTTAGAGGGACAAGTCGCTTGCTTTACAATGGCGCCTAATAGCCATTGTTACGGGTGTGTGTCACAGCTCTTTGGCGAACAAACTCAAAGCTGTTCAGAGTCAGGCGTGCTCTCTCCTATTGTGGGGCTTATTGGTAGTATTCAAGCGACTGAAGCACTTAAAATTATTGCAGGACTGCCTAGTAAACTTACCGAGCAGCTATTACTTGTAGATGGTTTGAGTATGGAGTTTAACCGTTTTAACATTGTTAAAAATAAGCACTGCCCTGTTTGCAGTGCTTAATTTAGTACATGGTAAATACATGACTGCTTTTTAGAGCCTAATTTAGCGTTTCTAGGTTATTTATTGTCAAATAAATCTGCTCGCCTAGGCTTACAGCACTTTGCTGCCATTGCCTTTTAGACACCGTGCAATACAGTAATTGCGTATCTACGTTAACAGTTAGCAGCCATTGCTCATCAAGCTGCTGGGCATTTTCAAGCATACCTTTTAGCACGTTTGCACTGCTCTCGTTAATTGGTTTTACTTTATTGTAGGTTATTTGGCTGCTTTCTATAATTAACTTATGGTTTTGTTTTACCAGCGAAGGCACTGCATATAAATGCTGTTGGCTATTACTAAGAGTAAGCTGGTAAAAACCAAAAGCCTCATTAAATTCAGGCTTACTATAACTAAGTATACTAAGTGGCGTTTGGCTCTTATTTGTATAAATACTTTGCACCACTTCTTGTGTTGCACCGCACTGGAGCACGTTGCCTTTCGCTATATGAAGTAATGTATCGCTGCAATAAAGTAGCTCTTTTAAAGAGTGGCTAACAATAATAAATTTAATACCATGGGATTTATTAAGTTGTTGAACAGCCCCCAACATAGTAAAACGCGTTGACCAATCTAAGGCGCTAAATGGCTCATCAAGTAAAACAACAGATTGCCCACTTAGTAGTGTTCTTGCAAAAATTACGCGCTGGCTCTCCCCGCCCGAAAGCCCCGACACATCACGATTTAGTAATGGGCTTAGCGCTAATAAATCAATTACCTGATCAGTCGTTAGGTTATTACTTTTATTTTTACAATGCGTGTGAGTAAACAGTAAATTACCCATCACATTTAAATGTGGAAATAACGGGCACGACTGCAGCTGTAAAGTAAGTAGGCGTTTACCGGGCTTTAAATGGGTAATATTATGATTGTTTATACACACATTTTGCGCCGTCGTAAGCCCTGCTATCGCCTGTAATAAGCTCGATTTGCCAGAGCCCGAAGGACCAAACACCCCTAAAATATCAAATTGATTTATCGCTAAATCAACATGTAATTCAAAATCGTCCAAACGTTGATGACACTGTATTTTAAGCACGATTAGCAGCTCCGTTTATCACGGTTTTATTAAATTTAAACAACAACACTAAACACGCAAACGAGATTGCTAGCAATACCAACGACAATTGGTGCGCTGCCCCATAATTAAGCGACTCTACATGGTCGTACAATGCAATAGACACCACTTGAGTTTCGCCTTGTATATTGCCACCAATCATTAGCACTAAACCAAATTCTCCCAATGTATGGGCAAAGCCCAGTGCAAAGGCACTGCCTATGCTTGGCTTTAATAGCGGTAACGTTAAATACATAAAACGCTTAAATGGGCTGATCCCCAAGGCAATAGCAGCTTGATTATAAGTAGTATTTATTTGTTTAAAGCCCGCCAGTAACGGCTGCATCACAAAAGGGAGAGAGTAAAATAACGAGCCAATAACCACCCCTTGAAAACTAAACGCGAGCTGCGTACCCGTTAGCCAAAACCAAAACTGGCCAAATGCATGAGTAGGTGAAAACAATACCAATAAATAAAAGCCCATTAGCGTAGGCGGCAGCACCAAAGGCATTGCTATAAGTGCTTCTAATATAGGCTTTAACTTACCTTTATAACTGGCTAGCTGCCATGCAAGCGGAATGCATATAATCAACAAAATAGCAGCCGTTATAAAGGCAAGTTTAATTGTAAGCCACAGCGCTGTTACATCACTTGCTAACATCACTTTCCTTTGCTTTATAACCAAGCTCTAATAATGTTTTTGCGGTTGAGGGGTCATTTAAAAAAGCCATAAACTTTTTAGCTGTCGTTAAATGCTTAGTCGCGCTTATGATAACGCCTTGCTGCGTTATTTCAGGGTATTTTTCAGGTTCGATAAGCGTGTAATTTAAATATTTTTTATTTTTAGTTTTGCGATACGCCGACTTTAACGTAGATAACGCGACCAAGCCTTTAGCGGCATTGCCTGTTTCTACAAATTGAAACGCATGGGTAATATTATTTCCATACACAAATTCATACGGTGTTTTTATATAGTTTTTAGCATAATGCGCCGATGATTGCCCATATGGCGAAAACCTTGGATTAGCAATGGCTAATTTATGATTAATAACTGAGTTGCTTGGCTGCCACAGCGCTAATAAACCTATCGCATAGGTGGTTAAGCTATTTTTAAGTGCAAAGCCGTCTTTGATCAGTGCGTGTGGGCGTGCAGCGTCGGCTGATAAAAAAATATCGTACGGTGCACCATGCATAATTTGTGAGTGTAATACGCCGCTAGAAGCAGCTGATATTTTAATATTAATATTTTTCAGGGCTGGGTTAGTTACCAGCGTTTGCAGCACAGGTTTAAAATTGCTCGCAACGGCTATGTGCAGCGTTTCTTTTGCGTTAAGAGGATTGCTAAATACCACTAACAGTAATAACAAATAACCACACCATGTATTGTAAAGCTTAAACATTATAAGTATTGTTTTAAAAATCAGACACATTATAAAAAACAATATATATGAACGATGTATGCAATGCACCTGGTTTATTACCAGTAGAAACCGCAATCAGTAACATGCTAAGCGCTATTAACTTTGATAAAGCCGCAGAAACCATTTCAATAATGCACAGTGTTGGCCGTGTTTTAGCAAACGATATTAAATCCAATATAAATGTGCCTGCTCACGATAATTCGGCAATGGATGGCTATGCACTTTGCCTAAGCGAAGGGCTAACAACTTATCAGCAAGTAGGCAGTGTATTTGCTGGGCAAACCTTTAAAAACACCTTAACACCTGGGCAATGCGTTAGAATTATGACCGGCGCTGCCCTGCCCCCTGGCGCTAATGCGGTAGTTATGCAAGAAAACGCCAGCGTAGATAACGACAAAATAACATTTACAGGTCATATTGAGCTCAATAATAATGTGCGCTTTGCAGGTGAAGACATTGCAAAAAATAGTGTTGTTTTTAAAGCGGGCAGAAAACTAAAAGCGGTAGATGTAGGCTTACTTGCCTCTATTGGTATTAACCAAGTAAGTGTATATGAAACACTAAAGGTCGCGGTTTTTTCTACAGGGGATGAACTTATAGAGCCTGGCAATGCCCTTCCTGCAGGTGCTATTTATGAAAGTAATCGCGCTGTTATATTAAGCGAGCTTAATGATAACAATATAGAAGTGATTGATTTTGGGATAATTGCCGATGATAAAACGCTCATTAAAAACACGTTTTTAAAAGCAAACGAGCAAGCCGATGCCGTAATAAGCTCTGGTGGTGTATCGGTTGGCGAAGCCGATTTTACTAAAGAAGTATTAAATGAAATTGGCGATATTCATTTTTGGAAAATTGCCATGAAGCCGGGCAAACCCTTTGCTTTTGGTAAATTACCTAACAGCTACTTTTTTGGTTTACCAGGTAACCCCGTATCGGCAGCCGTTACGCTTGAGCGACTTGTAAAGCCAGCCCTTACAAAGCTTTCAGGAAATGAACATACTGCTAAGTTACGTTTAAAAGCAACCACCACAGCGCTGATTAAAAAGCGCCCCGGCCGTACCGACTTTCAACGTGGTATTGCCAGTACCGACGAAAACAATAACCTACTGGTAACGCCTATAAATAAGCAAGGTTCGGGGGTACTCTCATCGCTTAGCCACGCTAACTGCCTTATTGTGGTGCCCGCCGAAAGTGGCAATATTGCAAAAGACGAAACCGTAGAAATAGAGTTTTTGTAAAGCTAAAAATGCTACAGCTAACTTTATAATATAGCTGTAGCACTGCTGTTACTCTTAAAATATTTTAATATTGAGTGTTTGAATTAAACAATTTAGCTTTTCGCTACGTCCTACAAAATCTGCTTCGCTAAGTTTTTTAACACACTTTAGCGCATTTTTAGTCGCAAAGTATCTATCATAACTGAGGCTTCGCTCGCATTTTACGCTATACGTTGAAGGCCAACTCCCACCGGCACCAGTTGCTATGCCAACAACATTACATGTTGCATCTATATAGTGCTCCCATGCTTTTATTTGCGCTTTAACTGCATCTACTTGGTAGTCGTCATTTAGTTGCGGGTAGATTTCATTCATCATTTTACTGATTTTAATTTTGTATCTGTTGCCCTCTAAATTATAAATATTGCCTGTGTGCATTGCACCGCCTTCTGGCCAGCCATCTGCGCTTTCTCCAAGTGCACCAAACGATGAAACTGTAAAAGCTAACCCAATAACCATTTTATTCATTTTAAATCCCTTTATTTTTTTGAAACTAAGTCCTTAAATTAAAAATAAGAGCTTATTCATATTTTACAAAAATAATAAATAGATTAAAAACATTATGTTTTAGCTTTGCTAATTAATTTGAACTCTGGCTAAGATATTTACTAACATATTGAATCATGGTGATATTTAAATTTATTTTCTCTAACCAGAAGTTTTAAGTAAATCCAACGCAGTTAGCGCTTAAAATGGCTGATAGAGATAGGTTTATTATCCAGAATTCAGGTTAATTTTGTTAAATACTATTGAGGTACTCTTACAACGCCCTCCATAAGCACACGAGCACTGCGGCTCATACTTGCTTTGGTAACTTGCCAATCTCCAGCTATTTTTTTAGCTTCTGCGCCTACTTTTAGCGTGCCAGAGGGGTGGCCAAAGTTAACTTCGTTCAATGTCCCGCCACCTGCGGCCACATTAACAAGCGTACCGTCAATAGCGGCGGCTGCGCCAATAGCGACTGCGGCTGTGCCCATCATAGCGTGATGAAGCTTGCCCATAGACATAGCACGTACTAATAAATCAATTGTTGTAGCTTCAATAAACTTACCACTTGATGCGTTATAATCTAATGGCGCTGCCACAAAGGCTACTTTAGGTGTGTGTTGGCGTGTTTGCGCTTCGTTAATATTAGCTATTAACCCCATTTTGACTGCGCCATAGGCACGAATAGTTTCAAGCTTCTTAAGTGCGTCTGTATCGTTATTAATATCGCTTTGCAGCTCAGTGCCACTATAGCCAATATCCTCGGCATTAATAAATACAGTAGGAATACCCGCGTTTATCATAGTGGCTTTTAAAGTACCAACACCTGGTACTTCTAAGTCATCCACTACATTGCCTGTAGGGAATAACGCCCCTTCACCATCGGCGGGATTTAAAAACTCTAGCTTTACCTCGGCGGCAGCAAAGGTCACGCCATCAAGTTCAAAATCACCGGTTTCTTGTACTTCACCATTGGTCATAGGCACATGAACTAAAATACTTTTTTTAATATTAGCTTGCCACACACGCACAATAGCAACGCCGTTATCGGGTACTGTATTTTTATCAACTAAGCCGTTCGTTATAGCAAACGCACCTACTGCGCTGGTTAAATTACCGCAATTGCCGCTCCAATCTATAAAAGGTTTATCTATTGCCACTTGGCCAAATAAATAATCCACATCGTGGTTAGGTTGCTCGCTTTTACTTAAAATAACCGTTTTACTAGTACTTGATGTTGCACCGCCCATACCATCGGTTTGTTTGCCATATGGGTCGGGGCTACCAATTATGCGTAACAGTAAATTGTCGCGCGCCTCACCTGCCACTTGGGCAGGTTTGGGTAAGTCGGTTAACTTAAAAAATACACCTTTACTGGTGCCGCCGCGCATATAAGTTGCTGGCACTTTAATTTGTGGTTTAAACATAATGTACGCCCCTTATGCTGATTGCGTAGCTTCTAAAAAGTCTTGCGCAAAGCGCTGTAATACACCACCAGCGGCATAAATAGAAAGTTCTTCTTGGGTATCCAATCTGCATTTCATAGGTACTGTTAGAACCTCACCGTTTTTACGTGTAATCACTAAATCAAGCGTTGCACCTGGTGTTGGCTCTCCTTTTACATCAAAGCTTTCGCTGCCATCAATGTTAAGCGTTTTGCGGGTAGTGCCAGGTTTAAACTCAAGCGGTAATACACCCATACCAATTAAGTTAGTACGGTGAATACGCTCAAAGCCCTCTGCGGCTATAACCTCAACGCCTGCAAGCCTTACTCCTTTTGCAGCCCAATCACGCGATGAGCCTTGCCCGTAATCGGCACCGGCTACAATAATGAGTGGTTGTTTACGCTGCATATAAGCTTCGATTGCTTCCCACATACGTGTGTTAGTACCTTGTGGCTCTAATCGTGCGTATGAACCTTGTTTAACTTCGCCGTTTTCATCACGCACCATTTCGTTTAACAATTTAGGGTTTGCAAATGTAGCGCGCTGCGCTGTTAAGTGATCCCCTCGGTGCGTTGCGTAAGAATTAAAATCCTCTTCAGGGACGTTCATTTTAGTTAAGTATTCACCCGCAGCACTGCTTGCCATAATAGCGTTTGAAGGCGATAAATGATCCGTTGTAATGTTATCGCCAAGTACAGCAAGGGCGCGCATGCCGGTCATGGTTCGCTCACCTGCAAGGGCGCCTTCCCAGTATGGCGGGCGGCGAATATAGGTACTTTGCTCGCGCCAATTGTATAGCGGGTCGTTGTCTTCACCGTAATCTACGGTTAAATCAAACATAGGTTCGTACACTTTTTTAAATTGCTCTGGCTTTACACTTTGTTTGATTACTTCATCTATTTCTTCATCGCTTGGCCATAAATCTTTTAGCGTTATGTCGTTACCATTTTGATCTTTCCCTAGTACACCTTTTTCAATATCAAAACGAATAGTGCCGGCAATAGCGTAAGCCACCACTAATGGCGGTGACGCTAAAAAGGCTTGCTTAGCATACGGATGTATACGCCCATCAAAGTTACGGTTGCCCGAAAGTACCGCTGTTGCGTATAAGTCGCGATCGATTACTTCTTGTTGAATTACAGGGTCAAGCGCGCCGCTCATGCCGTTACAGGTAGTACAAGCAAAACCAACAATACCAAAGCCAAGTTTTTCAAGTTCAGGGAGTAATTTTGCTTCTTCTAGGTATGATTGCACCGCTTTTGAACCCGGTGCTAAGGATGTTTTAACCCACGGTTTGCGCATTAACCCTTTGGCATTTGCGTTACGTGCAAGTAAGCCGGCAGCAATTACGTTGCGTGGATTACTCGTATTAGTACAACTGGTAATAGCAGCAATAATACACGCGCCATCTGGCATTAAGCCTTCTTCGTTTTCAACAACGCCCGAAATACCTTCTTTTGCTAAATCGCTGGTGGATACACGACGATGTGGGTTTGAAGGCCCAGCAATATTGCGTCCAACACTCGATAAATCAAATTTAAGGACCCGATCATATTTTGCGGTTTTTAAACTATCGCTCCAAAGGCCAGCCGTTTTAGCGTAGTTTTCTACAAGCGCTATTTGCTCTTCATCACGCCCTGTTAAACGCAAATAATCAATTGTTTTATCGTCTATATAAAACATGGCTGCAGTTGCACCAAATTCAGGCGTCATGTTTGAAATAGTTGCTCTGTCGCCAAGGGTTAGTGCATCAGCACCTTCACCGTAAAATTCTAAATAGGTCGATACAACACGCTGAGCGCGTAAAAACTCTGTAATAGCCAGCACTATATCGGTTGCGGTAATGCCTGGCTGACGAGTACCTGTAAGCTCAACTCCTACTATATCAGGCAGGCGCATGTACGAGGCACGGCCAAGCATTACGCTTTCGGCTTCAAGCCCACCAACACCTACAGCAATTACGCCAAGTGCATCCACATGCGGGGTGTGGCTGTCGGTGCCAACTAAGGTATCGGGGAATGCAATGCCATCGCGGTTTTGGATAACAGGCGACATTTTTTCAAGGTTAATTTGATGCATAATGCCGTTACCAGGCGGAATAACATCAATATTTTTAAAAGCGGTTTTAGTCCAGTTTATAAAATGAAAACGGTCATCGTTGCGTCTATCTTCTATTGCACGGTTTTTTTCAAATGCTTCAGGGTCAAAGCCTGCATGCTCAACCGCTAATGAGTGATCAACAATTAGCTGGGTAGGCACAACCGGGTTTACTTTTGCCGGATCACCACCTTTTTGAGCTATTGCGTCGCGCAGGCCTGCTAAATCAACTAAAGCAGTTTGGCCTAAAATATCGTGGCACACTACGCGCGCCGGATACCACGGAAAATCTAAATCTTGCTTACGCTCAATAAGCTGATTAAGCGCATCGGTTAGCATATCTGGCTCACAGCGGCGCACTAAGTTTTCGGCAAGTACGCGTGATGTGTAAGGCAATGTGGCATAAGCACCAGGCTTTATTGCATCAACGGCTCCTTGCGTATCGTAGTAATCCACATTTGAGCCGGGCAATGGCTTTCGGTATTGGGTGTTGTTAATTATGGTCATAATATCTGTTCGCTAATAGGTGACGGGAAATAAAAGGCAAAAGGTGAGCGTATTGCTCACCCTATACCAACCCGCTTAATTAAGTATTGTTACGGATTGGTATTATGTGTAACTAATTAGCCTCTTGATTCAATTGGCGTGTAGCTGCGCGCCTCTGGTCCTGTGTAATCTGCACTTGGGCGAATAATACGGTTATTAGCACGCTGCTCTTTAACATGTGCAGTCCAGCCGGTAACCCGGCTCATCACAAATATTGGCGTAAATAACTTAGTTGGAATACCCATAAAGTGGTACGCCGATGCATGGAAAAAATCAGCATTACAAAACAGTTTTTTCTCGCGCCACATAACCTCTTCACACCTAACCGACACAGGGTAAAGCACATCATCGCCCACCTCTTTAGCTAGTTTTTCAGAGAACTTTTTAATAATAACGTTACGTGGGTCTGACTCACGGTAAATAGCGTGTCCAAAGCCCATTATTTTATCTTTGCGCTCTAGCATACCCATAATTTCTTGCTCGGCGTGCTCTGCACTTGTAAAACCCTGAATCATATCCATAGCGGCTTCGTTTGCACCACCATGCAGTGGCCCACGTAGCGTACCAATAGCGCCCGTTACACAAGAATGAATATCAGAAAGCGTTGATGCACACACGCGCCCAGTAAATGTAGAGGCATTAAATTCATGCTCTGCGTATAAAATTAGCGACACATTCATTACTTGCGCAAAAAGCTCGCTCGGTGCTTTGTCGTGTAATAGAGTTAAAAAGTGCGCGCCCACTGAGTCGTCATCAGTTTGTGTTTCAATGCGTACGCCATCGTGAGTAAAGCGGTACCAGTAACAAATAATACTTGGGAAGAGCGCAACCATGCGGTCAATCGCATCGTTTGCTTGGCTAAAATCAAGTTCCATTTCTAGGTTACCCAGCATTGAGCAACCGGTACGCATAACATCCATTGGATGCGCGTCTTTAGGAATATTTTCAAGCACGGTTTTTAGTGCATCTGGCAGGCCGCGTAAGCTTTTTAATTTAGCTTTATACTCGGCTAGTTCATTGGCTGTAGGTAGTTCGCCACGTGAAAGTAAAAAAGACAATTCTTCAAACTGTGCTTTTTCGGCAAGTTCGCTAATATCGTACCCACAATACGTTAAACCTGAGCCTGTTTGCCCTACTGTACATAATGCTGTTTGCCCTGCAACTTGCCCGCGTAAACCTGCTCCGCCTAATGCTTTATCTACCATGATCTTCTCCTATCTAAATTTGTGTGTGTTATCTATTTTAATAGTTATTATTTGTCAGATTTTGATGAAAAAAGGTTATCGAGTGTGTTTTCGTATGTGTGGTAATCTAAAAATTCGTAAAGCTCGGCGCGTGTTTGCATGTTCTCAATTTCGCTTTGCTGCGAACCTTCATTTAAAATGGCAGAGTACACATTAAGCGCAGCTTTATTCATTGCTCTAAAGGCGCTAAGTGGATAAAGCACCATTTCGACACCTACTTCACTTAACTGCTCTTTGGTGTAAATAGGCGTTTGGCCAAACTCTGTAATATTAGCTAAAATTGGTACATTAATCGCCTTTGCAAATGCTTGGTAATCGGCAAGGTCGTGCACGGCTTCTGCAAAAATAGCATCTGCGCCCGCTTCAACACACGCAGCTGCGCGGTCAATCGCGGCGCTTAAACCCTCTTTTTGAAACGCATCGGTACGCGCCATAATGTAAAAATCACTATCGGTTTTAGCATCAACTGCGGCTTTAATGCGGTCAACCATTTCACCTTGGCTTACAATTTCTTTATTAGGGCGATGACCGCAACGCTTTTGCGCTACTTGGTCTTCAATATGAAAACCCGCTGCCCCTGCTTTGGTCATTTCTTTAACGGTACGCGCAATATTAAACGCCCCGCCCCAGCCCGTATCGGCATCTACCAGTAGTGGTAAATCGCTGGCACCAGTAATACGGCGAATATCTTCAAGTACATTATCAAGGCTGGTCATGCCTAAATCGGGCATACCAAAAGAGGCATTAGCCACACCGGCACCTGAGAGATAAATAGCTTGGTGGCCCATTTTTTCAGCCATCATGGCTGTGTAGGCATTAATAGTACCCACTACTTGTAATGGGCGGTTATTCGCAATGGCCTGTTTAAATTTTAATCCTGCTGACATTATTTTCTCCTCACTTTGAACGGTTGCTACATGGAGTAACTTATATTTTTAATCTGACATTGTGACTGTTTAACTGTTATTAGCTTTAGCTTTTAGAAGTTTTTGTTTATGACAAATACCAATCTGTATGTGTATGAGGTCTATTTAACGCTAAGAAAATCGTTCTGTAACTAGGCAATAATTTTTATGTTTAGTGGTTCTAAATAAAAAATTCTTAACGACGTTATAGAGCGATTTAATCAGTTAAATTGTTCGAATACTCATATTGATTGGTATACATCAAATTTGGTTTGAATATTTGCTTGCGATGCACTGATGTGTCGTTTCATCAGCATTTCGGCAAGTTCACCATCGTGGTTTTCTATCGCGTTAATAATGGCTAAGTGCTCGTCAAACGCTTTTGATACGCGCGGCCCTACCATGCCCATTTGTACACGGTACATACGTATTAATTGGTAAAGCCCGTTACATAACAAATGGATTAAATGGGCGTTTTTGCTGCCTTTAATAATGCGATAGTGAAAGTCTAAATCGCCCGCTTCTTGATAGTACGACTCCCCCTCTTTAACGCGCTGTGTTTGCAAATGTTGGTTAAGTAATTGCTTTAAGCCTTTTACTTCGTCAGCTGCCATATTGTCGGCAGCTAGCCTACATGCTAAGCCTTCAAGCGAGCTGCGTACTTGGTATACTTCAATTAAACGCTCTGCGGTTAGCGCCACTACTCGGCAACCTACATTGGCTTTACGCTCCACTAAGTAACAGCTTTCTAAGCGATTAAGCGCTTCTCTAAGCGTCGCACGGCTTACACCGTAGCGCTTTGCAAGCTCAGGCTCCGATATTTTGCTACCCTGCTGTATGCTGCCTTCTACTATTTCACGGCGCATATCAACAAACACTTGATCAGATGCTGTAGTAATAGGTGTATCGTTTAAAAAAGGTTGCGTCATGGCTTTATAAATAAATTGTCGACAATTGATGGGTTAACTATGTGCTTAATAAAAAAACATGTCAACCCCACCTAAGGTAAAAATGAGTAAAAAACACACTTATTGTCGACACTGTTAATCTAAAGTCGTATAAAATTGCTTTAAAATTAAACTAAAAACACAATTTGTCGACACACTAATAAATTATAAAGCCGCTATTTAACACTGAAATAGTGCGTTAAAAGTGCTAATATCGCGCTTTATTTTTAATGTACGAGCCAACGCGTGAACGCCAACACTTTTATTCCTGAGCATTTTATTGACGACGTAAAAACCTATTTACCTGCGCACCTCAATTTAGACGACTTTATAAACGCGTGCCGTCGCCCTCTCAGAAAATCTATTCGTGTAAATACATTAAAAATTAGCGTTGCCGAATTTAAACACCGTGCAGAGAAAAAAAACTGGCAACTTACACCCATACCTTGGTGTAGTGAGGGTTTTTGGCTAGAACGCCCCAGCGATGAAGAACAAAACTTAGCATTAGGCAATACCGACTTACATTTAAGCGGCGCCATGTACGTACAAGAGGCAAGCTCAATGCTGCCGCCTATGGCACTAAAACAAAGTATTGAAAACTCAGATTTACAAGATAGTTACGTACTTGATATGGCATCAGCGCCTGGCTCTAAAACTTCGCAACTTGCCGCAATAATGAATAACCAAGGCGTACTTGTTGCCAACGAGCTTTCGTCATCACGCTTAAAAGTACTTAGCGCTACGCTTAAGCGTATGGGCGTTGGTAACTGTGCGCTTTCGCATTTTGATGGCGTCATATTTGGTAATTATATGTTTGAATGCTTTGATAGCATTTTGCTTGATGCACCCTGCTCTGGTGAAGGTACCGTACGTAAAGATGCCGACGCACTTAAAAACTGGTCAATAGAATCAAATATAGAAATTGCTCAAGTTCAAAAAGATTTAATTAAAAGCGCTTTTTACGCATTAAAACCAGGCGGTACACTGGTGTATTCAACCTGTACGCTTACCCCGCTCGAAAACCAACAAGTATGCGACTACCTACTGAGTGAATTTGGCGACTACATTGAGCCGCAATCGCTAAGTGACTTATTCGAAGGGGCAGAAAAAGCCACAACCGCCGAGGGCTATTTACATGTGTGGCCGCAAACATTCGACAGTGAAGGCTTTTTTATCGCTAAGTTTAAAAAACTCGCAAGCTGCAATAATCCGACCCAAAGCGTTAAAAAAGGTGCGTTTCCGTTTAACGAGTTTGATAAAAAACAAACCAGTTCTTTTATGAGCGAGCTTAAAAAACAGTTTGGCTTAAAAGCGTTGCCAGGTAAGTTAATGCAGCGCGATAAAGAGCTGTGGTTATTTCCTGATGGGTTTGAAGCCGTCCAAAACAAAATAAAATACGCGCGTTTAGGTATTCAACTAGGTATTATTCATAAAAACGGCGTAAGACTAACTCACGAGTTTGCTACCGTGTTTGGTAATGAATGCAAAAGCAATACGTATGCTTTAACAAACGAGCAAGCAAACGACTACTTTAATGGTAAAGATATACGCCTAGAAGACGTTACAAAAGCCAGCGGCGAAGTAGTACTAACCTTATGTGGCTGCCCGATAGGACTAGGTAAATGGCAAAAGAATAGGATCAAAAACTCTTTGCCACGCGATCTTGTGCAAAATACCCAGTTAATAAGCTGGGCATAAAACACTCAACACAAAGGGTAACCTGTGCACAATATTATTAAGTCTTTGTTATCATTTGCGGTTAATAAACAAACAAAATTTAGAGTTTTGCAAATTAGTTAACTACAATTACAGGTACTTTCTTCTTCTCCCTAAGAATTGCGAAAGTGTATTTAGTTAGCGCAAGGCTCAACTAAGAGCCATTTGTAGCCCAGAGCTGATGACAATGGCTCTGGGCGTTTTCTCAAGAGTGGTTTACTTAGTTTAATATTAATCATAGGCCCTCTTGATTGATTCAACCTAACCTACTCCCTTCAAGAAGTTAACCCGACCTTAATTAATCATTGTTAAGTATTGACTTATAATTTAGAAATATTTTCAATATGCTTAGAGATAAGTTTTATATAATCTTTTTAAAATTAGTTATATAGTAACTTTAAATAGGGTTTTATTCCGTAGGCGGATCACTTTAAAGGACTAAGTTTTGAAAAAAAGATTTGAAGCACTTGATTCATTTAGGGGCATTTGTGCAATCTCAGTCGTGATTTTTCACATGCACTTTGTTAACTCAATAACTGAATTGGATTTTTTTAGAGGTAGTGCAATATTTGTAGAGTTCTTTTTTATTTTAAGTGGCTTTGTTTTGGCACATAGCTACGGCGAAAAGAAAGATCTAAATTTTAACGCATTCATTAAAGCCCGTTTTTTTCGCATATATCCACTACATATATTTATGTTAGCTATATTTATCCTTCTAGAGCTTGGGAAGTTATTTGCCTATAAACTAGGAGGAATTTCATTTAATAATTTACCTTTTACAAATGACACATCAGTTGAACAAATTCTCCCTAACCTACTATTGATACACTCTTGGACTCCTTTTAGTGACCCTCTAAGCTTTAACTACCCATCATGGAGTATAAGTATAGAATTCTATAGTTATGTTTTGCTCTTTTTTACTATAGCCTTTTTTAAAACCAGTAAGTCCATTGTTTGGTTCTGTATATCAGCTATCGCTTTCAGCCTTATATATTTTAAATCGGATATATTAGTAGAGAGTGTTTTGAAAGGGTTATCTTGCTTTTTTGGTGGTACTGTAATTTATTTACTTTTCAAAAAATCTTCACATTTTAAATTCCCCCCTGCATTAGCTACAGTAATAGAACTATTACTCTTATTTCTGATAGTCCAAGTCGTGATTGTTAACTTTAAATATAAATCCTTAATTGCTCCAATACTATTCTTATTAACTGTATTATTTTTTGCATATGAAGCAGGCTTACTATCAAAATTTTTAAAACTTAATGCTTTTCAAACTATAGGCAAGCTATCTTACTCAATATATATGACCCATGCGGCAATATTATTCATTTTGACTTCGATAGGTATAATTATTCAAAAAATAACAGGGATAAATGTAGCGCCAACTATAAGCTCACAACGGTACTTAGACTTAGGAGGAGCGGAAGTTAACAATGTATTTATTTTACTTACATTGGCTGTAATTATTTATATTTCGAAAATAACTTACAATACCATAGAAAAAAAAGGCCTAGCTTTAAATAAAAAGTAATTTTTTATAATACAAAACAATATCTTAGACACAGTTCTATATGATTTTAGAAATTAATAACTCTTGTTAAAATTGATAAGCTTATCTTGAAATTATTAGTACTCATTTACAATACATTCCAAATGCGGAACTTTTTCTCACAGATTTGAATTCACTTCCAAACTGTAGTGACATGCACAATAATGTTACTTTATTAATTTGGTTCGCAATATCAAAAAGTTGTTCGAGCTTCTCATCATATTGCGCAGCTAAATTTAACTCATTCATATATTGAGCTTTGAAATTAGGAGGAAGTTGAGGCCAATTAATTAATGCTATCTGAATGATGCCTGATCTTACTTCAAACTTATAAGGGCCCGTTTTTTTTGCTTGATCTATATACCTTAATACCCGCTGAGAAAGCCCTTCTTGACTACCTACTACTTTTGCAAGTTCCATCCACGTTTCGGACCAAGCCCGTCTATTTTGAAGGGAAGTTAAAAGCGCTTGTTCAATAGCTTTGTAAGCAAGTAACGAATCTTCACTTGTCATATCCTTTAAAGTCAATCCAAGCATTTTTACATAAGCGCTGAGCTGCCAATAATGTGCCTGAGTAGGCTCAAGCTTTAAAGCTAAAGTAATTGCATCATCAGCAAGCTTTAGCTCTGCAGGAGTCATTAATGCTTTAGGCTGCTTTAGAGTATTGACAGCCTTAAAATACCACACATTAGCGCGCATGCTATTTACGCTCTCAATGCTAATAACAAGTATTATAATACCAAGGAAAAAAATATTAACTAACTGCTTGGTCTTAGCCATTAAACAACGTGCTCGTTAAGTGTTTTGGATTATTTACGAATAAATCTTCCGCTTTGTCCTCACCCAATAATTGTTTCACTATTTTTTTTGCATTGCTTAATATGGGTGGACGTCTTTTGATTGAGTGTGCATCGGATGCTATATACCGTACTAAGTTATTTTCGAGCATATTAATACTAATCGCTTTTGCACTTTCGCCCCAGGCCCCCTCTAAACTTGAAGCGGTTAACTGAAAGTCGCATCCTAATTGATTTAATCGTTCAATATAAAAGGGGTTTGCTTGAATCTCTCTATTGCGCTCTGGGTGAGGAATAATGACTCTAATTCCTTGCTTTGCAAGCCAATTAATGAACTTATCATAACCTTGCGGTACATGTGAGTGAGGTAGTTCCAATAATATATAATTATCAGAACCAAGAGAGCCAATAAACGGTAGCTTATTTGATAAAACCAATGCCATTAGCTCAATATCAAGCCTAACCTCTGCAGCAACTGCCAGCTGCATTTTGATACCTGCTGCCAAAGCCCCTGCCTTTAATTTTGCAATATCAGTATAAAGGTGGGAAACCGAATTATCAAAACGCCCAATATGAATATGCGGTGTGGCCACCATGTGCGTTATGCCGTCATCTTGAGCCACTTTCAAAAGAGCTAAAGACTCTTGTAAATCTTTAGCGCCGTCATCTAGACCAGGCAAAATATGTGAATGAATATCAAACATACGCGATCACCTACTAAGAACTTGATTGAGCTGGCTTTTGCGAATAATCGTAATAATCGTAATACCCATGGCTGTGCTCATCTTTTCTTTTACTAATATCAACTTGGTTTAATACTATTCCAGCAACATGGGCCTTAGCTTCAAATAAACGCTCAACCCCAGCCTTAATTGGTTTGATGCGTGTAACATCAGATTTAACAACGTAAATAACGGAGTCAGAACTTTTAGCAATTACTAAAGCATCACTTACCGCTTGTGTTGGTGGAGTATCAATTATTATGTGGTCATATTTTGTTTTTAATACCTCAAGCACTTCATTAAAACGTTGGCTAGATAAAAGCTCAAGCGGATTAGCTGGAATTTGTCCGCTCGGCATAATAGCCACACCAGACTGCCCATCTACATGTACACACTCGCTAAAATGCTCTGTACCTACTATTAAGTTACTCAAGCCGGGGTGGAATACAGGGATATCAAAGCGCTTCGCGATACTTGGTTTACGTAAATCCGCATCAATTAATAACACTTTACCCATCTGCGCTAATGACATTGCTAAATTAGCTGAGGTCGTGGTTTTACCTTCACCGGGAGTGCTTGACGTGATTGCAATTACTTTAAGTTCACGATCAAGCTGAGTTAACAGTAAGCTTGTACGAAAAGTACGAACTGATTCAGCAAAAAGTCTGTATTTTTCATCTAAATATGCATGAATAGGAAAAGTACTTTTCCTAGGTGTTTTCACATGAGGTAGTAAGCCTAACATGCGCTGAGCAATTTTATCTTCTACATCACTTTTTGTTTTTACAGTATCGTTTAACGCATCAAATACAAAACTCATTACAGCAGCAAAACAAAAGCTACCAACAAAAGATAAAATAATAATTAATTTTTTATTCGGTTTTGATGGACTGTTCGGAGCGTATGCTTTATCTGTAAAGCGAGCGGCAGCCGAGCTAAAATCGCTTGTAACTTCAGTTTCTTTCGAACGAGATAAAAACGTGTTAAATATATTGCGGTTAGTCTCTACCTCACGTTTTAATTGATTATATTTTGTTTCTTTACGAGTGATGTCTTGGTATTCAGCGCGTATTTTTATCAAATCACGCTCAAGTGCGCTTACTGTACGCGTTATACGATTGAGTTCCTTTTCAATACCAGTAACAAGCCCTTTAATTTGCTTATTGAGGTTACTCTTAACGGTAGCAAGTTCTGCTTTTGCGGAGATTATTTTAGGGTGCTTTGGCCCATACACTTCACCTAATTCACTTAGCTTTCTCTCAACAATAACAACGTCTCGTTTTACATTTTGTATGACTTGGTGCGAAGTAATTTCGGGCATACTTCCTAATAACTCTAAATTATTATTGCCATATTCACTAATTACTCGATTGATACTTTGTAAATTATTTTTTTCATTACGAGCAACTATTAATTGCTGTGATATTTGTTCTAGCTCTTGTGTTGCAAGCCCAGCTATACCTTCAATATCCACTAGCTCTTGCTGCTCACGGTAAGCTTGCAGACGTACTTCAGAGTCATCTAACTGAATACGTAATTGAGATAATCGGGTGTTCAACCAACTGGAAGCCTGCTGTGTGATTCCCATTTTAGCTCGCATTTGACTATCTATATACACTTGCCCAACAGTATTGGCCACCAGCGCTGCTAACTTAGGGTCGCTCGATTCAAAGCTGACACGTACCAATTGTGTATTTCGAATTGGAGATACTGACAAGCGTGATTTAAAAGCCCCTAATAAGCTTAGCATTTCACGTTCGGCTTGCTCATCAGACGAGTAAATAGTGGCTTCTTTTTTATTAATGGGTAAATATGGTTTTAACTCTTGTTTTATTAGTGTCTTTAATTGATTGAAAGCGCTAGGCTTAGCTATAAAGTCTGGATGGCTTTTTAACTCAAGCTTGCGGATAACTTCGCGAGCGATACTATCTGACTTTATTACTTCAAATTGTGTGAGGTAGTATTCTTTTTGATTAGAGTCGAGTCCATATATTTCTTCAAAGCTAACTGCCTTAGCTTGTTCAGCCTCAATAAGTAGCGTAGCTGTTGCAATATATTTTGGTACTAAAGTGAAAGTTATCATGATCGTGAGCAAAGTAATCACACTAGCAAAACTCATAATGCGCCATTTTGCACGCATAACTACTTTTAAATAGGAGCCTAAATCAATAATATCTTCATTATTATTTTTTTCATTTATTTCGTTCATTCATTACTGCCTTGTAAACTGCTTTAAAACAAGCGTTGTTCTATTTTAATTGTATCGCCCGCTGCAATTTGGCTGTTTAAATTTCCCTTTTGTTGCTGCTGTTTTGTTTGCTCTTTAAATATAAAAATTTTATCGACAGATGCTCGCTCAGTTAAGCCGCCAGCAAGTGCTATAGCTTGATTCACAGTCATAGCAGGTTGATAAGGGTAAGCACCAGGATTTTTAACTTCACCATGAATATAGAAGGGTCTGTACTGAATTACTTGTACATAAACATTGGGGTTAACTAGATAATTTGGGCGTAAACCTTTAGCAATTACATGTTCAACCTCTGAGGTATTAAGTCCTGAAAGCGTTACTTTTCCTAAAAACGGATAATTAACCTCCCCGCTATTGCCAAGGAGTGCTGTCACCGTTAAGTCAGGTTCGCCGAATACCTTAATTTCTACTTTATCACCAGCACCTAAGACATAATTTTTGTCACTTTGGGCAAAGCAAACATTACAAACTAGAGATAGTACTAAAAAAAAAACAAACTTCATTTATTAGCCTTTAATGCAAATGTAAAATTAATTCCTACAGTTACTCTGTCATATTCAATTAAATATTGACTAGAGTTTTTATCAACAAAGTCTACGTATGTGGAAACCATACCAAATTTATTTGCCATATAACTTATACCCAAGCGAAGATTTTTAGTTTTATCTTCTCGGCCAATGTTTCCTGTATACTGTTCATTCATATAACTAACTCTAGCAAGTGAGCTTAGTTTATTGCTCCAATCATGACTCCAGTCCACACCATATAGACTTTCTTTAATATAATCCCCTTGCACAAGAGGATCCTTTGCTGAACGACTGGTTCTTAATTGCAGCGTAGAATAACTAAGCGGTTTCCAACTGACAGAAGCCTCCCAGCTTAAACCACTAAAACTCTCACGCTCATTAGCTTCAAAGTCTTTATTCTGATAGCCTAACTTGAATGTTCCTGAAGTTATTGCTGAAGCGTCCCACTGTATGCCTCCAAGAATTTTCAGGTCGTTGCTATCTCTCGTTACACCACTACTGGCTAATACGTCATAACGATAGTTTTCTTGTTTAGCCTCTATAAACATTCGAGTAGCTGCTTGAGTATTATAATAACCGGTAATACCAACTAAATATTTATCGTAGTCGCGATATTGTGAGAGCTCTCTAAAATTTTGATATTCTTTACTAAAATACCCCCCCTCAAATGCAATTAACGCTTTGGCGCTTTGCGCACCATATTCGTAACGAGCAGAAGCATTTTTCAATTGATACTTTACTAACTCATCAATATCATCACCAAGACCTTCTGTTAAACCACGTCCCCTCTTTTCATATAGCCAATCTATATTACCTTTCATATCAAGACGCTGTTTACTGGTAAACTCTTTATGAATAGCTGTTCCAATATTTACTTGGGTATAATTATCGAGCGAATCTTTATTATGTAATGCGCTATACGTGCCGATATCTAATTTATAGCTATCAGGTCCGTCTTCAATTGCAGCTTTTAAATTTGGCTCAAAAGTCCAAATTAAGCGTGACTTTTCATCTTCTGGCGTACTGAAAAAGTTATTATTACTGCTGAAGCCGGTCTGAATGGTCGGTGTTATTTTGACTCCACTTTCAGTTATAATACTACCATGTGAAGAGCTAGCAATTGCAGGCAAAGCTAAAAACAGGTTGAAAAAGGTAACTACAAATAAAAGTGTTTTAATATGCATTTGCATTTTTGAACCCTTTAAAAATTGTCATAAAAATAATTTTTATATCTAACCAAAGCGACCAATGTTTAATATAGTGGAGGTCAAATTCAACACGTTTTTCCATTTTATTTAGGGTATCAGTTTCGCCTCGCCAGCCATTTATTTGTGCCCAACCTGTAATACCAGGCTTAGCTTTGTGACGTAACATATAAAACTCTACTTTTTTACGATATTCCTCATTATGCGCAACAGCGTGAGGCCGAGGCCCTACGATAGACATATCGCCTTTTAATACATTTATAAATTGGGGAAGCTCATCTAAACTAGTACGACGTAAAAAGCTGCCCAGAGGCGTGATACGAGCATCATTTCTTTTAGCTTGAGTAACCACATCACTGTTTTCTGTAACACTCATAGAGCGAAACTTCCATACCTTTATCTTTCTGCCATCGAGGCCATAGCGATCTTGTTTAAAAATAACAGGTCCTTGAGATGTTAGTTTTACTGCTAGTGCTAGAGCAATTAGCAAAGGAGAAATAAGCATCAAAATCAACACCGCAACTACTATGTCTTCAGTACGCTTGATAAACTCTCGTGCTCCTATAAAGGGAGATTCAAACACACTTAGTGTATCAAGCTCTCCAACATGTTCAATTCGCGCGTGTATCAAGTTAGAAACTAAAAAATCTGGAATAATATGTACATCAACCGTAGTGTCGCCCAACTGTAACAATATATCAGCAATTCGCTTATCTGCTTTCATTGGTAGTGCAATATATAAAACACCTATATCCCCATTGCGGGCAGCACTTACAGCATCTTGCACTTTCCCTGACACTTCGTATTTGATCGAGTTCTCAAATAAACGTTCTGGTTTTCGGTCGTCGTAAAAGCCTAAGAACCTGAATCCTAATTCATCATTTTTGTTGATCTCATTATATAGGTGAACGGCTGACTCAGTAGCCCCAACAATTGCAACGTTACGTAAATTGATCCCTAACTTTCTCCTATTTCTTTTAAATAAATATGCTGCCAGCCGCCAACCATACATAAATGCTACACTTAGAAGAAACCATAACCCGAGGCCTATTCTAGAAAGCGAGTCGGAGAATTTAAATATAAAAGAAACTAAAAGTAGAAATGAGAATGAGATAAATAAAGCCCCACAAGCACACATTACCATGGTTCTAAACTTCCCTGCACGCCATGACCTGTATGCAGATAAAATTTCAGCGAAATATAAAAAACTCAATGCTACTGTCAATGCAGTAACCATGTATATAGGAGTAAGGTCAATTCCGTAGAATAAAACAGAGAATTGAAAAGCAATAAATAATGCAAAAATGTCGAATAATCGATAAAAATTAGCATCTGAAGAGCCAGTTGGTTTAAATGTCCTTGAAGATGTCATACTATTAATCCTTATAGATATCTTGAAGTGAGAATGCTTACAAAAGCGTAAATTATGTTATATGAGTATATTCAAAGATTCAATAATACAATCCAGTTATACGTGAATTAAAATAATAAATCAGCATACATACAAAATAAAAATAAATATAAACTAAGCTAAACAAAGTTAAACAAATCTTTCATTCAAAATTATATTTAGCTTAAAATAAACTAATATTTATAAACGTTGTACAAACAAAACTTCTTCACCTTACCCAGAGCCTGCCACCATATTATATTAAAAATCACATTTTCATTTTAATATAAAGTTAAATAACCTTAGGGGTAATAAAATTAAGGTAGCTGGACTCATCCTAAATATTTTAATCAACAACCCTTTATTTAAACCTTTACCAGTAATTACATGCTTTACTAATAAATATGAATATTGTTCTTCAAGTCGAGAAACATTAGATTTAACAATTTTTTTCTGGTTACAATTTAAATTAAAGTGCGTATAGATTTTTCTATAAAATAAAGCTTCGTATCCGATCCTGCTTGCAGCTTCTTTCTTTGACCAGTCAAATGAATCAAAAAATATGTTCACTCCTCTACCACAATAAACACCTTTTTTAAAAGAAAATACAACCTTATTAGAGCTATTTACCAGCTGTAACCAAAGAAAATAATCCTCTCCTGCACTAAGTAATGACTCATCAAAACGGTGATCTTTGAGGTTATCAAATTTATACACAACACTTGAAGTTTGGCTTATATAATATTTTAGAAACAAGCTAAAACAATCCTCACCACTGAGTATTGCAAGCTCTTTTTCTATATGAATATTGTATTCTTTGCAAGCTCTATCAAAATCATTAAAACAGCCAACTTCTTTAAATAAAGAATGCTCGGAGTCAAAGCGACTATGATCTGAAAAATAAAAATCAGCATTGTCTGCACACAATGCTTTGATTGCAGTCTCTATATGAAAGTCTAACCAACAATCATCTGAATCTAAAAATGAAACCACTGATATATTCTGTTCACTTAGATAATCAAGGGCTCGGTTCCTAGCCGCAGCAGGACCTTGGTTATGTTGCTCGATAACCTTTAGAGTACAGTTTTGAGGTAATATTAACTCATTAACTTCACTTAGTGCTTTAATAGGTGAACCATCATCTACGATAGTAATTATGAATTTTACACCGACAACTTTTTGCTTAAAAATTGAATTCAGCGCATTGAATAAAAGTCCATTTTCTTTTTGATAAAAAGGAATAACAACTCCTACATTTACTATATCCATTATATATTCCTTTATATTACAGCCCATATGAATTCTATTTTAATACTAATTTTATATTATTAAATCACAATACTGTGATAACTTACTCAAAGCCATATCAGCTTTTAACTCAAATATTTTATCATCACTTAACTGGCCACCCGTTTTAGCTAACTTCAACAATTTATCGCTGGCATTATCAATGTAATATTTGTCTGTAAAACTCAAAACTTTAGCGAATTGTCTACTTCGTTTACCAGCCCCTAGCTTACCGGTCATTTGAGACCATGAGTCCTTGATAGATGAACTTGGCATTTGGCTAAACTCCAAATTTATATCCAGAGATTCAGCCCAGTCGAACCATTTATTATGGTGTATCGGAAGTATTGGCTTTAGTGCAACCCAAGGTACCCTTAATGTGTCAGCTAAAATAGTTCCATGCATTGCTTCAGTAATAAGTAATTCAGTTTTGTCTATTTCACTTAAGGAAAATAAAACATCAGGGTTTGTAGGATCTATAAAATTTATGCCCGCATGTGTACAAACTTTCTGCCAATTTCCACGGGTTATGCTTTCATAATGCGGCATAAAACTAACCTTATACTTTTTACTCTGTTTAGGTAGCTGCATAAAGTGCGTTAATATTGCGGCATCGGTAATTGCTAAAGAAGGGTTTATATTTAAAGCTGCAGCAGTCCTTGGCCCTCTTACAAACGCAATATCCCAACTGCTATCATGGACGTCTGGTTTTGGGGTATAACCACCATAACCTGAGCCCATCACTATTTTTTTTGGTTTCTTAGGTAAGTAATCCCACAAAATAGAGCCTATACCTAAAAATAGCTTTGAGTCGTCTTCATCAAAAAAGCTAGGTGAAACTAGCGAATCCCACATATATTTATTTAGCTCATCACCGAAGTTAGGTACGTGACCTGAAAAATAGGTTAATTTCACTTCAAATTTCCTTATAATTTTGTTTATGTGCTAATTTTAAAATAATTTTGTTTTTTGGAAAAATACTTAAGGCGCTTGACGTCAGTTTACCTCCGTCAAAGAGGTACATTAATGTGAAATAGATAACTATAAAGAATAACCCTTCTATAACTATTTCTAAAATTGTTGTCCCTAAATAAAAGATGTTACTTAAACTTAGTGTTAGTAATATACTTATGACAGCACAGATAACAGGTGATGTAAGACTTGTAAGATATTCACTAATAGTTATATTTAATAATTTACAAGAACGCGCCATTGATGCACTGCAATAGGTTAACTTTCCAAGTATCAAAGCGGCTAAAAAGTAATTAAGCCCCCAAAATAAACTTATTGTGGTTAACGGCACTATGATTAAAGATAACTTTAGCTGTAATTTAAACCACCATTTAGCATTGTTGGTTAATAAAATAATATTTTTCTGTGGGATACCTAATATCACAATCATGTAAACGATACAAAACGCTTTAAATATTAATACAGATTCAATCCATTTCTCTGTAAATAAGACAACAAAAATATCAGTTGAATATGCAAGTAAAAAAATAAAAATAGGATATAGAAGCAAAACTGAAAAATAAACAGAGTTTAAAAAACCTTTTTTAAGGTTGCCATTCTGTGCTTGCGTTTTCGCCAATATGGGGAAGCTAACTTCTGAGACTGTACCAATAAAAACCTCATTCATTATAGTAGATAACCTTTTTGCCACACTGTAAAAACCAAGCTGTCTATTACCTAATATACTACCAATAATTAGTGACTCATAATGACTTAAAGCAAAAGTAAGGCCATTTGTTAAAGTGGCATATATAGCAAATGAATTAAGTTTAATAATACAATTAAACTTGAATATAAATTTCACTTTATCTCTGGTTGGAATGTACACTACTAAAAAGTTGAAAATGGACAGCACCACCTGTGACCAAATTAATGCCCATATACCATAATCTAAAACAAGTAATGTTATTATTATAGTGGCTGATAAAACTCCTGAAAAAAATGTTCTTAAAGCTAAATGTGCATACTTTTGTTCCTTCAAAAGCACTATATTTAATGTAGCATAAAGCCCATCAAAAATTAGTTTTAGGCAAAATATTGATAAAGCGATATTGAATATTTCTGTCTGGAACTCGAAGAATGACACTAAACAAAAAGCGAGTATTAGTAGCACCAACATTATTGAAACAAAAAAGTGGAGCCAAAAAATACTACTAATCGTTAAGGTATCATCTATTTGGTATTTTATTATCGATTCACGCCAGCCAACAGGCATAAAACTACTAGATATATAAATAATTGACAGTGAGAATGCGATTAGACCGAAATCTTCTGGAGCTAAAATACGTGCTGAATACGTAAATACAGCAAAATTAATTATTGGCGGAAAAAACTTACTGACAAATAGCCAAAGAATTCCATAAGATTTATTTATGCTCACTTATTTAATCTTCTTTTAACTACGCGAATGAAAAACTGAGTCCTTAAATTTTTTAAAATAAAAATAAAAGCTGAAAAGGAATTAGTAATAGATTTAATTGTTGTTTTATAGCGCTTATTTTTTATAGATGAATAAAAGCAAATCCATTGAATTTTCATATTAATACTTTTAGCGTGACGTAGTAGTAACTTTCTTTCTTGGCTCGATAAACTTTTTATTTTTGCAAGTGCGTAGTCACAATCTCTTAAATGAATTAAATCAGTTTTACTATGGTTGCCAGAGAGGGAATTTTCTCTAACAATAGCTACATAGCCAGATGCTTCAATTAACTTCAGTTTTGCGCCCAAAATTAAGCAGCGGCAATAAAACTCATAATCTTCACCAAGACGCATATTTTCTTGGTAGCTTAAATTGTATTTTTCTAAAAACTGACGCTTTATGATTGGTTTTATAAACCCGAGCTCTTTTCTAAACTCACCTTTTTTAGTAATGTTTGATTCAATAAAATCTGATAAAGATATTATTGCCGGAAAGTCCTGCCTGTCTCCAAGCATCTTTGTTTTACGTGCTAGCGGGTCAGTTTCATTTATACGAAACTTATCATCAGCAATTAAGTCTTCGCCTTCGCTATAAGCTAATAGTTTTTCATAACGACCAGTTTCAATGTAATCATCAGAATCTAACACTGTAACCCATTTTGAAGTCGCCCTAGAAAGGGCAATATTACGTGCCTTCCCGGGACCACTATTCACTTCAGTAGAAAAGATACTTACTTTAGAGAACTTAGCATTTAAACAGGTTAAAACTTGCATTGTGTTATCTGTAGAGCAATCATCAACAACTATCACTTGGTTAACAAATTTATCATTGACTACTGATTCTACTGCTCTAGTAATTGTTTTTTCTGCATTATAAGCAGCAATAATAACTGCTATAGTATCGTTCTCAGACAAAATATATCCCTATTGTTAACTTTTACACTGTTAGCCTTTACAACGTATATTCACCTTGTAGAATTTGCTTTTTTCCAAGTAACCGTTTTTTTACCTGTAATTGACTGTAATATACCAATACCCGCAGCAATATTCGCCATAGTAAAGTATTCTGCAATGACAGCTATTTTTGAAACAACAGGCACTTTAGGAAATTTTTCAAACCAAGATAATACAGCCATTATATAAAACGAGACTTGCGCTATTAAGATTACTTTAAATAAATAACCACTCTCAAAAATCGCTAAATACACATTAGAAACTAATGCCAACACCATAAATAATAAACTATACCAACGTAATACTTTATGTGAGTAAAGCTTCCATAAATTAAAAAGCGACAAAGTATTTAAACATTCTGATCGTAAATGCTTATAGCTATTATAAGAGCGATTACTAATTCTGATTTTTCTCGGGAATTCTTCTGCGGTACTTTCAGCACCTTTTTCATAAGCAACTATAGTATCATCAAACTTTAGCTTATAACCCTGATTGATAACGCCCATAGACGAGCAGAAGTCATCAAGCACATGCACTGGAAGCTCTCTTAATAAGCTTGTTCTTATAGAAAAAATAGAACCATCTGCACCCATCATTGAGCCAGATAAAGACTCTGATTTTTTAATCATTTCTTCGTATTTCCAATACAAGCCATTACTTTGTGCTGCTCCTTCAAGATCATCGTTTATATAAATTAATTGACCTGCAACCCCACCTACTTCGTCGTCTTTATAGCACTTTGAAATTTGCAATAATGCATCTTTTTTCAAATAAACATTAGCGTCGGAAAAAACTAAAAAATCACATTCAACACCAGCTAAAGCTTTATTGATTGCGTTAGTTTTCCCCAAGCCATCACTTACTTCAAATAATTCGACTCTTCCAGGATATTTATCTACATAACTTTTGGTTATTGAAACAGTTTGATCTGTTGACGTATCTGATATTACTAGTATTTTATAGCTCGCTTTATCGTAATCTAAAGCCAAGTGGTTTTCGATTTTTTTGCTGATCACTGGTTCTTCGTTATGAGCTGGTACGACAATAACGATACTCTTATCATTAGCTGTAAATGTGGTATTTACATACTCTTTTTTAACAGCACCAAAAATGTATATGATTAAAGGAAAAAAAACATATATATATAATAAAATAAATACCGAAATAATAAATATCACCATCACTCATTACCATCCATTGCTTTGCTTTTATATAAAAGCATCAAAGTTAAAACTTTATCAATTACATTCCTACTGATAAACCCTGACATAATCTATTAAAAACTGCTGAGGAAATATAGAACCATCAATTCCATGTTTTCCTCCCCAAGAACCACCAATTGCTAAGTTAATTATTAAATACATCGGCTCATCAAAAGGCCATGATTCGGTATTATCATCTTCTTTTTCATAACTAAAAACTAGCTTATCATCTATAAAAAACTTAATAACATTAGAATATTTTTCAACAGCATATATATGATATTCAGATAAGAGATTTTTTAATTTAAACCCCTTATTTACCGCTTTTTTATTCTGGTGATTTCTCATCTTAGTATGCAGAGCTATATGCACTTTATCTTTTTGGTAACCAACATATTCCATCATGTCTATTTCGCCTTTAGCTGGCCAGCCTTTACCTTGCTTATCGACTCCAAGTAGCCATATTGCAGGCCAAACTCCAATGCCATGGGGTAATTTAGCACGTACTTCAATTTTTGCATTCGTCCATGAATGCAAATTACGTGTAGTTAAACTAGCAGATGTATACATAGGTTTTGGAGAGTCAAATAATTCATCCAATAGACTAGTTTCTACACTCTCCAACTTCCTTGCCTCAATTATTAAAATTCCATCTTTAACTCTTGCGTTATGAAGGTTGTTTGCTACATACAACTGTTTTTCACCATTTCGTACATAGCCTTGTTCGTACCCCCACTTTTCACTAGCAGGTAGGCCATCGCTGTTAAACTCATCACTCCACACTAACTGATTGTACTCTTGTGCATAGAGTGGCCAAGAGAAAGCCTGTAAGCAAAAGAAGTAAAATAAGTGTATTTTCACGCGTAGCTCCTAACATTACCACCGGAGAAGAGCCCATAAAAAAAACCAACACCGTGGGATAAGTCACATAAACTATCTAAACATGTATGCTTCGAACTAATAAAGTACGGCAAAAATGAAAGTAAACCTTTTGCCAAATAAGCAGCCCCTTTAAAGCAGCAAGTAAAAAGTGCTCCTAAGAAAGTCTTATTACAGCTTTCAATTTTAAAGCCTGTAGCACCCATTCTAAAGCAGCGACGTAAAGCCCATTTAGTTGTTAAGCGTTCAATAACGATATGTTCTTGAACTATTGCATTATTAACCCACTTAATTTTGCCACCACATGCTGTTAACCTCAAAAAGAGCTCTTTATCTTCTCCACCGTGAATAAGCGACTCGTTGAAGCTAAGATTCAGTTTTTTAAGTGTATTAACATTAATCAAGATATTATTGGTAGCAGCCCATTTCACCATCACACCATCCCTTAATTTACGCTCGTGGTACAAACGGGCTAAGTTAAAATATTTATGAGTGCCTTTGGGAAATATGGCTTTTTGGGGGCCTGCAACTACATCATAGCCCTTCGCTTTATCACACAGTAAGTTCAGCCAGTTTTTATCTGCATAAGCATCGTCATCAATAAACGCCAAGTAGTCGTACTGGTTATTTTGTGCATAATTTAGTGCATTATTCCTTGCAAACGGTATCCCTTGTTTAGTTTCTAAAACGTGTATTAGATTAATTTTTTTATTGTTAGTAAACTTACTCAAGCTGCTATTAACTACTTGAGTCAATTCGGAATTATTTTCAACAATTAATATACTTAGCTCTATGCTGCTAATGTAGCTTTGTTCAAGGATACTTAAAATACATTGCTCGAAAGTCGCGCTTCTACTTCCTGTTGTTAACACGGCTACTAATACTCTCAAATTACTCTCCCTGTTTTCTTAACTTAATAAGCGTTTACGTATTGGTAACCATAGCAGCCTGCAAGCTGTTGGGTTTATAACTGCAATAGAAAGTGATTTTAAAATCTTTTTACGCTTTATTGATTTTACAAGCAAAATATAAGCTTTAGTGTTTGATAAGTTTCTATTTCTTATTTTAAGAGCTGCATTTTCACTTTTATTAAGTTCATACATCTCTACAAATTTTCTATCGCCCCACTGAAACCTTGAAATATGCCCTTCCGTTAACTGGCCAGAAATGGAGTCGCCTCTAATGGTGTATACATACCCGAAAAAGTCTAAAACTTTTGCTACTGCATTAGCCGCTAAACACGATGCTAAAAAGTAGTAATCCTCACCAATTCGAACTTCAGGCCAGTATTCCACTTTTGTTTTTACTAAAAACGATTTTAAAAAAAGAGGCTTTACGTAACCTGTGGTTTTTTTACCCATGAAATCTGCATTCCCGCTTATAAATTCTGCTAAGGATAAGTTGCCTGTTTTGAGTTCATCATTAGTGTAAAAAGGAGATAGCGCCTGCTCTCCCTCACGGCACATATAAAAATTATCTATAAGAATATCTGTAGCATCATCTTCAGAATTAAGCATTTCGCTCAATCTATTAGGTAAGAAATAATCATCAGAGTCTAAAATTGCGATCCACTTACCTTTTGCAGCTTCAAATCCAATATTACGTGCATAACCTGGCCCCCCATTGCTATTCGATTTGATTAACCTAACCCGCTCATCGCGATAATTCTCAACAACCTCACAGGTGTTATCGCTTGAAAAATCATCAACAACGATAACCTCAAGAGAAACCTTTTGTTGAAGCGCCGAATCTATTGCTTTGCTAATAAATTTTTCTGAATTCCAAGCAGCAATAACAACTGATACTTTTAAATCAGCTTTCATCTAGTAACCTATTGCAGTTATCCATTGAATACATACTCCCTTTATCACTATCTAATACTGAATTATTTCTTTTTTACCAAACAGTTTTGCAAGCACCCCAACATGAAGCGTGCCTCTAAGGAGCCAATGATATTTTTTGTTTTTACCTAGTATTGAAAGTAGGCACATTAGTATACAAAATGAAAATTTACAGCTAGCTAAAGTGCTGTATTTTATTTTATCTAGTACACTGATATTTTTAGTTATTAGACGTGCGCCGCATGTTTGTCCAAACCTGAACTTCCTTTTTAATAACCACATCAGGTTGGCACGTTCAGGCGGTACATCTTCAGTAACCAATGCATCTTTTGCGAATGCAAAGCATCCACCATTAGAATAAACATAAGAAAAAAAGCTACTATCTTCTCCGCCTGATTTACCTAAAGCAAGATCAAACCTCAACCCCTTACAAGCTTGGTGCTTTAAGTTAATCAGAGCATTTGCTGTCGAAGTTGTTTTTATTACCCCTTTAACAAAAACTGGTTGTTGAGAATGAAAATCACATATTTTCATCCAGCTAGGCGCACTGTCGTCATATATCGCTTTAACAGGTCCACATACTACCGCTACTTTTTCCTGCTGCGCTTTTTTATATAAGTTTGAGAGCCAATTAATGGAAGCCACTTCATCATCATCTATACATGCCAACCAATTACTATCTGCATTGTCTAAACACGCATTTCTTGCAATAGAGATATTTTGATAAGGGGCATGGATATAAATTAAGCGCAAGCCAAACTCTTCTGCCCACCCCTCTATTTTAGCTCTTGCTTTATCGGTCTTATCATTATCGGCTATAAGCACTTTTAGCGTTATTTCTCTTGGCAAGCATTGCTTTGAGATAGAATATAGAGTCTCTCTAAGGCTATCTCGTTTATAAGTACAAATTGCCACGCAAATATCCATAGAGAGATCCTATTAATTAAACTTTCCATCTGTAGAGGATGACCACTTGCTTAAAGCGACCTCTACACCACCATCGAACTTTTTACCTTTTGATACTAACCACCCAGGGTAAACGTCTGTTGATTTAACTAACTTCATTACCCGCTCTGGGTGAATTCCAATGTTAAACGCATTAAATAAACGCAAAGCTTTAGCCACCCCGAGCACAATAAATTTTGGTAGCATTACTGTTTTTACGTCTGAAAAGTGGTTAGCCTGAAAAATATCTATTATATCTTCAAGTGTATAACCATGATGGTATGCTCCATTAAATGTTATTAATGTCTGTCTTTGATCTTCAGCAAAGCTAATGGCTTCAATTAAATCATCTACATAAATGCATGCTTTTATTGTATTTTTCCTGCCCGGATAAATAAAAAAACCCTTACTAAGTAAAGTCGCTAGGCGCGTAAAGTTACCCCCTTCTCCAGGCCCAAAGACTACTGCAGGCCGCACTATCACTAACTTATTAATTGCAGAGTTTTTATTAAGCCATTCTTTATGAACTTTCTCTGCTATCATTTTCGAGTATCCGTAAGATGATGTAGGCTGTAATTCGGTTTCTTCTGTTTTTTGATCTTCGCCCGGACCATAAACTGAAATTGAGCTAGTAAAAATTATATTTTTGATACCCGCTCTTTCAGCATACTTACATACTTCAAGTGCGCCACAGATGTTTGTTTCATAGTATTCATGATGTTCATGGCCTGGTGTCGTGTGGATCGCCGCAAAGTTATAAATTTTATCGATGTTATTGAACAGCTCTAATGATGATAAGTCCCTCACATCAGCTACAATATAATTCACCCCTTTGCGTGGGGATTTTGGCTCTTTTATGTCCACAGAGATAATAGTTGTACAACCTTGTATAAGAAGCTTATCAATAAGGTGTGTGCCTATAAAACCTGAGCCACCAAATATAATTACACCTTTAGGTATTTCTTTATTCATAACGCTCATCTTCCTTTAAATAAACCCAAGATACACACATAAAAAAATGAATAACTGTGAACTGCTCAAACCAAACAGCTTCTAAAAAAGTTTGTAAAAACATATAGCTTAAAATTAATATTGCAAAAAAATGTGAACTCCCATAAGCGATGTTATGTAAATCAAATATCCTACTTATAAATAGCTTTATTAAATATAGGTAAAGAAACAAACCAATTAGGCCAAGTTCAACGCCCATATCTACATACATATTATGGAAATTAAACCCTGCTCCAGAGGGGACATGGTGGAGTGCCCATATATCTTCGGCTATATTATTTCCAACATAAAATAAACTCTGGAAACCCACTCCAAGTAATGGATTTTCCTGTATAAGTGATATCCCTCTTGCCCATAAGTGTGTGCGACCTGTTAAAGTTGGATCTTTACCAATGCTATACATAAGTTCATTAAAACTGCCATTGATAAGTGAATAGACTAAAAGGAACATACCGGTTAAAAAAACTAACAAGATACTCCAGTTCAGTTTTCCTCTAGTGAACTTATTTAAAGCTAAATTTTGGTAATAAATAATTACAATACAAATTAATATACTACCTAATACAAACACCATTGCGCCCAATGACTTAGCTTTAATTAAAACTAAAGTCGAAGTAATTAATAGCACAACCCCTAATATACGACTGGACCTATCAATCATTTTATTGAGCGATAAGGTAAGTGCTAATGTAATGCACATAGAAGTATTTGCAGCTAAATAGTTTTTACTTCCAAAAATACCAATTAAACTTATTTCACCTGTCATACCATTTAGAGCAGTGCGAGATGAAACTAAACTCATCACCATAGCAATTAACATAATAAACGCGCCAGCCCTTAAAAATAAGTTAAGCCCCAAGCGACTAGCTATGACGACTGCGAAAATTGTAGTGAGTAAAAGCTGTATATTTGCCCGCAATGCCGTTGCTGGAATATCTGACCAAATAACAGATAATAAGCATAAAGCTGGTATTAAAAACAACTCCCAATTTTTTTTACATACTCTCAGGGTAAAGTTGATGCCTGATGCAGCATAAGCAGTCCCAGCTATTAAAAAAGTTAAAGCCGCAAACGCGCCAAACATCGTATTGAATAACAATGCACCAACAGCTAGGGCCCCCCAAAATGAGGCGTATAAATGATCTTTTTTTATAAACATAAAAACTTAAAATGATGAACTCGCTATGTAGCTTTTTACTCATTACATTTTATAAGAGTGCTTTCACTTCCTTTGTAAATGCTTCTCCCAATTGGCTTGATTTCATCGCATATTCAACGTTTGCCAACATATAACCTAACTTAGAACCACAGTCGTGCGACTTCCCTTTTAGATGATAAGCCTCTAATGTTTCTAAGTGACGAAGTTGAAGTAGTGCGTCTGTTAGCTGTATTTCTCCACCTGCTCCGGGTGGTGTGTATTCAAGTAAATCCCAAATTATTTCTGACACGACATAGCGCCCAGTAATCGCTAGATTACTTGGTGCTTGATCATTATTTGGTTTTTCAATCATGTTTTTTATAACTGCATTCTCGCCGGCTTTTATTTTTTTACCCGCTAAATCAACCACTCCATATTGGTGAACTTGCTCTTGCGGTACGGGCTCTACCATGACTTGGTTATGGCCTGTTTTATCAAAGCGGTCGATCATTTGGCTTAAGTTGTCAGTTTTTGGATTAGATTTATATTTATCAATAATGACATCGGGGAGCATCACTGCAAAGGGGCTATTTCCTACGATTGGACGCGCAGCAAGCACGGCATGGCCTAACCCTAAAGGGGCAGATTGACGAACAGAAATTACCGTTACATCTTTTGGTACTATTGAGCGTACTTCCTCTAAAAGACTACGCTTCACACGTGCTTCTAGAGTGGCTTCAAGCTCAAAACTCGTATCAAAGTGATTTTCAATTGAATTTTTGGAGGCGTGGGTGACTAAAACGATTTCTTTTATACCGGCAGCAACTGCCTCATTTACCACATATTGAATGAGTGGTTTGTCTACCAAGGGGAGCATTTCCTTAGGAATAGCTTTAGTGGCTGGTAGCATACGTGTACCAAGGCCAGCAACAGGTAGAACAGCTTTTAAAACTTTCACATTAATTCCTTTTATCTTATATAGAACAAAAAAAGATCTCGCAAAGCAAAGTCCATTAACGTTCTCACATACCCTATGTGTCTTACAGTATACACGCCCAAACAATCTACTCAACCAAAAAAACATCCTTTTTGACTGTTTTTTTGTTAAATTTATGTTGCACCAAATTAAACTTTTACGCACTAAATTAGTGCTTCCAATACTTTTATACTATCTACCTTTTTAATGTTAATGCAACTATACTAAAGCTCATTTTTAAAGGAATGCTTCAAAAGGGAATAGTAGTGCGCTTCATTTTTTGTGTTTTATTCGTATTATCTTTTATTGTGCACTCCCAAGATATGCTTACGAATTTGCGTAATAACGATATAATTTCATTTGCCCAGCAACAGTATGGTAGCCAAGGACACGCACGTATTAAAAGCTGGTTAAGTTTTATAGATGAAGCTATCAACAAAAATGAATGGAAAAAAATACATCTTGTTAATGACTTTTTTAATGAAAAAATTAAATACAAGTCTGATCAAGCTCTTTGGCAGAAAGCTGATTATTGGGCAACACCACTTGAAAGCCTTGGCACTGGCATGGGTGATTGTGAAGACTATGTAATTGCGAAATACTTTACGTTACTCGCTTTAGGTATTCCTGAAGATAAAATTCGGTTAATGTACGTTCGTCATAAGGAGCTTAACCAACCCCATATGGTTTTAATTTATATTGAGCAGCCAAAGCAAATTCCTTATGTGCTAGGAAACTTCAATACAAAATTACTACCAGCAACTCAACGTACCGACTTAACGCCAATATACAGCTTTAATGGCCAAGGTTTATGGTTAGCTAAATCGAAGGGGTTAGGTAACAAAGTAAAAAACAGCCGTGGTGTATCTGCTTGGAATACAATGCTAGAGCGAATTGAACAAGGTGAGCTTGCTCCCATATAGAATAACGTTAAAGGAACTATTAGTTATGTCGTCTTTTTTTAAAAATGGCTTGAGTTTAAAAACGCAAGTTTATGGATTGATTATAGTCATTTCATTAATTTCTTTTTGTGTTCGGGTAGTTACCGATGTAGATACCACTCGCCAGTATTTGCAAACCCAAATGGGGAGCCACGCTCAAGATACCGCCACAAGTTTAGGGCTTTCTATTTCGCCCTACCTTGAAGAAGACAGCATAATGATTGCTCAAACAATGGCAACGGCCATTTTTGACTCAGGTTATTATAAACAAATAAAATTTACTAATGCCCAGACTGAGGTGGTTTTTGAACTTGTAAACCCTAAGCGTGTTGAATCAGTACCTAATTGGTTTATAAGCGCAGTTAAGCTAAACGCACCAACTAGGCTGTCTGAACTAAACAATGGCTGGATTATGGCAGGTACGCTTGAAGTAACAAGCCATGTTGGGCAGTCGTATCTAACCCTTTGGGAACATACTAAACGCAGCTTTTATGGATCGTTTTTATTATTAGTAGCGTCACTGGCTGTTGCATTTTTAATACTGCGTGCTGTTTTTAAACCACTTAGAGCTGTAGAGAACCAAGCCCACCTAGTTACACGTAAGCGCTTTACACTCAACGATGAAATACCTGTTGCGCGCGAGCTGCGCACTGTAACTAAAGCCATTAACAATATGGTTATGAACCTGCAAAGTACGTTTGACTCGCTTACTAGGCAAACACAAGCCCTTACCGAAGAAGTATATATAGACCCTTTAACTGGTTTAGGTAACCGAAAGTCGTTTGATAACCATTTTAACTCGGTAGTTGACTCTATAAGTGACGAGACACCTATTACTGCAATGATGATTACCCTGCCCTCGCTTGCAAACATTAATAAAACGGTAAGTTATCAAGACGGTGATGAACACGTAAACGAAGTGGCAAACATACTCAAAACCACGTTTGGCGAGCTTACTAATGCAAAAGTGTTTAGGTTAAATGGCAGTACTTTTATTGCCCTTGCGCCCTACGATAGTGATTTTTTAAATAGAACTCGGCTTGAAATTACTGATGCATTTAGCCAGCAAAAAAATAGTTTGCATGTTAGTGGCTTTGCTAACTTTGCGTTAGTAAGTGTAGTAAAAGGAATGCCTGTAGGTCGCGTATTATCAGCGTTAGACACGGGCTGTACAATTGGTGACACAAACAATAATAAAATAGATAAAGACACTTTATTTAGTGCTAATCAGTGGCGCTCACTTATTCAGTCAATTTTAGCATCTGGTGAAGTGAGTTTTTCAGTGCAACCTGTAAAACGTGCTAACTCACAAAATAAGCAATGCTATTTTGAGGTATTTGCTCACTTTATTCATGAAAACGAGAAAGTGAGTAACGGGCATTTGTTTGCTATGGCAGAAAAACTAAACTTAACTGAAGAGCTTGATAAAAAAATAATTCGTAATTTTGTTAATGTTAAAGAGCAATATCCAAACGATGTATTTGCGCTCAATTTAAGTAAAGCGTCATTATACTCTACTGAGTTTATTGAATGGTTAACACTTTACGCCCATACTAAACCTGTTTTAAAAACTAATCTGTTATTTGAACTACATGAAATTAGCTTGCTTTATAATGTTCATATTGCTTCACAACATATCGATATAATAAAAGACATAGGCATTAATGTATGTATTGAGCATTTTGGTACTAGCCTCACCTCCTTTAAATACTTACAAGGCTTAGATATTGAGTATGTAAAAATAGACGGTAGTTACATACAAGACTTACTAGATAACAGCCAAAGCCAATTTTTTATTCAAACAGTTAATAATATTTGTCATGGTTTTGGTATAAAGGTGCTAGCTTGTTTAATTGAAAAACCTGAAACATTACATATGCTTGAAAACCTCGGGTGTGACGGTATACAAGGTAACTTAATTATACCACCGTCAAAAGTTATAGAAACTAAACGTAGTGGTATGAATAAACAGTTTACTTTTTGTACCAATACGCTAAGGTTCTGTAATTAGTAACCTCTAAAAGAGGCTCATAATGAGAGCACTTATACTTGCTAGCTTGATTGTTGGCACCTCAAGTTTTGTTACACTTCCAGTTTATGCTCAAGCAGACAACGATGTAGTTGTGCAAACTGGTAACCTAGATACTTTAATTAGTATTTTGAACAACGCCACTGCAGAAACTCCATCGGATGAGTTGCAACAAAACTTAGTAACTGCAATTGAGCAACTTTGCCAAAATACCGGACCAATTGATTTAGATTCTCCTATCGCTAATGGAACGTGTTCTGCTGAGCAGCTTGATATAATTATGAATGCAGTTATTGCAGCCATTGGCGCAGATAGCCCGTTTATTTCTGATTTTTTAGCGGCCTTAGTTACTGCAGGCGTTAATAGCGATGCTGTAACGCTTGCTGCAATAACAGCTGGAGTTGATGCAACTATTGCGTCAGAAGCAACAGCAGCTGGTCCTACAGAGCCTACAGCACCAGCTGGCCCTGTAATTGTAACCTTGCCTACAACAACCGTTCCTCAAGGCGCAGGCGGTACCGGTGGTGACGCTGGTATTTCTGAAGTTGGCAACTAAATAATAACTAGTTTTATAATACAAACGCAGCCTAATGGCTGCGTTTTTACTTTAAACACTATTGTTTAACTATTAGCTCGTTTTTTTTTGAGAAAGCTGTGAATCGTTTTATATTTTTTTTGCTGTGTGCAATTGTTTTTTTGCTGCCCCTTCCTTTAGGTAGCTACCGACCCTGGGCCATTATGGCAATGGGTATTTTAATTTGTATAACCTTTGTTTTTCACCTGCTTAATAGCGCTGTAAATAACCAAACGTTGTACCCTCCTCGCTATTCTTTACCCATTATTTCTGCTTTATTATTAGTATGCGCTATGTGTACTTTGCAATTTTTTACTGTGAGTTTAGACCCCTTTCAAACAAAACAAATGCTGTTAAAAACGAGCTTTATGGTTTGCTTTTGTTGGCTTATATTTATTTATTGCAATAATAGTGAGCGTATAAAAAAGCTTATTTATACCATTATTGCAGCGGGTGTTTTTCAGGCTTTGTATGCAACTTACCTAAATTTGTCACCTGATATTCTCAGCCCTATTTTTGGATATAGGCACACGCAACGCGCCATAGGTACGTTTACTTACTCTAACTTTTTAGCTAACTATTTAGCGCTATGTTTATGTTTGGGTATTGGTGTATTAGTGAGTGAATTAAAGCGAGGTAATCATACAAGTGACCTTACATTTAAACAAACTTTGCGCGCCTGGACAGAAATACTATTAAGCTCAAAAATAATTTTGCGTATATCGTTAATTATTATAATTATTGCGCTAATTTTAACGCGCAGTCGAATGGGTAATTCAGCCTTTTTTATAGCACTGATGGCTGTTAGCTTGTTGGCTTTGTTTGTTTACAATAAAAAACCTAAAGCGTTTAAGTTACTTATTATTAGTTTTTTTATAATTGATTTGATCATTATTGGTGCAATATTTGATGTAGAAAAAGTAAAGCAACGTATAAGCGAAACCAGTATTCAATCTGAAACACGTGATGAAGTAGTTCGTGATTCAATCCCATTAATACTCGACAAACCTTTATTGGGTTCAGGTGGCGGTACGTTTTATACAGCTTTCCCTGCGTATCAATCTGAGCCGTACTCTGGCTATTACGATAATGCTCATAACGACTATATTCAATTTGCTGTAGAACTAGGCATTCCCGTAACATCAGCTTTAGGAGCGCTTATTTTATATTGCTTATGGTTATGTATTCAGACAATGAGAAAGCGCAAAACAGCGTTATTTCAGGGCGTGGCTTTTGGCTGTGCTATCGCTATTGTAGATATGCTGTTGCATTCTTCGGTAGATTACTCGCTCCAAGCAGGCGCTAACTCAATGTTGTTTATGGTTATTTTATGTTTGGCGATTTTAAGTAATAAAATAGTTGTTAAGCGAGGGCGTGATTTTAAATAGCTATTTTTAAAAATATTTGCACAAAGAGGTTTAGAGACGCTACGCTTTAGAGTCGTAATAAACAAAGTAAAATGTTTGGATTAGTTATGTCTTCTTATTTACTCCTCATTCGCTTCTCTTTGTGCAAATTTTTATGTTATTTTAATCACAAAGAGGTTTAGAGACGCTACGCTTTAGAGTGGTAATAAACAAAGTAAAATGTCTGCATTGGTTGTGTCTTCTCATTTACTCCTCATTCGCTTCTCTTTGTGCAATTAGCTTAAGTTACTTTTTCACAAAGAGGTTTAGAGACGCTACGCTTTAGAGTCGTGATAAATAAAATGCCAGGATTGGTTATGTCTTTTCATTTACTCCTCATTCGCTTCTCTTTGTGCAATTGAACTTAGTTATTTTTCACAAAGAGGTTTTGAGACGCTCCACTGTAGAGCAGTGATAAATAAGATGTCTGGATTGGTTATGTCTTCACATTTACTCCTTATTTTCTTCCCTTTGTGCAATTAGCTTAAGTTACTTTTTCACAAAGAGGTTTAGAGACGCTACGCTTATGAGTCGTAATAAACAAAGTAAAATGTCTGGATTGGTTGTGTCTTCTCATTTACTCCTCATTCGCTTCTCTTTGTGCAATTAAGGTTTTTACTTCACTCAAAAAATTTTTCGCGGCTTTACTGCTCTTCTAAATCAAACTCGGTGGTGTGGCCTTCGCCGTGGATGAGTTGGTAGCGGGATAGGTCGCCGTTATCTAGCGTTATTAGGCTTATTGCGGAGTCGCTTACTAGGTACTTTTGGCCTTCACCTTTGGTTTGGTGTTTATCTACTTCCATGTGCCAGCGTTTGGTGAAAAAGTTAAGCGGGCTTTTGGGGCCGTACAATATTGAGTCGAGCTTATCGAGTACATTAATTAGCTTACGCGGAAATTCGTTTTTAATACCGCTGGCGGTGAGCTGCCATATTCTATTTGGGTGATCGCCAAAGCGTTTTTGCACCGAAAAACAAAAAGAATAATGCACATCACCCGATAAAATAAGCGTTTCGTTAGGTGTGTCTGTACGCCTAAAGGTATCAAGCAGTTTTTTGGCCGAGCCTTCGTGTGCCATCCAGTTTTCTACATCAACCATAAGCGGCTGGCCGCACATATTAAACGCGGCTTGAATTGCTTCTATTGATTTAACGCCAAACACAGGCGCTGGCGATACAATAATTACTTTGCTGTGGCTCAGCAGGCTTTCTTCAAGCTCTGTTAAGCGCTCCCAATCAAGTAAGCCTGAGGGTTCATTAAAGTTACTTTCGTTACGCCAGCGGTGCGTGCGGGTATCAAGCACAACTACTTTAGGCGTGGTGGTAAGCTCATAATGCCAATAGTTAAATTCGTTCAGAGGCTTATCAAAGGCTTTAAACTGCCAACTATTGTTGGCGCTACGGCTTTGTTTAAACTCATCTATAAGCTCGCCGGTTTTATGTAGCGCGTCGTTGCCCAGCCCTTGAAATAGCCAATAACTTATCAGCCCATTATTAATGATGCGTTTACTACTTGGGTTCTGATTTATAGCTTGCTCCCACCCTGCTGTTAGGTTCCAATCATCGGTAACATCGTGATCGTCAAACATCATCAAGGTAGATACATTAGCAAATAAACGCTCTACGCTATTTAAGCCTTTCGCGTAGTCAATTAACGCCTTTTTTTCGGCGTTAAAAATGGTGTTATTTTTTTCATTGCCTTGTGTGTAATGGCAATTTTTAATATCAACGCATTGCCACGCGGCGGCACTAAAGTTAAGTAAATACAGCGCTATAAATTCTTCAAAGTGAATTAAGTGATTATGCGCTTTTACGCTAGAAAAATGAGGCTCGTCTTTTTTTAGCCAGTACCCAACGCCCAGTTTTGAACGTTTTTGCCATGGTGTTTTAGGTAAGTAATGATGGCGGTTAAAAAGCTGCTCATTTATATCTGCTGGTAAATTGAGCTCAAGCGGTTGCTCTTTATAAATACCTAATGCATCTATTAGCTGATGAATAGCCAGTAGCATAGGGCCGGCTACATCATCGGCGTAAACTTGGTCTCCGCTAAGCAGTAAAAGCTGTGCGCCCTGCAGTTTATTACTGCGCTGGGTATTTTGCCATTCACTTGCTGATACTAAGCTGTCTTTTGCGGGGTGATGTGCGTTGCGACACGAGCCATGTAAAATATGCGTAAGCTTATTGGCAATTGCAAACGAAGGCGCCGTTTGCCCTTCAAAGCACCAAGGAGTTAAGTCAATTTTTTGCTCGTTAATATGCAATGTATACGCTAATAATGTGTCGAGCGGAAACTGGCTATCAACAGGTTTTATAATTATAAAATGCAGGTAAAGGTGTTTACCTAATGCAATGCTTTGCTGCTCGCTGTAGCTTTGTTGGTTTTCAAGTGTGATTTGGCAATTGCCAGGGCGTGAAGTAGCAAACTGTATACATATACCACTTTGCTCAGCTCGGCGCACCATAGGCCCCATTAATAAAAGTGGGAGTTGCGCCGATTGAGTAGTCATGTGTTAGCCTTTCGCTGCTAATTTAAAAAGTGAATAAAAGTTATCAGTCGTTGCTTTTGCAAGCTCGTTAAAGCTTATGCCTTTAAGCTCACTAATATAGTAGGCAACATCTTCTACATACGCAGGCTGATTTGTTTTTCCACGGTACGGCACAGGTGCTAAATAAGGCGAGTCTGTTTCGATGAGTAATCTATCGAGTGGGATTTGTTTTACAACTTCTTTAAGCTCTACGGCATTTTTAAAGGTAACAATGCCAGAAATAGAGATATAAAACCCCATATCAATCGCTTTTTTGGCCATATCCCAATCTTCGGTAAAACAATGCAGTACGCCACCGCAGTTTTCTGCTTTGTGCTCACGCATCAAGTTAATGGTATCGGCTCTGGCATCACGGGTATGAATAATCAGTGGCTTTTGTAGTTCGTTTGCTACTTCAATATGGCCAACAAAACTGGCTTGTTGTACTGCGTGCGTGTCTTTTGAATAATAGTAATCTAGGCCTGTTTCGCCAATCGCGACTACTTTTTCATGCGATGCTAAATCAATGAGTTGCTGTTTATTAAGGGCATCTTTTTGATCAAGCGGATGCACGCCACACGATGCCGATACATCGTCGTAATGTTTAATTTTTTCAAGCATGCTTGGGAATTGATCAAGCGTTACACTTACACATAAAAAGTGCTCTACTTGCTTTGCGCGGGCGTTGTCGAGTACTTGATCTAGGTTTAAATCTAATTTGTCAAAATCAAGACGATCTAAATGGCAATGAGAATCTACAATCACTATACGGCCTGTATGGTTTTGGGTGTTAAATTATACTAACCTGCAAAAATACCTAGTTGTACCAATTTGCAATAATACCTAATCATTTTGCGGGGCTAAACGTGTCGCTACCTGCGTTAAACAATGCTTATTTACGACTGCATGGATGCAGAGCAATGCAGGAGCAATTGCCGAGCATAACTAAATAGCGAATTTTTTACCTAGCTATCAACACGTTTTTCCAGCCTCAAAGTAAATCACTTAATTAAGCGAATGGGTATTAAACGAATTGATATAAGCAAGTTAGTATTGCAGTTAATGAGAGCTAAGCGCTCGCTAACCGGCTGCTTTATGCATATCACTATTAAGCAAATGCGTTTAAAACTACATGGTATATGTAGGATTACCAGAGTTTAACATAGTGCCTAATAGCTTTTCGATTTTAGCGTTTAAATTTGTTTTATCATCTAAAAAACTAATACCTATACCTGGTGGGTTAGAGCTTTGTGCGCCTTGTGGTGTGATCCAGGCAACTTTACCCGTTACCACGTCATCTTCTAGCGCATCAGGTAAAGTCACTCTAAGCGCTAAAGAGTAGCCGATTTCGTAACGCATATTGGTACGTACAAATAGGCCGCCTTTTTTTAAATAAGGCATGTAGCAGCGATAAAGTTCGTCAAGGTTATCTACATCAACTAAAAGCTCTTGCATATCTATTCCTATTAAATGTTACGCAGGGCATGCGCTAAACGCGACACTGCTAGAGGTAAATTTAGCCCGAGTACCTCTGTGCTATTTTGTAAAAATTCATTCAACGCTTGCTGAGCACTTTGGTACGCGTCAAAACTTAAACCCATTATAAGCTGCTGTTTTAATTGCTCGCTTAAAAATAATGTAAAAATGCGTATTAGCTCAGGTTGTTTATTTATAATATTTACAAGCGGACTAAAATTATGGCTTTGTTTAAACTCAGTTGCAAATTTATATAAAGTATCAATGTGTTGCAGCTGCTCTTGCGCTTGCCACTGTTTAATTAAAAGTGGTTGCGTATAAAATAAAGGCAGCCACACATAGTCACTAATATTTAAATCGGCTAACCAGGTTTTAGTCGCTTCTGGGTTTGCGACTTTTATGTCTGTTTTGGCACAGCGGCTTAAAATGGTGGCAGGTAACTGCGCAGTGTGGCTTGTGGTTAAAATTAAAAAGCGGCTATTACTGGGCTCTTCTAAGGTTTTTAATAACGCGTTTGCTGCTGCCGTGGTCATTTTTTCGCAGTTTTCAATAATGGCCACTTTATTACCATTTTGCGCAGCAGAGTGGTTCATAAAATCGCTTATCGCACGAATATCGTCAACACCAATGCTTTGCCCTTCAACTTGCGTTAGCCGTTTATCAGGGTGGTTACCCGCAAGTGTTAATGAGCAACTTTTACACTGGCCGCACGGGGCTAACTTGCTACCTTCGCTTTGCATATGGGTATTAATATTTTGACATAATAAGCTATTAGCTAATTGCTCGCTTAGCTCAAACTTACCAACGCCTTTTGGCCCGCATAACAACTGCGCATGATGAAAACGCTGCGCTTTATAACTTTGCGCAAGCTGTTGCTCTACGTTATTAAGCCATGGCAATGGCAATGGCATGTTATTTTAACCCTTCAAAAAAGGTGCGTAGTACATTGGTTATATCGCGGTGTACTTTATCAATACTTTGGTTGGCATCTACGGTTTTTATTGAGCTATCGTCATTTGCCAGCTCAACATAACGCATACGCGTACGCTGAAAAAACTCAATGGCTTCTTGCTCAATTCTATCAAGCTCTCCACGCCCTTTAGCACGCTCAAGGCCTATTACGGGGTCTATATCTAGGTAAATTGTTAAATCAGGTTTTAACCCTTTTAATACCATAGACGACAAAGACGCTAACGTATTAGCGCTAATGCCACGCCCGCCACCTTGGTATGCTTGAGATGATAAATCGTGGCGATCTGCTAATACCCACTGCCCTTTATCAAGCGCCGGGTTAATTACATTATGCATAAGCTGCGAGCGAGCTGCGTACATAATAAGTAGTTCGGTTTCAAAAGCTATGTCTTCTTCATGTTCGGCTTTTACTAAAGTACGTAAAGACTCGGCAAGCGGTGTCCCACCTGGCTCGCGTACGTTAATAAAGTCTATTTGTTTTTTATTTAAAAAGTCTTGGCATAACGAAATAGCCGTTGATTTACCTGCGCCTTCAAGGCCTTCAATAACAATAAATTTTGGTTTCATATAAAGTTTAATTCGTTTTATTTAATATATACGTTTTAACTGCCGCGTTGTGTTGCTTTAACGTGGTTGAAAATTGATGACTGCCATCGCCCTTAGCCACAAAATAAACATACTGTGTTTTAGGCGGATTAAGCGCTGCTAAAATAGCCGCTTTTGAGGGCATGGCAATGGGTGTTGGCGGCAGCCCTTTAATGCGATACGTATTATAAGGTGTGTAATCGCGTAAATCTTTTCGTTTAATGTCACCGTCAAAACTCTCCCCTAGGCCATATATTACGGTGGGATCGGTTTGTAGGCGCATATTTGCGTTTAATCTATTTATAAATACGGCGGCTATTAAGGGGCGCTCACTGGCAAGGCCTGTTTCTTTTTCGATAATAGAGGCCATGATAAGTGCATCATATGCGTTTTTATACGGTAGGTTTTCTGCACGTTGTGGCCATGCTTGCTCAAGTGTTTGCTGCATTTTAACGGCCGCACGTTTTAATAAACTACTGGCAGTATCACCACTGTGATAATGATACGTATCTGGAAACAACCACCCTTCTAAATGGCCTTTTTCACCTACTATTTGCTGCGCCAGTTGCTCTGTATTTAAGTTATTAGTTAAATGCGGCGCACTACTAATGGCTGCTATCACTTCGCGTAAGTTTTGCCCTTCAATAATAGTAAAGCTAAAACTGATTTGCTCGCCGTTGTTTATTTTTTTTATATTATTAATAACGCTTGTATTCGTTAGCTCGTACAAGCCGGCTTTTAAGTCGGTTAGTGTTGGGTCAAGCTTTGCAATTACTTGGTAACGCCAGCAGCTTTTTAACCAATTATTAGCTTGCCATTGTTTACATAGCTGGTTAAAGCCCATGCCTTTTTTAACTTCAAACTGGGTAGGCGTTGTTATATTTAGCGGGCTAGTTATTGTTGCTTGTAATTGCTGATACCCTACTAGCGTTGTAACTAAAGCTAACAATAATACCGATAAAATAACTTTTAACACTTAGCCTCCTTGGCTAATAATTCATTTAATAAACACATGCATTGCTCAACATTAAATGTATGTTGTTCTATACGACTGACGGGCACAGCGCCCATTAAGCTATTACAAATAAATACAGCACTAGCTTGGGTTAATTCATTTAGGCTTACTTGCTTAAATTCAACCGCTAATTTATCACATAACGATTGCAGATAAACCCCTTTAATACCGCATTGCTCAAGGCTTGGCGTATATACATTATTATCACTAATAGCAAAAATATTAGCTGCCGAAGCTTCAATCACATTGTTTTGATGATCGAGTACTAAAACATCGTCACATTGCTGTTTTGCCATGGCATTTTTAATCAGCACTTGTTCTAGTCGGTTAAGTGTTTTTAAACCGGCTAATAAAGGTTGGGCTGCTAATTTTATTGGGCTTAGGGCTAAACTCACCCCTGTTTTAGCTAATGCTGGGTAGCTTTGTGGAAACCCTAACACGGTAATTAAAATGGTTAAATGGGTGTGTTGCGGCAATCCATAGCCTCGCCCACCTTCTCCGCGGGTGATCACTATTTTAAGCACATTTAATTGGCAGCCAGTAATTGCCTTTGCAATATGTTGCTCAAGCTCAGTAAAGTTAATTGCAGGAAACGCTAAGCGTTCTGCGCATTCTACCAAACGTGCTTTATGGTACTGCCAATGCTCTACCTGCCCTGCAATTACTTTGGCTGTGGTAAAAAAACCATCACCGTAGTTAAGGCCTCTATCCCGTGTATTAATCGCACTTGTATCATCGGTTGTTATTATTGTTTGCATATTGAATGGCTTGCATAAAAAAAGCCCAGTTAAACAACTGAGCTCTTATAATGTGGTTCGTTGTTAAAAAGGATTATACCTTTTTAAATAGCAACGAGCCATTAGTCCCACCAAAACCAAATGAGTTACACAATGCAAAGTCAAGTTTTGCATCACGTGCAGTGTGAGCTATATAATCTAAGTCACAGCCTTCATCTGGGTTATCTAGGTTAATGGTGGGCGATACTTTTTGATCGGCCAGCGATAAAATAGAAATAATAGACTCTACAGAACCCGCTGCGCCTAATAGGTGTCCCATCATCGATTTAGACGAGCCTACCATTACATCTTGCGCTGCACTGCCAAAAATATTTTTAACAGCTTGCGTTTCGGCTTTGTCGCCTGCATTAGTAGATGTACCGTGTGCGTTAATGTAACCAACTTGGTCTGCATTTACTTGTGCATCGTTTAATGCATTTTGCATAGCGAGTGCCGCACCTGCACCGTCTTCCGGTGGCGAGGTCATGTGATACGCATCACCGCTCATACCAAAGCCAACAAGCTCAGCATAAATTTTAGCGCCACGGGCTTTAGCGTGTTCATACTCTTCTACTACAACAACACCTGCGCCATCAGATAGTACAAAACCATCGCGGTCTTTGTCCCACGGACGCGACGCAGCTTGTGGGTCGTCGTTACGGGTAGAAAGCGCACGTGCAGCATTAAAGCCACCCATACCAATAGGTGTACAGGCTTTTTCTGCGCCACCGGCAACCATCGCATCGGCATCGCCGTAAGCAATCATACGCGCTGCATGGCCAATATTATGCAGGCCTGTAGTACATGCCGTCACAATAGAAATATTAGGACCGCGTAAACCATGCATCATTGATAAATGGCCCGAGATCATATTAATAATGGTTGATGGCACATAAAATGGAGAAAGCTTACGTGGGCCACTGTTAAGTAGCTTTATATGGTTTTCTTCAATTAGGGTTAATCCACCAATGCCTGAGCCTACAGCAACACCAATACGTGTTGCGTTTTGTTCAGTAACTTCAAGGCCTGAGTCTTGAAAGGCTTGAACACCCGCTGCAATGCCGTACTGAATAAATAAGTCCATTTTTTTAGTATCTTTCGCTGACATGTATGCAGTTGCATCAAAGTCATTTATGAGTCCAGCGAATTTAGTACCAAATTTTGATGTATCAAAGTGGGTTATATTTTGTATACCACTTTTACCATCTAATAAGCCTTGCCAGGTAGATTGCACATCATTACCTAGCGGCGTCAACATTCCTAAGCCAGTTACGACGACTCGACGTTTAGCCACGGTTTGCCTCCAATAAGGGATATTTAAACCAATTGATTAAAATAGTATTACTTTAGTAAGCCGTTTAACTCACTAAGTTTAAATCTATTGGCATTACAAAGGGAATTCATACCCAAGCGACCTCAAAGTGCGAGTCTCAAATTCAACTAAAGATGTGCTATTACAAATGAATGCAGTAGAGAGTAAAAGCGGGTGAATTTGAATCATGAACTTTGAGGTGGTTTGGATATATAGATTAAAGGCAGCGAATGCTGCCTTTAATATGCGATTAATTACTCAGCGTGAGCTGATACGTAATCGATTGCAGATTGTACTGTAGTGATCTTTTCAGCTTCTTCATCTGGGATCTCAGTATCAAACTCTTCTTCAAGAGCCATAACTAGTTCAACAGTATCAAGAGAATCTGCACCTAGGTCGTCTACGAAAGAAGCTTCGTTTTTAACTTCTTCTTCTTTAACACCTAGCTGTTCGATGATAATTTTTTTTACGCGTTCTTGGATATCGCTCATTCTTCTTTCCTTTATTAAAAACGCCAATGCGTTATTTTCAGATTGCGGCGTAGTTTACGCCGCATAATTCTCTGATTCAATGATTTGACCATAAATAATTGTCTGGTCAAACCTCTGAGTGTTTGTTTTGTCTTTTATCGCTTATTTTCACAGCGATTTCAAGTATGTTTAAAGCAAGATCATAAAAATTTCAATGTTTTTGAGGTCACTTACTTAAGTTATTTTTAGCATTTGCTTATAACAATGGCCGTTAAACCATGTACATCGCGCCATTTACATGCAAAGTCTCGCCAGATACATACGCAGCCGCGTCAGATGCTAAATAACACACAGCCGCTGCTATTTCATCAGGCTGACCTAATCGACCTGCTGGTACATTAGCAAGGGTGGCCGCTTTTTGATCTTCTGTTAGCTCATCGGTCATATCAGTTTGAATAAAACCAGGGGCTACTACATTTACTGTAATGCCGCGTGATGCAACTTCGCGTGCAAGCGATTTAGAAAAGCCAATAACACCCGCTTTAGCTGCCGCGTAGTTAGCTTGACCTGCATTACCCATAGTGCCCACAACTGAGCCAATATTAATAATACGGCCGTTCTTTTTCTTCATCATTGGGCGTAATACCGCTTTAGATAAACGGAAAATAGAGCTTAAGTTCGTGTCGATAATATCGTCCCACTCACCGTCTTTCATACGCATTAATAAATTATCACGGGTAATACCTGCGTTATTTACAAGTACGTCAACATCGCCTAAGTCGGCTTTTATTGCCGCTAATGTTGCCTCAATCGATGCAGGATCGGTTACGTTTAAAGCATACCCCTTACCGTTATCACCTAAGTAATCGCTAATTTTAGCCGCGCCTGACTCACTCGTAGCAGTACCTGCTACTTTTGCGCCTTGCGCTACTAAAGTGTTTGCAATTGCTTTACCAATACCACGGCTTGCGCCAGTAATTAGGACAACTTTGCCCTCTAATGAAAATAAATTAGTCATTTTATATTCTCTTATTTTGCAGCGTCGATAGCAGCAGCGTCATTTACTGAGCCACATACCATTGCTTTATCAATTCGTTTTGCAAGTCCAGTTAATACTTTACCTGGGCCAAATTCGTAGCTTTGCGTAATGCCTTGAGCAACTAAAGCCTGTACTGTTTCTGTCCAACGAACTGGGCTGTATAGTTGACGTACCAATGCATCTTTAATTGCATCAGCCGAGCTTTGTGCTTTTACATCAACGTTATTAATTACATCACACTTAGGTGTATTAAATGTTAAAGCGGCTAAATCGTTGGCAAGTTTTTCAGCCGCTGGTTTCATTAGTTCACAATGTGAAGGCACGCTTACACTCAGTGGTAAGGCACGTTTTGCGCCGGCATCTTTACACGCTTGTGAAGCTCTATCAACAGCAGCTTTATGCCCTGCAATAACCACTTGCCCTGGTGAGTTATAATTTACCGGTGAAACAACCTCGCCTTGTGCAGACTCTTCACATGCTGTTTTTATTTGCTCATCGCCTAAACCAATAATGGCAGCCATAGAGCCTACGCCCGCAGGCACTGCTTCTTGCATGTATAAGCCACGGTTTTCAACAAGTTTTACCGCTTCACCTAGGCTAATAACGTCACTACATACCAATGCAGAGTATTCACCTAAGCTGTGACCAGCCATGACCACATCCACATCTGGGTTTGCAGCTAACCAGTGGCGGTAAATTGCCACGCTTGCTGTTAATAAAGCAGGTTGAGTGCGGTGAGTTTGATTAAGTTCTTCTTCTGGGCCATTTAGTACAAGCGCTGCTAAATCGTAGCCAAGTGCGCTTGACGCTTCGCTAAAGGTTGCTTTTACAATGTCAGAGCTCTCTAGTAGCTCGCTTAACATGCCAACGCTTTGTGAGCCCTGACCAGGAAATAGAAGTGCAATTTTTTGTGCCATACTTTGCTCTTTTTAATTAAACAAAAATTTAGTGTAACTACGGCACCTAAACGTTATTCGGCCGCCGAGTTTTTAGAATGTGTTTTTTCGAAAATAGCGGCTATTTTATCTGGAAGTTGACGTTCAACCTCTTTTACCGCTTCATCGATTGCTGCTTGAAATGCTTTTGCTGATGCATTTCCATGGCTTTTAACGACAATACCGCGCAATCCTACCAGAGAAGCGCCGTTATACTGGTCGGGGTTCACCCGATTATAGAGTTTTTTTATAATAGGACTTAAAATAAACGCCATGCATTTGTAAATTAAGTGCTTTTCTAGGGCGCTTGTAAACTTTTTCATGATCAGTTTAGCAATGCCTTCGCAGGTTTTTAATGCGACGTTTCCGACAAACCCTTCACACACAATGACATCGGCTTTACCCGAAAAAATATCACTGCCTTCACTGTAACCCGTGTAATTAATATAAGGGCTTTGCTGCATAAGCTGCGCTGCTTGCTTTATGCCTTCATGGCCTTTTATGTCTTCAGAGCCAATATTAAGTAAACTCACTTTAGGGTTATCGCAGCCAAGAGCTTGGCCTGCTACTACCGAGCCCATAATGCCAAATTGATAAAGTATTTCTGAATCACAATGCACATTAGCGCCTAAATCAAGCAGATAAACTGGATTTTTTCGCTCTGTAGGAACGGCCGATATTAATGCGGGGCGTTTAACGCCAGGCAGCATTTTTAATACGTAATGAGCCATAAAAAATAAAGCGCCGGTGTTACCCGAGCTTACACAGGCTTGTGCTTCACCCGATTTAACTAAATCAAGGGCGACACGCATAGAGGAGTCTTTTTTAGAACGCACAGCTAAAGCGGGTTCGCAGGCATTAGTGACAACTTCGCTGCAATGGCGAATAATTAAACGTGGGTGTGAAAGTGAATCGAGGGATTCTAATTGATTAGTAATTACTTGCTCGTTGCCACATAAAATGAGTGTTAAATTGGCATGAGCATTTACTGCGCAAACGGCAGCGGGGATAGATGAACGGGGGCCATAATCGCCCCCCATCATATCTAACGCTATGGTTAGATTAGTCAGCATAAAGCAATCTCTTAGTTAGAAATTACTTGAACGCCTTTGTAGTAACCGTCAGCAGTTACATGGTGACGACGATGAGTCTCACCTGAAGTTTGGTCAACTGTTAAAGTTGGACCGTTGATCGCATCGTGTGAACGGCGCATGCCGCGTCTTGCACGAGACTTTTTGCTTTTTTGTACAGCCATTAGTCTTCTCCTAAGAATCTTTCTTAAGTTGTTTCAAAATATCAAATGGATTTGGTTTATCATCTTCCGCCTTTAGTACACCAAAGCTAGCAGGCTTTGATGAGTAATTGCACGAAGCTTCGTTGTGTGTAGGCACTAATGGCACTGCTAAAATTAGTTCGTCTTCGATTAACTCAAACACGTTAATTTCACCGTTTTCATCAAGCGCTACTTCATCGTAGACTTCAGGAAGATCATCTGACTCAGCATCCAAACCAACAGGCGAATACATAAAGTCTTGATCCAAATCCAACCCTAAATCATCATTACAACGCTGACAAGTTACAGTTACGTGTGTAGACAAATTGCCACTAATCACAACTAAACCTTGCTCATCGGTTTTGCACTGAATTTTTACCGCTATTTCACCTACTTCTTCCTGTACAACACCTCGTAAACGAGCAAGTTTTTCAAGCGGTACAATACCATCGTAAGTTAAACGGTGTTGCGCTGCTTTCCCAGGATGAAGAGTGATGGGAATTTTTACCTTTTGCATAGGGGCTGCATCATATAGATAGTTAATTGGTTAGTCAAAGCAAAAAAGCATTTTTACATGGTTTTTCACGTGTTTTCATTACGGATCTGATTTATCCTAACTCAAACTAATTTTAATTAGGATAATAATTTATGAAGCACCTGCTTATATTAGCGTCAAGCTCGCCATTTAGGCAGTCTTTATTGCAAAAATTTAATCTGCCATTTAGTACTTTTTCGCCTGATATTGACGAAACAGCCATACCAAACGAAACCCCAGAGCAACTTGTTAAGCGCCTAAGCGAGCGCAAAGCGCGTGCAGCTTGCGATCATTTTGTTAAAGGCCTTGCAATCGGCTCCGACCAAGTGGCCGTATTTGATGGGAAAATACTTGGTAAACCCCATAATAAAGAAAACGCCATAAAGCAGCTTTCTTTGTTTAGCGGCCAAACTGTCACGTTTTTAACAGGCCTGTGTGTTTACGATATTGCTAGCGATAAAGCAAAAACGTTAATTGAGCCTTTTGAAGTAGTATTTAGAACACTCACCAAAGAGCAAATAGAAGCCTACTGCGATGCAGAGCAGCCTTATAACTGTGCTGGGAGCTTTAAAAGTGAAGGATTAGGGATATGCTTATTTGAAAAATTAAACGGAGACGATCCTAATAGCTTAATAGGCTTGCCTCTTATTAAACTCAGCCAGCTATTGGCTGAGTTTAATCTCGACATACTCGCCGCTCAACCTTAGCCAAGTAGTATGCGTTGCAGCTGCTGGTAATTATCAACGGTTGCAACGGGGCTAAACTCACTTAACTGCGCTGCACTGTGCACGCCCATGGTAACGCCAATTCTATCTATGTTGGCTGCCTGTGCCATGGCCATATCTATTTTTGTATCCCCAATCATGAGTGCTTCGTCGGCATTTATTGCAAATTCAGCTAATAGTTGTTCAAGCATATCGGGCGAAGGTTTAGAGCGTGCTTCATCACTTGTGCGCGTGGCACTAAAGTAATACTCTAACTGAGTTTGCTCTAATAAACGCATTAAACCAGCACGCCCTTTACCGGTGGCAATCGCTAAGATAACCCCTTGTGCTTTTAACGCACTTAGTACATTTTCTACATTATCAAATACAGGGGTGGCAGTCGTATCAACACGGTATTGCTGTTTATAGCCGTTAACTAATGCGGGATGCTGCGCTACATCGTCAGGAAATAGCACCTCAATAGCAAGTTCAAGCGACATACCAATAATATTTTTAATTGCAGTGTCGCTCGGCGGCTCAATATTAAGCGCCAGCGCACTGTGACGAATACAATTAACAATTTTGCTAATTGAGTCCATTACAGTGCCATCCCAATCAAAAATAACCAGTTTATATTTTTTTAATACAGCGGTGGTCATTACGCTTTAGCATCTCTTAATTTTAAAATACAACTTTTAAGTGCGTTATCAAGCGGCGCCTCTACGCGCATGGTAGTTTCGTTTTTAGGGTGATAAAAGCTTAAATCGTGGGCGTGTAAAAATAAGCGGTTTAAGCCTATTTTGCGCATTGATACATCAAATCCTTGGTCGCCGTATTTATCATCGCATGCAATAGGGTGGCCTTTACACTGTGTATGAACACGAATTTGGTGAGTACGTCCAGTCACAGGTGAGGCTTGCACTAACGAACACTCGTTAAAACGCTCAAGTACTCTAAAGCGAGTATGTGAAGGTTTACCTTCGTTATTGTCTACACGCACTACTCGCTCGCCCGACTTGAGGGTGTTTTTACGCAGCCCTTCGGTCACATTTTTAACCGACGAATCCCACTGCCCTGTTACCAACGCCCAGTAATTTTTTTCCATTGTTTTTTCACGCAGCTGCTCATGCAATGCGGTAAGTACCGAGCGACGCTTTGAAATTAATAAACACCCCGATGTGTCTCTATCAAGCCTGTGTACTAGCTCTAAACTGCGCTCATCTGGGCGTAATACGCGTAGTGCTTCTATTAAACCGTAGCTTAAGCCACTGCCGCCATGTACAGCCATACCCGAGGGCTTATTAATTACAATAAGGTATTTATCTTCAAAGAGTATTGCGTCTTCTAATTGCTTCACTTTATCGAGCTTTTTAGGCACAAACTCTTCGCGCTCTGCTACTTTAATTGGCGGAATACGCACTACATCATCAAGCTGTAATTTGTAAACGGGCTTAATACGCTTTTTATTAACGCGTACCTCGCCTTTGCGTAAAATTTTATAAACAGCGCTTTTAGGCACCCCTTTTAAATGGGTAATAAGAAAGTTATCAATACGCTGACCTAAATGGTCTTCGTTGATTGTGACAAAAGTTACTTGTAAGCCGGTTTTTTCTGACATTGCCTAATCACTGATTTAAGTAAAATAATTTAGTTGCTAACACGGTTATAATAGTGGGATAATCAGCAGCGCAAATATTTAGTATTTGCAAATAACAACGGTGCTTTTTAACACATTAAAACATTCGTGATGCACATTCTGGGTAGCCGATCATACAGATCCGAGTTAAGTTTTCCAAAGCTTTTATGCCTACTCAGTTAACACGTGCGATCAACTAACAGTAATGCGCGTAATATATTACTGGTTAAGTTTGAACATGAATTTACATTTAATGTAAAAATAAAAGCAATGAACAAATAATTTGTTTGATAGTGACGACGTAAAAACGTTGTTCAGCATTTGCTCACACGTAGTACCGTATAGCAGCTTATTTAGAACTAAAAATCTAGCAAATAAGCGTTTATTAACATTCGGCAGCGAACTTTGCTCGCAAGTACTTAGAAAATACTCATCGTATTTAAGTTACTTAACGAGCCCTACGCGCCTAACATAAACGTACTAAAAAGATTGATATGACAGGCCAACTTCTGGGTAAAACTTGTAAAGAGCATAAGAGCCGACAGTTTTAGCACCATAAAGAATTTAATAACGTAAGCGTACGTTATTGTTAGCCAGCATTTAAAAAATACTGCATACACATTACAGAGCGTTCCGTTACAGACCCAGTCGTGAGGCTGCACATTCTAAAAAAAGGAACAACTGAACAGGCGAACACGTTTCGTCATGTCAGCGACAAAAAATAAGTAGAGTAACAATATGAAACGTATGCTAATCAATGCAACGCAGCAAGAAGAAATGCGCGTAGCACTGGTTGACGGCCAGCGCCTATATGATTTAGATATAGAAAGCCCAGGTCACGAACAGAAAAAAGCCAATATTTATAAAGGCAAAATCACACGCATTGAACCCTCTTTAGAAGCGGCTTTCGTAGATTACGGCGCCGATCGTCATGGTTTCCTTCCTTTAAAAGAAATTGCTCGTACTTACTTCCCACAAGGTTATACTTTTCATGGTCGCCCAAATATTCGCGACGTGATTAAAGAAGGCCAAGAAGTAATTGTACAAGTTGATAAAGAAGAGCGCGGCCAAAAAGGCGCAGCACTTACTACCTTTATCAGCGTAGCGGGTAGCTACTTAGTGCTAATGCCAAACAACCCTCGTGCAGGCGGTATTTCTCGTCGTATTGAAGGCGATGAGCGTACAGACCTTAAAGAAGCACTTAGCCGATTAGAACTTCCTAAAGGTATGGGCTTAATTGTACGTACAGCAGGTGTTGGCAAATCGTTTGAAGAATTAAACTACGATTTAAAAGCACTTTTAGTACATTGGGATGCAATTCAACAAGCAGCCGACAGTGCTAAAGCACCGTTTTTGATTCACCAAGAAAGCAATGTAATTTTCCGCGCTATTCGCGATTATTTACGTCGTGATATTGGTGAAATATTAATTGATAAACCACGTGTATTTGAAGAAGCTAAAGCGCACATTGAGCGTTTTCGCCCTGACTTTATGAGCCGCGTAAAGCTTTATCAAGGCGACACACCACTATTTACGCATTACCAAATTGAAAGCCAAATTGAGTCTGCGTTCCAACGTGAAGTACGCTTACCTTCAGGTGGTTCAATTGTAATTGACCCAACAGAAGCGCTTACCTCTATTGATATCAACTCGTCTAAAGCAACAAAAGGCGGAGATATCGAAGAAACAGCACTGAATACTAACTTAGAAGCGGCAGATGAAATTGCCCGTCAATTACGCCTTCGCGACTTAGGTGGCTTAATTGTTATCGACTTTATCGATATGACACCGCCACGCCATCAGCGTGAAGTAGAAAACCGCTTAAAAGATGCCGCTCGTCCAGATCGTGCGCGTGTACAAATTGGTAAAATTTCGCGCTTTGGTTTACTTGAAATGTCGCGCCAGCGTTTGCGCCCTTCACTAGGTGAAGCAAGCCAAGGCCCATGTCCGCGTTGTAGTGGCCAAGGTACTATTCGTTCTAACGAGTCTATCGCCTTGTCTATTTTGCGTTTAATTGAAGAAGAAGCAATTAAAGACAACACAGCACAAGTAAATGCACAAGTGCCTGTAGCAGTTGCCGCTTATTTATTAAACGAGCAGCGCAGAAGCGTTCATCGTATTGAAAAACATCATAAATGTGATGTGGTTATTATTCCTAATCAACACATGGAAACACCGCACTACGAAGTGATGCGTTTACGTAAAGACGAAACACTAGAAACAGTAAGTTACGAGCAAGTTGTTGCACCTGAGCCAGAATCGTTCGAAATGGCTAAACCAGCAGCTGCGCCTGTTCGTGAAGAGCCGATGCTTAAAGGTGTTGTTATGCCTTCAACGCCAGCGCCACAAGCTAAAGTAGACAAACCAGCAGCGCCTGTTGCTGTACCTAAGGTTGAAGGTGGCCTATTGGCTGCTATTGGTAATTGGTTTAAGTCGTTATTTGCTGGTGAAAGCGAAGAAGAAAAGCAAGCAAAAGAAAAAGCTGAGCAAGAAAAACAACAGCAAACACGTAATAACAATCGCCGTGGTAACAGTGACAACCGTCGCCGCAATAACAACCAGCGTCGTCGTAATAACTCTCGCTCTAAACCTCGTGGTGAACGTCCTGCTGAAGAAGAAGTGAAAACTGAATCTACCGCGAACGAAAGCCAAGAGAAAAACGAGAACCGCAATAAGCGCCGTCGTAATCCTAACTCGCGTAAGCGTAACGATAACCGTAATAACGACAATCGTACCGCCGACAAAGAGCAAGTAAAAACAGACGCAAAAGCGAATGAAACTGAGGCTAAGCAAAGCACTGAGCCTAAAGAGCAGAAGCCAAAAGTTCGCCGTCAACGTCGTAATGTTCGCAAAAAAGTACGTATCCAAGATGAAAATACTGAGCAAGTAAAAGCATCTGATACGACTGAGCAACCGCAGCAAAGCACTGAAACAGCTAAAGTAGAGCACCCTAAAGAGCAAGCGCCAGCAGCAAAGCAAACTGCAAATGAGCAAAAGTCAGAGCAAACAAAACCTGCACCAGTGAAAGAGCAAGCGCCTAAGGCACAACCTGAGCAAGAAGAAAAGCCAGTAGCTGCAGCGTCAACTGACGAAGCAAACTCTGAAGATGAGCAAGGGCAAACACGTACGCGTTCACGCCGTTCTCCTCGTCACCTTCGCGCTTCGGGCCAGCGTCGCCGTCGTCCTGAACAAGGTGAAGCTACAGAAGAAAAAGCAGATGAAGCTCCTGCATTTGTGCCAGTAGCAGATCAAGCTGCCGCTGAGTATGAGGCAGAGCTAAAAGCAAAAGCTGAACAGCCAACCTCAAACGATGCATCAGAAAATGTTGAGCAAGCGTTAGCTGTAGAAGACCTAGCTAAAGTTGAAGCTGCTCCTAAAGCAGAGCAACCAACAGCCAATGACGATGCAGTACAAACTGTTGATCCTGAAACAGCTGAAGAGCCAGTTGTTGTTACTGAGCAACCAATAACAACATCTGAGCCTGTTAAATCAGAGCCTGAAGTAGCTGAGCAACCAGCAACACCAGAGCCTATTAAAGCAGAGCCTGAAGTAGCTGAACAACCAGCAACACCAGAGCCTGTTAAAGCAGAGCCTGAAGTAGCTGAACAACCAGCAATACCAGAGCCTGAAGTAGCTGAGCAACCAGCAACACCAGAACCTGTTAAAGCAGAGCCTGAAGTAGCTGAGCAACCAGCGAAACCTGAGCCTGTTAAAGCAGAGACTGAAGTAGCTGAGCAAAAAGATGCCAATGCAAAAACGGTTATTAGCAAAGGGGCTGCAAGCGCACCTATGGCTCAACCGACACCAGTTGCTGATAGCGACGTAAAGCATACATCAGTTGCCATGGCACACGATAAACGTGAGTTAGTTCCTGATAGTGGCTTACGCGCAGGGTCAATTAAACCTGCAGGTCGTGCTAGTTCAGACATGACTAAAACAATGAGCGCTGAGTAACCCTTAGCCTCATTAAAAAGCCGCGCTATGTAAAATAGCGCGGCTTTTTTGTTTTAATACCTGTCTTGTCCTGAAATGTGTTTTGTCATTTGCTCCTCTTTCGCTTCTCTTTGTGCAATAGATCTTTATGTGTTTTTATTAGTAAAAAATTAAAAAAACCAAAACGCTGATGCTCGCGTGAGCAAGCTTCACGCCTTGTATCTCTCGTTGATAAATGATTAGCTCTCATTTATCACATCGAAGTCAGTGAGCTTGCCTTTGCGCCTAGTATTTAATACTGCTCCGTAGATAAAGCCCTGACTTT